>CAZSFV010000023.1:0-33303 GCA_964606345.1 uncultured Bacteroidaceae bacterium | reverse complement strand
CGGCTGTTGTTCCGCCGTCGCCGGATATGAACAATGAAGCACTCTCTGCTCCGGAAGGTGTTCCTACGTACCAACGGTTGGTACATTCACCGTTTTTCAGTATCCAGCCGTTGTCGTCAGATGCTTCGAAGTTGCAGGTGTATGGCAGTGTTGCAGGTGTCTGAATTGTGTGAAAAGTGATTGCTTTCCAATCGGCATCACTCGTTTCGGAACAAATGCCTCTTACTTCCACTGTGTAGGCTGTACTCGGAGTCAAACCGGTGAATGTTTTGCTTGTGGTTGTTATGGTTTCAGCCGCTCCGCCGTTTACGCGTACTTTGTAGCTGCTTGAACCTCCGTTCCAGTTTACCTCTGCCGAGGTCTCGGTGATGTTGTTTACTGTTAAGTCGGTAATAGGAGGACAGGCAGGGGCTATTCTGATGTTGTCAATTATGGCTCCGGGTTGATTGCCACCTGAGTTATCGTTTGTCCATACGAATACCAACTTCTTCAAGCTGTTGGGTTCATTGGCTACGATAGCTGTCATTCTCTGTGTTCCTAACAAATTGCACACAAATCGATGAGTCGCATATGTGGCATTACTCATTATTACGTTGGGGGTATAATCGTTTTGGGCATAATAAACAGAGTAATTTGTTGTCGCCTCATAATTGGTATCGGCAGGAACCCAGAAGACTTTCAGGTAATCATACGAGCCCTCACCTCCAATGGTCAAATCGAAACTGACAGACAGGTAATCGCTTGTTCCGGTTTGGAAGAGCTTTTCGGCTACAACGACAGACGTTGCACCGGTGTTATAAACGGTTGTTGTTCCGCCGTCGCCGGATATGAACAATGAAGCACTCTCTGCTCCGGAGGGCGTTCCTATGTGCCATTGATTGACACATTCGCCGTTTTTCAATGTCCAGCCGTTGTCGCCCGGCGATTCAAAATCGCAGCCGTACGGCAGTGTTGCAGGCGTTTGCCCGAACACGGTTCCCGCAATGCCTATGAATGCGAGAACGAAAAGAAATAAATGTTTTTTCATCTCCAATATTGTTTTTGTGCTAAAATGAATTGCAAAGGTATGAAAAAATCAGCAGCATAGCGTGTTGTACATTTGATTTTCTTTTCTTTTGGGGGCAGTTCAAAAGGCACGGCGGTCTTGCTTGGTGTGGTGCAATGTAAATGCTTACAGTTCAGAGAAAGTCATATGAACCGGACGGTAAAGAAATGCTGCAGTGCAGAGCGAAAAGACGTTTTTTGCTTCTGTTGAGGAAGCATAGAGTGAAATTGTTCTTCTTTTGACGATTGGAAATCAGTATAAATGCTTACCTTTGCGGTCGAGAGAGAAAAGAATTGATGTTATGAAAGTATCGAAAAGGACAGGTTTGTCGCTGTTGTTGTTTGCAATGTTGTTTGTGGTGTGTTCTTGCTCGGAAAGAGCTGTTGTAGAGAAATATGATAGCGGCAAAGACAAGTTGGTGGCGATAATGAAGAAAAAAGACGGTGTGAAGGTGAAAGTGGGAGAGGAGGCTTTGTATGAGAATGGCAAGCTGAGACACAAGGGAAATGTAGACTCGGACAAGAGAACAGGTGTGTGGAAATTCTATTTTGAGAGTGGAAAATTGTTTTCGAAGGCTGATTTTACGAGCAATCCAATGGGAGAAAATTGGACTGTATATGATACTGCGGGAGAGGAGATAGTGAGTAGTAAGGATAAGGTGTTGGAGGCTCACTTCGCATCAGATGGCGGTTTGTGCGATATAAAGGTGAAACGAGGTGAGAACGAGGTGTTCTACAAGTTTTTTGAGAGTTTCAAACCTTGCATAATAAGCAATATGAGGGGTAATGTGCCAAACGGAGAGACGACTTCGTGGTTTGAGAATGGTAAATTGAACTCCTACTACTATTATAGGGACGGAATACAGGATAGTATCTATAAGGTGTATACCGAGACGGGGTCTTTGTTGTTGAACGGTCAGTATAAAATGGGTGTGAAGGTGGGAAAATGGGAGTATTTCCTTTCCGATGGTACGCCTGCGGGTATAGAGATATATGATGTTGACGGTACTTTGTTGAAAGGAAGAAATTAGATGTGTCGTTCGGCTTTTGTGATTCTTTTGTTTTCGTGTCTGTCTCTGCATGCTCAATATTCTTATACGAGGATTGAGGCTGAAAAAACGACCGGTTCGGATTTGGCAACTTATAGATTGTCGGAGAGGGACAGTGTTCGCATAGGTGTAAGTGTTGAGGGTGGTAAGGCTTGTTTCAGAATAAATGATTTTACTCACGAGTTTGTCGATGGCAGTGAAAAATTGGAGTATGCCGTGTTTGGCAATGGTAAGGAAAAGCGTGCTGTGATTCTGCTCAACAAACGTGCGGAAGTGAGTTTGGGGTGTGAAATGTTTATGGTTGATGCCAAGCGGGCTGTTTTTTGCGGCAATATTCCGGTTGCGGCTTACACAAAGACGGATAAGGGCAGAATGGACTACAACAGCATATTGCCGTATGTGTCCATAGTCAAGGTTTCGAATCGTTATGTTTTGTCTTTCGAAACTCCGCTTGTGGTTTTGTATCCTTTTGGAGACAGGGAAGAGGTGCTGAATGGCAGGAGTATTTTCTATACTTACCAAAATGGTGTTTTGGAGTTGAACAGGTAGGCTTGTATCGGTCTGTTCGGTCTAAAAGAGGTAACGGAACGGCAGAAGCATGAACTCTATTATGCGATCTATGGTGGATCGGCGTTTCCATGATGTGTAATCGAAAGAGGTGCAGTATTTCAATGTCGAGTCGAAGTGTTCTTGCAGTTGTGGCAGGAGTTGCGATTCTTTCCCTATGAGGGCTAATTCGTATTGGTATCGGAAACTGCGGTAATCGAAGTTGGCGGAGCTGATGGAAAAGGTATTGTTGTCTATCATCACTCCTTTTGCGTGCAGGTTGCCTGCGGTGTAGAAGTGCAGTTTGACACCGGCTTGGTGCAGAGACCCGAGATAGTGCCGTCTTATTATGTCGACAACATGAACATCGGAGTGTATGGGTGTAATGACATTGACGCTTACGCCTCTTTGGGCAGCTTCGCAAAGCAGTTTACGCAGAATGTGTCCCGGTAGAAAGTATGGGGTTTCTATCAGTATCTCTTTTTCTGCTTTTGAAATCATTCGTTCGTATTTGGCTTTTATCTTTTGACGATAAATTCCTGGCAGGTCTTGTATGAAGACCCAGTCTCCGGTATGCAGGTCTCTTTTTGTGCCGATTTTGTTGAAAGAATAGCGTTCGAATGAGCGGAAGCTGTCTTTGTAGGAACGGCGAAGGACAGAGAGTAAAGCAGTGTCGGTTGTTCGCAGGTTAAGTTCTCTCCAATTCAGGCAGTAGGCTGTTATGTTGGTTGAGCCGATGTAGCCTATTTTTGCATCGATGACTATGAGTTTTCGGTGGTTGCGACAATGGTTTTTGGATAGAAAGGACTTGCCGATACGCATTTTGCGGTAAATCCGTACTTCTGCTCCTAACTTCATAAGGGGTTCGAAGAAGGCTGTATCGGCTCCTGTTCCCCATGCATCGACAAGGATTTTTATTTCTACGCCTTCGCCGGCTTTATCTTCCAATGCCATGCGGAATTTTTCTCCCATCGCATCTTTTCCGAAGCGGTAAATTTCTATCCAAATGCTTTGCGTGGCATTTCGAATGTCGTCTAATACGGAATTGAAGAGGACGAGGTTGTCATCAAAAATTTTGAATGTTTCCATCGGCAAATCGTTTTATGGCATGGGTGAGAACATCTGATTTTGTTGGTGTCAGTCTACTGTTTTTTTGAATTTGAACTTCGGCTCTTCGTGGCGACGCAGTCTTTTGATGTTTTTGCGGTGTGTCCACAAAATGAATAGTGCGACAATGACAGAGAAACAGAGTTGTACTGTGTTGATATTGTAGTGCAACCAAATGCTGCATGTAGAGTAGAAGATAGGAAAGCTGACGGCTGCACTCATGGAAGAAACGGATATGTAGTGGGTGGCAATGAACACTATTATGAAGACGGCAAGCACAAGGGGAATGATTCTGTCGAACAGTCCGATGACTATACCCAACATGGTTGCCACCCCTTTGCCGCCTTTGAAGTGTGCAAAGATAGGCAGGGCGTGTCCTACTACTGCAAAAATTCCTATGACCAACTGATAATAAACAAGGTAGTCGTGGCTCATTTCGGCAAGACTGCTGCCGAAAAATTTGGCAAGGTAAACTGCCAACCAACCTTTGAAAACGTCTATTCCCAATACAAAAAGCCCCGGGAGTAAACCGAGTACTCTTATGGTGTTGGTTGTTCCCGCATTTTTGCTTCCTTTTTCTCTTACATCTACTCCGTAGAAAGATTTGCCTATCCATACTGCCGATGGAATAGAGCCTAACAGGTAGGCAGTCAGAAGCCCGAGAGATAGGGCGGTTGCCAATGGTAAATCATTAAAAGTCATTCTTATTCCTCCGTGTTGTCTGTTTCTGTGTCTTCGTATTGGTCTCCCAATTCGAGGTTTCTGATAAAGTTTCGTTTTTCTGCAGGTGTGGCAAGTCGATATGTGTAGATTTTGCCGCCTTTCAGTTCTGTTTCCCTGTCCTTGCGCGGTGTGTTGTTGATAATGTCGTTGAATGTGTCGTTAGAGGATAAGGCACTCATGGCGGCTCCGTTGTAGGTAAAGAAATACCAATGGTCTGGGTTGGCCTCAATGTAGAGACGTATTTCGGTGGTAAGGGCGGTTTTTATGAGTTGTATTTTGGTGCGTATGCTTTTGTTGATTTGGTAGTTGCCAACGTAGCCGAGCTGTGCATTTCCTGTGCCTATGTAGCTGTGTTTGACAGGATCCCAAACTAATCGTATGCTTGGGAAAAATAATGTGTTCGCAACTTCTTTCGGAACACTTTTCCACTCTCCGGTTACCAATAAATCTTCAAACCATTCTTCGCCTTTTTCTTCTCCATATATGTATCGGAGATATTGTTTGTAGGCGGAGTTTTCCAAGTCTATCGGGCTTAGGTTTAAATCTTCGTACAGTTCCACTCCCATCAAATCCAAGGCTTGTTGGGAAAAAGGAAATTTTATGGCAAGGCTCATCTGCAAAACAGCTTCGTTGTTTTTATCGACGCTTAGGTTGCCGTAATTGTTCATTTGTACTGCTCCTCCGACGGGAAGTCCTAACTTGATGTTGCCTTCTCCTTTTAGGTCGCAGCGTGTTTTGTTGTAGGAAAGGTACTCTCCGAATTGTTCGAAGTCTTCGAGTTTTTGCTTTGAGGCGATGAGGTAATTTTGTTTGGTCTTGTCGTAGGTAAGGTAGCCCTTGGCAGAAAGCATGATGTTGTCTCCTTCCGTGTCCGAAGTAAGGAATGCAATTTTGGGTTCAAAGTTGTCTTCGTTAAATAGGACGGAGGCTGTAAGCCTGTTATTGTCTACATCGACAGGTGCTTCGGAGATGGGTATGTATATGGATTGTGGGTCTATGGCAGCGGAGAACTTAATCCATGCGGCTTCGGTACTGTTACAGTTTGCGGATATTTGCACGCCGCCATCGAAGTGGAAATTGCTGTCTTGTGCATTAACGGTAATCTTGCCGAAGAAGTTGAAAGCAGAACTTAGTGCGATATGGTTTTCTTTGGAAACTGTGCCTTTGCCGACGGATTGACCGCTTAAAGGATTTATTTCACTGATGAAAACAGGTTGTTTTTTGCCGTCATCGTCCACATAGTCTATGTAGCCGTTTGCAGAATAGATTTGAGAGGAAGCAATGTGTACTCTTGCTTTGTGGTATTCATGAAGCTTACTGTCGGTATTTGCCAATATTGTGGCATTTTCCAATGTGTCCATTTGGGCTCCGCGGTATATGGTAATTTGCCCGTTGTCCGGTCTTATGCCTGCATCGGCACACCTTATGAAATAGACTCCGTCTGCAGAAAGTTTATTTTCATTCAAATCCAATGTGGCTTTCGGTGAGTTAAATTGCAGCCCTCCTTGGTTAGGGTGGACGGAAACGAATTTTGCTCCGGGTTGCTCTAAGTCTGCAAGCTCGCGAATGCTTTTTGAAGCGAAGTCATCAGGCTTTGGGCTTTGAGTGTCGAGCAGAGCTAACTGTTTATTGTCCATGTCCCATGCAAATTTGTCTATATAGCAACTATATTGCAAGAAAGGCAGGTCTGTTTTGCTTACTCCTTCGTTGGAAACAAATTCGCCTTTTCTGTTTGTGAAGTCTACTGCCGCACGGAGGTTGTTTGCCTTGAAAGCTATACTGTTGCCGTCCAAGGCATTGAGGACGAAGTCGGCTGTGTCGGCTGTGTAGTTGTCGTTTTTGAATTTTGTAAACGAGCTGCTCACTATCATTTCGTTGCTTTGGGTGCTTCCGTTGCCGGTAAGACCGTTAGGGCTTACGGTCAATGAGCCGTTGTGAAAGGCGTTGCTGTCGTACATATTGAAAGGTTCGGCTTTTTGTTCGACAAACATGTAATCGGCTTTCGGATACCAATGTTCGCTTGTTGTAGATACTTCGACTTTTGCAAAGGCAGCCGAACTTGCTTTGGCACTCTTTTCGAAGCAAAGGAATTTGTCTGTTGTGCAGAAAGCGGAATCGGGGTGAAAGACAAACTTCTTGGAATAGGAACGCGAGGCAAGGTAGTCCAAATGCCCTGTTCCCAATAGTCCGTTGCAACTTAAATCTATGCTGTTGTAGAATTGTCCTTTGCCTTTGTAGGTTGCCAATCCGGTTGAGGGCGTTTCCATTCTGAAGCCGAGAGAATAATCTTTCATAACAACCAAAGGTTCTTTGATGTCTTCAAATATGCCGTCGGAAACGAAGACACCCTCAAACTTTATGCTGTCTGCCTTGAAATTGAAGAGGTTTTTGATTTGGAAACTGTCTAACTTGTAGTAAAATCTTTCTCTGTTGTAGACGCCGTTTTGTATTTTTGGGGAATCATAGTAGACGTAGCTGTTTCCCATGGAGGTCATTATGGGGTAATTATCTGTCTTTTTAAGACCGCTCTTATTGTTCGGTTCATCGATAAGCATTTTGCAGTTAAGGTTCTGTATGGGCGTCTGTATCATTACGAGTTTGGTGGAGTCATCAAAAAGAGGTACATAAAACTTTAAGCTGTCTATGTTAGGCAAATCCAAGGAGAATTGTTCGTAGGAAAATTTGCAGTCCTTACCTGCCATCTTGAATCGTCCTGCCATGACGTCGCCATCAAATTCGAAGTTGCGATTTTTTTTCATTCGTATGCTTCCGTTCAATGGTTTTATGGTTACGTTGTGGGTGTCGCTCAGTGTGAATTTCTCTATACCGTTCATGCGAAGCTCCATGTCCAACACATTGAGTACGGCGTTGGGTTCGCCCTTGGTTACGGATACAAAGCGCAGTGCATCATAGTCTGCTTTTTTGCGGTTGGCGGCTATGTAGTCATATAGCTTGGGTTTTATGATGGCTGTTTCTCGGTAACTTTCGTAAATGATGAAACCATTTAGCGCAACGTTCATAAGCATCAACTTGGCTTGAACGGGATCTAAACCGATGAACTTGGCAAATTGTTTTACCGTGAATTGTTCCTTGCCGGTTTTCTTTACGAATGCTTGTATTCGGACTAATGGGTTCTGTTCGTCTATGCCTTGCAGTTTGTCCCACTTTTCTTCTGAGTAGTATTGGTTGCTCTCGAATGTTGCGAAGGTTTCTCTCGCCAAACCTTTGATTGCGGTGAACTCTATTTTGTAATCGTCCAAGTTGGCATAGACGGCTTCGGTGTAAATGTCAATGCAGTGGTAAGAATCTACCCATGGTGAGGCTGAAATCCCTTCTCGGTAGTCGCTGAAAAAGATTTGTCCGGTGCTTTTGTTGAAGTTCATTTTGGTGCTTGGGTGGTAGATGGAGTCTTGATTGGTGTATATCGTTACCTGGCAGTCTTTTGTGATTATACCGTCTCGACTGAAAGGGTGTTCTATGGCTTTGGCTCTAATGTATACTTTGCCCTCCTTGTAGAAACGCAGTTCGGCAGGCATCTTTACGTCGCCTGTGCCTAAGAATTTGCCGCCTTGTTGGGTGAAGCCGCCCACATAATCAACGTTCGGGAAAATATTTTGTATTATCTCTTCTTTTTTGTAGGAATAAAATCGTGGATAATTGTCGTCTTTTCCGGTCTTTCCATCGCTGCACAAGTCTTCGAACCGACCTTTCAGTTTATGCGAGAAAAATTCTTTGTTGGTGAAGCTGACGCTGTCGGCAAAGACGGTTGCCCTGTTGAGAGCTACTGTGTATTTGTCCAATTCCACGAAGACATCTTCGCCCGGCAGTCCTGTCTTTTCCCAACTTACAATGCCACCTTGCCCCTCAAAAGTGTTTTCCATAAGGAAAAAGCGTCCTTTTGTGGAATGTATGGTATTGGAATCGGTTGAGGTTCCATAGGTAAGGTCGGTTTCCGAATTTATGTCTGCGTATACTCCTCTTAGGCTGTCATTCCTAAATACATATCCGCCTGCGTCTCCCATGCTCCAATGTACGGTTTTAGATAAGTACAGATATGAACCGTTCAATAGGTTATAGGTGGCAACGACTGCCGAATTGTAGACTTTAAGGTTATGCTCGGAAATGTACTCTTGCATGCCTTTGAGCCATTGGTTGTAGCTTTCGAGACTTTGTTTGGAGGTTTGGAAAGCTATTTGTGTGCGGAGAAAGTCATAAAAACCTGTCCTTGCTCTGGCGTTTTTCTTTGCCATGAGTTGAGAGAGCTTTACTATGTCTTTCTTGTGTTGTATGCTGAAATTGCCCCATACTTGACCGTACTCTGTGAGCAAGGCTTCGTATTCTTTTTTCTGATCTCCTTTCAAGTTGACATCGGAAGAAAACATTTCTGCCAATTCGTCAAGGTAAGTATCGCTGTTGCCACTGAAGTTTTTGAATCTTTGTGCCTGCAAATCGAACATTGTCGACATGTAAAGGAAGAGGACAACAGTGTAGAGCAATTTTCTTGTCATAAGTTATTCGGTTTTTATAAGACGCATGGCTGCCCACTTGTCTTTTGTTTTCACTTTATCGGTTTCGAGTCCGAAGTTCTTACACTCTTTCTCAAGAATGGGAACATCGTCCATGAAAAACCCGCTCAAAAACAATACACCCCTTAAACTTATACTGCGAGCGTATGCCTCCATATTGTCTAAGAGAATGTTCCTGTTTATATTGGCGATGAAAAAATCAAACTTTTCTTTCTCGCTCAAAAGAGAACTGTCTCCAAGATGCACTTCTACGTTTACAGCATTTCTTTCCACATTCTCTTTTGCATTGTTCGCCGCCCAAGTGTCGTTATCTATGGCAACGCAGTGGCAAGCTCCCATTTTTGCTGCCAAAATTGCCAAGACACCTGTGCCGCAACCCATATCCATCAAACGTTTCCCCTGCAGGTTTTCGTATGAAAGTAATTCTATTATGAGAGAAGTGGTTTGGTGGTGAGCCGTTCCGAAAGACATTTTCGGTTCTATGACTATGTCGTATTTGACCTTCGGTGAAGGGGGATTGAATGGAGGACGAACGATGCAAAAGTCCGAAAAGACAACAGAAGGATAGTTCTTTTCCCATTCGGCATTCCAATCCTTTTGTTCTATCTCTTCGGCGCTGTACTCGACCGTAAAGTTGTCAACAAACCCCAATTCTTCTTTTCTGACCGCTTCAACTTTTTCTTTGGAAAAGCAATCTTGTGGACAATATGCCTCAAAACCGTCTGCGGTGTCGATGAAACTTTCATACCCACAGCCAATCAAGGCATCCTTGAATATGTCTGCAATCCAAGTATCCCCGTCGTCCCACTTCCCTTTGTGAGAAAGTCGGACGATTAAACGTATGTAATTCATTTGTCGCTTAGAAACTGCTTGCTATTTCAATAAAGTCGGCTGCTTTCAAAGACGCTCCGCCTATAAGACCACCGTCAACATCTTGTTGAGCAAACAGATCTTTTGCATTCTTGGCATTGCAACTTCCTCCATAGAGTATGGATACTTCTTGTGCGGTATCGTCAGAATATTTTTCTGCCAGCATGTTCCGTATGAAAGCATGTATCTCTTGTGCTTGCTCTTTGGTTGCTGTTTTTCCTGTTCCTATAGCCCAAACCGGTTCGTACGCTATTATGACGTTTGTTATTGCTTCTGCGGAAAGATGGAAGAGAGACTGCGAAACTTGTTCTCTGATGAGGTCAAAGTGCTTACCGGCTTCTCTGTCTTCCAAGGCTTCGCCTACACACACGATAGGGGTTATGTTTACAGACAATAGTTTGTTTACTTTCTCGGCTATGTCTTGATTTGTTTCGGAGAAATATTTCCTTCTTTCGCTATGACCCACTATGCAGTAGTCTATATTCATGCTTTGCAGCATCTGAGCCGATACCTCACCGGTGTAAGCTCCGTTATCGAACTTTGATACGTTTTGAGCTCCAACAAAAAATTCCACATCTTCCGCTGCGTCTTGTACGAGTTCCAAATAAGGAAACGGAGGGCATACAATAACATCAACATCTGTGCTGTCAAAAGCTCTCAACCCTTCGGCTATATCATTTATCAAATCATCTGCTTGGTTGAATGTTTCATTCGATTTCCAATTACCTGCAACAATGTTTCTTCTCATGTATATGTTGTGTTTTGAATTATTGTACAATGATTGTTATACGTTGCAAACTTACGAATAAAATCCGATACTGCAAGCGTTCGGGGAAAGAAACACTGTAAACAGTCTTTATGTTGTGGGCATAGTGCAGACAGAAATTCGCTCTTGTATTCCGATGGCTCAAAAAAACTTGCGGAAATGTAATGTGGAATGAAATAATTAGCTAATTTTGCCACTGATACGTATTGACGATAGTTTGTGTTGTGCTGTATAAGCCTACGTTCGCCAAGAATGGTAGAAAGCATGGATTTGAAGAGTTTGGAAAGGGTGTGGCGTTTAATCGTATCGTAATTTATTGAGAACGCAATAGGAAATCAAATGAAGACTTCTGACAGTGTAGTGATTATTCCGACTTATAACGAGAAGGAAAACATCGAGAACATAATAAGGTATGTATTTTCTTTGGAAAAGGTTTTCCATATCCTTATTGTGGAGGATAACTCTCCCGATCATACGGCAGATATAGTTAAGAAACTCATGCAGGAGTTTCCTGACAAACTATTCATTGAAGAAAGGAAAGGAAAGTTGGGTTTGGGAACGGCTTATATACATGGTTTTAAATGGGCATTGCAACAGGGGTATGATTATATCTTTGAGATGGATGCCGATTTTTCTCACCCTCCAAAAGATTTGATAAGACTATACAGGGCGTGTTGCAATGGTGCAGATATGGCGGTGGGATCTCGTTATGTTGACGGCAAGATTTCTGTTGTGAATTGGCCAATTGGCAGAGTGATGATGTCGTATTATGCTTCGGCATATGTGCGGTTTATCACAGGAATGAAAATAGGTGATGCAACAGCGGGCTTTGCCTGCTATAGACGGGAAGTTTTGGAGAGAATAAAGTTGGAAAAGATAAAATTTGTCGGCTATGCCTTTCAGATAGAGATGAAGTACACCGTCTATAAGCTCGGATTCAAAATAGAGGAAGTGCCGATAATTTTTGCCGACAGGGTATTGGGTCAAAGTAAAATGAGCATGAGAATATTCAAGGAAGCGTTTTTTGGCGTCTTTTCTTTGAAATTCAGAAATTGGAAAAACTACTAAAACAGTATAACACAT
The DNA here is from genome assembly GCA_964606345.1 of uncultured Bacteroidaceae bacterium. Taxonomy (GTDB): domain Bacteria; phylum Bacteroidota; class Bacteroidia; order Bacteroidales; family P3; genus Onthomorpha. The sequence goes on along the minus strand of CAZSFV010000023.1, from coordinate 21,589 downwards.
TCTATGATGAAGAAAACAGCAACAAATTTTTTGGCGTTGATTCTCGTATGTTTGGGAATCACGGTTCATGCCCAAACGGGATTGATTGATATTAAGAAACTGCAAGACAGACAGTATTATCCCACTTCGGTATACAATTTGCACTTTATCGGAACGAGTGATAATTATGCCTACACCAAGACAGGCGGCGAATTGTTTGTTTCCGATGGCAAGACGGAAAAGGAGTCGCTTAAATTGTCCGATGTGGGTGAAGAACTGTCGAGTTTCTTCGCTGTCAGTTTCGTTTCAAACGAAGAATTTGCTTTTGTAGGGAAAAAATCGAATGCGATATTTCGGTACAACATGAAAAACAAGCAACTGAAAAAGGTATGTGAATTGAAAGAGAATGCCGAGAATTTGGAAGTGGATTTGAAAAACGCTTGTGCAGCTTATACGGTTGATGGAAATGTTTGGTATTCATGTGCCGACAAGTCGCCTGTTCAGCTCACAAAAGACGGTGGAAACGGCATAACCTACGGCGTTGCTGTTCACAGAAACGAGTTTGGCATAGAAAAAGGTTTCTTTTTGTCGAACGATGGTAAGAAATTGGCGTTCTACAGAATGGACGAGACGATGGTTAAAGAGTATCCGATAGTGAACACAGATGCAAGGGAGGCAGAGCCTACCCCTATACGTTATCCCATGGCAGGCATGAAATCCCATGAAGTTACAATCTTTGTTTATGACTCGCAAACGGGCAAAACAGTGGAGTTGCAAACGAGAGAAGACAACAGCGTTGAAGAAAGAGAAGCCTACCTTACCAATCTAACGTGGAATCCGGAAGGGACGCAACTGTACGTGCAGAAGTTGAACCGTAAGCAAAACCATTTGAAAATGAATGCTTACGATGTGTCAAATGGCAAGCTTAGAAAAACATTGTTCGAAGAGAGAGCTGCCAAGTATGTAGAACCGGAATCTCCTATTTTCTTCCTGCCTAAGCAAAGTGACAAGTTTCTTTATTTGAGTGAAAGAGACGGATACAATCATGCTTATTTGTACGATACGGACGGACGTATGATAGATCGACTTACTTCCGGCGAATGGATGATAAACTCGATAGAGGGTTTCAACGAAAAGGGGACGGAGGTTTATTTTTATGCAACCAAGGATTCTCCATTGGAGAAAAACATGTACGCGTGTAACTTGAAGACTAAGAAAATACGTAGATGCACCCCCGAAAAAGGTACGCATAATGTGAGATTTAATTCCGCCGGTACTCTTTTCTTGGATTTGTATAGTAGTTCTTCACAAGCAAGGAGGGTTGTATTGTACAATGACAAGGCAAAAGAGCTGAAGCAAATCCATCGTTCGGAAGACCCGTGGAGCAAGTTGAATAAGCCACAAATAGATGTGTTTACAATAAAAGCGAAAGATGGTACTGATTTGTATGCCAGAATGATAAAACCGATAAACTTTGATAAGAACAAAAAGTATCCTGTCATAGTATATGTTTATGGTGGACCGCATGCACAATTGATAACAGATACATGGTTGTCGGGAGCAAACAATTTCTTTTTGTTCCTTGCTCAACAAGGTTACATTGTTTGGACAGTCGACAGCAGAGGTTCGGAAAACAGAGGATATGAGTTTGAAAGTGCGATATGGCGTAATTGTGGAAGCATAGAAGTAAGCGATCAAATGGACGGCGTGAATTATTTGAAAACACTGCCGTATGTAGATGCAAATCGTATAGGTGTGGACGGCTGGAGCTATGGCGGATTTATGACAATATCGTTGAAATTAAAGAACCCCGGAGTTTTCAAAACAGCGACAGCCGGCGGTCCTGTCATAGATTGGAAATGGTATGAAATAATGTATGGAGAAAGATATATGTCTTCTCCGGACGATAATCCGCAAGGCTACGAAAAGGCATCTTTGTTGAACTACGCCAATCAGTTGGAAGGAAAATTGTTGGTTATTCATGGAGCGCAAGACCCTACCGTAGTAATGCAACATTCGTTGGAGTTTATAAAGAAGTGTATAAAGAATGGCAAACAAGTGGATTACTTTATCTATCCCGATCACGAACATAACGTGATCGGAAGAGACCGTATCCATCTTTACGAAAAAATATTTCAGTACCACAAAGAGAATTTGTAAGATATAAGGAACAGCTTTTGGTTTGCGAAATATGAGTTTGCTTGAAGAATAAAAAGAAATGAAAAGGATATTGTACTTCGTTCTTCTGTTATTGGTGTCATCGAGTTCGTTTTTTGCTCAAAGCACGTTGATGACTGCCCCGGGCGGAATGTGGGTTGACGACATTGATGTTTCTCAAGCAACACTTCATTGGAGTGGAAGCGAGTATGCTTCCGCTTGGATTGTAAGCTACAAGGTTTTTCAACAAGAAACGTACACAGAAACACTATCGGAGGATACTGTATTTTATTTGCAGAATCTTGCGAGCGGCACTCGTTATCTTTGGTCTGTAAAGGCGATAGATATAAACGGAGACACAACGGAGGCAAGTTCGGTGGAAACCTTTGTAACGTTGGGCTTTGACAGCGATTGCTCTGTTGTGGAAAATCTAAGCCTTGGAAACATAGACCAAAACGGTATCAATGTGCAATGGTCTGCAGATGCACAATCTTCTCAATGGTCTGTTGTGGCAGGGCAGGTTGGTAGCAATCCCGACAGAGAGGGAGTCGAAATAACAACTCTCAACTATGGAGCAACGGTAGGCGGTTTTACTCCTTACGAAAGGTGTCAGATTGCAGTGCGATCAAATTGTTCCAACACAGTAAGCGATTGGAGATATATTTATGTGAAGTATCTGCCGGATGGAGTTTCACAACTGCCTGTGCAAACAGACTTTGAAAACGAGCAAGACTATTCGTATATAGGGTTTGTCAATTCCGGAAGTAATGCATGGGAGATTGGCTCGGCAGCGAATGCAAGTGGCTCAGGCGGAAAGTCGCTTTATATTTCCAATGACAATGGTTTGACAAATGCTTGCGACCCCGAAGTTGCAGCCATCAGCTATGCATACATAGATTTTGAGATACCTGACTATGCAGTCAGTTTCTACATCGATTTCAAGTACAAAACACCGACCCCCTTGCAAGGGGCAGGGTTGAAGGTGTATTTGTTGAGTCCCGGCAGCGCTTTGAATATCGACAGACTGCCTTCGTTAAATGATCAAGTTGGAGAAAATACCTACTTGGGAGGAGATGGCACGTGGCAGAATGTCCATATAGAATTGCCGCAATATCATATCGGTTCAACAAAAAGGATTGTGTTTGCATGGGAAAATACAAACAGTGCGGCAACGAGTGCTGCCGTTGCGATAGATGATATTTATCTTACGGCTCGTTATTGTGCCACTCCGTCGGGCTTGGGTGTTGCGAACGTTTCCTTTGATTCGGCTGTTCCCATTTGGGAGGTAAGGGATAACCAAACATCGTTCAACATGGAGTATAAGCCTACAGAAAGTTCTGAGTGGGTGCTTTTGGAAGGGGTAAGCCCCAACACTCTTTTGGAGAATTTGCAGAGTGCAACCCAATACACATTCAGAGTGCAGGCGGATTGTACAGACGAACAGAGCTTTTGGTCAGACACGGCAGTATTTTCCACTAATGTTTTGATTCTTCCGCCTACGGATGTCAGTATAACTTCGTTCAACGAAAATTCTGCCGCCATTGCCTGGTCGGTAACTCCTAATGCAACGGCATGGTTGGTGGAAGTAACCAATAACAATACGCTTTCGACCAATCAAACAGAGGCTTCATACAATGAATTTCAACTGACCAACCTTGCAGCCAACACTGCGTATACCATAAGGGTGAGAGCCATATCTTCCGATAATGATACGAGCATCTATTCTTCTGCTGTGCATTTGCACACCCTGTGCAATCCGATTGAACAATTCCGGTATTACTGCGAGGATACGATAAAGTTCAAATCCGATGAGGGCTTCTGCATGCAGCAAGACTGCTGGAGAATCAAATCGGATACCTTATTCAGTCCAATGTTTAATTTAACAACAAGTTCAAACCCCGTACTAATGTTTGATGCTGAAATGGAATCGGGGGAAGCTCCGGTGTTGTTGATTTCCGAAAGGGACGAAAGTTTCAGAGCGTTGCAACTCGTTGTTCATGGACGCAATGTTATTCGGTTAAATGAGTCGATGGACGAAGAAAGAGTTCGATTTGCTTTTCAGTCTGCACTATCGGAAAACAGGGTATACTGCTACGAATTGGCAAATTTCACAATAAAAGACAGCTGCTTTGCCCCCGATAATCTGACGGTAAATAATATCAATTCAAATTCGGCAGTGTTGGAATGGAATGTGTATGGGAATAATAACTCGTTTGACATTACCATCGTTAATACTACAGATGAAGACACCATTTCGATAAACGGAATAAGCAGTCCCTATGTTTTGAACGATTTAATGCTGAACACAGATTATGTAATCTTATTGAGAGCAAATTGCGATGGTGCTTTATCGGAAGAAAACGCAGTTATCAATTTCCGAACAATGGGAGAAACTTCGACTTGTCATACACCCACCAATTTTGTGTGCCAACACTATCAAAGCAAAGGAGACGAAACAATAGTCTGTACATGGGATGAAGTAGACAATAACCCTTACATGCGTTGGGAAATCAATTACAAGGAAGCACTTGCAGTAAATTTTGCTTCGGAGGAGGTGAACCTTTTCCCTCGGTTTACATTACGAAATGTTGAGCAAGGCAGCCGTTGGGAATTTAAGGTGAGAGCAATTTGTGCAGTAGGAGATACTTCCCAATGGACTCCTATACAAACTGTTGTTGTCGGAGAACAGGGGTTGAATCCGCTTAATTATGGAAATGCCTCTTTGAAGGTATACCCCAATCCTGCGAATAAGATACTGCACATAGAGGCTGAGGGTTTTGAGGTGAAAAATGCCCAATTCGTAGATGTTGGCGGAAGAGTTTTGAAAGCGTGGGATATTCTGCCTACAGAAATAGATATAAGTCATTATCCGCAAGGAGTGTATTACCTCAATGTCAGCATAAATGGAACGCGTCTTTCCAAGAGGATAAGCATACAATAGATTGTTTGGAAACAAACATTGTTCAGAATGTTTGAACATATTGCCTTTTGAATCGTTTCACACAATTTTGTCATATTGTTTTTTCTTTGTACATTTGCAAGTTGTGATGGATTTTATTTTGCAACGGAATGAACTTGATGGATTTAAGTCGATGCGTTGAGCGTGAGTTGGCGTTGTTTGACAGCAAGTTTTTGGCTTGCCTGCCTAATGGTGGTGGTACCCTCGGCAGTTTGTTCGATTATGTGTCGCACCAAAAGGGCAAAAGGTTAAGACCGTTAATAAGTCTTTTGGTTGCAAAGACATGCGGCGGGGTGAGTGAAGCCACATATCGCGCATCGTTGATTTTGGAATTATTACATACGGCATCGCTTGTTCATGACGATGTGTTGGACGAAAGCAAATTGCGACGAGGAAAGCCTACCATTAATTGCGTTTGGGACAACAAGACTGCTATTCTTTTCGGAGATTATATTTATGGAGTTTGCCTGCATCTGATAGAGACAAAAGAAGATTTTGAATTATTGGGAATTTACTCCAAAATTGCGAGAGAACTGCCGCAAGGAGAACTGCTGCAAAAAGATGTTGCAGATTCCATGAGTTGCAGCGAAGAGGCGTACTACAACATAGTAGACGGTAAAACCGCATCACTCTTTGGAGCATCGGCATACGTTGGAGCAAAGACAGCAGAAGGGGCATGTGATTATTCAAAAGAGGCGGAGCAGTTCGGCAGAACGCTCGGCAGAGCGTTTCAAATAAGAGACGATATTTTGGATTTGACACTTGGTGCAGACAGTGGCAAAGGGCATGGGAACGACATAAAGGAAAAGAAGATAACATTGCCACTTATCATTCTGCTCGACAGCCTCGGGCAAGAAGAAAAAAAACGTTTGCTTGCGTTTATTGCCAAAGACGATAAATCCGAAGCCGACATAGAGAGCTTGCTCAGAGCGTTGCAGACTACGGATTGCCTCGACAAAGCGGAGCAACAAGTGATGATGTATAGCAAAACGGCTAAGCAGTGCTTGCAAAGCCTGCCGGAAAATGAATATAGAAAGAAATTGGAGGAGCTGACCGACTGTTTGGTTCTCCGTAACAGATAAACAAAAGGAGGAAAAATGAAACGTTCTGTTTTTACATTTATTTGTTCTGTGCTGATTGCTTGTTGTGGATACGCACAGCAACATTTGCCGTCTGTCGATGTTAAAACATTAGATGGTAAAACAATCAATGCGAAGGATTTCAATAACGACGGAAAGCCTTTTGTCGTTTGTTTTTGGGCAACGTGGTGCAAACCTTGCCTAATGGAACTTAATACATTTGCAGAGAACTATGAGCAGTGGCAGAGCGAGACAGGAATAAAGATATATGCCGTATCGATAGATGACAGCAGAACCAATTCCAAAGTTTTACCCCTTGTCAACAGCTCGGAATGGGAGTTTGAAGTGGTGCTTGATGTGAATAGCGAATTGAAGAGAGCTTTGGGCGTGAACAATCCGCCGCACAGTTTCGTGGTCAACGGTAAGGGTGAAATAGTTTGGCAACATGTCGGCTTTACTCCGGGTGATGAACACCACATGATAGAGGAAATTCAAAAGGTATTGAAGGATTGACAAACCGTTTCGTATGAAAAGAGTAATACCCCTGTTGTTGCTTGTCGGCTTTTCGATATGCGTGGAAGCACAAGGTATTTTGGGAGGCAAGGTGAGCGGCAATTTCCAAGTCGATATGCAGAGGTCTAAAGAAGACAGCGTTATTGGTTCGCAAAAGGTTAAAGAGAAATTTTTGAGCAATGCTTTTGCAAACATCAATTACAATGCAGGAGATTTCTCTGCCGGTTTCAGATACGAGTCTTATTTGAACCCTATACTCGGTTTCGACAATCAATACAAAGGAGCCGGTATTCCATATCGTTGGGCTTCATACAAAAAGGACTACTTGGAAGTAACCGTAGGAAATTACTACGAACAATTTGGCAACGGCTTGGTTTTTAGAGCCTATGAGGAAAGAAATCTCGGTTTGGACAACGCAATGGACGGTCTTAGGGTAGTGGCAAAGCCTGTTGCCGGGCTGACCGTTAAGGGTGTTATCGGAAAACAACGTTACTATTGGGAGGATATTTGGAAAACAGATAATGGACTGGTGAGAGGCTTAGATGCAGAGATAAGTTTGAACGAACTTTTTCCTGCATTGAGAGAAAAGCCGACACGGCTTAACATAGGTGGAAGTTTTGTTTCTGTTTACGAGAAGGCGGAGACTAAGATTGTTACCATAAACAGCGAACCCTACAGAATGAATATGCCGGAAAACATAGGTGCGGCGGCGTTTCGTTTCGACCTCTCGCACAAAGCGTTCTCCGTTTCCGCCGAGTATGCACGTAAGGGGCAAGACCCTAATGCGACAAACAATTATATCTACCGCAAAGGCGAAGCCTTGTTGCTCAAAACAGGCTATTCGATAAAGGGTTTTGCTGTTTCGTTGGAAGCAAAACGCATAGACAATATGAGTTTCAAGTCCAAAAGATCCGAAACCGGCAATATGTTGAACGTGAACTACCTTCCCGCCATAACCCGCCAGCATTCGTATTCTCTTATGGCTATGTATCCTTATGCCACACAAGTGAATGGCGAAATGGGAATGCAAGTCGATGTAATGTATAGGTTGAAGAAAAACACCCTCTTTGGAGGAAAATATGGTACAGATTTGAAGCTTAACTATTCAAGGGTTCAATCCATAAAACGGAATGCCGCAGATGGATATGCTTTGAACCAAAGCGGAACCGAGGGCTATACTTCACCGTTCTTTGAGACCGGAGAAGATTTGTACTTTGAGGAAATAAACTTCGAAATCAACAAAAAAATCAGCAGAGACTTCAAATTGAACTTGATGTACTCTTACCAGAGTTTCAACCCTATTGCGTTCGGACACCCCGAGAACGAAAATATTTATGCCAATATATTTGTTGCAGACGGTACATACAAGATAAGCAGGAAGCACACACTGAGGGGTGAGGTTCAATGGCTGCTTTGTGAGCAGAACTACGGAGAATGGGCAAAGGGTGATTGGCTGCAACTGACGGCAGAGTACAATTTTGCAGGTAAGTGGTTCTTCGCTGTTGGAGACCAATGGAATTACGGTAACGAAGACGGCGAAAAAGTACACTATTACACAGTATCGCTCGGCTCAACCTACAAGACAACCAGGCTGGCATTCAGTTATGGTAAACAACGTAGCGGAATAATGTGTATAGGCGGTGTATGCAGAGAAGTGCCTGCCTCCAATGGTTTATTTGTAACGATAAGCAGCAGTTTCTGATTATGAAAGCACAGAAAATAAGACATATAGTATTTCTTTTGTCAGTCATTCCGTTTCTACTTCTCTCTTGTGAGGATTTCAATGAAGAAGAAAGGTTGGTTCCATTGAGGGGAGAGACAACGGACAGCACCCCTATAACAAAGATGCAAAACGGACAAGCATTGTTATTGGAAGATTTTACGGGTTGGAACTGCCCGAATTGTCCGGAGGGGACAGAGATACTCAAAACGCTAAAACAGACATATGGCGACAAAATCGTAATAGCGGCAATTCATCAAGGAGTGTTTGCGCGTCCGAAAGCCGAAAACGACAACCTTGACCTGCGTACGGAATATGGAGACGAATTGGGGCGGGAATTCAATATCACTTCCTGGCCCACATTGGTCATAAACCGAGATGTTGTGCCTTCCGGAAGAGGGGAGTGGGCAAACAATGTTGCAGCGGCATTGTCTTCGCAACAGCACCTTTTGAATATTTCTCTCGGAGTTAAGCAAACAGAAGTCGGAACGCTTGTCTCGGTTCTTGTGGAAGCGGTGGAAGATATACACGACAACCTGATTATAAACTTATATGCCACAGAAAGCAATATAAAGGGCAAGCAGAACAACCAAGGAACAATATTGGAGGATTATTCTTTTCAACATGTTTTGCGAAACAATACACTCATCGGCTTGCCTTTGACAACGGGGGCAGTATCCAAGGGAGAAAAAATCGAAAAATCCTACCTGCTTGACACAAGCGGATTAAACCACGAGCATAGCAGTATTGTCGTAATGGTAGCCCGGGCTTCCAACGGCAAAGTGATACAGGTGAATGAGATAGATATAAGGTAACATAATACAAATAAAAAGATAAAGCATGATGAAGAACATTTACACTATTCTTTTGGCGTTATTGCCGATAATCGGTCTTAATGCGCAAACAATCAAAGTAACCTTTGAGGGCGATGAGCTTGCAAACGGCGATACCGTAAAGGTGGAGGTTGCGGCAGGAGATGAGGTTAAGAGTTATTTTTACCTTACCAACATGACATCGTCTCCTTTTGAGGCACGCTCTGTTTATTCGGCAATCCAAACCAACGAGGGCGATGAAATCCTCATGTGTTTCGGAGAATGCGTCATAGACACTGTTTCGCCTTTTGTAAGTTTGGTTCCCGGTGAAGAGTTTACCGGTTTTGACATAGCCTACACACCGGCAAGCGATAACCCTGCCCTGATAAAGGTATCCTTGCAAAAAAAGAACGAAGAGGAAGTGGAAACGATGATTGACTTTTTTGTTAAGTATCACAACCCGGAAGTCTCTTTGTCTGCACAGGTCAAGAGCTTGCCTTTGGGCATTGATATTTACCCAAACCCAATGGCAACCGGAGCAGTGGTCAATTATTACATTCCTTCCAAGTACAGCAACCCGCAAATGGTTATTCGTAACATGGTTGGCAAGACCTTGAAAACGTACAGCCTCAAAAGTGGTGTGCAAACGAGGTTGAACATAAATTCGGACGACTTGTCGAACGGCGTGTACTTCTATTCCGTAATAGCCAACGGACAAACATTGACAACCAAAAAGCTTGTAGTCAGAAAATAAAGGCGATTGACAGCCTGACAGCACAAAGGGGTTCGTGTCTTTGAGGCACGAACCCCTTTGTTTTATAGCCAAAACGCATCGGAATGCGTTTCCGTTGAAACGAATCGCCGACTGGTGAAAACGAATGGCTGATTCGGCAGGAATGAATCGCCGATTCATTTTTTCGAATCAGCCATTCGTTTTTTTCTTTCGGCGATATTCATTTTCTCCAAAGGGCGATTTGTTCTAACAAGGTGGCGTTTTGCCGGAATAAAACGGTCTTTTGGTAGAGCCGACTCTGCGATTGGATTTTTTTGTCTTGAAAATTCACCTGTTTTTTCCATTTTTAAGAGTAAAATCAATCTCTTCGAGGGTGAAAATACTCGAATTTCCATTTCAAAATTGGAAAACATTTGTAACTTTGCTGTGAATATCGGTAAGATAAGCTCAAAACAAGGGTGTAATAGTAATAATTCTCAAACACAAAACAAACATCAATGAAAAGAGTATTTTTAGAAGTCGGCATAATTGCCACAATAGTGTTGGTAAGCATCGCTACACAAGCACAAAATTGGCTTGATGTAAAAGTTTTAACGGTGAGTAATGGTATCCAAACCAATACTTACGCTCAAAAAGTCAGGTCGTATGGAGATGATATTTTGATAGCTTTGAGTAAAAAGCCCAATATCGACCATTACTACTTTGAAGCATGGCAAAACGGTCAAAATTCTGTGATTATGGGCTTTCTAAATGCTGTCGATGTTGTTGTGTCCGATTTCAAAGTGTTTGATGATACTGTTTATTTCTGCGGCAAGCGATTGACTAATCAGGGGGATTATGTTGGTGTAACAGGTCGTTTCGATATAGCCTCTTTTATAAGTGGAGGCAATGCTTCTTATGAATTGACTGACATTGTTAATACTACTGAACTTAGTTCGCTTATAGTGTATCGAAAACCCTCTTCACATGTCATATATGTTGTGGCAATAGGACGTGAAGAAAATGTTATAGGCAACGCACTCGGAAGATATGTCTTCATGTATTATGATTCTTTTACGGGGACTACAAATTATCAAGTAGAATATTCCATGCCACCAAACCCAATAAGCATTGAATGTTTACAAGACATCGCTTTGACAGATAATCACGTTGTAACGGCAAGTCGGCTTTTCCCGGACAATACCTTTATTGTAAGGACTTACGACATAGCCGACCCTTCAAATGAGCAAACTTCGAATAGTTTCAACTGTCCGAACCTTTTGTTTTATACTACATCAGACCCATACGAATATGCTGTGCATATAACTGCTTTGAAAGGGGACACAATAGCCTTGTCTGTTGGAGCGACGGACGGCTCGAAAGACTTTACCATGGTTAGTAAGCTGCATTCGCAATCGCAAAACATATCTTTCACCCAACTGATTTATCATTTTGATAAAGAAAGCAAAGTTTTGGAAATGGATTACAGCGATGAGACAAACAAGCTGTTGCTTCTTACAAGCAGCAACTTTCAAGGACAGGGCATAAAGCAAACAATTAACATTCTAAATCCCGATGCAACACAAACGTATCTTGCATCGGTGGAACTATTGTCTGTATCGAACAAATTAAATCACTTGTGTATCTTACCTCACTCTCGATATGCCCTTGTCGGAACCCGCCCCGATCCATCTTTGGGGGTATTTTATCATTTATTGTCAGTAAAATATGTTCCGCATGTTTCGGCAAATTGTATGAATACATTGAATGACAATATAGGAATAGCAAATCTTCCTGCTGCCACAAATGCACAATCTTTGCAAAGTCTTAATATGGCTGCGGCAATATGGGTATCGGATAATTTTAATATGGATTCGGATTTATGGAATACAGATTGTTCGGAATGATAATACAAACATTAAGCGATATGAAAAGAATGATTTTGACAGGAGTTTTGATGCTTGTCTCTTTGTTATTTATTGGTATCGAAGCAAAGGCTCAGTTGGATACGGCATGGATTGAATACAATTACACTGATCAGTACATCTACCCTCCACTTGCAGACCCTGCATATGAGAGAGGGGGCTTGGAGACTTATACAACAGGTAGTCCTATGGATGCGATGTTTGCCATAGATACAGAAAATGACACCAATTCCATCACGGAAATAGCGCAAAGATATGAGGTGAGAGACAGCGTAAGGGTAATGGGAGTAGCGCTGTCGGTAATGTCCACGACTGCATATTATGACACCGTTACGGTAGAGATATGGGACGCGGATTTGATAAACACCTTGTATTCAAAAACCTTTATAGCCGGAGGGTTAAGACCCGGTACCGGGATTATCGGTTCGAGTGGTTGTGTTGAAGTGTTGTTTGATGATACCATTACTCTTTACAATGATTACTATGTTTCGATAAGAAATGCTCTTCCTTGTGATAATAATGTGTTTGCTCTTACTTCATTCACTCACTTTAGCTTCATTTACATAGCTTCTTATGTATCAAACGGCAATTCTTGTACCCCTTATGCGTGTAGGACAAAGTACAAGCCATACGTTAAGATGTGCAAGGTAAATCCTGAAACGGGAAGAGATATAGTCTCTCCTTGGACTTACATAGAAGATATTCCGGCTTGGGCGAGACAGTCATACGATATGATTGCATCGTACTACCGTCCAACAGGTTGCGATACCATAGTTCATATTCCTATGGGCATCTGTCCGATAAAGGTTTTGGAAGATACAGTTTCGCAAGACACGACTTCAAGCAGTATTTTGTCGGTTGAGTTTTTGGAAAAGGCTGTGAGGGTGTATCCGAATCCTGCAAAGACTGTGCTGAATATTGTTTGCGATTATGATATTGAGAGCATTGCGGTTTTCGACTGCTTGAATCGTTTAATCGAAGAGAGAAAAACAAACTCCGGGATTTTGCAGTTGCCTCTTGCAAACTACTCTTCGGGAACGTATTTGATCACAATAACAACCGACAAAGGCAGACTGAACAAAAAATTCGTTGTTCAGCAAAAATAGGTTGAAGACTTGTCAAAACAGTTGGAGGACAGGTGATTATAATGCAGATTTTGCTTTGATGGCATTGTCGCCTTGTTTTGTCAAATCGGCATTGCAAACAGCCGTGTTTCCCATAAGGAAAATATTATTACAGATGGCAGCCATTGAAGACGGCGGTATGTTTGTCGAAAGTTTTCTTGTTTCGGATTTTTGAGGATAATGTTCTTTTTGAGTGATAAATAATGTGCCGAGATTTAGTTGTTGACACGAAAAAAGATGGGATATGAGTCTTGGATTTTTCGTTTGAGCAGTTTTATATGAAGTTTTAATCGGCTGATATTTTGCGAAATAAGAATTTATTTTCATTTTTCTGCCGAAAAGGTTTGGTATATCGAATAAAAGATGTAATTTTGCAATCCCAATTCACACGTAGCCGCAGGGCTTGAATGGAATTGGAGAGATGGGTGAGTGGCTGAAACCAACAGTTTGCTAAACTGTCGTACTCGAATTAGGGTACCGGGGGTTCGAATCCCCCTCTCTCCGCAGACTTTCCGAGGCGAGTGGTTTGGGAAAGGCAGAACGGGGTATAGCGTAGTCCGGTTATCGCGCCACATTTGGGATGTGGAGGCCGCAGGTTCGAATCCTGCTACCCCGACAAAAGAACCATGGGACTGGTTCTTTTTTTTGAGGGGTCTAATAGCTCAGCTGGATAGAGCAACTGCCTTCTAAGCAGTAGGTCCCAGGTTCGAATCCTGGTTAGATCACAAAATAGTGGGTTAATTGGTTATCGGAGGCGACAACTTTCAGTGGGTTGTCGCTTCTTTTTTTGTCTTCTTCTGTCGTGATTGAAAGATGGCGAAAGGGTGTTGTTTTGATGAGAAACAAAAGTATAAAAAGAGGCTCGTGTATCTTTTTTGATGGAAAGAACACGAGCCTCTTTTCTATTTGTTGCGAATAACAAGAATGGTTTAGAACATGCTGATAAGCACGTACAGCCAATGGGCTGCAACTCCTGCACATAACCCGCCTATGGTATGGGCAAGTATTGCTTTTGAAATAAGTTTTCTGTATCCCAACGAGTCTAACATTGCGGTGTGTGTAGAAAGAAAACCGCTCCAACACATTCCCATTGCGGTGCATACAGCAATGGCATTGCTGTTAATGAATCCGTCTTCGATGAATTTAGGGATAAGGCTTAATGCCGCTCCTACCGCTCCGAGTGAAGTTATTGGAAAGGCAACCAATTCTGCATGTTCAAATCCGAACAGCCATTCAAATACCACGTTTATTTTGCCAGCCAAATAAGGCAGAGCGGCAACTCCCTCGTATGCTGCTCCGGTAAATTCGCCTGTTGGCGATGGACCGAAGGTAAGCATCATTACTAATGTCGAGATTACTAAAACACCTGGTATGATGGCAAGACCTATTTCTACTCCGCTTTTTCCGCCGTCCAATATGGAGTTCAGCATTCGCATGAATACGTTTCCTTCGCTTTTGAAGGAGAGTTTTTCCTCATCACCTCCTTTGCCAACGGCTTCTATCATTTCGGGATATGCCCTAAGGGTAAATGTTTGCATGAGTCTTGTGGAAATAATGCTTCCAATGATTGCTCCGGCAAATCCGATCAATGCTCCGCCTCCATAGCCGTAACCGGTCATGAAGACAATCACTATAAGCCCCATTCCGAAAGCTGTGCCGAAATTGGTAAGCGAGGTCAACTGATACTTTTTGAAGTAAAGGCTGAAGTTTTTGTCCTTTGCCAATGTTATAATCGCAGGATTGTCGGAAAGGAAGGTTACAACACCTCCCAATGCCGATACTCCGGGAAGATTGAAAAGCGGCTTCATGAATGGTCGGAGTATTTGCTCCAACAATCGCACCACGCCGAATTCCACCAATAACTTGCCCAAGGCTCCGGAAAGCACGGTTATAGCCATCAAGTAAAGTACTGTGTTTATCAAAAGGTCGTAGGCTGTTTTCATTATAGTGTTGAGCATGTTGGCAAGTCCCATCCTGTTGCCCAAATACCCAAACACGGCAAAGAATACAACGAGAAAAATCAAGGCTTCTATGCTTCTCTTGAGAGAAGTGCCTAATTGTTTGAAATTCATTTTGATTTTGGATTTATTGTTTTTGTTGATTATTTATTCAGAATCTGCATTTTCCACGTTAAACCGAGGTTAAAGATGAGTTCGCTCGGTTTGGCATCGGACGAAGCCATGTAGCCGTGTACTCGTATGTCTTTTTTATCTTTCAGAGGGAAGAACTCAAAGCCTGCTCCGCCAAAGGTGTATTTTGTTCCGGGAAGAACGCACACGTCCCATCTGTGATGAACCGGTGTGCCGGCGATTTGGGCTTTGTTTTGGTCGTAGCCCCCTTTTACGAAGATGTTCCAACTGCTGCATATGCTGTATTTCATTTGGGCAACTATGGAAAAGTCTTCGAAAAAGTTGTCTTGGTTTCCGTGATAGCGGTTTGTGTAGTCCAATTCGAAGCTGAGCCTATCTACTTCGAAACGATTTCCTAATGCTATGTAGTTGATAAAGTCTCCTTTTCGGAATTCTATCATGTTGATGGAGTACAGGGTTTTGAAAGCATCAAAATTTCCGTTCCAAAGAATGTTGTACGAGTACATGTTGTCGAAAGGGGTTTTGACAAATGGCGAATTGGCGAATTGGAATTGCAGGGAATGTTTGCCGGAATTATCTTTGAAGCCCAATGAAATGCCGACTTCGTAGCATGGAATATTGTTGCAGAAATCTGAAAGAAAATAACCGTCTATCGGTGCATAATCATACTCAAATCCACCTATGGCAACAACCTGTTTACCTGCCGACAGAGAGAAATTGTCGTTTATGTGGTAGGTAAGGTATGCCCAATCCGTTGCGTCCAACAAGCCTCCTATTTCACCGATAGGAACGTTTAATCTCTGTCGAACATGATATTCAAATGCGGAATTGATTTCTCCGTCTAACATAATGTTGAGATTCCTTCCGTAAAAGCCGGCTCTGTCGTTGGCGTTTTGTCTTTGAATGTAGTTATAATCCGCACGAGCATCGAATTTCAACGAAACCTTGCCTTCTTGTCCTAATGTTGCGGTGCAGAATGCCGCGATTGTAAAAATGCAAATAAGTAGTTTTTTTCTCATATTGAAAATCCTGTTTTTGAGCCGGCAAAGTTAGAAAAAATATTCCTTGTGGCAAAGGAAACGGGTGAAGAGCAAAAAACAGGACTGCCGTTTGGTAATCTATAAAATAATCATTAACTTTGCAGTCGCATTGGAGTATGCAAACATGAGTGTATTCGAAAATGTTATGCCACAGACACAAAAGATGGATTATAAAGATTGTATCATAAAAGAAAGGTTACCAAGGCACATTGCGGTCATAATGGACGGTAACGGACGGTGGGCAAAAAAGAGAGGTGAGAAAAGGATAGTGGGACATAAGAACGGCGTCAATGCGGTGAGACAAATATGTGAGGCTTGTGCAGAATTGGGCGTAGGTTTTTTGACCCTGTATACTTTTTCTACGGAAAATTGGAACAGACCGAAGGAAGAGATAGATGCTTTGATGTCTATGTTGGTTACAACGATAGCCAGTGAGGAGAAAACTTTGATGGATAACAATATAAAGTTGACCTGTATCGGCGATAGGGAACATATAGCTGTGGAAACTCGCAATGCCTTGAATGAGTGTATCGACAGGACGAGCAGAAATACCGGAATGGTGCTGGTGCTTGCCTTGAATTATTCCTCTCGTTGGGAGATTACCGAGATGGTAAGGAAAGTTGCAGGGCAGGCGGTGAGGAAAGAAATAAATATTGAGGATATAAATCAAAGCTACATATCATCACAACTGACAACAGCAGAGTATCCCGACCCCGATTTATTGATTCGTACGAGCGGAGAGTACAGATTGAGTAACTATCTTTTGTGGCAGCTCGCTTATTCGGAGCTTTACTTTACGCCTGTTTTGTGGCCGGATTTCAGTAAACAAAATCTGTATGAGGCGATTGTGGACTATCAAAAAAGGGAACGCCGCTTCGGCAAAACGAGTGAGCAGTTGAAAGAAAACGACAAAACAGATGGCGAACAAAATTAAATCTAAAATCGGACGTTTACCGATAAGGTGGAAAAATTCCGGTTTACCGATGGAAAAAAGAAAAGGAATAAATAAGATATTATCGTTGTTTGTATTGCTGGTGTGCGGGGCGGGTATGCTGTTTGCACAAAGTGGCGGCATCAATTTGGATTACTATTCTCCAAAGGAGTATGAGGTAGGAAGCATAACGGTTGAAGGTGCGGATCATTTAGATCATAATTCCGTTATATTGCTGTCCGGAATATCGGTTGGGGAAAAGATATATCTTCCGAGCGATAAGATAAGTACTGCAATCGATAAGCTGTGGCGACAAGGCGTGTTTGAAGACGTGCAAATCCTCGTTTCCAGGGTCGAGGGCAGAACAATATCTCTTGTTTATAAGCTTACGACCAAACCACGTTTGGCAGCGTTCAAAATAGAGGGCGTTAAACGAGCGGAAGCCGACAAACTGAAAGAAAAGATGCACATCGCATCGGGAGATGTCGTAACAGAGAACATGAAAAATAACTGTATCAATGTAATCTACGACTACTTTGCGGATAAGGGTTATTATTCGGTAAAGACGGAAATAAATGAGAAACAAGACACCAACATATTGCGCAATGAGGTGTTCCTTACTTTTCGTATAGACAAGGGAAGCAAAATACGCATATCAAAAATAAACATAGATGGTAACGAAGCGATAGCCGACAAGAAGCTGAGGGCTAAAATGAAAGACATAAAGGAGTATCGTTGGTGGCGGATTTGGAAATCATCTCGCTTTCTTGAGGATAAGTATAAGGAGGACAAACAAAATATTATATCAAAGTATAACGATGAGGGATACAGAGACGCAAGGATTGTGTGGGACACAACGCACATGATAACAAAAGAAAAGCGTAACTTCTTTACTCGCAAAAAGAAAGAGAAAAAATCATTGATTATAGACATGAAAATCCACGAGGGAAACAAGTATTACTTCGGTGATATTACGTGGGTAGGAAACACAAAGTATTCTTCGGAGGATTTGTCAAAGCGATTGAGAATAAATAAAGGCGATCCGTATAACAAATCCTTGTTGGACAGAAATCTGCAGTACGATCCAACAGGTACGGACATCTATTCCTTGTACACAGACGACGGTTACTTGTTCTTTCGTGTCATTCCGGTTGAAACAAACGTAAGCAATGATACCATAAACATCGAAATGAGAGTTTATGAGGGGAAGCAAGCTCGCATAGGCAAAGTATCGCTAAGCGGAAACACGGTAACAAATGACTATGTCGTCATGAGAGAATTGAAGACCTACCCCGGAGAGTTGTTCAGCAGAGATAACGTGTACCGCTCAATAAGAGAGATACAGCAGTTGAACTATTTTGACCCCGAGAAAATCAATCCCGACATAAAGCCTAACCCGGAAAGCGGAACGGTCGACATAGAGTATCAGTTAGAAGAAAAAACGAGTTCCACATTTGAAGTATCCGGAGGTTGGGGCGCCAACATGGTTATATTCACGGCGGGCATATCCCTAACCAATTTTTCGGCACAGAAATTCTTCAAGAAAAATGCATGGAGACCATTTCCGACAGGAGACGGACAGCGTTTGAGTCTGCGGTTGCAAACAAACGGAACGTATTACAGCCTTGTCAGTTTGTCGTTCACCGAACCGTGGTTGGGAGGAAGAAAGCCGCAATCGCTCACGGTGGGAGTTTATTACTCTTATCAGGACGACGGATATTGGAACACTTCCGGCACGAGAGACTACTACATGGGCATATTCGGAACTTCCGTTTCTTTGGCAAAACGTCTGAAATGGCCCGATGACTACTTCATTTTCAGTCAAGGATTGACCTATCAGCAATACAACGTCAAGAATTATCCGAGCTTCGTGCTTGCATCGGGAGTATCGAACAATATAAACTACAATTTCAGCATATCAAGAAACTCGATAGACCAACCTATTTACCCACGTCAGGGTTCGGAAGTAACCGTATCCACACAGCTCACGTTGCCATATTCTTTGTTCAACAACAAAGATTACTCCACAATGTCCGATACAGAGAAGTATAAGTGGCTTGAGTACTATAAAGTCAACGTTAAAGCAGCTTGGTACTTCAATGTGGTTGACGATCTTGTTATTTCCACAAGGGCAAGGTTCGGTTTCTTGGGTCAATACAATAGCGAAGTCGGCTATTCTCCTTTCGAGAGGTTCTATTTGGGTGGAGACGGTTTGACAGGCTACTCTTTGGACGGACGAGAACTCGTTTCGTTGAGAGGATACGACAACAACTGCCTAAATCCCGACAAAGGAGCCACCGTTTTTGATAAATACACAATGGAGGTTCGCTATCCGATAACCCTAAACCCTATGGCATCTGTTTATGCCTTGGGATTCTTTGAAGGAGGAAACTCTTGGGCAAATTTCCAGAGCTTTGAACCGTTCAAGATGTACCGTTCTGCCGGTGTCGGAATAAGAATATTCATGCAAATGTTCGGAACGCTCGGCATAGATTGGGGTTACGGATTTGACGATGTGCCGTCCGCAGCAGGCAAAAACGGTTCGCATTTCCACTTCTCCATAAATGGTTCGATAGATTAGTAAAAAGAAACATATTATGAAAAGACTATTGATTGCAGTATTATTGTCGGTGGCAGCCGTTTGTGCATATGCACAGAAGTATGCTTGTGTAGATACAGAGTATATCCTTAACAATGTACCGGAATACAAACAAGCACAAAAGGAACTTGAAGAAGTATCTTTGCAATGGCAGAAGGAAGTGGAAGCCAAGTTCCAGGCGGTAGACAAACTCTACAAAGCCTTTCAAGCAGAGGCAGTCCTTTTGCCGGCAGACCTTAAAACACAAAAGGAAAACGAAATCATAGCAGCCGAAAAAGAAGCTAAAAATATTCAAAAGCAACGCTTTGGCAACGAAGGCGACTTGGCAAAAAAACGTTCCGAATTAGTAAAACCGATACAAGACAGAATTTATAACGCAATAGAAAAAGTCGCAGCCGAAAAGAACTATTCAGTCGTATTCGACAAATCCGGAGGCGCAACAATTCTATATGTCGACAGCAAAACGGACATCAGCGAACTTGTGTTGGCAGAACTCGGCTACAAAATAAATTCTTCCAAACGATAACGAACAGCAAAAAAGACGTATCTTTGCAACAGAATAGTAACAAAACAACAGATAAGAGAATGAAGAGAACATTTCAAGTATTGGTATTGGCAGCGATATTCACATTCGCAGGAGGATTGTACGCACAAAAGGCAGTAAAGTTAGGACATTTCAATTCAAGTGAACTGATGAAAAGAATGCCCGAGGCAGATTCCGTTCAAAACGTACTCAAAAGCTATACAGCCGAATTGGAATCGGAATTGAAAGCCATGCAAAGCGAATACACCCGCTTGGTGCAAGAATATGAAGCCAAAAAAGACCAACTTACCGATTTGTTGAAGTCAAACAAAGAGAACGAAATCAGAGGCGTTATGGAGAGAATGGAAACCTTTCAGCAGAATGCCCAACTTGATTTGCAAAACAAACAGGCTGAATTGATGAATGTTCTTGTTGAGAAAATCAAAGGAGCGGTTTCCGAAATAGCAAAAGACAACAAGTATACATACATCTTTGAAAGTAACGGCATACTTTGGTATTCGGAAGACAGCGAAGACATAACTCCGTTGTTGGTGAAGAAAATGGGGTTGAAATAGAAGCGTTTGCAAAAAAGGTTTGCATAGAATGACAAAAAAGACTTCAAATTATTTGGTAGAAATGGAAAGAAGTACTACCTTTGCAAACGCAAACCAAGCGGGTGTGGCGTAATTGGTAGCCGCGCCAGACTTAGGATCTGGTGCCGTGAGGCGTGGGGGTTCGAGTCCCTTCACCCGCACAAAAGGGAGGCAAATTCAACAGAGTTTGTCTCCCTTTTCTTTTACCCCTGTAGGCAAGCAGTCGGTTGTTCCTGCAAATTCAAATCATGCAACTCCTTTTTATAGCACAGTGTGTTTGCATCGGTTTTGCGATGCCCAAATCTTGTTTTGTCAATCGCAACGGAGGCATATTTCTATTTCATATTATCACGTTGCATTTCGCATAGGCAGAAAGCGATTCGGAAGGTACGCTCATCTTTTTGAGAAAAGACTGCGACCTTAAGTCGTTGATATGTATCCGAGTTCGATAGCGACCGGTCGGCGGTCAATTATAATATTTCTTCCAAGTGCGGCAACCCGCAAATGCTTATTCACAACATGAACAAGCACGTCCTTAACCATGTACATCTTCAAAAGCGGTGTGCAAACAAAGTCGAACATACATTTTGCAGACATCTCGAGCAGCGTGTACTTTTATTTCGTAACAGCCGATCGGCAAATATCGACAGCCAATCGGTATGTAGTCAGAAAACAAAGACGTTTATCAATTTCTGTGGTGCTAATCAAATCCGAGCCTTTGAAAGTAAGCACTTCCTTTTATTAGGAACAAAGAGCAGAAACAATGCCTCGAAGGAACGAATCGCCCTTTGGTGAAAATGAATCGCCGATTCAGAAAAACGAATGGCTGATTC
>CAZSFV010000022.1:0-35598 GCA_964606345.1 uncultured Bacteroidaceae bacterium | reverse complement strand
GTTAGAACAAAAGAAAATAACAACAAAGCCTCACACCAAAATAGAACGCCATTCCGCTCAAACGAAAGGCTGATTCATTTTGCTGAATCGCCGATTCATTTTCTTGAATCAGCCATTCGTTTTAGCGAATCGGCGTTTGAGCTTATTCCTTTTGGCTGTTGGGTTTTGTCTTCTTTGGGGCATACAGGTCTATTGCCGCCACCATTGCGGTAAATCCCCAAAAAGGCACTGCCAACTTGTCCGTTTCCAAGAACTGATTCAAGAACCCGTGTACGTAATATGTGGTCAGAGCCATCACAATGAACAAAGCCATGTTTGCCACAACCCTATCGGCAGTTCTTTTGTAGGCTCTTATGCCCGTTATGAAGGTTACGATGAACACTGCCGTTGTGGTCAACATTCCAATCAGCCCCTGCTCTGCCAATGGTCGCAAATACTCGCTGTGCGTTGAGCCGAGAGTACCGGCGTCTGTGCTTATAATCGTCTGTTCATAAGACTTCTGGTAAGGAGCATACAGAAAGACATACGTACCCGGTCCCCAGCCCGTGACAGGTCGCTCCTTGAACATTTTTATTGCACAAGACCAACGGTTCAACCGCTCAACATTGGAAGCATCTGTCGAAATATTCGTTATGGAACTTATATGTTCTGCCATGTTTCCCGAAGAGTCTTGATCATTTTTTGCAAAACGTCCCATTATGGCATTCCAGGATAGAGCCACAACCAACAAAACGGCAAGAGAACAGCAAATCAATGTCTTCGGTTTAAGATTGAGCTTCACAATCACCCAAATGCCGCAGGCTGCAAGCAGACTCAGCCAAGCCGCTCTCGAATAGGACAAGACAAAACCGGTTATCAATATCGCCAATGCCAATGCCACAAACAACATTCGCAGTTTTCCGAACCCCATCTTCCGCCCATAGAAAAGGTAGTACGCCAAAGCCGGTATGAATAAGGCTATCACTGCCCCGTATGCGGTGTGATCATTGTAGAAAGGTTGCATAGCGTAGTGTGCAAAGTCAAATTCAAAACCCTTGGACGCAAAGTTAAGGCTCGATATTATTATCACCACACAAAGAGAAAAGCAATACAGTCCGATGAACAGCCCCTGTTTGGAAGTATTCTTGAACAAGGGTACAAGGAAAAAGAAACACGGAACAATGAACCACAGTTGCGAGACAAGGTATTTGAACGACACCAAAGCGTTTTCGCTGAACGGACAACCGATAAGCGTCCACAGAACACTGATTATTATTGCAACCGAAACAGGGTGGGAAAATACTTTTTTGTCGTAGTTGCCTGCAAAAATCAACTGCCAAAAGAACAGAAGCATCACAAGAATGAGTACAGCCTCAGAGGGAATACTGAGCGTAAGGCTTTCCGTTCCCATGTTGATTGCAAGGGGAGTGAGCAATGCTACAAGAAAAACTGCGTTTCTAAACTGCGAAAGAACAAACAGCACCCCCGCAATGACAAGCGGAACGGCTGCATACCAATAGTATTCGTAAGCAAGACAATAAATACCGCCTGCCATAAATACAAGACAGCACAAAGCTATGCAAAGATATTCCCTTGTGTTATCACCAAGTCGGTTAAATAAACCTCCAATCCGAGCTTTCAAGGATAAAGACAGCCTCCTTGCGGTTTCTATCGCTCTCATTAGCAAAGTTTGTTGCCTTTTGCTCTCTCTCTGATTACCAAAACAACCAATGCCAACAAAGTACACGAAAACGCAGATACCAAAACAATGATTGAACGCTTTGGTTTATCCTTGAAATATGACGGTTCTGCTTTCTCGATAATAAACTCGGTCGGAATTTTTGCGTCTCTGTCCACCATGGCACGCTCCAAATAATCTGACCAAAGCCTCAAAGATTCTCTTTGGTTGGTCAGTCTGTCCCTCAAATTGGTTATTTGTGCGCCGGCTTCTTCGAGCGACAACATTTTTGCTTCCAATCTTGCGATTGCGGCAGTATTTCCTGCAGCCACCTGCTTTGCCAACTCCTGAGAAAACCTCTCTCCCATTCCGTCGGGGTAGGAAATCTTATATTGTTTGCTCAATTTCGACAAGCTGTCCACCAACTCGTTTATGCTGTTCACTATTCTGTCTCTCGATCTCTCTATTGTAACACAAACCGAATCGTATTTCTCTTTTTTGGACTCGGCTCTCACGACGCTGACCTCCCTTGCCATAAAGTTGGCTATGTTTGCGGCATACTCCGGATCGGTATCCCAAACGGTGAGCTTCACTCCAAGGTTTTCGGTTCGCTTGATCTTTATGTTGTTGTACAGCTTGCGTCCCAACTTTTCGTCCAATTCTTTTCCGCTTGCTTTGATTCCGTAATGCTCTGCGAGCTTAAACTCGGAACAAGCCGCACCTATAACCCTGCTGCTGCCCAATATATCCAACACATACTCGCAATCCTTCGCCCCGCCGAAGTTCATGGGGTCGACATTGTCCATATTGCTCAAAAATCCCTTTGATATGGAATTGGTATCACTTGGAATAAGCAATACCTGTGCCTTATAGTAGTTCGGCATAAGCAAACTGATACCTGCAACCACTATTGCAGAAACCACAAAGGTAAGAGCCAACACTTTGAAGTGGCTCTTTATAAAGTTGAACGTTTCTTTCAAATTCAATTCTTCCATCTTTGTACTGTTAAATCAACGTATCCGACAAGTCTGTCGGCAGAGTTTGCAAAGGTAATTAAAATTCCGTAACGTGTCATGGTTATGGCAGTTTTTATCAAGATTGTTCACAAAATAGAGATTAGCTCCCATGGCTTCCATCGCCCTGCCGCAAAAGAGAAAAACAGCGTCTTCCCTCAGCAGATGAACGAAATTTTGTACCTTTGCGACTTAAAAGTTTTATCGAATGGCAAAAAATCTGGTTATAGTCGAGTCTCCGGCAAAGGCAAAGACAATAGAGAAATTCTTGGGTGGCGATTTTGTGGTCAAATCAAGTTACGGACACATAAGAGACCTGCCTTCAAAAGAAATAAGCATTGATATAGAACATAACTTTGAACCAAAGTATGTTGTTTCGGAAGACAAGACAAAACTCGTTGCGGATTTAAAGAAAGAGGTCAAGCTGGCGGACATGGTATGGCTCGCTTCCGATGAGGACCGTGAGGGAGAGGCAATAGCATGGCACTTGAAAGAAGCACTGCAACTTGATTCGGCGAAAACCAAACGAATAGTCTTTAACGAGATTACCAAGACTGCCATTTTGAATGCGGTGGCTCACCCTCGGGATATAGACATCAACCTTGTCAATGCCCAGCAAGCCCGCAGGGTTTTGGACAGAATAGTGGGATATGAGATTTCTCCGGTTCTTTGGAGAAAGGTAAAGCCGTCTCTTTCCGCAGGAAGAGTGCAGAGCGTCGCCGTAAGACTGATTGTGGAGAAAGAGGCGGAAATTCAAAACTTTGAACAAACGACCAAATATAAGCTCAAAGCCGATTTTCTCACCAAGGATAATCATACCATTTCGGCTGTATTGAACAAAAGGTTCGATACCAAACAAGAGGCCGAAGAGTTTTTGAACGATTGTCGCAATGCGACTTTCACGGTGGAGGCAACAGAGAAGAAACCCGGCAAACTGTCTCCCTCTGCTCCTTTTACAACCTCAACTCTTCAACAAGAAGCCTCCCGAAGGCTCGGAATGTCGGTTTCCCGTACCATGTTGGTGGCTCAACAGCTCTATGAAGCGGGATATATCACATATATGAGAACGGATTCCGTGAATTTGTCCGATTTGGCTTTGCAACAGGCGAAAGAAGTCATTACTTCCGCATACGGAAGCGAGTATCACAAGACGAGGAAGTTTGCAAACAAAATAAAAGGAGCGCAAGAGGCTCACGAGGCTATACGTCCTACTCAACTCGACAGGGAAGACATTGCTGCCGATGCTTCCGCTCAACGTCTTTATGACTTGATTCGCAAACGTACTCTTGCCTCTCAAATGGCAGATGCCAAGACTGAGAAAACCAACATCACGATTTCTGTTTCCAATCGTGATGAACAATACAACACAACGGGCGAAATCATATTGTTCGACGGTTTCATGAAGGTTTATGCTCCCAATACGGACGAAGATAAGAACGAAGAAGGCAATTCCAACGTCATTTTGCCGAAGGTAAGCCGGGGAGATGTGCTAAAACATTTGTGTTCCCGTGCGCAGGAGACCTTTTCTGCTCCTCCGGTTCGTTACAACGAGGCTTCGCTTGTAAAGAAGCTCGAAGACCTCGGCATAGGCAGGCCGTCTACCTACGCTCCTACAATAGGCACTATTCAAAAACGTGAATACGTCATCAAGCAAGACAATCCTGCCAAGCAGAGGGAGGTTGTGGTTTTGTTACTTGACAATGGTGAAATAAGCGAAAGAAATGAGAAAGAGAGCTATGGCAGCGAGAAAGGCAAGTTGCACCCAACCGATATAGGGACAATAGTCAACAATTTTCTTGTTGAGCATTTCACAGACATAATAGACTACAACTTCACTGCCCAAGTGGAAAAGCAGTTCGACCAAATAGCCCAAGGAAAAGAGAGTTGGCAGGACATGATGAGGACTTTCTACAAGCCTTTCCACAATGAGGTTGAAGCTACCAAGGAAAGCAAAAAAGAAAGGGGCGAAAGACTTCTCGGTATCGACAAAGCAAGCGGCAAGAATGTTTACGCAAAAATCGGTCGTTTCGGTGCAATGGTTCAAATCGGCGAAACTTCCGACACAGACAAGCCTCGCTTTGCGTCTCTTAAAAAAACGCAGTCCATAGGCACCATAACCCTTGACGAAGCCATGGAACTATTCCGTCTTCCTCGCACCGTTGGAGTTTACAATGGCAAGGAGGTTGTTGCAAACATAGGTCGGTTTGGTGCTTATATCAGTTTCAACGACAAGAGTTACTCTCTGCCTAAGGACGTGGAGCCTTTGGAGGTCGGTTTGGAACAATGCATTGAGGTTATCGAGAAAAAGGATAAACAAACTGCCCTTGTAGGCAAAGTGTTGGCACATCACGAGGGCAAAGACATCACTTTGGCATACGGACGCTTCGGTATCTACATCAAATACAACGATGCCAATTTCCGCATTCCGAGAGGCGTCAGCCCGGAGAGCATAACACCCGAGCAAGCGGTGGCAATAGTCAGCGGTGAAGCCAAAAAGCAGGCGGCTGTCAAGTCTTTCGCATCGGGAGCCGAGCTTTTGGAAGGACGCTACGGTCTTTACATCAAACACAACGGCAAAAACTATAAAATACCAAAGGAATACAATCCTGCCGAACTGAGTGAGGAGCAGGTAAATGCCATTATCGCCAACCCTCCTTCTTCAAGAAAAAAAGCCCCTGCAAAGAAGTAATTTTCCCTTTTGGGCAACGGAGTGCAGCCAAACGCCGTTTCAATAAAATGAATCGGCGTTTCGATAAAATGAATCGGCGTTTCATTTTGCTGCGACGCCGTTTGGCTGAAAGGAGTCCGAAAAACGTTGCGTTAACATGGTAAAACGGTAAATCAGAACAAAAGAATATGAAAACAGCACTTATAAGCGGTATAACCGGTCAGGACGGCAGTTTCCTTGCAGAGTTCCTTGTGAAAAAGGGATACAATGTTCACGGTATCATTCGCCGAAGTTCGTCTTTCAATACCGGCAGAATAGAACATCTTTACTTGAAAGAGTGGATTAAAGACCAAAAGCACGATAGGGCTGTCAACCTCCATTACGGGGACATGACCGATTCCTCTTCCTTAATCAGGATTTTGCAGGAGGTGCAACCCGATGAGATTTACAACCTTGCCGCCCAGAGCCATGTGAAAGTCAGTTTTGATGTGCCGGAGTATACTGCAGAAACGGATGCCGTGGGAACACTGCGACTGTTGGAAGCCGTACGTATTTTGGGCTTGGAAAAAAAGACGAAAATATACCAAGCCTCCACATCGGAACTTTATGGTTTGGTGCAGGAAGTGCCTCAGAGCGAAACCACTCCTTTTCACCCTCGTTCGCCATACGGTGTGGCAAAGCTGTATGGCTTTTGGATAGTCAAGAACTACCGCGAGAGTTATGGTTTGTTTGCCGTGAACGGAATATTGTTCAATCACGAGAGCGAAAGACGGGGCGAGACTTTCGTAACCCGTAAAATAACCCTTGCCGCCGCACGTATGGCAAAAGGTTTGCAGGACAAGCTCTACCTCGGCAACCTGTCCGCATTAAGAGATTGGGGCTATGCAAAGGACTATGTGGAATGCATGTGGTTGATGCTGCAACAGGAAAAACCGGAAGACCTTGTCATTGCAACCGGTGAGGCTCACAGCGTGAGGGAATTTTGCAGCATAGCTTTCAAATATGCAGGCATAGAATTGCAATGGCAGGGCGAGGGAGTGGACGAGAAAGGAATCGACGCCGCAACGGGCAGAGTGTTGGTCGAGGTGGACAAAAAGTTCTTCCGACCTGCGGAAGTGGAGCAACTGCTCGGCAATCCGGCAAAAGCACAAAGGCTTTTGGGCTGGAATCCTCGCAAAACCGGTTTTGAGGAACTCGTCCGCATAATGGTGGAAGCCGATATGAAGAAAGCCGAGGCAGAAGCCAAAGCTGCGGAATAAAAGTACAAATAAGATGGATAAGCATTCTAAGATATTTGTTGCCGGACACAGGGGCTTGGTCGGTTCTGCCATTTTGCGGCAGTTGGAAAGCCGCGGATACGACAACTTGTTGCTCCGAACTCACAAGGAATTGGATTTACGCAACCAGGCAGAAACAGAAGCCTTTTTCAAAGAAGAAAAACCGGAATATGTCTTTCTTGCCGCCGCTTTCGTGGGCGGAATAATGGCAAACTCGATTTACAGGGCTGATTTCATATATAACAACCTGCAAATACAGAACAACGTCATTCATTTTTCATACAAGTACGGTGTAAAGAAACTTCTCTTTCTCGGAAGTACCTGCATATATCCTCGCAATGCCGCACAACCCATTAGGGAAGAGAGTTTGTTGACCGATGAGTTGGAATACACGAACGAACCCTATGCCATAGCAAAAATAGCAGGCTTGAAAATGTGCGAAAGCTATAATCTGCAATACGGAACAAACTTCATAGCCGTAATGCCGACCAATCTGTACGGGGTGAACGACAATTTCAACCTCGAAACCTCTCATGTCATGCCGGCACTTGTGCGGAAAGCCCACTTGGGCAAGTGCCTGCAAAACGATGACACGGAGTTACTCCGCAAAGATTTGGACAGAAATCCGATAGAAGGCGTGAACGGCAAAAGCAGTGAGGCTGAGATTATGGCAAAATTGAAGAAATACGGAATTGAGAAGCACAATGGCGAAACCACAATAGAGGTTTGGGGCAGCGGAAAACCGCTCAGAGAATTTCTGTGGAGCGATGACATGGCGGACGCTTGCGTTTTTCTGATGGAAAAAGTGGACTTCTGCGACACTTACAAAGCGAACGAAAAAGAAATAAAGAACTGCCACATCAACATAGGCAGCGGCAAAGAGATAAGCATAAAAGAACTCTTTGCAATGGTCTGCCGCACGGTAGGATACGAAGGTAAAATAAAATATAACACCGAAAAACCCGATGGCACTCCGCGAAAACTGACAGATGTTTCAAAACTCCACGCCCTCGGCTGGCGGCATAAAGTAGAATTGCCGCAAGGCATAGATTTGCTCTACCGCTCATACCTGTCCGAATAAACAATAATCACATCTCTTCCGCTCCTTGTGGGCGTTATACCGCCTTTCGAATCCATTCAGCGGAACAAACACTGCCGGCTTTCCGCTCATGCGTTTCACGAATGGGAGGTTGAATACTGCGAAACAGGCGTAAAGTCAAGGAGGTTGCGTTCCCCATGCATCATGTAGCCCAAAGCCGTTGCCTACATGTGCGAACAAACAAAAAAAACGGAAAGCAAATCGGGAGATATTCCTTTCATTGCTTTCCGCAAAACCAATAAATAAAACTATTCTACTATTTTCTCAATCCAAGTATTTGTCTTGCTTCGTCAGAAGTAGCCACTTCTCTTCCGAGTTCCTTTGCTATGCGGACAACCTTTGCCACCAATTCTCCGTTTGAAGCAGCTTTTACACCCTTTGAAAGGTAGATATTGTCCTCAAAGCCCACTCTCACGTTGCCTCCCATTGCTATTGCAGTTGCTGCCATCGGGAAAGCGGCACGACCCACACCCGTTACCGTCCAAGTGGAACCGGCAGGGATTTGATTAACCATCCAAGAAAGATTTCCTACCGTTGCAGGCGTGCAACCCGGCACCCCCAATACGAAATTGAACTGCATAGGAGCTCCGGGGACTTCTCCCTTGCGAGCCATGGTCAAAATGGTATCGAGATGCCCCATTTCGAAGCACTCGTACTCCGGTTTAATGCCTTTTTCTATCATACGCTTTCCAAAAGCACGCATTGTAGGCATGGTGTTATCGAAAATATCATCTCCAAAATTGCAAGTTCCGCAATCCAATGTAGCCATTTCCGGTATCGGATTGGTATTTGTGGAGTCCAATCTCTCCTCGGGAGACATTCCGACCGCTCCTCCCGTAGACGGAATCAATATAATGTTCGGACAAACCTTGTAAATGGCTTCCTCACACTCTTGAAACCTTACATGGCTCTGTGTAGGTGTTCCATCGTCTTCTCTTACGTGAAGGTGAACTATTGCTGCACCGGCATCAACCGCCGATTTGGCTTCGCGAACTATCTCCTCAACGGTGTAAGGCACCGCAGGATTTTGTTGCTTTGTTACTTCGGCACCACATATTGCCGCAGTGATTATAAGTTTCTCCATTCTACAATCTCCTATTTGTTGTTTCTTTGGCATTTTTTTGGAACGACACATGTGCCGCTTGCTCTGCAAACCACAATAGGCTCAGCCAACACATCTGCTGCCGAATCCGATATGTCGGTTCTCGGAGCTATCACTTTTCTTGCCTCAAAGGTCATTTTGCGAGAAGTATTACCGACATGCGTTATCTCTCCCACTGCTTCAATATAGTCTCCTGCAAATACGGGTGCAAGAAATTCCACATTGTCATAGGCACAGAACAAACCCTCATCACCGTCTTGTATTATCAAAAGCTCCGTTGCCACGTCTCCGAACAAGTTCAACATTCTTGCTCCGTCGACAAGATTTCCGCCATAGTGGGCATCGTGTGCCGACATTCTCATTCTTATCATTGATTTTGCTGCCATATCCTTTTATTTCTTCGTTATGTTTGTATAAATATTCCTTTTGTTATTCTCTCCCCCTATCTTACAATGTAATCCACAAACAGATAAGGTGTCTTTATTGCTTCCGGAGCAAGGTGTTCCACGCTCTCTTTTACCTCTGCAATAACCAAATCGGCTGCTGTTGCCATCATAGGATTAAAGTTCTGACTTGTGCCTCTGTATATAAGATTGCCGTATTTATCCGCAACAGATGCTCCTATGAGTGCCACATCCGCTCTCAAAGGAAGCTCCAACAAGTATTCCTTTCCGTCGACCTCTATTTTTCTCTTACCTTCTTCTGCCAAGGTTCCCAAGCCTGTTGTTGTCAAAAAGCCGCCTATTCCGGCTCCGCCTATCCTTACTCGCTCTGCCAAGGTTCCCTGCGGCACCAGTTCTACCTCCATGGTACCGTCTTTCATTTTTTGTTCCGTTATAGGATTGGTTCCAATATGCGAAACGATACATTTCTTGACGCAACCCGAAGCCACCAACAAGCCCGAGCCGTATTCAGGATAAGAAGTATCGTTACAGATTATGGTAAGGTCTTTTTTACCTGCTTTTACCATAGCTTCTATGATTCGGTTGGCACTTCCCACTCCGAGGAAACCGCCTATCATAACGGTTTGTCCGTCTTTAATCATTTCGACTGCTTGGTCGATTGTTATCTGCTTACTCATATCTTGATGTTTTTTTAATTTCTGTCAAAATCTTCTGACATGCAAAGGTAGCTTTTTTTTTTCACGTAGGCATGAATTTGAGGCGGTTTTCTGTTGCTTGAAGCCTGCTTTGATAAGTTTTCCCTACCTTTGCAGTATATAAACCGAAAATTATACTGTAATGTACACCGACAGCTTTATAGCCAACATCGAAACAAGCATAAAAAACAACTGGGATTTGCCTGCTTTGAGCGATTACAAGAAAGAACCTATTACCTATGGGGAAGTGGCGAGACGGATAGCTCGTTTGCATGTTTTTTTCAAATCTGCAGGCATTAAGCGTGGCGACAAAGTCGTTATTTGCGGACGCAACTCCACATATTGGGCGATCTCTTTCTTTGCCAGCATAACGTATGGTGCGGTTGCAGTTCCGCTATTGCATGAGTTCAAAAGCGATGCGGTAACCCACCTTGTGAATCACTCCGACGCCAAATTGCTTATTGTGGGCGATGTGGTATGGGAGGGACTGAATGCGGACGAAATGCCAAAGCTTTGTGCAGCAATACAGATGCAGAATTTTGAATTGGTCAGTTGCAAAAACGAAGATTACTGCCGTGCCTACAACTTGGTGGAAGAAATCTTCAAAGTGGAATATCCGCAGGGCTTCACCAAAGAAAATGTGTCTTACCAAAGAGATAATCTCGATGATTTGGCTCTGATAAATTACACTTCCGGCACAACGTCGATGAGCAAAGGTGTAATGCTTTCCTACCGTGCCTTGTTGAGTAATTACATGTTTGCCTGCGAGGTATTGCCTCACCTTACGGCGGGCATGAATGTTATATCGATGCTGCCGATGGCTCACATGTACGGCTTGCAGTTCGAAGTAATATTCGAATTCCTCAGAGGAATGCACATACACTTCCTTACGCGCATTCCATCGCCTAAGATTGTGGCAGAAGCCTTTGCAAGAGTAAAACCGGACATCATAATATCCGTTCCTCTCATAATAGAAAAGATTTACAAGACCAAACTGAAACCTTTTGCCGACAAAACCATTGTGAAGATGCTGCTGAAAACTCCTGTCATCGATGCAATTCTCAAAGAGAAAATCCTGTCTGCTTTATTGGAATCCTTTGGCGGACGCTTTTACGAGATTATCGTGGGCGGTGCAGCCCTGAACAAAGAGGTTGAAACCTTCCTCAAAAAAATCGGTTTTCCGCTCACAATAGGTTATGGCATGACAGAATGCGGACCCATAATCAGTTACGAGGATTGGGCCAAGCACAAGCTCGGTTCTTGCGGCAAGGCTGTGCCGAGAATGGAAATAAAAGTGGACTCTCCCGACGAATGCAAAATTGTTGGCGAGATATTGGTCAGGGGTGCCAACGTAATGATGGGATACTACAAGAACGAAGAGGCTACCCGAGCTGTATTCAAAGACGGTTGGTTCAGAACAGGAGACTTGGGCTTGAAAGACAAAAACGGAAATATTTACATAAAGGGAAGATGCAAAAACATGATACTTTCTTCAAGCGGTCAGAACGTTTATCCCGAAGAAATAGAAGATATATTGAACAGCTTGGAATTTGTCAATGAAAGCCTCGTTAAGGACGACGACGGCAAACTCGTCGCTTTGGTCTTTCTCGACCAAGACAGATTGGACTCAAAACAAATTTCTGCAAAGGAGTACCCCGATGTATTGGAAGAAATTCGGCACCAAGCCAACAGTCTGCTGCCCGCATACGAACAACTGTCTGCCGTTTACTTGCATGAGGAAGAATTTGAGAAAACTCCCAAACGCAGCATAAAGAGATACCTCTACACAACAAAGCGATAAAACGCCGGGTTGCAGAAACTCGCTCTGCCGACGCTGTTGCTCTTTTGTCTTTATTGAAAAGCATCGACCACCTCGCTTTTCCGTAAAAACAAAAGAGCAATTCTGTTATTCGTACCAAAGAATTGACGAATCGCAAAGCCGAAAGTGCATGAAAAGAATTATGCTTTGTTCGTCCGCTGTGCCGAATGCAGCTTAGCCACAAGGCGGTTTGTCCGCTGTGAACAAAGAGAACCTTCTCATTAGAGCAGCTTGAAAATCAGTCTTTACCGCTACATGAAATTGAATCGCCGATTCAGATAAATGAATCGCCGAAAGAAAAAATTAAAACGCCGATTCATTTTCACGAATCAGCCTTTCATTTGAGCGGAACGGCGTTTGGTTGCAGCAAAACCGCCTTTCTGAATTTGGATTTCGGAAATTCACTGTCATCTACGCAAAATCCATCATCAAAATAAATACAAAAAGCGAAAGCGCACATACATTGGATAGCACACTTTCGCCACTATATGTTCAAATATCGGCTTGGAGGAAGCGACTGTGCCGACTCCTCTAAGCCGAATGTACTTACAATTCCACTTTTGCCGCTATTTTTTCAGCCGTTGCTTTCATCTGCTCGGCAGGCAGGGAGAGCTTTTCTTTCGCAAAGTTCAAATCTCCCACCTCCTTCAATGGCACAAGGTGTATATGTGCATGTCGAACATCAAGACCTATGACCGCCATACCCACTTTCTCGCAATCCACGGCTTGCTTTATCGCCTTGGCTACTTTTTTCGCAAAAAGATACAGATGAGTATAAAGTTCATCGTCTATATCGAAGACATAATCTATCTCTTGTTTGGGAACAACAAGCGTATGTCCCTCAGCCAAAGGTGAAATATCGAGGAAGGCAAAGCATTTGTCGTCCTCGGCTATTTTGTAGGAAGGAAGTTCCCCGTTTATTATCTTGGTAAATACCGATGCCATGGCTTAATCCCTCGTTATTTTAGTGATTTGCAATTTCATCGTACCTGCCGGAACTTCTATTTCGGCAATATCACCCACTTTTTTGCCAAGCAATCCTTTTGCTATTGGAGAAGTGATGGACAATTTGCCTACCTTGATGTTGGCTTCGCTCTCGGGAACAATTTCATAGGTCATGCTTTTCTTCAAAGCAAGATTTATGAACTCCACCTTTGACAATAGAAGCACCTTTGAGGTGTCTATTTTGGATTCGTCCAACAATCTCGCATTTGCAATCAGAGCCTGCAACTTGGCGATCTTTGCCTCCATAAGCCCTTGTGCCTCTTTTGCTGCGTCATATTCGGCATTTTCAGACAAATCTCCCTTGTCCCTTGCCTCGGCTATGGCCGCCGATATTGCGGGTCTTTCAACTGCTATCATATGTTGCAACTCATCTTTGAGCTTTTGCAGACCCTCTTTCGAATAATACTTGATTTCTGCCATTCTATACTTGTTTTTTCTTGATTAAAAATAAATCGAAGGCTGCTTGTCATACAGCCTTCGATTTGTTTCCTCTGTATTGTGTAATCGTTTGTATTACAAGGCGAGCGAAACTCCTACGGAGTGAATGCCACCCATAACCTTGGTTGCTCTGAAACTGTAATCAATCGATATATCCATACCTTTCTTTCCGTTCTTCGGCTTGGACAACGGAGCTATTACCGAAGCACCGCATGAGAAGCCCGACATTATGGAAGTCGCACCCTCCTCGTCATAAACGCTTTTGGTCAATCCGTCTTCGTAAGAGTAAGCCGCTCTCAACATCATATACTTCATAAATCCGTATTCAAGACCGAGAGTGTACAAGTCCCTTCCGAATGCCATTGAAGAGAAATTACCTGCAAGCGTTACTCTGTGCTTGTTCTCTGCAAACAAGAAGTCATAAGACATACCTATGTTCAAACTTGAAGGCAACTCAAAAGAAGAGGAACGTTGTTCCAAAGTTTGGTAGTGATTGGAGCCTTGGAACAAAGCATTGGTAGAAAGACCGTCGCCGGAAAAGCTCATAGATGGTCCCCAGTTCTTCAACGCAATACCGAACTTCAATTCGTAATTTTCTCCGGTTATATACTTAACACCGGCATCTATTGCGAAGCCTGTTCCTGTTACGTTATCTATTCCCTCGTTCACTATCTTCAAAGTAGCACCCGCATAGATGGTATTGGAGAACGCCTTGGCGTACGAAACAGCAATGTTCATCATGCTTATCTTGTATGTTCCGTTGTTTCCTATCTCAGGGCTGCCTTCCTTGGTTCTTTCTATTGTTCCGAAGTTCATGGAGTTAACCGTCAATCCCAACACTCCGTAATCACCAAGGCTTTGAGCCAATCCGACCGCAATGTTGCTTATGTCGGAATTCTGTAACCATGCAGTATAGCCGAAGGTTGCCTCTGTTCCGGTTGTGTGTGCCAAACCTGCGACATTGCTGAACAAAGCGTCTATTCCGCTGCCGCAAGCAGTGTTAACACCTCCCCAGCCGGAACTCCTGACCCAAGGGTTTATCAATAATTCCCCCGCTCCGGATGTTCCCCGTCTGTCATCATTTCCTGCGTTTGCCGTCATGTTCGGCATCAATAAGATGCCAAACACAACGCATGTCAATATTCTATGTATGTTTTTCATATTCTTTATCTCTTATAAATTATTTACGCTGTTGATTGTCGGTTTATTGGAACGAATTTAAGTCAACCGGTCTTAGTGAGCCGAACCATTTAATCAACTTCTCACCAACGCCATCTGCTTTGATATGAATTAAGTAAACTCCTCCTGAGATAGGTAAGCCCTTATGGTTCTTCAAATCCCAATCGACCGAAGTAAGAGCCGTTCCTCCTCCCGAAACTAAGGAAGCCGAAGGTCCTCTCAACTTTCTTATTACGGTTCCGTCCACAGAGTAAATAGTGATGTAACAATCAGGTGGAAGATTGGTTATCTTTACAAGATTTTGTATTTGGTCTTGTTCATAAATCGAGGCTGCGAAGTATGGGTTTGGAACAACGGTTATGTTATCCAAAGCACTCTCTGCCGTTTCTTTATGTCCCACGATTGTAGCCAATCCTGCATCTATTGTGAATTGATACATCGGATAGTCGTTATTCATTGCGTTAGAACTCAATGCTCCACCGTTGAAGTTAGACCAATTCTTTGCATAAGGCTTTCTCACCCTGATTGATACGGTTGCATCGGTAGGTATCAAGGATTGAGATTTCTTCGATAGTTCTACGTTTGCGTTTCCGTATTCGAAGCAAGAGGCTATCGGCATACCAACCCACATTACAGCGGAGAATAATTGGTGAGCCTTCTTTATTGCTTCTTCATTGCTAACTCCGTTACGTCCTGTCTCGTGCAATCTTGTTACATCAGCAAGATCTTTCAAGATTCCGTACGCCCACTGACCGGCATCGTAACGAGTAGGGTTAACTGTTTCGGTTTTGTATCGTACTTGCGAAGTTCCCAAAACGTAGATGTAATGCATACCTCCGAATACATAGCCACCGGCATCTGCTGAAACTGGTGAAGGATTCCACAACAAGTCTCTTCCGTTATGATGACCCAAAGAGGAGTTTTCTCCGAATATAAGGTTCAATCTCTCTCCTGTTTCAAGGTTGATTGCATATCCCGGGAACCAACCCATACCTTTTGTACTGCTGCCATCAGGATTTCCGTTCTTATCCACCGATGGATGGTCTCTTAACGCAAATCTCTTGGCACCGCCTTCTGTCAAAAGGACATCTGTTCCCATTTCTATCACAGGGCATCTCGTCCATTTAGACTTGTCATTGGTGAATACTATATCGACAGACGCCAAATTGTTCATGTCATTTAGCATCAAGCTCGGTATCTTTAACGGATTTACCAATGTAGAGCTGTCTGCAGCATAGTCGGATACGTCCTCCGCCGTCATATAATATGCTTCGTTGAATGCAGGGTGGAAATATTGCGATGCAGAAGATGTGAGTCTGTACGGAGCCCACCAACCGCCGGCACAAGCCTCGTATTCAGATTTAGGATCCAAGGCTTTCTTTCTTGCGATACTTGTGGCAGGATCTATAGCTCCCGTATAGTAGTAATCCAACCAAGCATTTCCTAAGTTTTCTTCATCGGCACCGGTAACTGCACCTGCACGTATCCAATCGGTTGCTTGATTGGCATCGTTGTCTGCAACGCCGCCCAACCATGCCTTAGACGAATTGGCAAAAGTTACAGATGAAGAAAGCAACGAACCTGCGATCAAATCGCCTCCCTTTGCTTCTATCGCCGACAATGTCGCTGCATTGCTGTTTGCAATGTTGCTTACATTGGTCAACTGTATGGATATACCCAATTCGAATATTATCTCTTCGTTAACCTCTCCTATCGGACGAGCAGAACGAACCGACATCACATCATCGTAAACCGGCTTTGTAGGATCGGCATTCGTCAACACCCAATCACTTTCATTCATGTTGCCGGAAGTCGATGGCTCTATTCTTATCAAATAAGAACCCGTGCGAACCTTCAACGGATCAACTATCTTGATGTTCAACGGTCCGTAATTGGTTTTGTACATAGGGGTGGAAACAAAGTTATTGTACTTCTCTCCATCTACATCGGTAAACTCTCCATTGGCAGGAGCTTGTCCTGCTGCACCCATCAGTTGAGCCAAAGTAGATTTGTCAAAGTTCAATATCATACCTCCGTTGCCCTGTCCTTCTATTCTGATAATCTCAGGCGACATTCCGTAAGAGGATTGTACCAAAGTACCGTTTTGTTCGGATTGTACCATGTGCGGTATGGCAACAACAGGCTCTATGGCTCCGCCACCACCTACTTTTCTACTTGCCAAATACGGTTCCTTTTGTCCGTCAAGTTTAGTAGCATCTTGGTTGTTGTATGCCTTGAAGTTGTTGTAAGCATAAGCTATGGCTATGTAATAGTACTTTTGATTGTTTACTATTCGCTTGTCGTTATTTGTGGAGAACTTATCCTCTGTTATAAGGAACGAGTGTTTTATTCCCTTGTTCTCTCCGCTGACCATAACTTGGCTTGTCAATCTTCCGTCTACCTCTGTCCAATTCACCAACTCTCCTATCGGTTGATTGTTCTGCAAAGAGTCGTAGTTCTCAATATCGCATTGAGCAACTAAACGAGATTTGTCATTATCATAGATATCGGCTACCGATACACTTGCATCTTTTACTTGGAATATCTGATAACCTTCGAATCTGTAGTGTCTGTCGTAATCTACCGTATTACCGCTTGCATCGGTGTAAGAACGAGGAATGGTAACGTCTTCCACGTCAAAGGATTCGTTGACATTGTTACCTGCTTCATTTGTCAAGTAAAGAATAACCTGTCTGTCCATCTCCTGAACAACCACTTGTGGAGCATCAGGTCCTTCCAACACATTGAAACAGTTGTCAAACAACGCTTGACATTTGTCATCGACTTGTCTTAGCAACTCAACAGAAGCCATAGGACCGCCTGTCGCTGCCTGTGCAAAAGGTATTCCGACTGTAATGTAGTTGATTGCTCCGGGTTGCAAGGTGAAAGGTCCTGCAGATTGCATGAAACGTCTGTCATCGGCAGCATTACCTGCTGTTTGTTCAGTCCACTCTGTTGTTTTTCCGACTTCTTCATTTCCGTTTGTAGCTGTACCCCAACCCCAAATATCTGAATTGCCGGGGAACATAAAGTCTGCATAAACGCCATCTTGGTATCCTGTCGAACTTGAATTGTATCCGTCTCCACCGTAACACATTCTCTTTCCATCTTTCCAAATACCTCTCAAATAGTTGTAGTAGTCAGTCGCCTTATCCGGCTCTCCATTGTTTGCAGTACCATCGTTATTGTAGTAAACAAACCTACGCATACCAAAACGTTCATCATCTACTATACCGTTACCAAAGTTGACACCGTTGATGGCACAAGCATTAACAGGGTCTTTTGATTTAGGATACCATGCTTTTTTGTATTTGTATGCATCATCGGTCAATAATACGGTCAACTTAACGTTATCTCCTCCTGCTGCATCTCTATACGGTTGCAAGGCTTCACTTCCGTAATTATCTATGAACGCATCAATATCAACCTTCGGGTTATCTAATCCATCGGGATCCATATAAGGACCTTGGAAGAAGTCTATACCGATTGCCGGAGGATTGCCGGAATAAGCACCTGTTCCCGGTCCGTCGGTTGCTTTACCATTGTAACAATAACCCAAGCCTCTCTCAACGTCGCAACCAACATAGTCGTCTTGTGCATATCCCAAATCCGGGTCAACCCACTGAGAGAAATATGTATTTGTCAATACGAATGTAGAACGGTTGATTATCTCGTAAGAGTAGAAAGTCATATTGTTGATTTCATCGCTCATTGTGAACGCAAATGCTTGGGCTCTTATCTCCAATCCTATGGGGTTCTCCGAGCCTGACTCTGTGTGTGCGTTTCCTTTATCGTTGAATACCCACCAAATAGTTTGGTCTCCTTTCAATACTTGGTCTACCAATAAACCGCCTTTTGCCTCCAAAGCACCACCGGTACCATAGTTAGGGTTGGAAGTATTGGATTCAAAGGTTGGGGTTGGCGTATAAACCGAACCGGCAGGAAGATTTGCTTTTATCTTTGCAGGACAAAGCTCTCCTGACAAATCATAGTAAGGATAGTCTCCCAACTCCCATTCATAAACTCCGTTACCGTTTTGGTCATAGAAAGGAGCAAGAAACTTGGATTGATTTTTGGAAACATCTCCGTGAGCCGGCCATGTTTTTATAGCCTCCGTTGCTCTCGAGGCATCAACGCTGATAACATTTCCCGCAGCGTCTTTCTCTATACCTGCAACGAAATACTCAACCTCTGCCTTTGTTATGGTAAAGTGTTTGTCCCACTTCTCACAAACTGACTTGTCGACGGAAGCATTTTTGTCAACAGTCAACGGACCCGGCCAAAAGTCATCTCCATCTTGTCCGAATCTCAATGCCGCAACACGCAACTGGTCGTTGGCATCTGTTCCTCCGACCCACAAAGCCGCACAATACATGGCTGTACTGTTTCCGTCCTTAGGTACAAAGTAACGAGCCGTAGAACCGTCATACCACATGTTACCTGAGGTATTGATACGTGCCCTTACGTTGTTTATGTTCAATTCAGCAGAACCCTGTCCTCTACGACATCTTTCCAGTTCCGCTTTCTTTGTCGGAGTTCTCTTTACCGCCCCTTTGAATTTCTCCGCCTGGGCAGCTCCTCCGACAAGCAAAAAGCACATCAATAATAATGATACTTTACTGTTAATATGTTTCATATAACTTTCTGTTTATCTTGTTTATACTATTAGAACTGATAAGATAGACCTACATAAACCATTCTTGGCGTAGAATAGTTGTAATTGGCATTATTCAAATACATGTAGTAATAATCCCTATAAGCTTGCTCATTCAACTTACCGGCAATTATGGTTTGTGTTTCAGGGTCTGTCAAGTATCCGTTATCATCAGGGTCTCCGGTTACTCCGTAAACGCTTCTGATATTCTTTATGTTGAATACGTTGGTTATTCTTGCGAAGAAGTTCAACACGGTAGGCTTCTTGCCAACTTTTATGTTGTAAGACTTGTCCACACTCAAATCCACACGGAACGACCATGGCAAACGAGCTCCACGGTAGCTGCCGACAATGGTTTGTTGTATGTTACTGTAGTATTTGGTGTAAGGCGAACCGGATTGAGCAACCGCTGTGATGTTTACTCCGAAGTTTTGCAACCAACGGAAGTTCTTCACAACTTCGTTTCCGTTCTTGTCTGTTACCACTCTTGAAGTTACAGGACCGTTGTACTTATCTCCGCCCAAATAACGGAAGTCCAAATTCACCTTGAACTCGTGTCTTCTGTCATCGGAAATAGGGAACAACATTTTGATGTTAGGATAACCTGCCTTTATCAAGGAAACTATTGTTGAAGAAGGCAAGCCTGTTGTTCCTTCTGCATATTGCAATGTATAGTTCGCATTAACCCTTACATTCTTCGAACGTCTCAAATCGTATGAGATGGTGAAACCTTTTGTTGTTCTGAAGTCTTGGTTTGCGTAAGAGTAGTACAAGTTGGTTGGGTCTGCACCCACATATTGTACCAAAGCGATAAGGTCTCTTGTTTGCTTGTAGTACGCCGTTATACCCAAAGCTGAGGATTTAGATAATACTTGTTGGAAACCTAACTCATAGTTGGTAATCTTTTCCGGTTTCAAGTTAGGGTTTGTCAACGCTGCTCCTGACATTTTTTCCATGTAAAGATAGCTGTCATAGCTTGCTTGCCAATAACCTGCACTTGGTCTTCTTGCTATCACATCGTAAGACGCTTTGAACTCAGACTTATCAGACACAGGGAAAGAGAATGCTATACGAGGCATTGCAACGATTTGTGGCTCGTAATCCTTAAATGCGTCTGTTGATATTTGCTTAGGCAAACCTGTTTCCGACAATTCTCCTTTTCTGAAAGGCAAAGGTTGTCCTGACGAACCTGCTATATCATTAGGGTTTGAGACTACCTCGCCATTTGCATTGTACCAACTGTTTTCATTTTGGTTACGGAAACCTCTTATGTCCACATTGTCCAATGTTGAACTTGAAGAAAGTTTATCTACGTACAATATGTAGTCATCGCCAACGCTATTTGGCACTTCGCTTCCGCGACCTGCACTTCTCAAATCGCCGGCTGTATAAGAAGAATATAGCAAAAATGGATCCTTCAATCCTTGTTGGTTTCCGTCAAATCTATCCACACGAACACCAATGTTGAATATCAAGTCATTAAAGTAGAACTTATCTTGTATGTATCCTGCCATGTAGATGGGTTCCCATGCTCCTATGTTTCTCTTGCCGTCAACTCCTGTAAAAAAATCCTGCAACGATTGTTTGCCACTTACCTTCTCTCCCGTATGGTCATAACCATAATAGCTTACCAACGAAGAGCTACCACCGGTATTGAACAACTCATCGGCAGAGAACATATCCAAAGAGAATGTAGAAGGATCGTAGCTGTCAATGTCTATCCACTCTGTTCCATCGACCGCCAAACCTAATTTTTGACGTATTTGCTTATCAAAAAACGTTTGACTGCCAGCATCGTACTTACGATTGTATGATACGGTTGGGTACATTCCGCTTTCATCTATTATAGGGTTATCCAAATCTCTATACAACAAGTGTTGGTTAACCTCTTGCTTCATGATAGTCCACAAACTTGAAGCCGCCAAAGAGTAACCTCTGTATATGGACTGGTCATATTGAAATCCCAATTCTATGGAATGCTTTCCTATATCGGCAGAAACTCTCGCTGCTGCATATATATATTGTGTTTCAGATTTGGAGTAAGAAGAACCAACCACTCCGACATTGGTAAACATGCTGTAAACCGATGCAGGGGAATCTCCATTCACCAAGCCCTTAAAGGATCTGATATTGTCGTAATTGTATAGATAAGGCCTCAATCCTGAAAACTCGTTGTTGTAAAACAACTGTGAGGTATATGCAGACAATCCCGGATTGTATTCCGATGGAGTGTAGTCTACTTGGTAATCCATCCAACCGTTCTGCTCATAAACATACTCACTGCTTCCATCGCCGTCTATATCCATTCTCGTAAGCTCGTACATAGGTCTCTTGTGTGTATGGAATGTTCCCACATGTCCGTATCGGAACAAATCGCTTCCATGATCCTTATTGTAAGACTCTCCGTAAGACTTCGAATAAGACGCAGTCAAATTGAAGATTACATTCTTTATCAAGGACGATTGTTCGGAGTTAAACTTTTGAGTGAAGTCTCCCATCAACTGAAAACTTTGGCTCTTGCTTTCGGAATTATTGTAGTTGTTCATCAACATGGAAGCGATAGAGCCGCTCATTCCTATGCTGTTCACATACTCCGCATTGATTTGCAACATACTGTTTTTGGAGAAGCGGAAATCCAATCCTCCCTCTACATATATTGAGTTCGACCACAAGTTCGACTTACGTCCAACCTGTTCAAAATCATTCATCGTCAAAAACTCGGCAGCGTAATTCACCGCTCCGGTTGAAGGGTCATACACCAAAGGATTTTGTTTCAAGTTATCCAAAACCTCGTCTTTTATCATGTAGTACCTTCTATCCTTTGGTCTCAAATAGCTGTCAGCCGCATAAGTAACAAATCCGGACAAACGGTAGCCTATTATACTGTTCGACACGCCGCTCGCATCTGTTTTTTTCAACAACGGACCTGTAAAATAGAAGTCCCCTCTGTGGTATCCACGAGTGTCCAAGAACTCGGAAGTCTGATACTGTACATAACCTGTAAAAGTGTTTTGAGGTGGTTTCAATGTGATGTTCGTACTACCTCCGATAGCCTCACCTATACTTGCAGGAGTACCACCCAAGATGACTTGAATTTCAGCAATGGCCTGCTTTGGAATATTAACGCTTCCTTTCTTTGCAACACCATTTACATACGTCACCATGCTGCTCTCACCACGGGCGCTACCCGCTCCTCCGTCGGAATCGGTAATACCTCCGACATTGGCGATAATGGCATCGACCGAGTTAGCAGTCATGTTATCCAAATCCTCTGCCGAAATACGCTTACCGGATTCGGAAGTACCGGTTTCAATCAAAGGTATTGCATACTCCTTGACTTCCACAACATCAAGAACTTCCGCTGTAGGAGTCATTTCGATATTACCTCCTCTTGA
This sequence comes from uncultured Bacteroidaceae bacterium, assembly GCA_964606345.1. Classification (GTDB taxonomy): domain Bacteria; phylum Bacteroidota; class Bacteroidia; order Bacteroidales; family P3; genus Onthomorpha. The sequence goes on along the minus strand of CAZSFV010000022.1, from coordinate 13,193 downwards.
AAAGCCCGATGCATTAACTTTTACACCGGTTTTCAGTACTGTTTTGTAACCAACAAACGAAGCCCTGACATCATAATCACCGGGAGACAGTGGTTTGATTTGATAATTACCGTCTATATCAGTCGTGGCTCCGCCCATCTGTTGACCATTTTGCTCAACAACGACATTAACAAACGGTAATGGCTCTTTCGTTGATGCGTCCGTGACTGTACCCGTCAATACTCCCTGCGAGTACAACATCAGACCGGTTGTCAATAACAACCCGAGAGTGAAGAATAATTTTCTCAACATACCCATTTTAATGTATTTTCTTAGATTTATAATTTGCTAAAAACGTATTACTTATACGGTCTGTCCAATATTGTGGAATAAATCACCGCCTCTTTCAAGGAGAAACTGCCACCTTTCGGTTTAGACTGTTCTTTTGCCTTATCTTTCTGCTCCTCTCCATTCTTCTCAACAATATTTCCGACCTTTGCTTTTGCAGGTTTAGTCTTCTTTTCCACTACTTCGACATTTTCCGACCAATCATCAACCAACGGTTCTGCTTTTTCAAAATCAAAATTCAGAAAAGCATTTGCCTTTGATGAAGCCGACGACGCCTCTTTCGCCTTTGCCGATACCTTCGCTGCCATCTTTATCGCAATAATAGCGAACACCAACAACGCAACTATCATTCCCATATCAAAGCATCTTAAATTCTACTACTCAGACCTGCAAATTATACCATCAAAAAGTTCACCGGAGAAAGACCTTTCTCTCCGGCAAACCTCATATCGCTATCACTTGCCTAACTTTGCCAATTCCTTTTTCTTTTCAGAACGAGTTATCAAAGCGTAAGCCGTAGGACAAGCCACACACAAGGAAGCAAATCCACCGACTGCCACTCCTATGAACAACGCAAACGCAAAGCCTCTCAACACTTCTCCGCCGAAGATGAACACTATCAACAATACCAACAAGGTAGAACCCAAAGTGTTGAACGTACGGCTTAATGTTTGGTTCATGGCATCGTTCATAACCTTTCCGTAAGGAGCCTTAGGATACAACCTGACATTTTCCCTTACACGGTCAAAGACTATCACGGTATCGTTTATCGAATAACCTATCACCGTAAGTATTGCGGCAATAAAATCTTGATTTACCTCCAAGTTGAACGGCAACAAACCTCCGAACAAAGAGAATATACCTATGGTAATCAATGCATCGAACGTCAAAGAAATAAGTCCTGCCAAACCGTACTGCCATTTTCTAAATCTCATACCAATGTAGGCAAAGATAAGAACGAGAGAAACGACAACCGCAATTATAGCCGAACGTTGTATATCCTCTGCCATTGTAGGTCCTACTATCTCCGAACTTATTATACCCAAAGGACTCTTCATTGTAGACTCGAATTGTTCCAATGTGATATTCTTATCGTTGAAGAAATTCTTTGTACCGTTATGCAACTTGGCTATAACCTCACGCTTAACTGCATCACTGTCATCCTTAACCTTGTAATCGGTTGTTATCTTGACTTGGTACGCAGGACCGAAAGTCTTTACTTCCGGAGCAGAACCAAATTCCTTTTGCAATTCATGCCTTACCTCCACAGGGTTCACGTCTTTATCGAATCTCACGACATAGGTACGTCCTCCGGAGAAGTCGATACCATAATCCAAACCTTTGAATGCCAAAGAACCTATCGCTATGACAGCCAATGAAACAGATATTATGGTTTGCACCTTGTGAGTTCCAACGAAGTTCACCTTAGGATTTTCCAAGAAATGCTCGGTAAGCCTGTTGTAGAAAGTAATTCTCTTCTGTCCTTTCTTGCTGTTCAACATTGACTCGAACACCAATCTGGATATAAATATACTCGAGAACAATGAAGTCAAAATACCTATACACAATGTAACAGCAAAACCTTGAATAGGACCGCTTCCGAAGTAAGCAAGCACTATACCTGTCAACAAGGTTGTAACGTTACCGTCTATGATTGCAGAGTAAGCAACCTTGTAACCGTCTTTGATTGCGGCACCGACGTTCTTGCCTGCGAGTAATTCCTCTTTTATTCGTTCATATATAATGACGTTGGCATCTACTGCCATTGCCATTGTCAAGACAATACCCGCTATACCCGGCAAGGTCAAGACAGCACCTATTGACGCCAATATTCCGAACAGGAAGAAGATATTGACAAGCAAGGCACAGCAAGCTGCAATACCTGCCATGTTGTAGAAGAATATCATATAGGCAAATACCAATGCAAACGCCACAATGAATGAAACCAAACCTGTTCTTATGGATTCCTCTCCCAAAGACGGACCGACAACAGACTCTTGAACCATTTTTGCAGGGGCTGTAAGCTTACCCGACTTCAATATGTTCGCCAAGTCTTTTGCTTCATCAACGGTAAACTGTCCGGAAATTTCGGAACGACCTCCGCTGATTTCTCCGTTAACTCTCGGAGCCGAGTAAACCACATTATCCAACACTATTGCAATACAGTTGCCCACGTTACTTCCGGTTATCTTCGCCCACTTGCGTGCAGCTTCGTCCTTCATGACCATGGAAACAACGGGACGACCTTGTTGATCAAAGTCGCTTCTTGCATCGGAAATCACATCTCCGTCCAACAATGCGGTTTTTGCTTTATTGGTGTGTTGCAACACATACAACTCATATTCGTTTGTCTTGTTTATCGGTTTTGCACTCCACAAAAATGCAACATCTTGCGGCAAAACCTTGCTTGCTGCTGCAAGCATGCGGTCTATTTCGCTTCTGTTTGCAGCCGTTGCAGTACCGACAACACAACTTTGCAAAGTACCGTTATTCAAGTGAGCGAACTTGGAGAACAACGGATTTGGGTTCTTTTTGGCTGTTGCATCGTTCTTCTTTGAAGTTTCTCCTGTTGCGAGCGTCTCGCTTGCGGTTGCTGTTTCAGAAGAAAGCTGTTGATTTTCCGAAGTTTCTTCTCCGTAATTGGTTTCAGCCAACCACTTGTCCGCAGCTTGCAAAGCCGTACCAACCTTTGCAAAATCTCCTGCCAACCAAAACTGCAACTGTGCGGAGCCTTCCAAAAGTTTGCTTACCCTTTGCGGATCCTTTATGCCGGGCAACTCTATCGCTATTCTTTCGGTTGCTTCCAACTTTTGGATTGTAGGTTGAGCCACACCGAACTTATCTATACGCTTTGACAAAACTTGGAACGTTCTGTCGTAAGCATCGGTACACTCCTGACGAATAGCCTTTATGACGGCATCATTCGACGAATTGGCAGTAATGCCTTTCTCTTTCAACTTTACTCTGAAAAAAGCCGAAAGGTCTACCTTGGAGGTTTTCTGAGCTTCCTTAACCGTTCTTTCGAAACAATCGATAAATCTATCTCCCGTTTCTTTGTGGCTCTTTTCTGCAAGGCTTATCAACTTGCTCAATTCAGGGTCGTTAGGATTGCTTGCAAGGTTCTTCAAAACGTCTATCGTGGATACTTCCATCATGACGTTCATACCGCCCTTCAAGTCCAAACCTAAGTTTATTTCCCTTGCTTTACATTCCTTGTAAGAGAATTTTCTCATCCAAAGAAAGTTGTAGGCAGTCTTCTCAGATACCGAATCCAAGTAGAAATTCTCCCTCATCGTTGCAATGGAATCGAAGATTTCCTGCTCCCGTAAAGCATCTCCCTTTGCTAATTTCGCAGCAACGCTTTTTGCGTATTGATTTGTCGCATACTCCTTTGCGTCGCTTTCGACCTTCTTTGAGAAGTAGGTGAAAGACAACTGATAGAGACAAATCAAGGCGAAAATAATCGCTATAACTTTGATAGCTCCTTTGTTTTGCATATTACTCTGTCTTATAAGTACACATGTTTTTGAAGTTGCAAAGATAGAATTTTATTTGGTATTTTCACAGCGTTGAGTGATTTTTTTTCGACGTACTGCTCCAAAAAGCAAGTTCAAGTTTTATGCAAGTTGGTGAACGTAAAGCGAAACGGGCTTCTGTTGCCGACGAATCGGCGATTCAAAAAAATGAATCGCCGAAAGATTTTTTTGAATCGCCGATTCATTTGACCGCTTCTTTACTCTCGAAAACGAGTGAAGCCGGCTGCCTTTTTGTGCAGTTGCAAAGCCTCAATTTGTCCATCGCTCCTCTATATAATATTGTATAGGGAAAATTCCGTTGCTCCATTTACCGAACACAGTCAAAAAAAACATGCCAAACAAACGTTTTCTGCGAAAAATGCATTAGCTTTGCAACTTGAAATAACATTAAAACCAAATAACAATGACAGAAAAAGTTACAAAGTTATTGAACGACAGTCCTGTAGCTCGTTGGTCAGCCCTAATTCTCATCGCTTTGATGATGTTTTTCGGCTACATGTTCGTGGACGTCATGTCTCCTCTGAAAGATCTTATTGAGAGTTCTCGCGGTTGGAGCAGCGGTGTATTCGGAACTTATGCAGCTTCCGAGTATATTTTGAATGTATGCGGTTTCCTTATCATTGCGGGTATAATCCTCGACAAGATGGGAATACGCTTTACCGGCATCTTGTCTGCCTCTTTGATGGTGGCAGGAGCCTTGATTAAGTTTATCGGAATCAGCGATTGGTTTCAAGAAACTTCATTTTGCGATTGGTTGAACTCTTGGTGGGTAAGCATGCCAGGCAGTGCCAAAATGGCTTGCTTAGGCTTCATGATATTCGGTTGCGGCTGCGAAATGGCAGGTACAACCGTATCAAAATCCATCGCTAAGTGGTTCAAGGGAAAAGAAATGGCTCTTGCAATGGGCTTGGAAATGGCAATCGCAAGATTGGGTGTATTTGCCGTTATGTGGATTGCCCCTATAATTGCCAACGGTTTTGATAAATCTGTCGTAGCTCCCGTTGCCTTTTGCGCTTGTTTGTTGTGCATAGGTCTGATATTCTTCATAGTATTCAGCGTTATGGACAAAAAGTTTGACAAACAGTTGGTCAGTGCAGGTTTGGCGACGGAAGAAAAGTCTCCTGAGGACGAATTCCACTTGAGCGATCTCGGAAAAGTTTTCGGAAGCAAAATGTTTTGGTTGGTGGCTTTGCTTTGCGTTCTTTACTATTCGGCAATTTTCCCATTCCAACGATATGCTCCCGATTTCTTGTCAAAAACCCTTAATGTAAGTTCCGAAGTGGGAGCTCAGCTATTCAGTTGTTTCCCAATCCTTGCAATGTGTTTGACCCCTCTTTTGGGTATCTTTTTGGACAATAAAGGAAAAGGCGCTTCCATGTTGATGGTTGGTGCCATTATAATGATAGCCTGCCACTTGTGCTTCGCATTTGTATTGCCTGCATTCCCACAAAAATGGTTTGCTGTTCTGTTGGTGGTGATTTTGGGAGTATCCTTCTCACTCGTTCCGGCAGCTTTGTGGCCAAGTGTTCCAAAAATCATTGATGAAAAGATATTGGGAAGTGCCTATTGCTTGATTTTTTGGGTACAGAACCTCGGACTTTGCTTTGTACCTTTGTTGATAGGCAAGGTGTTGGAAAGTACCAGAGGATACGTTGCCCCTATGACCATATTCGCTTCCTTCGGCGTTTTGGCGCTTATCTTTGGCGTTTTGTTGAAGATTGAAGACAAGAGAAAAGGTTACGGCTTGGAAGAACCAAATATAAAGAAGTAGTTTTCAGTTCTTTCGAATAAAAAAGGCGAATGGTTGACAGATGTTGACCATTCGCCTTTTTATATCCATTCCAACGCAGATTTAAGGCTCTAAAAATCGAAAAAATCCGACCATCTCATCAACTGTCGGATTTTTCTTCAAATATATTGGCTTAAAATCGCCATTTTCTTGCATAGCACCTTTGTTTACAGATATTTATACGCTTTTTATTCCTACTCCGATTTTACTCCTGTTTTGGCTATTTCCAATCGTTTTCTTCCAAAGCGAATATCTCTTCGACCTTTTTTCCGCACACGGCAGCAATTTTCAGCAAGACCAATCCGGAAGGTATATATTTACCAAGCTCTATGGCATTTATCGTTTGACGACTTACTCCCACTTTCTCGGCAAGCTCCTGCTGCGATATTTTCAGCACAGCCCGCTCCACTCTTATGTTATTCTTCATCTTGCATCGTCTTTTTCAACTTGTAAACCTCATAATGGAATTTGCAGATAAAGAGTATCAGAAATATGTACATGTCATACATCAACACCATAATGTAAGCAAAACCAAACACAAGCAGAGTCAGCAATGCTATCACCACATACCCAACCAACATTGCCCAAACAAAGGAACGTTCTCTTATCTTCAAGATATATTCGTCCTCAATCTTGTTTTTTGAGAAAGCAATGAAAACCAATGCTGTAAGCATAAGAATGGGGAATATAGTCATGCTGAAACTTGTTTTTGCCATATTGCAAAACAAAGAATCCGCATGGGTATTCTCTCCAATGGCATGAATTGGAACATCCCCTCCAAGCAAAGCAAAAGTCTTGAAACTGAAATCTACCGAGTCCGTAACGCAATACATAACAAACCAAACAAGGCAACAAACTGCCAACACCATGCCCACTTTCTTGAAACAACGAGGCAACAAATACATTTTCTTCATATTACATTTAGTTTTAATTCGGGGCTTCACCAATCATACCCCTGCAACCCAAGCCCCACAAATTGCAGCAGGCAATACATTTTTCAATTCGGCGGCAAAAGTACAATTTGTTTTCCAATCTGACAAATATATTTTACATTTTATCAACCATCATTTACATCTGTCATTATGAACCACCAATACAAGAACAGATTACGAACGAAACACTCCACGAAACAGTGATTAATCGAAACGAATCGGCGATTCATTTTTTTCTTTCGCCGATTCATTTTTCTGAATCGGCGTTTTAATTTCATCGAATCGCTGTTTCGATATGACTGTTTCAAACACGACAGGCAAGTATTCTGCATTGCCCTTCCTCGGTAAGGAACGAAAGCATTCTGCTTGCTCAACATGCTCAAACCACTGCAAAAGAAAATGAATCGAAAAGCCTGTCCGAGAATTTGCGAAGAGCCTATATCGCTGCAAACAAGCCGTTTAATGGGGCGAATGCATAGAAAAAGGGAGCGAAACCTCTGCCTCGCTCCCTTTTTGTACATCTGGCCGGAATCGAACCGGCACGGGTTTTATCCCACTAGATTTTGAGTCTAGCGCGTCTACCTGTTCCGCCACAGATGCTCCTGATTTGCGTTTGCAAAGGTACAACAAATTTCCAAACCTGCAAATAATTTTGCTTTTTTTTTTCAGTTCGGGAAATTGTCCGTACCTTTGCAATCCGAAAATCAACCATTCTTAGTAGAAAAATTATGTCAGAAACCAAGCAAAAGGATACAACGGCACTTTTCTCGGGAAGAGCAACGCTGTATTTGGCAAAGAAAATTTCTGAGGTTTACAGAAAACCGCTCGGAAAGTCGATTGTTTTGCAATATGCAGACGGAGAATTTCAACCCTCTTACGAACAAAATTTGAGAGGTTGCGATGTGTTCCTCATTCAATCCACTTTCGCTCCATCGGACAATCTTATGGAGTTGTTGATGTTTGCAGATGCAGCCAAGAGAGCCTCAGCCCAAAGAATAATTGCAGTAATCCCTTATTTCGGTTTTGCTCGTCAAGACAGAAAAGACAAGCCGAGAGTTCCCATTGCAGCAAAATTGGTTGCCGATTTGTTGCAGGCGGCAGGTGTCAGCAGAGTTATAACCATGGATTTACACGCAGACCAAATCCAAGGCTTTTTCAATATTCCGCTTGACCACTTGTTGGCATCGTCAATATTTATTCCTTATTTGAGAGGGCAGGAAATCTCGACGGACGACCTATTGTTTGCATCGCCGGACGTAGGAGGAACAAAGCGTGCAAGTCAATATGCAAAAACATTGGGAACGGGTTTCGTCATGTGCTATAAACAGAGAAACAAACCTAACGAAGTCGGCACCATGCAACTGATTGGCGATGTTAAGGGCAAGCATATAATCCTTGTGGACGACATTGTAGACACGGGAAACACCCTTTGCAAGGCAGCAGAGCTGATAAAATCATGCGGAGCTCAAAGCGTAAGAGCAATGATTACCCACGCCGTATTGAGCGGAGACGCAATGGAGAAGATAGAGAACTCCTGCATGGAAGAATTGATAGTAACCGACACCATTCCTTTGAGGAGAGAAAGCAAGAAAATAAAAGTGCTTTCCACCGCTTCCATATTTGCAGAAGCCATAAGGAGAGTCGAGAACTACGAATCGATAGCAGACTTTTACGAAATAGCAGTAAAACAAAAAGGTGTGGTAGAACGGTTCTAACCATACCGCAATAACAATCAATAAACACAAGCAAAAATGTACACAGTATCTATGAGTGGTTCTCCAAGAGAGAACGTAGGGAAAAAAGATGCAAAGATGTTACGCAAACAAGGCTTGGTGCCTTGCGTAATCTATGGTGGCGAACAAGAGCAAGTAAGATTCACTATGCCGCAAAAGGCATTCAAGCCGTTGTTGTTTACACCCGACACAAACTATGTTGAGTTGGAAATAGGCGGCAACAAATGCCGTGCAATCCTTCAAGAAATCCAATATCACCCCGTAACAGACGAAGTGTTGCATGCCGATTTTTTGAGAATATTCGACGACAAGCCTATCTCGATAGCAATACCTGTAAAGACTGTTGGAACAGCTCCCGGAGTGTTGCAAGGTGGTAAGTTGATGACCAAGATACGTAAATTGAGAGTTAAAGGATTGCCTGATGCAATACCTCAATATGCGGAAGTGAACATAGGTTCTTTGGAAATAGGTCAAGGAATAAAGGTTGAGCAAATAAGCATAGAGAACGTTGAATTGTTGGATGTAAAATCCAGCGTCATCGTTTGGGTAAAACCAACCCGTGGTTCAGGAAAGTAATTCGACAAAATTGATTAACACTTAAGGCTGTACATTCACGGTACAGCCTTTATTTTTGGAAGCAATGAAGTATTTGATAGTCGGTCTCGGCAATCCGGGCAAGGAATACGAACAAACGCGACACAATATCGGCTATATGGCTTTGGATAGGTTCGTTGAGAGTTTGAATAAGGAGAATACAGAAAACAGATATGGCTTTTCGGTTGAACGCCATGCCTATATGACAGAGGTAAAAGTCAAAGGCAGAACATTGATTCTCATAAAGCCTACAACCTTTATGAACCTCAGCGGCAAGGCTGTCAGGTATTGGCTCGATAAAGAGAAAATCCCTATCGAAAATCTGCTGATTATTGTCGATGATTTGGCATTACCCTTGGGTACAATCCGCCTCAGAATGGGCGGAAGCGACGGTGGGCATAACGGATTGAAGGATATAATCGCAGCTCTGGGGCATAACAAGTTCAATCGCTTACGTTTCGGAATAGGAAACAGCTTTGCAAAAGGTCATCAAATCGATTTCGTTTTGGGAAAGATGGAAGGAGAGGATTGGAATGTTGCAGACACCAAGTTGGATATGTGTTGCGAAATAATCAAGTCCTTTGCCACAATCGGTATGGACAGAACCATGAATCTGTTCAACGGCAAGTAAATCCGAAAAGCTTATTTGCAGAGTTTGTTAAGGTATTCCGCCACGTCTTTCGGCTTTATGCTCTGCATGCAATGGCAATAGGTTGTTTTCCTGCAAGCGTTGCATGTACTGTTTTTGCAGAAGACTTTCACATTTTTGCCTATCGGTCGCCAACGTTTGGGATTCATCGGACGTATTGGCGGATACAGACCTACGGCATGCCTGTTCAGCACGGCTGCAATGTGCAACGGTCCTGTGCTTGCTGCCACAAGTGCGTCCGAAGCGGCAATAATGCTTATATACTGCTCCAAAGATAGTTTTCCACTTAAATCGTAGACATTCTCTTCATCGTTCGGCAGCAATTCTTCTCTGAATTGCCGTCCTTCTTCCTCTGTTCCACAAAGAAAAATCCTGAATTTACTTCTATCCAACGCCTCTATCAACGAACGAAAGTTGTGCAAACCCCACTCTCTTGCACTTCCTTTGCTCTTTGGGTGCAGAATTAGTTTGAAGCATCTGTCGTTTTCCAAAAGTGCATCGGCACAAGAGGACTGTTTTACAGCTTTCACATGCACAAAATCGCATATATCGGCAACTGTCGGCAAGCTCTGTTTTTGCATAAGCGGCGACAGCAGTTTCAAATTAAGCACGACTTCGTGTTCATTGGAGTTTCGGCGTGAGAAATGAACCAACCTATTGCAAAATAGCCAATTATAAATCCTGTGAGACGTTCCTATGCGGGTTTGTATTCCTGCCCGCTTACACAGCTTTGCCACTTTCTTGTTTGGGAACACATGCAGAACAACGTCTATGTGCTTTTCTTTCAACAGTTTGCAAGATTGAACTTCGTCCTTCGCCAACTCGTCCCAATTCAAGAACTCATCAACATCTTCACTCAGGTCTGCAATGGCTTTAGTGTACGTTCTGCCGAGGAACAACACCTTAACGCCTGCAAAATAGTGCTTTATAACTCCTGCCAACGGCAAGGTCAGCACAACGTCCCCTATTCCGTCAGTCCTGCTTATCAGTATTGTCATTCTCATTAAGTTCTTTGAGGTGTGCATATTTCAGAAAATTCGCAAATGCCGACATTTTACAAACTCTATAACCCGCATAACCGTCCAATATTCCGCCTTTGAAGATGTAATCTCTGATAAACTTCCACTTAGGCTTCAACCAAACATCGAGAAACGAAGATTTCTTTCCCGCTTTAAAGGCTTTTTTTGCTGCCAAAAGGGAGTATTTATTCAATCTTTCAACGTGTTCCGAAGCATTTTTGTAGGAATAGTGAAGCAAATCGCCATTCAATCGCACCACCTCGGCTCCTTGTGGCAACGACAGGGTTTCGTGTACGAAACTTCCCTGCCATTTCACACTTCTTTTATCGAATAAACGAACTCTTATGTCGGGATACCAACCGCAATGTCTTATCCAATGTCCGCAATAGTTGGTCAGCCGCGATAGTTCGAAGACCCGGTTCTCGTTTTCCGGCTCTTGCCTTATCTCCTTTATGCTGTTTCGCAACTCTTCCGACAATGCCTCATCGGCGTCTATCGACAGAACTGTGTTGTAGGCGGTTAAAGAATCGGCGTAGTTCTTTTGTTCGGCATAACCAAGCCATTCTTGGGAATAAAACCTCACCTTGGGAAAGCTCTCCGCAACTGCCCTTGTGTTGTCCTTGGAATAGGAATCCACAACCACCACTTCGTCGACAACCTCCTGCAAAGAGGAGATACACCTCGCAAGATTTGCCTCTTCGTTCAAGGTTATTATAACCGCCGAAATACGCATTGTTCCCTACAATATCTTTTCTACGTCTTTGAAAACAAACTCTTTCACGACAGGAAGCAGGGTATCGACGTTTGTGATGTCGATGCTTTTCCCTTTTATTGCTTTATCCATCGCCATACCAATCTTTTCCGCAAGTCCTTCTGCCGATTTATCCGAAAATTCCACATATACACTTATGTTTTTCGGTCTTTTCTCGACTGCCGACGCAAAAGCCTTGTGAACCCACGCCGATTTGACGTCGTATTCAGCCAAAGCCGCAAGAATAGCCTCTATCAATTTTTTTCTGCTCCGTCTTGCCCACCAACCGGGTTTGCGTTCCTTGCTTTTCAATGCTTTGGACAGTTGTTTGTTAACTTGTTTATCTATCATGGATGTATGGTTTTTCTTTAGTGTTGTCCTACAATTTAACCAAGCCTGCAAAGCCCATGAAAGCCATGGCAAGAATGCCGGCGGTAATCAGCGCTATCGGAATACCCCTCATTCCTTTCGGCACTTCCACCAATTCGAGCTGCTCTCTCAAACCTGCAAAAATAATCATTGCGAGAGTGAATCCCAATGATATTCCTATGGTATAGGTAACTCCCTCCAACAGGTTGTACCCTTTTTGTATGACAAGAATGGATATTCCGAGCACCGCACAGTTGGTTGTTATCAACGGCAGAAACACTCCCAGAGCCTGATAAAGCGAAGGACTGATTTTTTTCAATATTATCTCAACCATTTGAACCAAAGCGGCTATCACCAATATGAATAAAATGGTTTGCAGAAATTCTATACCCAACGGCAGCAACACAAACTTATGCAGAAGAAATGTTACTATGGTCGAAAGGGTCATGACGAAGATGACCGCCGCCCCCATTCCCGTTGCCGTACTCACTTTTTTGGAAACACCCAAAAAAGGACAGATTCCCAAGAACTGTGAAAGTATTACGTTGTTGACGAATACGGCAAAAATGATAATGGCTATGTATTCCATACTTTTCAAGTATTATTCCGTCTTGCAAAACTAATGCTTTTTCAGCAATTAACAGTCGAAACGGCAATTTTTTATCCGTTTCCGCTGTTCTCTGTTTGGCGTTCGGCGGCAACTGTTGCCACATTTGAACGAGAACAACAGGATTTGGTTTTGTAATTTTGCCGATTTAATGCTTTATCTTTTTAGGAATGAAATTCTTTTACAGAGAACTCGGCTCCTTTGAGGGGCAAACGATAATGATAGTCCACGGTTGGTTGGGCATGAGCAACCATTGGTTGAACATAGGCAGGTTTTTGGCGGATTGCGGTCACCATGTGATAATACCGGACTTGCCAAACCACGGCAGGAGCTTTCACACGGATATGTTTTCATACGATTCGCTTGCGCATTTTCTGCATGACTTTCTGCAGAAGCACAGCAGCGACAGACCAATACTCATAGGGCATTCGATGGGCGGCAAAATTGCCATGAAAATGCTCGACATGTATCCCGAAGAGTACAAAAAATGTGTCATTGTCGATATTCTGCCCAAGGATTACCCCGACTTGACGAAGCAGGGCGGCATTGCGGACATAATTATGAAAACACCGCTTTCGCAGTTCGAATATCGCAAGGATTTGGCAGAGTATTGGCAGCAATTTATCTTCGACAAAGGCTGGTTAACGCTCCTTTTGCAAAACATTGAATCCAAAAGCGTTACCACGGACGAAAAAGACACCGAAATGAATCGCCGATTCGTTGAAATGAATCGCCGAAAGAATTTTTTGAATCAGCCATCTGTTTCGGCGAATCGGCGAAAGAATATTTTGAGATGGCGAAGCAATGCAGTCTTGTTGTCGGAAAACATGCCAAAAGTTGCCGGAAAAGTAGACTTGCAGCCCATCGACACGCCCACATTGTTGATA
>CAZSFV010000021.1:0-36021 GCA_964606345.1 uncultured Bacteroidaceae bacterium | reverse complement strand
GCTGTTGTTGTCGAAGAATATGTTATGCAGCACAAGGCTGCTGCCAACCTCTATTTTCTCCAATTCAATGTCCTTTTCGAATGCCTGTTTTCCATCGTTGTCGGAAAGCGAAAAGTTCTCCGAAAAGAACAGATAGCCCTCTGCTTTGGCTGAAAAGGCGTAGTCGCTTCCCACCGGCAGGCAGATGAGATAGTCTCCGCTCACAGGGTCGCTGTAACCCGATGAAACAATGCGTGAGGTTTTCAGATTGCGAATTTCGAAAGAGGCTTTGAGTGCTTTTCTGCTTTCCTTGTCGCATATCCGTCCCCGCATGTAGGTAACTGCAATGGGTCTTGCCTGTTCGTACAGCTCAAAACCGTACAAGTCCAAGCCGCCCCGACCCTCTGTTCTTTGACTTGCGTAAATCGCATAATCGCCCGAAGCCGACACTATAAAGCTGCTCTCGTCCGCCTCGGTGTTAATCGGACTGCCTATGTTGACGGGCGGTGTGAATCTGCCGTTTTCCAATCGGGAATAGAAAATATCCAAACCTCCCATTCCGCAATGGTAGTCGGAAGAGAAGTAAAGCATTTGGTTCGACGGGTGTATGAAAGGCGACATTTCCTTGCCCGGGGTGTTAATCGGCTCTCCGCAGTTTTTGGCTTTTGTCCATGTTCCGTCGTCCCTAAGGTAGGAATAATAGATATCGCTTTCGCCAAAGCCGCCCGCTCTGTTGGAGACGAAGAAAAGGGTTCTTCCGTCTGAGGCGATGCTCGGTTGTGCGTCCCAAGAGGAAGAATTGACGTTTGCACCGAGGTTTTCCGGTTTGCCCCATTGTGTTCCCTTCCGTTCGCTTCGGTAAATATCGCAACTGCCGTAGGAATCGGTTGCGTTGCACCTTGTGAAATAGATGTATCTGCCATCGGGCGACAGACAGCCTGCCCCTTCGTTGAAGTCTGAGTTAAGAACGCCGGGCAGCCTGACTGCTCTCTGCCATTGTCCGCCCTCTCTTTTCGAAATGAAGAAGTCTTCCGCAGGAGGTTTTCCCTCCGCCTGTTTGCTTTGGCGGGTGAACAACAGCTCCGACAAGTCGGCGGTCATTGCCGGCAGGTATTCGTTTGCTTCGCTGTTGATGTTCGCTCCCATGTTTTCGGGAGAGAAAGGAACGGGGTTCAGAACGGCTTCCTTTCGGAACTGCAAACAATCCCGCCTGTGTGCAATATCCGCCTTGCGTTTGGCTGATGTTGCCTTGTCGGGGGCAAGCCGCAAATAGGAATCCAAATACACAACGGCACTGTCCCATTTCTTTTCGCTCTCATAAATGTCTGCCAACTTGCACAAGGCATTCAAGTCGAAGGTCTCGTCCATCTTGACAAGCGTGAGCAAGAAGCCTTTGGCTGCATCGAAGCGTCGGCAAACGAAATAAAACTCACCCAAAGCCAAATAAGCGGGAGAGTAGTCCGGATATTTGTTTGTGATTTTCAAAAGCAAAGCCTCAGCCTGCTCCGATTTGCCTTTGGAGAACAAGTTCCTCGCTTTCTCAAATTCCTTGTCCGCCTTATCTTGTGCCGAAAGGCAGAGGCAGACTCCGACGGTGAAAAACAAGCCGAAAAAAAACAATTTCCAATTCATGGTGCGAACTTTGAATGCCACAAAGATAAGAAAAACCGCTAAATCTTACCCAAAGACAAGCCTCGTTCGCCGCAAGAGAAAGAAAAACAGAGAACAAAACGCAGCCGCCATTGCTATTTTGTCTGCCGAAGAAGCACAGAAACACAGCTTTGCAAAGCCTTGTTTTACAGCTTCTTCAAAAGGCGAAAAATGAATCGCCGATTCATTTTGCCGAATCAGCCATTCATTTTTTTCTTTCGGCGATTCATTTTTGCGAATCGGCGTTTGCTTTTTGCGGTATGCAGAAGACTTTTTGCGGTGCGGCTGTGCAGAAGAGGCGGCAAACGGCACGGCTTGTCGCTTTTTTGACCCCTGCCTTGTTGACGGTTCGGGGATTTTGTCTAAATTTGCTTTCAAAAACACGTGCTTTGAAGAGGGTAGTTTGTTTTGCGGTTTTGATGTTTTGTTCCATTGTTTCCTTTTCGCAGAAGGGGGCGGTGCTGTTCGGAGTTGTGAGCGACAGCCTCGGAAGAGCCTTGCCGGGAGCGAATGTGGGCGTTGTGAACCTGTCCAAGGCTGTCGGTTGCATGGCAGATGCGGAGGGTAATTATTCTTTTGAGGTTCCCGACAACAAAAAGCTGAAAATAGTTGTCTCTTTTGTGGGTTACAAAAAGGAGGAAAGGGTTTTGGTGTTGAGAAAAGGAGAGAGGCACAGATTGGATTTCAGACTTGTGGAAGAGTCTTCGCTTTTGCAGACGGTGGAAGTCAGGGGCGACAACTCCTCCGAGCAGGGGCTTACCCGCATAAGCACCGATTGGGCAAAGAATGTGGCAGGACCGACCGGCGGAGTGGAGAGTTTGTTGAAGACTTTCGACGGAGTGTCGTCCAATAACGAGCTTAGCTCGCAGTACAACGTGAGAGGTGGAAATTTTGATGAGAATTTGGTGTATGTGAACGACATAGAGGTGTTTCGTCCGTTTCTTGTGCGTTCCGCCCAGCAGGAGGGATTGAGTTTTGTCAACTCCGACATGGTCTCGGACATAGTCTTCTCTTCGGGCGGCTTTGATGCAAGATACGGAGACAAAATGTCCTCCGTCTTAGACATCAAATACCGCAAACCGCAGGCGTTCGCAGCCTCGGCTTCGGTGGGTCTGTTGGGAGCAAGTCTGCATGTGGAGCAAGTGTTGGGCAGTCGCTTTACCTATCAGTTGGGATACAGAAACAAAAACACCAAACACCTCATTTCCGCAATGGATACAGAGGGCGATTACTTCCCTTCGTTCAACGATTTGCAACTCTATGCAACCTACGACTTGAACGAGAAAACCGAGCTTGCCTTTCTCGGCAACATGGCTTACAACAAATATGAATTTATTCCCCGAAACAGAGAAACCTCCTTTGGTAATCTCTATGAGCTTTTGAAGTTGAAGGTTTATTTTGACGGGCAGGAGGCAGACCGATTCTCGTCCTTGTTCGGAGCATTCATGCTTACGCACAATCCGACCAAGGATTTGCAGCTGAAGCTCATAGCCTCGGGCTTTGCAACAGACGAAAGGGTGAACTACGACATACAAGGGCAGTATTGGTTATCCGAAACGGGCTTGGGATATGGCGACGAGGAGGGCTTGGAGCGAGGAATAGGAACGTATAAGGAGCATGCCAGAAATCACCTTGTTGCAAACATCTGCAACATAGAGCATAAGGGAATCAAATACAGCGAAAACGGCAGACTGAGGTGGGGTTTGAAATATCAAAAAGAGCTGATAAACGACAAGATGAACGAATGGAAGATGGTCGATTCGGCAGGCTATACCATACCGTCCAATCCCGACATTCCGGGAGAGTATGACGGGGTAACGCCTCCCGTTTTGCAAAACGTCTTCAAGTCGGACAACGATATGAGTTCCAATCGTATGACGGCATATCTGCAAAAGGATTGGAACAGAAACACGAGAATCGGCAGGTGGTTCTTGAATGCGGGTGCGAGGGCTTCGTATTGGGACTTTAACGATGAGGTTTTCCTTTCGCCGAGAGCAAGCGTGGGTTTTTCGCCCGCCTCAAAGAAAGAACTGTTGTTCCGTTTTGCAACAGGCATATACGCACAAAGCCCGTTCTATAAGGAATTGCGAGACGAAACAGGGCGGATAAACAAAGATATTCGCTCCCAAAAGTCGTGGCATTTCGTCCTTTCATCGGATTGGAACTTCACAATGTTGGAACGACCCTTCAAGTTTCTTGCATCGGTTTACTACAAATACATGTGGGATTTGATACCTTACAGCGTGGATAACGTGCAACTGCGGTACACTGCAAAGAATGACGCCGTCGGATATGCGAGGGGTGTGGACATGAGGCTGTACGGCGAATTTATAAAGGGCATAGACTCGTGGATTACGCTCTCTCTGATGAACACGGAGGAGGATATAAAGGGCGATGGTGCAGGATACATACCGCGACCTACCGACCAACTTTACAACATCAATGTTTCGTTTCAGGATTATGTGCCGAGAATGCCGTATTTGAGGGTTTACCTCAATTTCAACTATGGAAGCGGTTACCCATATGGGGCGCCGAATACGGAAAGATACCTTCAAACCAACCGAATGCCCGATTACTTGCGTTGCGATATAGCATTCACCTTCCGAATAAAGGACGAAAACGCAAAATGGGCTCAAAACAATTTCATGAAAGTATTCAAAAGGATTTGGCTCAACGTGGAATGGTTCAACGTCTTTTCGAGTAAGAACGTCATTTCTTACTTTTGGGTTGCCGATTACTCGAACAAATACTACGGAGTGCCGAACTACCTTACCCCTTCGCAGATAAACGCCAAATTGACAGTGGAATTTTAATTGAAAACAAGCTATGAAAGAACTGCCTTTATTTTCGGATTTTTCCTTTCGCCTTCCCGACTTGGGGCAACAGCAAATCGTCTTTCCGAACGGAGTGCCGCTTGCATGCTTTCCCGATAAGGACAGCGAAGTTGTGCGTTTGGAATTTATTTTTGCCAACGCAGGCAGCAACAATCAAAAGAAATACTTCACGGCGGCAGCCTCTGCCAACCTCCTGACCGAGGGCAGCGGCGATATGTCGGCGGCTCAAATGGCAGACAGCTTGGATTATTATGCCGCATACGTCGAAAAAAGCACCGACAGGGAAAGCAGCTCCATCACTTTCTTCTTTTTGGAAAAATATTCCGCACAAATAATGCCGCTTGTGGAGCTGATAATAAAACACCCCTTGTATGCGGAAAAGGAATTCGATATTTACAAGAGACGACAACGCCAAACAATAGAACTGAATGGTCGCAAAACGAATATGATTGCCTACAAGAAGTTTTACAAACTCCTTTTCCCCGAAAGCAATCCCCTTTCCGGTTTCGGACAAGCAAGTGATTTCGATTTGTTGACAAGAGAAGATGTTCGGAATTTCTATGATGAGTTTTATTCTTCAAAAGAATGTGAGATAACTCTTGCAGGCAATTTTTCCGATGGGCTTTTGAAAACCTTGGAACAAGCCTTCGGTTCCGGCGAATGGGGCAAAGGAAAAACTCATTTTCTGAAAGAAGAGCCTGTTTTGGCATTGCCACAGACGGAAACAGCCTTTGTGCATAAGGATAACGCGGTTCAAGCAAGCCTAAGGCAGGGAAACATCTGCATAAGCCACAAAGACACGGATTTTATGCCGTTCAAGGTTCTTGTGGCTCTGTTTGGCGGCTATTTCGGCTCACGTCTGATGACCAACATAAGGGAAGAAAAGGGCTATACCTACTCCATAGGCTCGTATGTTACCACTTACAGAAATTGTGCCGTGCTTTCCATTCTTGCAGACGTCAAAGCCGAGAAAGCAAAGGAGACTTTCGCCGAAATAGATAAGGAAATAGACAAACTGCACAACGAAAGGGTGAGCGAAAAGGAGCTTTGCGTTTTGAAGAATTACCTTTTGGGCGAATGCTTGCGGGGATTGGACGGAGTGTTCGACATGGCTGAAAAGTTCTCTGTGCTGAAACGCAGTGCTTATCCTTTGTCTTACTTTGAGGATATGCAGAAAGCGATTGTCGAAATAAGACCGGAGGACATTCAAACGCTTGCCCGCAAGTATCTAAGGGCAGAAGAGATGAGCAGGGTGCTTGTTTGCGACAAGAAATTCATGGATTAAAGGAGTGTTTGTCATGAGGAA
The DNA here is from genome assembly GCA_964606345.1 of uncultured Bacteroidaceae bacterium. Taxonomy (GTDB): domain Bacteria; phylum Bacteroidota; class Bacteroidia; order Bacteroidales; family P3; genus Onthomorpha. Next base: position 30,252 of record CAZSFV010000021.1, on the reverse strand, counting down.
TGCAGTCTCGTGCTTTGCTGTTGCGGTGTTTTGTGCTTTCGGCTTGTCGGCTCAAAGCATAGAGCTTTGTTGTGCAAGGGTGAACGAAGACGGTTCGGCAACGCTTTTCTTCCAAGGGCAACCTGCGGGAGCGTTTGGCTCATACGAGGTGATGGTTTACAATGAGGCTTCGGGCAATTACGAGCTTGTCGGCACGGAAAGCAATTCCGATGCAACGGAGTACACGGACAATGCGAGCAATGCGGCGAATGCTTCGGTGCAGTACAAAGTAAGAGCCGTTGCTTCGGGCGGAACGAGTGTGGAAAGCAGCATAAGAACGCTTTTTCTCACCGTTATGACAAATCCGAACAGCACGGCAAATCTTGCATGGAACGATTTGCTTGCCCTGCCGCCTGCCGGCAGTGAGGGCAAAGCGTACAAGGTTTATCGCAAACGCATGACGAGCGAAACGGATTGGAGTCTTATAGCGTCCACTTCGCAATCCAATTACACGGACACGCTGCCGCGGGTATGCAGAGACTCGATTATGTATAAGGTTGAGGTAGAAAACGACAACGGTTGCCTGTCTCGTTCCAATCAAGTGAAGATAGAGCTTGTCGATACGGAGATACCGTTGCCGCCCTTGTTGCAATCCTCCTCGGTAGATGTGGAATCGCAGAAGCTGAACCTTGTTTGGACGCCCTCTTCTTCCGCAGACGTGTACGGTTATGTCGTTTGCTCGGGCAGTCCCTGCATTGCGATAGATACGGTTTGGGGTGCCGATGTTTCGAATTACGTTTGTGAGCAATGCAATGTGGAGGAACGCAGCTCGTTTGCGGTGATGGCGTTCGATACTTGCTTCAATACGAGCTTGCGAACGGAGACACATACGAATATTGTACTGATGGCGCAACGTCAAGACTGCTCCGAAAGGGTTCTTCTTTCGTGGGACGAGTATCGGGACTTCGAAAGCGGAGTGGAAAAGTACAATATATATTATAGGGACGCCGCTTCAGCCGCTTATACTCTCATTATGTCAAGCACAAATACCGAAGAAGAGTTGCAAATCGATTTAAGCCTCGGCTCGTGTAGCTTTTATGTTGAAGCCGTTTCCAATGACGGCATAAGGGCAAACTCAAACGCTGTTACGGTCGACGTGTCTGTTTCCCGGCAGGTGGATTTCATAGAAATCCGCAGGGTTTCCGTAAGGGAGAATAACACGGAGGTGGATTTGGAGTTTTATGTCGATGCTTCTTTGCCCGTAAGTGCCTATCGTTTGCAACGCTCCGTCGATGGCGGCAGCCCGTCGACTGTTGCCACTCTTGCCTACACCGGTCGCAGTACGCTGACCTATACCGATAAACTGCCTTCCTCGGCAGCCGAGCATTTGTTTTGTTACACCTTTTCCGCACCCGATGAATGCGGATTGACCTATAAATCCTCAGCTTCGGTATGTCCGATGCGTTTGTCGGTCGATTGCACCAATCCGGACAAGAATATAGTTTCGTGGACGCCGTACACAGGTTGGCAAAACCCCGTGGAGCGTTACGATGTCTTCCGTTTCTCTCATTCCAATCCCATACCTGTGCAGATAAGCTCCACTTCTGCCAATACCTGCACCGATGCTTCGCACGAGCTTGCCTTTTCCGTCGGTGAAAATGCTTATTTCGTTCAAGCCGTAGAGCAGGGAGCGGGGGCAGACGGCAAACAGCAGAGCGCAAACAGCAATTCAGCATTCACAAAGCACGAAAGCCTCGTCTTTATTCCCAATGCCTTCACTCCGAAAGGGGCAGAAAACAATTTCTTCAAGCCGGAGTGTCGTTATGTTCTCCATGGCAGCTACCTTTTCCGCATATTCAACCGCAGTGCAAGCCTTCTCTTTCAAAGCGACGACCCTTCGCAGGGGTGGGACGGCACATTCAAGGGAGAGTACTGCCACCCGGGCGTGTACATATACGTTGTGGAGTATGTCAACGAGCAAGGCGAGAAAATCATAAGGCGAGGAACATTTGCAATAGTGGAATAAGAAAACAGTCAAACGATACATGCAAAAGATAGAAACAATTTTGAGTCCTGCCCTTTACCCGTTCAGGACAATGAACGACACACATATTTGTGTAGTTGTCGACATTCTGAGAGCTACCACCTCAATCTGCACAGCCATCAGCAACGGAGCGGAGGCTCTCATACCCGTGCGGAGCATAGAAGAGGCGAAACAATACAAGGACAATGGCTATTTGGTGGCAGGAGAAAGGATAGAGAAAACTTTTCCTTTTGCCGACTGGGGCAATTCGGCATTGGAGTTCACCAAGGAGAGGGTTTGCGGAAAGGAAATCGTCCATTCCACAACCAACGGCACCGTTGCCATCTCCATGGCTTCGGAAAGCAATCCGGTGCAAATAGCAATAGGGGCATTCAGCAACCTTTCCGCACTTGTCGAATACCTTTCCGCCATGGAAAAAGACGTGCAGATTTTCTGTTCCGGTTGGAAGAACACTCCGAGCCTTGAGGACACGTGCTTTGCGGGAGCTTTGGCAGAACGGCTTTTGGCAAGCGGCAAATTCGAAAACAAAAACGACACCACCCACATGGCTTTGGCTGTATGGCAGGCGGCAAAGCCCGACCCGAGAGGGTACATGGAAAACGCCTCACACATACACCGTTTGCGTAAGCACAAAATGGACGATGTCTTCGACTATACCTTCCAAATGGACAGCTGTAATGTTGTTCCCGTTCTGAACAAAAATAAAATTCGTAATGTTTGTGCAATAAACCACAACACGGTTACGATATAGGTATCGATTTTAAGATTAAACACTAACACAAAAAAAGTAACAGCAATGAAAAGAACAATTATTTGCTTGGTTGCAGCAGTCATGACATTGTGTGCAACAACGGGTGCAAAAGCACAAAAGTTTGGATTTGGCGTTAAGGGAGGTTTGAATCTTTCCACTTGGACGCAGGAAAATGGCGATTGGAGAGTAGGTTTCCATGTAGGCGGATTTGCGAACATAGCTTTCAACAAGATGTTTGCCATTCAGCCCGAGTTGATGTACTCCATGGAGGGTTGTTCTTGGAGTGTGGAAAATTCCACAACCGTTTTGGGAACAGAATACTACGCAAACTTGAAGAGCAGAGCAACTGCACACAAGTTGATTGTGCCTATCATGTTCCAATTTACCCCAATCCAACCGTTGACCCTCGAATTGGGTCCGCAATTAGGCTTCAACCTTTCAATGAAAGGTCATGCGGAATTTGAGACCAACTTCCCCGGCGTCAGCAACTACGATCAGGATGTAGACTACAACAGCGATGCTTACAACACCTTCGAGTTGGGTCTTGCCCTTGGTGCAAGATACAACATCGCAAAGAACATGTCCGTAGGTGCAAGATACGTTTACGGTCTTACTCCTTTGTTCGATGAGGTTGAGCAGAGCGGTGTGGTTCTTCAAGACGCTGTTCACACTCACAATGTTATGATCAGCTTCTCCTACGGTTTCTAATCACGAGACCGAAAGGGTAGGGCGATGCTTGCAATCGTCCGAAAGAGAAAATTAAACAAAACAGGAGGCGTGCCGACAGTGTTTCGGTACGCCTTTGTTGTTGAAAACAAAAGCTCGTTCGGCACATTCAGTCGCCACTATGGTCGATGCTCCGAAACGAATGGCTGATTCGAAAAAATGAAAGGCTGAAAGAATTTTTTCTTTCAGCCTTTCATTTTACTCAAACGGCGATTCATTTTCATTGGGGCGGAGGTGTGTTCTTTTTCGAGAGTGTATTATCGCTGCTTTGTGCGAAATATTAGCTCCGAAGGCAACGTTATCATTTTTGCGGCAGCTGTTTCGACAGGGCGTTTTTCGTGTGCAAACGGTTGTTGACGTTGAAATAATAAGCTGTTTATGAAAAGGTTTTGCTTTGTTTGTGTGTCGTTGTTGTTTTTGTTGTTTTCCTCGTGCGGGGTTCAGAAAGCGAGTTCGGGGGTGGAGAGTGTGCCGTTTGAGATTGCCGGACGATATTTCAAAAAGAACGTTTCCGAGCTTTTGAAAAGCCCGCTTATAAGGGACGGAGAGACGTTTGAAAAGCACTTTGGGGCTGCGGCGGTGATGGGAAAGGGCGGTTTGCCGACGGAGATAGACTTTTCAAAGGAGTTTGTCATTGCGGTCGTGTTGCCCGAAACGGATGTTGCCACAACTTTGACGCCCGTCGACTTGAAGAAAAACGCCAAAGGGGTGTTGGTTTTGGAGTATGGCGTTGGCAGAGGGGAAAAACAATCCTACACCACGGTGCCGTGTTTGCTTTTGGTGGTGGAAAACAAGTGGTTGTCAAAGGTGATACTGCGGGAAACGGAACTCTGAGCAAGAGGGGTGGCGGTTGCGTATTCGGAAATGGAAGAAAGGACGCAGGCTCGGGCGTGCGTTTGTGTGATTGAAGTAAATAAATAATAATTTTGCAGATATGAATGTCAGAAAAGTGATAGAGGATTTCAAGGCATTTGCCATCAAGGGCAATATGATAGACATGGCGGTCGGTATCATAATAGGCGGTGCTTTCGGAAAGATAATCACCTCTTTGGTAAACGATGTTGTGATGCCGCTGTTGGGTTTGTTGATTGGCGGAGTGAACTTCACGGATTTGAAAATCACGTTGAAAGAAGCCGTTTTTGAGGCAGGAAAAGAAGTGTCGCCTGCGGTGAGTCTCAACTACGGCAATTTTCTTCAAGTGGTTTTTGATTTCCTTGTGGTGGCATTGGCAATCTTTTTCTTTATACGCCTGTTGGCAAAATTGAAACGCAAGAAAGAGACCGTCGAAAGCAAGCCCGAAAAGCCGAAAGCCGAAGTGCAGTTGTTGGAAGAGATACGCGACTTGCTAAAAGACAAGAAACAATAAAAGCAAATACGCCTTTGGCAAATTGTTGTCCCTTTATTTGAGAGAGAAGAGGGGGAAGAGAGGGGCGTTTCTATAAGCTTGACAAGCGGGGGTGTTGCCGGCGGGAGTGAAGCACTGAACTTGGTCGGGCAAGTGGAGCAATGTGCAAAAAAACAAGGGCAGGGATTTGTGCGGGTAAGAATTTCTTTGTAATTTCGCAAACCGATAGAAAAGGAAATGGCAGTATGTTTGTACTTTACAAGAAAGAGTTGATGTCATTCCTCTCCTCAATCATAGGATACTTGATAATAACGGTCTTTTTGATTGCAAACGGCTTGTTTTTGTGGGTAGTCGGAGGGGAAACCAACGTTTTTGATTATGGAATTGCCGGCTTGGACGGTTTGTTCATCTTGGCACCCTGGGTGTTTCTGTTCCTTATACCGGCGATAACGATGAGAATGTTTGCCGAAGAAAAGAAGAACGGCACCATAGAATTGCTTCTGACCAAGCCATTGGGCGATATGTCGATAATAACTGCCAAGTTCCTTGCCGGGGTGAGCCTTGTGGTTGTTTCTGTTTTGCCTACACTTATATATATAGTGGCGGTGTATCAACTCGGATTGCCAAAGGGTAACCTTGATTTGGGCAGTATAGCCGGTTCGTATATAGGTCTGGTGTTTTTGGGAGCTGTTTTCGTTGCGGTTGGTGTCTTCTGCTCCTCGTTGACCGATAGTCAGATAGTGGCATTTGTGCTTTCGGTTTTTCTTTGTGCGTTTATGTACATAGGATTTGAATACATGTCCCGTGTGCCTGTTCTTTCGCACGCCGATTTGTTTATTCGCAATTTGGGCATCAGCCATCATTACGGTTCAATAAGCAGGGGCGTTGTGGACAGCAGAGATGTGATTTATTATTTGAGTGCAATAGGCTTTTTTATGCTCCTAACCAAGTTGAGTTTGGAGAGCAGAAATTGGGAAAAGTAGGAGGGCAGGACTGTGAAAAAGAGAAACAACATTTTGAAAACCATATTCAAACCGGTGGGGGTCAAGACCAATGTGAAGCGTTCGCATCTTTTGCAACTGCTGTTGGGATTGGTGGCAATAGTTTTTGTCAATGTGGTGGGTTATTACTTTTTCGTTCGATGGGATTTGACAAAGGAGAAGCGTTACAGCCTTTCCGTTTCCTCGAAAAAGCTTTTGAAAAACATCAACGAAGTGGTCTTTGTGCGTTGTTACTTGGACGGAGACATGCCTGCGGAATACAAAACGCTGAGAAATCAAACGCGGGAAATGCTCGACCAATTCAGAGCCTACAATTCGAACATAGAATATGAATTTGTAGACCCTAATGCGTTTGAGGACAAGGGAGAAAGGAACGAATTTTATGCACGTCTTTTCGAAAAGGGATTCAGCCCCCTCAATGTAACGACAACCAAGTCCAATACGCAGGTGCAACAATATATATTCCCCTACATAGAAATTACCCATAAGGGAAGAACGTTTCTTGCACCGCTCATAAGCTCCAAACACGGCATTGCGGGAGAGGGCATAATACAAGGCTCGATTGAAAACTTGGAATACAACCTCTATACTTCCATTCGTTCGGTGGTAAACGATAAAAGAGATAAAGTGGCATTCCTTTACGGACACGGGGAACTGCCTGTGGAAAACATATACGACTTTGTCGCTTCGTTGAATGAGTATTACGAGGTAGACTCCGTTTCAATCAACGAAAAATTGAACGCTTTGACCGACAGGGTTTACGACAGCGTAGATGCGAATAAGGTAACAACGGCAAACAAATACAAGTGTTTGATAGTGGCAAAGCCCACTTCAATCTTCTCCTATAAGGATTTGTACATAATAGACCAATACATAATGCACGGAGGCAAGGTCTTGTGGCTGTTGGACGCCCTTTCCGTATCCATGGACAGCCTTCAAACGCAGGCAAACACCATTGCAGTGTCCAACTATACGGGAATAGACGACATACTCTTCCGATATGGAGCCAAGATAAACACGAATCTTGTCTTGGATATACAGTGTGCGAAAGTGCCGATAGTAACCGGTCTCTACCAAGAGAACGTTCCGCAGATGACTTACTACCCTTGGAACTTCTTCCCCGAGATACACCCCAATGCAAACAGCATTATTTCCGACAAAATCAGCCCCGTGAAAATGGAGTTCGTATCATCGATAGACACAACGGTTTCTCCGGCGAGAAAAACAACCCTTTTGGCATCGTCGAAGAGTACAAGACTGTTGAATGCACCCGTTAACGTCTCCTTGACCATGCTAAAACAGAAACAAGACCCCAAACTGTTTAACGCAGGCGAGAAAACGGTGGCTATGCTCTTGGAAGGAGAGTTCTATTCGGCATTCAAGAACAGATTGACCGCAGCAATGGAAGAAAATTCTCAAATAGCGTTCAAAGATTTCTCCGACAGCACGGCAATGATAGTTGTATCCGACGGAGACATTGTGAAGAATGATTTCATTCAAGGGCAACTTCTTCCGTTGGGATACGACAAATACACAAAGCAAATGTACGGAAACAAGGAGTTTTTGCTGAACTGCGTCAACTACTTGTGTGGAGACAGCGATTTGATACCGTTGCGTTCGCGTGAAGTCATAATGAGAAAACTCGATGTGGCAAAAATAGACAGAGAACGCACGTTTTGGCAGTTGGTAAACGTTGCAGCACCGGTGTTGTGTGTGCTTGTGTTTGCATTTGTGTTTGCATTCATCAGAAAGAAACACTATACAGGAAAACTGTTTTCAAACAACAAGACAAAGAAACTCACAAAATGAAGCTCAAAAGAAAACAAAGAAATTGGTTAATTGCAGCCTGTGTGGCGGTAATGGCAGGCGTAATCGCACTTGTCCTACTGACAAGAGACAATTCCACCATAGAACAAAATTACAACATCAAAAACGTGAAGACAATCACTAAGGTCATAATAGACGATAAGGACGAGAGGACGCTGACCTTGGAAAAGAAAAACGACAGCACCTGGTTGGTGAACGGGAATGTGGCAAACAACAAAATGATTTCAAGCCTCCTTTCCACCTTAAAGGAAATGAGAATACGCGAACCAATAGCCAGAGCGGCAAGGAACAATATCATCAAACAGTTGGCGGCGAGCGGCAAAAAGGTTCAGGTGTATCGGGAGGATTATCTGATAGATTGGGGCTTTTTGAAGCTGTTCAAAAAGGAAAGACTTGCCAAAACATATTTCGTAGGTTCGGAAACGCAGGACAATATGGGTACATACATGATGCTGAAAGGGGAGAAAGAGCCGTGCGTTGTCTATATCCCGAGCTTCAAAGGCTATTTGTCAACACGTTTTTCAGCCGTTGAAGACTTTTGGAAAGCCCATACGGTTTTCAAATACAACAGAGACGAGATTGCATCTTTGAAAGTAGAGATACCGAATAAGCAATCGGAAAGTTTTGAGCTTGTAAAAAACGGAAAAGGCTTCGATTTCCGTCTTTTGGAGACCGGACAAAGGCTCTCTTCTTTTGATACGGTGAAGGTGGTTGCCCTTTTGTCGAGCCTTTTCGAGCTTAACTATGAAAGCGTTGCAAAAAACATTCCGCAAATAGAGCGAGACACCATCTTCTCTCAGGCTCCGGCTTTTATTTTTACGGTCAAAGACACCAAGGGAGGAGAGAATGTATTGAAGACTTTCTCAAAGCTGTACGACCCAACAAGCATTGCCGAGAGCGATGAGGACTTCTACAATATTTTTGATGTGAATCGTTGCTACGGTTTGAACAGTCGAAACAAGGATACGCTGATTTTGCAGTTCTTTGTGTTAGATGATTTGATGCGACCTGCAAGCTATTATTTCAAGACGCAGAAGTAATAAACAGATATGGTAAAACAAAAAAATAACACGATATGAGATTTATAATTCATGGAGGAGCCCTTGCAAGTTGTTTGCAGCCCATTTCATTGGTAGTGCCTTCCGGCAAAACGATGCCCATATTGCTTAACTTCCTTATGGAGTTGCAAGGGGAGGATTTGACCGTAACAGCTTCCGATTTGGAGACAACGGTTACCGTAAAGTTGAATCCAGGAATGGTTGAACCCGGTTCGGTGAACCGTGTTGCAATTCCTGCAAAAATGCTCTTGGAAATAGCCAACAGCCTTTCCTCTCAACAGATAACCTTTGAGGTTCGCGATGATTTTTCCGTTGAAATAACGGCAGGAAACGGTAAGTACAAGCTCATAGGAGAGAATCCGGAGAATTACCCTGTTGCAATGGAATTGGAGTCGCCTGTTTTGACGACAATGAGTTCAAGTGTGCTTGTTCGTGCAATAGGAAAGACTATTTTTGCAACGGGCAGCGGCGAATTGAGACCGCAGATGTCGGGAGTGCTTTGCGAACAAACCGAAAATGGAACAACCTTCGTTGCAACCGATGCCCATAAGTTGGTGAAGTATACCCGCACCGACTGCAAGAGCGACGAGTCTCGCAGCTTCATTCTTCCAAAGACTCCGCTTGGATTGTTGAACAAACTGTTGTCCTCTTTCAAGGAGGAAATAGATGTGAAGATGGAGAACAACGAAGAGAATGTTCGTTTCAGTTTTGAGAACTATACGTTGCTCAGCCGCTTGATAGACGGAAAGTATCCGAACTACAATATGGCCATACCGGAGAACAATCCGAATAAGTTGATAATCGACAGAGCCATGTTGCACGAATCGGTGAAGAGAGTGGCGTTGTTTGCCAATCAGGTGAACAGCCAGGTGGTTTTTCTGCTCAAAGACAATGAGCTTTTAATCACGGCAGAGGATACGGACATGGCAACGCTCGCCAAAGAAAAGCTAAGCTGCAATTACAGCGGCGATGAGTTGGAAATAGGCTTCAATGCCAACTACCTTGTCGAAATGCTGAATAACATAGATACCGAATTGCTCTTGATGGAGCTGTCAACACCGGACAGAGCCGGCGTCTTATTCCCATATAAGGAAGAAGAGGAGGATAGTAACGAGAGCATACTCATGTTGGTAATGCCTGTAATGTTGGTGAAATAATCATAAAACTTATAGATATGAAAAGAGTAGTTTATGCATTGGCATTGGCGTTGGTAATGTCTTCGACCGCCTTTGCCCAAAAGAAGAACAAAGACAAGAAAGAGGACAAAAAGGAGTATCAATTCACCCTTGTGAAAGAGAATCCCGTAACATCGGTTAAAGATCAAAACCGTTCCGGTACATGCTGGGCTTATTCGGCATTGAGCTTCATTGAATCGGAAATCCTTAAAGCGGGCAAAGGTGAGTACGACCTATCCGAAATGTGGATTGTCAGAAACGCTTACATGGAGAAAGCCGAAAGATACATACGTTTCCATGGTTCTGCAACCTTTGGCGAGGGCGGAGCGTTTCAAGATATTCCGTACATAATCAAGAAGTACGGTGTAGTACCGGAAGAGGTTTACAGAGGATTGAACTACGGAACCGATGCTCCGGACTTTTCTTCCGTAACACCTGTTTTGGACGGTTTTGTGAAAGCATTGGCACAAAGCAAGAAGCTAACCACCAACTGGAGAGAGGCTTTGAATGCCTTGTTGGATTCTTACTTTGGACCGGTTCCCGAGAAGTTTACGTACAAAGGCAAGGAGTATACTCCTAAATCATTTGCTGCAAGCCTTGGTTTGAACTTCGATGATTACATAGAAATCGGTTCATTCACTCACCATCCGTTCTATCAGCCTTTCATGTTGGAGGTACAGGACAACTGGTTGCATGCTGACATCTATAACGTGAAACTCGATGAGTTGATAGAGATAATGGACAGAGCCATAATGGAGGGATACACCGTTGGCTGGGGTTCAGATGTCAGCGAGAAAGGTTTCTCGTGGAAGAACGGAGTTGCAATCGTTCCTGACGAAGACAAGAAAGACCTTAGCGGTACAGAGAAAGAGAAATGGGAAAAATTGACACCTGCTGAAAAGGCGGCTGCAACCTATTCCTTCGACGGTACAGCAAAAGAGAAGACTATCACACAGCAAATGAGACAAGAGGGCTTTGATGACTTTACCACAACCGACGATCACGGTATGCACATTGTGGGAATTTACAAAGATGCCAAGGGCAATAAATTCTACAAAGTGAAAAATTCGTGGGGCGACAGCGGCAAATACAACGGATACTTCTTTGCTTCTGAAGCGTTCGTAAGGTACAAAACCATCGACATTCAAATCAACAAGAATGCATTGTCGTCCGAAATGAAATCCAAATTGGGAATCAAATAACAATTTGCATTAGTTTAAAGTGTTGATGATGGTGTCGGTATTCCGGCACCATCTTTTTTTTAAGCTGTTTGTCCTTTCGGATATATTGAAAGTAGGCAATGCTCCGATGAAGACTTGAAAAAATGTCTGTCGGCGTTTGCAAACTGGATTGTTGCGGCGGTTTTGCAATTTATTGAACCACAAGGCTTGAGATGAAACGATGAAGCGGAAAAAACGATTCGCCGATTCATTTTTTTCTTTCGGCGATTCATTCAGCTCAAACGGCGATTCATTTTTGCGGAATGGTGTCTTGGTTTTTGTCTTCTTTTGAGGTGGTCGGATTTTGATTTGCTTCGAGCTTTTCTCGCTTGAATGCGGAGGGATTGTCCCGGCGGAATTTTTCTTGGTAACGCTTTATGCTTCGTTGCGTCATGCGAGGTATGAACCACGTTGTCAGAAAGCGGAACACAAGGTAAAGAACAATCAGTATGATGATGGCGTTCAGCATGTCATTCGCAGAGTATAAAAAGGTCTTCTCTCGGATTTAGAAAGAGTATCGGTATGTTTTTCAACCGTTTGAGTACTCTGACTTCTTCCAAGCCTCGCAGGCTGTCTATGAATGTCTTGTTCTTGCTCGTTTGGCAGATTATAAGGTTGCAGTTCTCCTTTTCTGCATATTCCAAGGCTTGAATATCCAATTCTGTTTTTGTGTCGGGGGAATGGATTGTCTGCACGCTTATGCCGAATTGCTCAAACATTTTCCTTGCAAAGCCTATATTGAGGTTCAGTTGTCGTTGGTAGTATTCGTCCTTGTAGCGGCGGTAGTACAAAAGCACTTCCGAGGAGGCGAATCTGCCGAAGTATGATGCCCAAAGGGTTTTTTCTTTGCTTTCTCTCAGGTTGTTGAGCGTCAGAAGCACCTTTGCATAGGCGGTTTGCGGACTTTGTTCGGGGCAGATTAAGTAGGCAATGCGGCATGTGGAAAGGTTGGCAAGCAGGGTTTTGGGGTGTTCGGCCTTTCGTTTGTCCTCTTGCTCGGGGTTGCAGCTTGCTACCACCATAACGGCATTGAGCAGCCGACCTATTGCGTTGAGTATGTCCTTGCTCTTGCCTTGCAGTGCGGCATAGGAGTGAAAGACCTCGTCGGGCAAAGAGTTGTTGATTTCTTTCAGCTTTTTCTCGGCTTCGCTCGGCGAAAGCACCGTGTGCTTACGGTCGGATATGTGCAGCAAAATCAAGCCCTTGCCGAGCATTCGAGACATTTGCAACGCATATTCGATGCAATGGGCGTGCCTTTCCAAGTCCGTCAGGTAGGCAACAACGAATTGGTCTTTCTTTTCCTTTTCCACCTAATATCTGTATTGATCCCGTTGCTTTTTCCAAATATAAAGCAGCACCACTCCGGCCAAAGCTCCGCCCAAGTGTGCAAAGTGAGCCACTCCGTCGGAGGTGCCTAAAACTCCGTTCAACAATTCCAAAACCATATAGCCGATAACGAACCACTTTGTTTTGATTGGCAAAAGGAAATAGAAGTAAACGGTTGTGTTGGGGAACATCAAGCCGAATGCTGCCAAAAGTCCGAACACCATTCCCGAAGCTCCTATGGTGTTTATTCGGTTCAGATACTCGGCCACGGGGATTCGATACTCTCCAGTGTTGACGTATTGATATACTCCGGTCAAAAGGTCGCTGTATAAAACGTAATAGGTGAGTTCCTGCATCAATGCAGCTCCGACAATGGTAACAAAGCAGTAGGCAATGAAGCGTTTGGCTCCCCAAATGTTCTCCAAGGTATAGCCGAACATCCAAACGGCGAACATATTGAAGAACAAGTGAGAGAAACTGCCGTGAAAGAAAGCGTACGTTACCCATTGCCATATGTGATGATTGGAGGCTGCAAAGAAGTGAAGCCCGAACCATTGCTCCAAATCAATCCCCCGCATTCTCAAAACAATGGTTGCAAGGTAGCAAATGGTGTTTATAATCAGCAAATTCTTGCACACCGGCGGCATAATGGAGAACTGCGGCGGCGTGTATTGGTTTGTGTTGTTTTCGTATTGAAAATTCATTGTTCTTTTCTGCTTTGTTTCAAATTCTTTTTGGGTTTTGATTGTTGCCTCTCTTGTTTCATTGCAACATACAGCACTTTGTTTGAACGCAATGCGGGCTTAATTGTTGCTTTCACTCGAAGAATTTATCCATATCTTCAACCGTCAGTTTGAATATTATCTTTCTGCCGTTCGGATCAAGCATGCAGTCCGGCAGACAGAACAACTGCGATACCAATGTCTGCATCCGGTTCTGCGAAAGGCTTTCTCCATATTGGGTTTTCAGCTTTTCGGACAGCATCAAGGCTCTTTTCCGCAACAGTTCCTCTTCAAGAACTTGTTCGTCTCTGCCCGTGATGAGTTCTTCCGCCAATTCGAAGCACTCTTCGGGGCTTTGCTTTTCGGGTTTTGCCACAAGAAGAAAACTGCCGTCCTTTCGGTCGTACTCCATTTCTATTCCGTAGAGTTTCAAAAGGGGCAGAAATTCCACCAACTGAAAACTTATATGAGGCGAAAACAAGTGCCGTTGCGGCGTGAGCAGCCTCTGTGAAGTTATTTGGAGACTTTGCGAAGCGATAACCCTGTCATAGATTACCCGTTGTGAAGCTCGGCTCTGGTCGATGAGCAACATGGAGCCTTTGGAGCGTACCGCAATATATTTATCGCCTATCTGCATGAATGCCTTTTCGTCTTTCTTGTTCTCAAAGGTTTGAGGGACGGGCTTGGTTGCCTGTTGCGGTATGTCCTTTCCGAACAAGGAAGGTTGTATGACGGGTTTTTCCTGCAACAGGGCGAAGTCTTTCTTCTGTGTTGTCTCGAAAGGGTTGTAGCTTGGGTCGAATTGAATGTGCGGTACTGCCGGAAGCGGTGTGTGTGATGTGATTGCGGGAAACTCTATCGTTTTTGCGGAAAAGTCCAATTCGCTTGCAAGGCTGTACTGCCCTATGCCTTTTTTCACAGAGGCGTGAAGAATGGAATAGATGACCTTTTCGTCCAAAAACTTCACCTCCGTTTTAGTCGGGTGTATGTTAACGTCTATGTTTTGAGGCGGAAGGTTGAGACGGATAAAGAATGCGGGGTAGTGCTTTTCTGCAAGCAGGTTGGCAAAGGCTCTGTCGACGGCATTGGCAAAGTAATTGTTTCGCATAAACCTGCCGTTGACAAAGAAGTATTGCCACGATTTGTTTTTCTTTGCAAATTCCGGTGAACAGACATAGCCCTCTATGTTTACCAAATCTACATTTTCGGAAACGGGAATAAGTTTGTCGTTTATCGAACTGCCGAACAACTCCATTATTCTTTTCTTCGCATTGCCTACGGTGAGGCGATAGACCGGCTTTTCGTTGTTTATGTATGTGAAAGCGGTTGCCGTGTTAATCAGGGCAACCCTTATAAATTCCTCATTTATGTGGCTGTTCTCTATTTGCTCCGTTTTGATGAAGTTTCTCCTTGCGGGAGTGTTGAAAAAGATGTTTTTGACCGAAATGCATGTGCCTGCACTGCAAGCCGTTTCGCAAACCTCTTTTATTACTCCGCCCTCTATTACCACCCTTACGCCTGTTTCGTCTTCGGCTCGCCGTGTTTTCAGTTCCACTTGGGCAATGGCGGCTATGGAGGCGAGAGCCTCGCCGCGAAACCCCATGGTGTGCAGGTTCAAAAGGTCGTCGGAGGTTTTTATTTTGCTTGTTGCATGAGGTAGAAAACACATTCGGGCGTCTTCCTTATCCATTCCGCAACCGTTGTCGCTCACTTGAATGAGCGTTCTGCCGGCGTCTTTGATCACCAACTGCACCCTCGAAGCTCCTGCATCGATGGCGTTCTCCAACAGCTCCTTAACGACGGAAGCAGGTCGGTTGACAACCTCTCCGGCGGCTATTTGGTTGGCAACAATCTCGTCTAAAACCGTTATTGCCATGTCTCTACGATGAACAAAAGGAAGTAAAGAAGTCCTGCAACGATGGAAGCAATCAATATGATTTTAAGAGCAGAGACGGGTTTGCCCAATTTCTCGTCCTTTTTCTCCTTCATGGCAGAACGAAAGTCTATTCGGCGCTTGTACGACTCGCCTTCTATTTGTCCGTATTTTGCTTTCAAGCGTTCCAACTCTTCTTTGTCGGGGTCGTAGAATCGTGGTTTGTATTCAAATCTTCGCGGTTTCCTTGTCTGAAATATGCTCATATGGAAATGTCTTTTTTAGCCTTGAAAATGAATCGCCGTTCTAAAAAAATGAATCGGCGAAATAATTTTTTCTTCCGCCGATTCATTTTCACCGAATCGGCGAAAGAAAAACTTCATCTTTTTCTGCAAAACGCAGCATTGGGTTCAATCATTGTTCAAAGCCCGAATTTCTCTTTTATTACCTCCGCATAGTCGGTCTTTTCCCATGCAAAGAATTCCACTTCGCGAGTTTCCTCTTTGCCGTTTCGGACAAGAGTGATTTGTTTTTTGTAGGGCGTTCTGCCGAAGTGTCCGTAGGTTGCGGTGGGTAGGTATATGGGGTTTTTCAATCCGAACCTTTGTTCTATGGCATAGGGTCTGAGGTCGAAAATTTCCTTTATCCTTTTTGCAATCTCTCCGTCCGACATTCTGTTGCCTTTGTCGTTGGTTGCTTTGGCGGTGTTGTAGGTGTTTACATATATGCCCACCGGTTCGGCAACGCCTATTGCATAGGCTATCTGCACCATTGCTTCGGAACAAAGCCCCGAGGCAACCATGTTTTTGGCAATGTGTCTTGCCGCATACGCCGCACTTCTGTCCACCTTTGAGGCATCTTTGCCCGAAAAGGCTCCGCCGCCGTGTGCAGCCCTGCCGCCGTAAGTGTCGACAATGATTTTTCTGCCTGTCAAGCCCGTGTCGCCATGCGGACCGCCTATGACGAACTTGCCGGTAGGGTTGACATAGAGCTTGTATTCGTTGTTGAACAAATTTTTCAACTCATTCTTTTGCAGCTTTGCCACAACGCGGGGAATAAGTATGGTTTTCACATCTTCCTTTATTTGGGAAAGCATGTTCTCTTCGGTGTCGAAGTCATCGTGTTGGGTCGATACGACTATGGTGTCTATTGCCAAAGGAGTGTTGTCGTCGTTGTATTCCACGGTTACCTGACTTTTGGCATCGGGTCTGAGGTAGGTCATGAGTTTTCCCTCTTTGCGAATGAGCGAAAGCTCGTGAACGAGCATGTGTGCAAGTTGTATGGGCAGCGGCATGAAGTCCTCGGTGTCGTTGCAGGCATAACCGAACATCATGCCTTGGTCGCCGGCGCCTTGTTCTTCGGACTTTTTGCGTTCCACGCCCTGATTTATGTCGGGACTTTGCTCATGAATGGACGAAAGTATGCCGCAGGAATTTGCCTCAAACATGTATTCGCCTTTTGTGTAACCTGCCTTTTTGATTATTTCTCTTGCAGTCTTTTGAACATCTACACAAGCGGAGGATTTGACTTCGCCGCTCAGCACAACCAAGCCCGTTGTTACCAAAGTCTCGCATGCGACCTTGGAGTTCTCGTCTCCTTTAAGGAATTCGTCCAATATGGCATCTGAAATTTGGTCTGCCACCTTGTCGGGGTGTCCTTCCGATACTGATTCCGATGTAAAATAATAAGCCATCTTATACCTGTTTTAATGTTGTTTGAACTATGCAAAAAGGAAAGCAGATATTGATGTATCAGGCAAGAAAATGTTGCTTTAGCATTTTTTCACGTGGTTGCAATCAATCCAAATCTCTCCACTTTCGCACTGCAAAGGTACTACATTTTGCGTATCACGCAACAGAAAAGGCAGAAAAAATGTTTCAAAATTGCGTTTTGTTCGTTTGTTTCGCCTCTGTGTTGCCCTTCTATGCAGATTGTATGCAGTTCGTTCAAGTTGTTTCACAGTCGGTTTGCCTTTCACAATGCGGATAAGGAGAAAGCCGCATGCCGAGGGACTGCTCGGGTTGCCACCACGCCGGAGGCAGTCGTCAAACAAAAAAAATTGTATATTTGCAGGTTGAAATGGAAGAGACAAGAAAGGCAAATCGCTTTCCGAAAGCGAAAATGACGTATGAACAAGCGTTCAGCATAAACGGTAACATGCCGCCGCAGGCGACCGATATAGAAGAATCTGTACTTGGAGCTTTGCTTTTGGATCAAGATGCTTTGAGTAATTCCATAGACATAATAAAGCCGGAGTATTTTTATTCTGCTGAAAATGCGGAGATATTCAGGGCAATCAGCTCTCTCTTTGCCGACGGAAGTCCGGTCGATATTTTGACCGTGTCGGAACGCTTGAAAAAGAGCGGTTCTCTTGAAGATGTTGGCGGATATTCGAAGCTCACTTCGCTCACATCCCGCATTACTTCGGCGGCACACATAGAATATCATGTGCGTCTGCTTTCGGAAAAATTCATTCAAAGGGAGCTGATACGTGTTTCCACCGAGACATTGCGTGATGCTTATGACGAGACGAACGATGTGTTGGATTTGTTGGACAAAACGGAGACCAAGTTCCTTGAGATAAACGACAGCAACTTCAATTCCGACATTTTGGGAATGGACGTGCTGATTCGGCAGACGATAAACGAAATAGAAAAGACACAATCCTCGGCAGAAGACGCTTCGGGTTTGCCAAGCGGTTTCAGGGAATTGGACAACAAGATAGGGGGATTTCAAAAGGGTACGCTTATCATTTTGGCAGCTCGTCCCGCAATGGGAAAAACAGCTTTGGCAATAACGATAGCGAGAAACATGGCGGTGGACTTCCACAAGCCTGTGGCGATATTCTCTTTGGAAATGACGGCGAGCGAGTTGACAACAAGACTTATTTCGGCAGAAACGAGCATTGAGGGCAGGCGGTTCAAGTCGCAGGGAAAGTTGGACGAGTGGGAGAAGACCATGATAAGGGAAAAAACCCAGTCGCTTGTGAATGCACCTATTTATATAGACGACAATCCGGGTTTGAGCATATTCGAGTTAAGGGCAAAGTGCAGAAGGTTGAAGCAGAAGTATGACATACAAATGATTTTCATCGATTACCTTCAACTCATGCACGGCGGCGATACGGTTAAGGGGGGTAATCGTGAGCAGGAAATATCGTATATATCCCGACAGTTGAAGGCTTTGTCGAAGGAGTTGGGCATTCCTGTTTTGGCTCTTTCGCAGCTTTCGCGTGCCGTGGAGACCCGTGGAGGCAGCAAAAAGCCGGTGTTGAGCGATTTGAGAGAGTCGGGAGCCATTGAGCAAGATGCCGACATTGTCATGTTCATTTATCGTCCGGCTTATTACGGTGTGGACGGTGAGGACGACAAGGCGGCAGATGTGATTATTGCAAAGCACCGTGCCGGTGAAGTGGGGGAGGTGAGGTTGAACTTTATTCCGCAGTATGTGAGGTTTGAGAATCGCATGAGCGACGGCGGGGGGGTCCCGATGGGAGAGATGCGTGTCGATTCGAGCATGAACAGCAGTGCTGCAGATGAAGCGTTGAATACATTCAAATATGAAGATAACGAAAGTCCTTTCTAATCTTTGTCTCTTTGCGTTGTTGTTTGTTTGCAGGCAGGCGGTTGCCGCCTACTTGGTGATACCGATGGACGAAACGCAGAAGAATCATCTTAAAGCCTATGGCGTGGCGTATAAGGCTTTGAGCATGGAGTATGAAGTGGATTGGATGTTGAATTACAAAGGCGGGGCGTTTTCTATGACTCTTAGCAAGGAGATAGAAACGCTTTGTAGAATGCGGGGCGTGAGCTACTATATGGTGAGCGATGAGCAATACGGCGGAATGATTGCGGAGATTGCCCGACCGGAAGTTAATCAAGATGTGGTGAAACTTCAAAAAGCCCCTAAAATTGCGGTCTATTCGCCAAAGAGCAAGATGCCATGGGACGATGCCGTTACCTTGGTGTTGACGTATGCCGAAATTCCGTATGATGTGGTCTATGACGAGGAGGTTTTGAACGGTGTTTTGCCTTTGTATGATTGGCTTCACCTGCACCATGAAGACTTTACGGGGCAGTTCGGCAAGTTTTGGGCTTCGTATCGCAATCAACAGTGGTATGTGGACGATGTGAAGATGCAAAACGAAACGGCAAAGAGGCTTGGTTACGCCAAGGTGTCGCAGTTGAAGCTGGCTGTGGTCAAGAAGATAAGGGATTTTGTGGCAGGCGGCGGTTTTATGTTTGCCATGTGTTCTGCACCGGATTCGTTCGATATAGCTTTGGCTGCCGAGGGTGTGGATATTTGTGAAAGCATGTTCGACGGTGATGCCATGGACGCCGATGCCCAAGCCAAGTTGGACTATTCCAAATGCTTTGCTTTTACGGATTTCCATATTGTTACAGATCCTTACACTTACGAAATATCTGATATAGACGTGCCGGTAAGCCGTTCAAGACGATTTAACGAGAAGAATGACTTTTTCGTTCTGTTCGATTTTTCGGCGAAATGGGATTGGATACCAACAATGCTTACACAAAATCACAGCAAGGTGATACATGGTTTTATGGGACAGACGACGGCATTCATGAAAAAGTTCGTAAAACCCAATGTCATTATACTCGGTGAAAATAAATCGGCAGACGAGGTTCGCTATATTCACGGTACGTACGGCAAAGGCACTTGGTCGTTTCTCGGAGGTCATGACCCGGAGGATTACAGCCACTACGTCGGCGACCCGGTTACGGATTTGGATTTATATCCCAACTCTTGCGGCTATCGTTTGATACTGAACAATATTTTGTTCCCTGCCGCAAAGAAAGAAAAACGCAAGACTTGATGCGTTAATAAACAAGTATCCTCTTGCAGGCTGTTTCTCAACGGTCTTTGTAAGAGGATACACACTTCTGATATATGGAAAATGCAATAATCAAGCCTTATTGCAGGGCTGTTACTTTCTTTGGATTGATGAATGTTTCGAACTTGCATTCCAAATTACCGCTGTAATCGAATACGAAACATTCTCCGTTTGTTTGATAGTCTTTTGCGTCTGTTAGGTAGATGTGTTTGCTGTCTGAGTCTATATTGTAGGTGTATTTAAGACTGCTCAGCCCGCCTGTGTTTGTTTCTGCAAATGTTTGAGGAGCGGAGGCAAGGTTGTCGGCAGGTATGCTGTAAAGATTGTTCTTCATGGCATTGTCGATGTAGGCGTAGATGATTTTGTTTTCTACCAATTCATAGGCGTTGGCAATGAACGGAACTCGTTCTTCTATCGTGAGGTTTGAAGCGTTTATTCTTACCAACTCGGCACTGCTGTAACTTCCTGTGCCATAATCGTAGGTTCCTCGAGCTTGAACAAAGATTTTATTTCCGCTTGTTTTTATCTGTCCCGGGTTGAGCAAGCCTTCTATTTTTTGTATCAGGCTCAAATCATCGGGATTCATGACAGATATGCTGTTGTCGAAGTTGGGGTAATCCAAGCCGCCGGTGTTGGCAACGAAGAGTTTGCCGTCGCAGATGGCTATTGCTTCGGGATTGCGACCCTGTGTTTTTGCCGTTTGTTCTACTTTGTAAGTGGAGGCGTTTATCTTATATATGTTGCCGTCGAAGCATGTAAGATAGATTTTACCTTTGTGGTAGGCGAGGCATCGCGGCTGTGGGTTTTCTCCTTTGTTTATCGGAATGAGTGCCAATCGTCTGCAATCCGTTTTGTTCACTACCATCACGCAGTTGGAACCGTTGACGGCTATGAAGAGTTTGCCTTCGGCTTCAATCATGTCGTTGGCGGTTTCTCCCAAACCTGCATTGTTCACCTCGGTGAAGAGGTCTGTTGTTGTGGTTTGCTTTTCAATGCTGAAAAAGTCAAGGGAGGAGTTGTTGCGTCCGTACAATCCTTCGCACAGTACGTAATAACCTTTGCCAAGGCTGCTGCTGTTGTTGTCCAATGGTTCATTTTCATCGGGGTCTTCGCCGCAGGAATAGAACATAAGGCTCATGCCCGTAATTGCAAGCATGGTTGCAATGAATGAAAGTCTGATTGTGTTTTTCATCTTTTTGTTGTTTAGAATTTATACTTGAAATTGATTATCCATTGTCTGCCGGGCATGGGGTATGATTTGATTACCTCGTACCGGGAGTCGGTGAAATTGTTGCAGCTTAGTTTTATGGTGATGCTGTTGCAGGTCAAAGAGCAGGAAAGGGAGTGTTCGCCATAGGCGGGAAGGCTGTTGCGGGCTGTGTTTTGGTTGTTGGTGTAGCGTCTGCCTACATATGTTCCGGTGTAGCTGATGTTCAGTTTGCCGAAGTCTAAGCTCACAATGGTGTTGCCGCTGTTGAGCGGAGTGTATTGTATTTGGTTTTTGTATGAAAGACTGCCGGGGGCGTTGTCAACGGCGTAAGAGTGGTTGTAGGTCAGGTTTGTGCTTATTCCGAAGCTGTGTCCGAGCAGAGTGCGTTCGTGTTTCCATGCTGCTTTCAGTTCAAAGCCGTCTATGCGTACTTTGCCGTAGTTTACCATGCTCCATATAAACAGATTGTTTCGAGGAATGGCTACTATTTTGTCGGTTACGGAGTTGTGATACAGGTCTGTGCTTAAAATGAAACTGTGTGTTGTGATTTCTCCGGTGCTGTATTGTGCAGACAGATGCAGGTTGTATTGCATAGTTTTTTCGGGTCGTAAGTTGGTTTCTCCGACGGCATTGTAGTACAGGTCGTTGAAGGTTGGCAGGCGGAAGATGTCTTTGTAGAAAACGCCGACTTCAAAGTGTTTGGTCCTCATGCTTATGCTTAGAAAAGGGCTGAAGTGGTTCTGTGTCGCAAAGGCTCGGTTGTGTCCCGCTTCGTCCTTGGTGTAGGTGTGCAGAATGTTGAAGTCAAAAAACAGAGCCTTGTATTTGCAGGCTGCGATAAAGGCGGTGAGAGAGCTGTATCTTAACGGGTTGAAACTGTAATTGTTTCTTGCTTTCAGCCTTGAGGCGATAAGGTCGTTGGTGAGCGTGAGGCTTACCTTGTTTGCCTTGTGCCAGGAGATGATGTTGTTCCAATAAACTTCGCCTTGCGTATAGCGGTCGTCCTGAAAGCCTTGTGCATTGTTGTAGAGAGGGTCGTAGTAGCGGGTGTGTGAGTAGGATAGTTTGAAGTGCGTTTTGTAGTCGAACAAGTCGTTTATGCGTAGTCGGTATACGTTTTGCAAAAAGGCGTCTTTATCCCAAAGTTGCTGCTTTGAGTTTTGCCAGTAAAGGGTTGTCGGTCCGGGAAGTTCTCTGTCCGAATAATAGAAATAGGCTTTCGTTTGAAGCGAGCTGCGGGAGTTGATGTCGTAAAAGAGGTTGGCTTCCGTTTGTGCGGAGAAGAAAGCGTTGTTTTGGCGTTTCTCTTCGGAGGTGCTGTCGCCGGCAGAGCTGCCGTAACGGAGGGTGTAGGGGTAGTTGCCGTTGCTTGAAACAATATCGGCATATATGCCGGCGGTTACTTTGTCGCTGAATCTGTGGTTGAGCATGGCTGTGAACGTGCCGAGACCGAAGCTGCCTGTTCCTGCCGAGGCGTAACCGTTGGTGTGTTTTCCTTTGTCGAAATAGGGCTTTCGGCTTTCTATTACGAGAGTGTTGGCAGAGGAGAGACTTTTGGCGGTTTGCATTCTTTGTATGCGGTTGCCGTTGCTAAGCGATAGTTCGTTGATGTTTTCGGTTCCGAACTTGGATAGGTCGATTTGTCCGTTTTGTGCGTTGGTTATGCTTATTCCGTCGTAAATCACACTTGTGTGCATGGAACCGAGACCTCTTACGGAGACGGTTTTCAATCCCCCGACGCCGCCATAGTCCTTTACTGTTACTCCCGAAAGAAATTTGGCTGCATCTCCTATGGTATTGAAGGTGATTTTTTCGAATTGTTCGGCTTTCAAGACATCTCCGCTCGTTTGCCTGTTTTCTTCTTTTAAGGAAGTGGCAACGATATCGACCTTGTCCAAGCTGACAATCTTCAAGCTGTCTTGTCCGAAAGAGGCAAGACAACATAACAATACCGAACTTGCGATTAGAATCTTCTTTGCAATCATTTATTTTACCCTTTCCTCGAGAGTTAAACATTAAGACAACGGCAGGTCTTCTGACTCGTTCCCTCCGATGACGCCTTCCCATCTTTCATTACCCAAAAGACAGTGGCTCGATTTGTCATTGGAGACCTTAGGAACTCACAGCAGCGGGACTGTTCGGGACTTTCACCCGATTCCCTTTTAATCGAGAGTCGCAGACTGCAACTCTTCGAACCATTGCGGGTGCAAAGGTATGACTTTTCCATGATATGACGATAGTTTTTCTGATTTTCTTTCCACGATTGGAAAAAATGTTATAAGTTTGCAACCCGTTTCGAATGCGAAACGATAAACCGAAAAAACAGATCTTTAACACAAAAAAATCTTTTCAAATTCCGTTGTGATGAAATGGCGGAAGGTTATTCTAACAAAATAGTGGAAATATGGAGAATTTGAAATCTACCGAAATCCTTGCTTCCGAAAAGGAGCAGGAACAACAAGAAGAAAAAAAGGAACAATGTTCCGGCGAGGTGGCTGAGATATTGGCTGTAGAGACAGAGGAAGAGCCTGCTTCACAGGAAAGTGTGGAGGAATTGACAAAGAAGGTCGAGGCTTTGACAAGGGAAGAAATTCTTTCCCAAATGAGGCAGTTGTGCGATGCCGGTGATTTTGTGGCTTTGAAATCGAGGGCAAGTGTTTTGCGAAATGTGTTTAACGAAAAGTCTGCCGCAATCAGAAAGGAGCGTTTGGAGGCATTTTTGGCAGAAGGCGGTGCTGAGGAAGATTTCAAAAGGGATAACGATAATACGGAAGAGGAGTTCAACCGCTTATATGCTTCGTATAAGGAAAAACGCCAAAAACATATAGAGCAGCAGGAGAAAGAAAAGGCTGATAATTTGGTGAAGAAGCAGGCTGTTTTGGCTGAATTGAGGGAGTTGTTGCAGAGCGAGGGGTCGTTGAAAGAAATTCACGACAGTTTTAACGCCATTCAAGAAAAATGGAAAGCAATAGGTGCCGTTCCAAGGGCTGAAATCAATGCTTTGTGGGAAAACTACAGGTTTTTGATAGAGCAGTTCTTCGACAAGGTTAAGTTGAATCGCGAGTTGAGAGACATGGGTTTGAAGAAGAACTTGGAAGAAAAACTTGCTTTGTGCGAAAGAGTGGAGGGTTTGTTGTTGGAAAGTTCGATAAACGAGTCTTTCAAGCAGCTTCAAGAGTGCCATCAACAATGGAAAGAAATAGGTCCGGTTCCGTCTGACAAGAGTGATGAGATTTGGGAAAGATTCAAAAATGCTTCCGATGCAGTCAACAAACGTCGTCAGGAGTATTACGATAAAATGAAGGACGAACAGTCCAATAACCTTTTGGCAAAAATAGCTCTTTGCGAGAAACTGGAAGAGCTGTTGAAAAATGAGGTTTCTACGGTGAAGCAGTGGAACGACATGACCAACGAGGTGAATGAGTTGTTTAATCTTTGGAAAACCATAGGTGCTGTTCCGAAATCGGAGAATGAATCTATATGGAACAGGTTCAAGAAACCGATAGATGCATTTTTTATTCGCAAGAAAGAGGCTTTTGCGACAATGAAAGCAGATCAAGAGGTGAATGCCGAAAAGAAAGCGGAGTTGTGTGCAAAGGCGGAGGCTATTGCGGAAAGAAAGGATTGGAAGGCGGCAACGGCAGAGTTGATAGAGTTGCAAAAAGAGTGGAAGACCATAGGTTCTGTTTCAAGAAAACAATCCGAAAAACTTTGGACTCGTTTTCGTGCTGCGTGTGATAAGTTTTTCGAAAGAAAAGCCGAGAATTTCAAACAGCAGAAAAGTTCCGAAGCCGAGAATATTGCCAAGAAAGAGGCGCTGATACAGGCGGTGAAAGATTTTTCTTTCACTGATGACAAACAAAAAAATCTTGAAGGAATAAAGGAATTTCAACGTCAATGGTCTGAGATAGGTTTTATTTCGTCTGCCGAAAGACAACGCTTGTGGACAGAATTCAGAAAGGCAATAGATGCTCACTTCGAAAAATTGCAGTCAGAGACCATGGAATCGAACTTGAACAATTTCAAGGCATACATAGAGGCTGAAGGCGGCAAAGGAAATTTTGCAAGAGAGAAGCGGGTTATAAAGGAGCAAATTGATAAGTTGAAGAACGACATATTGTTGTGGGAGAATAATTTGGGCTTTTTGGCACGCAGCAAGCAGGCAGAGTTGCTTAAATCGGAATTTGACAAGAAGATAGATAAGGCGAAAGCTGATTTGGCTTTGTTGAACGCCAAATTGAAGATGCTTGGCAAGGAGGAAGCTGCTAAAAAAGATGAAAAACAGGGTTGATTTGCTCTGTGTGAAGAAAAAGTTGTATCTTTGCATGCTCAAAAGAGAGCAGTGAAATAACGTATTGTTTAATATCCGTTTGGCGAAACCGGGCTTAACGGCAAAAAAGAACTAAGATGAAAAAGGGAATTCATCCTGAAAATTACAGATTGTGTGTCTTCAAAGACATGTCTAACGAAGAGTACTTCATAACAAGAAGTTGTGCAGACTCGAAAGACGAAATAGAAATAGACGGAGTGAAGTATCCGTTGATAAAGATGGAAATTTCGAATACTTCTC
This sequence comes from uncultured Bacteroidaceae bacterium, assembly GCA_964606345.1. GTDB lineage: Bacteria > Bacteroidota > Bacteroidia > Bacteroidales > P3 > Onthomorpha. The sequence goes on along the minus strand of CAZSFV010000021.1, from coordinate 4,570 downwards.
ACCCTTTCTTTACGGGTAAGGTGAAACTTGTCGATACAGCAGGACGTGTTGATAAGTTCATGAACAAGTATAAAAATCGCAAAACGAGTCTGAAATAAGTTGATTGTAAAGTCGATTGAAATTAAAAAGCGTTCTGCATTCAAAACAGGACGCTTTTTTGTTTGTTAGTTGGCAATAATGTTGTATCTTTGTATCGTTTATTGATGTGAACAACAAAAATCTTGAAAACTATGAACTACATTCTTTTTGACGATGTGTCTCGCGAATCATTGAAGCCGTTAACGTATATAAGACCTGTATGTGATATACGGGTGGGAATACTTACCATAAGAGAGAAGTGGGAACGCTATTTGGGCGAAAAAACTTCTACAATGACAGAGGACTATCTCACGGTTAAATATCCTGCCGAATTGTCTGATGCAATGATGTTGATAAACGGTTCGGTTTGTCCTACACCGGCATTGGTTAAGCAGGTGAGAGCCTTGAAAACCGGACAAACTCTTGTTTGTGGTGAAAACATTGTGGCAATGTTCAAAACCAAGGAGGAGTTTATGGCTGATGAGGATAATTCCGAAGTGATAAAGACGGAAGAGGATTTTATCAAGATAGTAAACCCGTGGGATATATTCGTGTTTAACGACAGAGCGTTGAGAGAGGACTTTGAACTGATAACGAAGGGTCGTAAGAGTGCAGTGTTGAGCGATACCAATCGTGTGTTCGTACCGGAAAATATATTCGTAGAGGAAGGGGCTGTTGTGGAATGTGCAACTCTGAATGCAAAGGAAGGTCCTATATACATAGGTAAAGATGCGGAGATAATGGAGAACAGTGTAGTCAGAGGTCCTTTTGCCATGTGTGAGCATTCTGTGTTGAAACTCAGTGCCAAAATTTATGGAGCAACAACCCTCGGACCATATGTAAAGGTTGGAGGCGAGCTGGCAAACGTTGTGATTTTCGGATACAGCAACAAGGCTCACGACGGCTTTATAGGAAATTCTGTAATAGGGGAGTGGTGTAACATAGGAGCGGATACGAATGCATCAAACTTGAAGAACACATACGAGGAGGTCAGATTGTGGAGTATAGAGAAAAATACGTTTGTGCCGACCGGACAGACTTTCTGTGGAACCATAATGGGAGATCACTCCAAGTGCGGAATCAATACCATGTTTAATACAGGTACTGTGATAGGCGTCAGCTCCAATATCTTCGGACATGGATATCAAAGGAACTATGTGCCTTCGTTTGCTTGGGGTGGACCGAGCGGTATGAAGACTTTCGAAGCCGATAAAGCAATAGAAGTGGCAGAAAAAATGGAGGCAAGAAGAGGTATTGAGATGAGTGATGTCGACAAGAGAATACTTCTGCATGTGTATAGGAGTACGTTGAAGAATAAGAAATTAAGATAAGGATAAATGCGATGTTGAATAAAGATTTGATTGATTTGACACGAATAATGGGGGACGGGGATGCCGAAATCATACCTTTATTGACAGAGGAAGATACTAAAGATTTGACGGTTACGGATATGCCGGAGAGTATGCCCATATTGCCGTTGAGAGGCAATGTGTTCTTTCCGGGTGTTGTTTTGCCCATAACGGCAGGCAGGGAAAAGTCCGTACAGTTGATAAAAGCTGCATATAAAAGCAAGCAGATCATAGGGATAGTTGCTCAGAAGATGGCATCGATTGAAGACCCTGCCGATGGGGATCTTTATCGCTATGGAACTATGGCAAGGGTTCTCAAAACTCTTAACATGCCCAATGGTACTACAATGGTTATCTTGCAGGGATTGGATAGGTTTGAATTGCAGCAAATCATAAGCAACGAGCCGTATTGGATAGGAAAAGTGCAACCGGCTCCCGATCCGGCAAAGGATATGCCGGATAATGCGCAAGCCATAGCCGAAGCATTGCGAGACAGCTATCTGAAACTTTTGAAGATGACGCCCAATTTGCCATCTGATCCGGCTTTTGCCATTCGCAATATAGAGAGTCCTTATTTCCTTTTGAATTTTGTGGCGGCACATTTGGACATCGATGTTCCGGAAAAGCAGAAACTTTTGGAAATAGACGATTTCACAAAGCGGGCAGACTGCGTTTTGGAGGAATTGAGCAAAGAAACCAATCTTCAAGAGTTGAAGATTAAGATACAGCGTAAGGTAAGCAAAGATATAGACAAGCAACAACGTGATTATTTGCTTACTCAACAACTTAAAACCATACAAGAAGAACTTGGCGGCAGCCCTACAGAGCAGGAAATAGAAGAGTTGAAGAAAAAAGCTGCCAAAAAGCATTGGAGTAAAGAGGTGGCAGTGGTTTTCGACAAGGAGATAGCTCGCTTGTCTTCGATGCACAGCAGTTCGCCGGACTACTCGGTGCAACTGAACTATCTGAACTTCATGGTGGAATTGCCATGGAATGAATTTACCACGGATAATTTCGATTTAGACAAGGCACAGAAGGTTTTGGACGCAGACCACTATGGTTTGGAAAAGGTAAAGCAAAGAATATTGGAGTATCTTGCCGTTTTGAAACTCAAAGGCAATATGAAATCTCCTGTTTTGTGCTTGGTAGGTCCTCCGGGAGTGGGTAAAACCTCGCTCGGCAAAAGCATAGCAAAGGCGACAGGCAGGAAGTATGTCAGAGTTGCTTTGGGCGGTTTGAACGATGAAAGCGAAATAAGGGGGCATCGTCGCACTTATATAGGTGCCATGCCGGGCAGAATTTTGAAGTCTGTATCGAAGTGCGGCAGTTCCAATCCTGTTTTTGTGCTTGACGAAATAGACAAGGTTGCAGGAATGAGTGCAAGCGGCGATCCTGCATCGGCAATGCTCGAAGTGCTGGATCCGGAACAGAATACAGCATTTCATGACAACTATTTGGATATTGATTACGACCTTTCAAACGTGATGTTCATCGCAACGGCGAACAGCCTTTCCAATGTACACCCCGCATTGATTGACAGAATGGAGGTGATAGACATATCCGGTTACATAGAGCAAGAGAAGCTGCAAATAGCCGTGCGACATCTTCTTCCGAAGCAGCTGAAAGAGCATGGTTTGGCAAAGAAAGACCTCGGCTTGTCGGAAAAGTTGATTTCCATACTTATAAATCAATACACCAGAGAGTCGGGCGTTCGGCAGCTTGACAAAACCATAGCGAAGGTTGTTCGACACAGAGCCGTGCAAATTGTAAAGCAAGAGGACTATAAGAAAGCCATCAAAGCCGAGGAATTGAAAGAAATACTCGGATTGCCTACCGCTTGGCATGATAATCAACTTAACAAGAATCACATAGGCGTTGTATGCGGACTGGCGTGGACGCAGGTAGGAGGAGAAATTCTTTTCGTTGAAGCTGCTGCGGGAAAGGGTAAAGGAGGCTTGAACTTGACCGGAAATCTTGGCGATGTGATGAAAGAGAGTGCGACTTTGGCGTATGAGTACATCAAAACGAATGCCGACAGTTTGGGAATCAATGCCGATGAGTTGGAAGAAAAGAATATGTACATACACGTACCCGAAGGAGCTACCCCAAAAGACGGTCCGAGTGCAGGAGTAACAATGTTCACGGCAATGCTCAGCACATTGAAACACGTGGAAGTCAAATCCAATGTGGCAATGACAGGAGAGATAACCTTGAGAGGTACGGTCTTGCCCGTTGGCGGAATAAAAGAAAAAATACTCGCTGCAAAGCGTGCCACAATAACCGAAATCATTCTTTCGGAGGCCAACCGCAGAGACATAGAAGAAATAAATAGCGACTACCTTGACGGATTGCAGTTCCATTTCGTAGAAAATATGAGCGAAATACCGCCTTTGGCATTTGTCAGTTAACACATAGAAACAGAGAAGTATGCAATCAAAATCGGAGTATGAAGAAACCCGAGACCGCTCTTTCGGCTCGTCTCGTTCAAAAAAGATGATTTCAGCTTGTTTTGATTGCGTACTGTCGGCTGTTGCGACCGAGGTTGCCTTTATGCCCGCTTTCTTGTTCTGCTTGCAATCAAAATTCAAGCAAGTCAACGAAATGAGTTTGCCACTCGCTTGTGATAACAAGCAGTTGAATGCATTCTGCGGGGTATCTTATTCGACACTTCCGCCATCGTAACATACAGAAAGTTGAAGTCTCAAAACGGCTTCAACTTTCTTTTTCGCCTGCATTTGCTTAACTTCTTGTTTTATGACGATTCTTCGCAAGTCTTACTCGCACGCATAATCTGCAATCGTACATTTACAGCATTGAAATTTCTTTATAAAAAATGCAACCAAGCATTCAACCAATTCAGTATCGACAATGAACAAATCAAAGCAACAAAGTCTCCAACCCATAGTGATAAAAGGAGCAAGAGTCAACAATCTCAAAAATATAAATGTTGAAATACCGAGCAATAAATTCGTTGTCGTTACGGGTGTATCAGGAAGCGGAAAAACCTCGTTGGCATTCGACACTTTGTTTGCCGAAGGGCAGAGACGCTACGTGGAGAGCCTTTCCTCTTATGCCAGACAATTTCTCGGAAAAATGAACAAACCGGAGGTCGATGACATAAGCGGCATTGCACCTGCCATAGC
>CAZSFV010000020.1:3713-36643 GCA_964606345.1 uncultured Bacteroidaceae bacterium | reverse complement strand
GGGAGTTTTGTCTGACATAAGAATGGAATTTGTTGCTGGGATTGACCGAAAAAAGACTGATATTCTGAACAAAGAGTTAGGCATTTTCACACTTGAAGATTTGCTGTCGTATTACCCCTATCGTTATGTGGACAAAAGCCGGTTTGTAAAGATTGCAGAGATTTGTTCAACCGATGTTTATGTCCAATTCATTGCAAAAGTAGTGCGGAAAGAGTTGATTGGAAAAGGACGATCGCAACGATTGGTTGTTAAGGTTGCCGATGAAACAGGACAAATGGAGCTGGTATTTTTCCGTGCTTTCAGATGGGTGAATGAGAGTTTGAACATAGGCGGAATTTATGTATTGTTCGGAAAACCGAACTGCTTCAACGGTGTTTTTAATTTCGCTCACCCGGAGTTTGAACCGTTCAACAGCAAAAAGAACTACACAAGCGAAAAATTCATGCCTATGTACAACACGAGCGAAAGAATGAAAAATGCTTTCCTCGGCTCCAAACAGCTTTCGAAGATTATCAAAACAGCGGTTACTGCCTATGCAGACAGGATTGAAGAGACGCTCCCGGATTATTTGATTTCGAATTATCATCTCATATCCCGAAAAGACGCCTTGCTGAATATCCATGTGCCGAAAAGCGAGGAAATGTTGGCGAGGGCAAAGTTCCGTTTAAAGTTTGAAGAGTTGTTTTTCATGCAGATAGAACACATGGTAAAACGTTCGAACCGCAACAGCAAAAGCGTAGGATTTGTTTTTACCACCGTAGGGGAAAGATTCAATGATTTTTTCTACAATCATTTGCCATTCAAACTTACAGAAGCTCAAAAAAGAGTGGTCAAGGAAATACGCAACAATATGAGGACGGGAACTCAAATGAACAGACTCTTGCAGGGAGATGTGGGAAGTGGCAAGACCTTGGTGGCTCTGTTGTGTATGTTGATTGCTTTGGACAATGGCTTCCAGGCAAGTTTGATTGCTCCAACTGAAATTCTCGCCACACAGCACTTCAACAGCATTTCGAACATGTTGGGAGATATGGATGTGAGGGTTGCATTGCTGACCGGCAGCAGTAAAAAGAAAGAACGCAACGTTCTATTGAAAGATTTGAGCGAGGGAAAAACAGACATTCTCATAGGCACTCATGCCGTGTTGGAGGATACTGTCATGTTTGCAAACCTCGGTCTTGTGGTTATTGATGAGCAGCATAGATTCGGGGTTGAGCAAAGAGCAAAGATGTGGGCAAAGAATACGATAGCCCCGCATATTCTCGTGATGACCGCAACGCCTATTTGCAGAACGTTGGCAATGACTGTGTATGGAGACTTGGAGTATTCGGTTATTGACGAACTGCCGGCCGGTAGAAAGCCTATACAAACGGTACACCTTTATGACAGAGATATTTTGAAGTTGTTTCGCTTCATGCACAGGGAGATTGCTTTGGGCAGGCAGGTGTATGTGGTTTATCCTTTGATTAAGGAAAGCGCAAAGTCAGACCTTAAAGATTTGATGGACGGCTACGAAAGCATTGTGCGGGAATTTCCATTGCCGAAGTACCAAATCAGCATTGTACACGGGCAGATGAAAGCCGAGGACAAGGAGTATGAAATGAATCGGTTCAAGAGCGGCATCAGCAACATAATGGTTGCAACCACTGTCATTGAGGTCGGTGTAGATGTGCCTAATGCCACGGTAATGGTAATAGAAAATGCCGAGAGGTTCGGATTGGCACAGCTGCACCAGTTGAGAGGCAGAGTGGGACGAGGAGGAAACCAAAGCTATTGTGTTTTGAGAACAAAGGACGAACTGTCGGCAGAGGCAAGGTTTAGAATCGATACCATGTGTGCCACAAACGACGGTTTCAAAATCTCCTTGGCAGATTTGCAACTGCGGGGACCGGGCGATATGGCAGGCACTCAACAAAGCGGAGTATTGGATTTGAAGCTTGCAGACATTGTTAAAGACGACAATCTGATGCAACAAAGCCGTCAAACAGCTATGGAAATAATAGAATCAGACCCTTGTTTGGAAGCTCCTCAAAACGCCATACTGCGAAAGTATTTCATGGAAAAACACAAAGTAAGCGACTTCTCCATGATTTCCTAATCCCTAAACCCGTGAAAGGGGACAACACACGCTTTGCCCGAAACAAGAAACAAATATATCGAAACGACAGGGGCGCCTCGGCTCAGGGACGTCTCTTTGGTTATCAAAGGCTCATATTCTCATCATTTGCGAGACCATATTTCTTCCTTCGACATCTGCGTTTCTCCGCTTGAATGACTGCATTTTGAACTTCACGGATAGAGAAAGCCGTTCCGATAAAATGAATCGGCGAAAGAAAAAATTGAAAGGCTGATTCGGCAAAATGAATCGGCGATTCGTTTTTATCAATCACCGAGCTGGTGCTTCACACGACCTGCAAAAGGCAGGCAAACAGAATGAGCGTAAGAAAATCCATCGATATAATCGGGAATTGTTACGCCGCAATGTAAATTTTTCATACCTTTGCCCCCGTAATTCGAACAAATAAAGAAAGGAGCAGAAAGGCAGTAGAAACAAAATGAGAAAATAACATTCCCCTATAAGGGGAATATGACATGATAAAGCGTTTTCGCTTATACTTTTGTTACATGAAAACCGGACATTTTCATCAGTAACTCTACAAAAGTAAAAGTGGCAGAACGCTCACGATGTAGTTCGTGGGCTTTTGCTTATTTGTAGAGTTAGGTTGTCCGGAATACCTCATGTAACAAGTAAGAGAATAAAGTCCCACGTTTTTTTGTGTCAAGCCGCAAGGTGGATTCAATACATTTAAGCCTGAGGGACGGGGCAAAAACACAGAAAAAACATATTAAAATGAAGTTTATTATCAAATCGGCAGCACTTGCAATAATGCTTTTCATCGGTTGCAACCTGTCTGCCCAAAGCAACATGACCGATGTGGTCTATTGCAAAAATGGAGCGGTTATCCGCGGCACTATCATCGAACAAGTTCCGAGCGTATCTGTCAAGATACAAACAGCTGACGGCAATGTGTTTGTTTACCAAATGGAAGAAGTGGAAAAGATGACCAAGGAAACGAGCATGAATCAGCCGACGATTTCAACCGATGGCGACGACATGTGTTACAAAGGCATGACCGACGCAGGTGCATTCTATCGGGGAAAAGGCTCTTACCGCGGCGGCATATGGGCAACAACCCTACTTACATCGCCTTTGTTAGGTCTTATCCCCACCGCCATTGCCGCAAGCAACAGTTTGGACAATTCGCAAATGAATTACCCGAGCCAAGAGCTGTGGAAAAACTCGGATTATCGAAACTGCTATACGCAGGAGGCAACAAAGAAAAAGAACAAAAGAGCATGGACTGCATGGGGCGTTTCTTCAGCAGTCTGGCTTGGTGCCAGTGTAGTCTTATATAGTTTAGTCATCGGCTCGCTTGCCGCAGGCATGTAATTAGATGGCTTTAGAAAAGAATTAATGTTATTTATTAGTAAAAGAGATGAAAAAAGTATTTTTACTCGTTGCCTTAGTGGCAACTGCAATGTTCGTTGCTTGCAAAAGTGATGACGATGAAAAAGAAGAAGCTCGTCCTGTGGAGTACACCATTGTGGGATTCACAGACAGTCAACTTCCTGATGCATGGCAAAATGCGGAAGAATTTGGTTTTTCCATAAGAACTGATCTATACATTACAGAATTGAAAGGTAAGAAAGAAGTAGGCTACAAAACAGAGAGTATCAATGGAACTAGTGGAGATAGACTCTCCCTTGTTGCATACGGAGCAGATAATCTTCGGATAGAGTACGTCTTAACTTGTTCTATTGATGAGATTGAGTCCGTTGAAATCATGAACAAAACATTTTCTGTTGTGTTAGACTATTCGCATACAACAATTCGTTTGGCAGATTTCTAAGATAATGACTAAGAACACCTTAAACATTAAGAGGGAAGAAGCTCTAAGCTCTTCCCCTTTTTATTTCTTGATTGCATCTTGGTTTCAGATAATTTGAGACCCCATTTCGCTACGAGTCTTTCAAATATTAGATAATACAGCATTAGCAAGAGGAAATTTCTATGAGATTTCCACACCGCAATAGACAAAGAGAGTTGTTATAATAAGCTGATAGAATTGTTCAAAAAACAGCGAGCATTTGAAAGCTCACCATTCTGATTTGTTGTACTCCGTACTAATCTAACAGACGCATCTATCTGTCTTTCTCTACTTCAGAATCAGAAAGAAGAACCTAAAGCGTATGGTTCGAAAGATGATGATGTGATTACAAAAACAGTAAACATCAAACAGAAACCCACAAAAATGAAAATCAATAAGGTTATTCTGAGGGACTATCCTCAAATGGATAACGGTGAAAATTGGGATTACATGAGTGGTCCGGATATTTTTTTCACCATAACTTGTGAAGGCTCGACTATTGTTACAAGTGGAAGGTATAGCGATGTAACATATAATGACTTACCGATTACTTATACCAATAATCTACCGGTAACCATAAGCAGTTCGTTTGACAAAAAATGTACGATAACCTTTTATGATTACGATGACTACGATCCTAATGATTGGATGGGCGGTTATTATTTTACGCCAAGCCAGCAAGACTTCAATAGTGGAATTATCCATTTTTCAAGCTCAACCTCCGATCTCAAATTGGATATGTACGTTGAATGGTTACCATAAATCATAACGGCTAACAAGATTTGCATCAAGCGGTAAAGCAATATTGAGCTTTACCGCTTTGTTTGTTGAACACATCTCTTCTACCCGGAGCTATGAAACATAATTCGGAAGAAAAAAATTCACTACTTGATACTGCAACATATTGTTGTACATAAATAGACGAGGCGACAACAGATGTCTGTTGCCGCCTCGTCTATTTATGTATACCTGTTCTGTATCTTAGATTGTTCTTCCCGGGTATATTTTCAAGGCTTCTTCCAAGCATTTTACTGCTGCGATAAGGTCTTCCTCTTTCAAGACGTATGCCATTCTGGCTTGTTTGCGACCTTTTTCGGGATTTGAATAAAATCCCGTGGCAGGTGCAAGCATTACTGTGGCTCCATTGTAGGAGAAGTCTTTCAACAACCATTCGCAGAACTTGTCGGAGTCGTCTATCGGCATTTCTATGATGGAATAGAACGCTCCGGTAGGCATAGGGCAACGGCAGCCCGGAATTTTGTTCACTGCATTGATCAGTGTTTTACGTCTGCTGTCGTATTCGGCAGCCACCTTGTCGAAGTATTCCTTCGGAGTATCGATTGCAGCTTCTGCAAAGATTTGTCCGAAGTAAGGCGGACACAATCTTGCCTGTCCCATTCTCAAAGCAGAGGTCATTACCTCTTTGTTCTTTGAAATGATAACTCCCACTCTGGCTCCGCAAGCCGAGTATCTCTTACTTACAGAGTCCAAAAGTATGACATTGTTGGATATTTCGTCCAATTCCATTACAGAGAAGTGCTTTCTGCCATCGTAGCAGAACTCTCTGTAAACCTCATCTGCAAAGAGGAAGAGGTCATGTTTCTTTGCCAATTTTGCCAAAGACTGCAACTCTTCTTTGGTGTAAAGGTAGCCGGTCGGATTGTTAGGGTTGCAGACCATTATTGCTCTTGTCTTTGGAGTGATTGCCTTTTCGAACTCTTCGATAGGCGGAAGAGCAAAACCGTTGTCTATTGTGGACGGAATGGTCTTGATGACTGTATCCGAAAGTATGGCAAAGGAGTTGTAGTTTGTGTAATACGGCTCGGGTATCAGCACTTCGTCTCCGGGATTGCAGCAAATGGTGAATGCGAATTGAAGAGCTTCGCTTCCGCCATTGGTTACAACTATTTCGTCAGGAGTTATGCGAATATTGTGCTTTGCATAGTATCCGCAGAGACGCTCTCTGTACGAAATATTTCCTGCCGAATGGGTGTACGCAACAACGTTCATCTCGGCTTTGCGAAGAGCATCTACCGCCCCTTTGGGCGTTTCGATGTCCGGTTGTCCTATATTGAGGTGATATACCTTTATTCCTTTTGCCTTGGCGGCTTCTGCATAAGGCACCAACTTTCTTATGGCCGAAGCAGGAAGTATTGTGCCTTTTCTCGATATTTGTGGCATTATGCTTTTGTATTTGTTGTTTGTTATTTCTTTACTACTGTTCCTTTGATTTTGAGAACGACTCTGTTGTTTGTGGCGTTCGACTCAACCGTAATGGATTTATTGATTGGTCCGACGTTGTTTGTGTTGTACTTAACGGTGATGGAAGCGGTTTGACCAGGCATAAGCGGCTCCTTGCTCCAAGAGGGAACCGTACAACCGCAAGATGAACGCACTTTTGATAGAACCAAAGGCACCTTTCCGGTATTCTTATACTTGAACTCCGTTACTCCGTTCCCGCCTTGTTGCACTTCACCGTAGTCGTGTTCCAACTTCTCAAATGTGATTTCCGCTTGTGCGGCATTGGTCTTCTGTTCTGTTTTTTGCGTTTGTGCATTCGCTCCAAGGATAAAAGCGAACACCAAAACCAATGTTGAAATAAATCTCTTCATCTTTGTATGTTTTTACGTTTATAACTATTCCTCAAAATCGTCATCTTTGACATTACCGGTAATGAGCAGAAGCGTGCGTTTCTGCTTGTAATCATTTGTCTTTACAACGACGCTTCGTTTTATTTCTCCGACTATGTTGGAGTTGTAGCTTACCTTTATCCGGGCGGTATCTTGCGGCATTACCGGTTCACTGCTCCATTTTGCCACAGTGCAACCGCAAGAAACCTTCACGTTTTCTATAACCAACGGAGCCTGTCCCTGATTCGTTATTGTAAATACAGCCACAGCCTCGGTTCCCTTGTCTATATCGCCGAAGTCATGCGACAATTTGTCGAACTTTGCAAGTGCATAGCGTTCTTGTTCCACAGCCGTAGCATTTTGAGCCATGGTAAAAGCGGGTAACAACGCCATTGCAACAACTGCAATGAAGAAGACAGTGGTTTGAATGTTTCTGACAACGGATAATTTCTTCATTCCTATGTTTTCCCGTAACAACGAGCAAAGTTACAACATTAGTTTCATATTCTGAAAAAAAATGTTCTTTTTCGTGTATTGCCGTTTCCGTACATTGAAGCGGCAGAAAAACAAAAACGGAGGAAAGTACATTCCTCCGTTCTATGATTTCCAATTCGACTTCTACTAATAAAGTATGGTGAAATTGTTCTTTATGTCAGCCTGCATTTGCAACACCTGCATCGTCATTTGAGTCTTTTGAAGTGCCTTCGTCTTGTATTGCTGCTGTATAAGGTTGACATTTTCTTTTGTAGGTCTTGTGTATATTCTGTCTACGTTCACTACATACACGCCATTGAATCCCTTGATTGGCTTTTGCATACCCGTTTTCTTGGCAGCAGACAAATTGCCTATCACCCTCATTTCGGGACCGGCTGCCGCAAAGTAAGGCGAAGCAAAGTCCACACTCATCGCAGAATCCATCTGAGCATTAGCACTTGAAGCCAAAGCCTCTATCGTTTTGTTGCTTGCTTGCAACTTTTCGGCTTTTTGCATCAATGCCTCCGCCTTCTTCTCAATCTTGACTTGCGATTCTATGTAAGGTTTCACTTGTTCCAAAGGAAGAATACCCTTTTCTTTTATGTCTTTCAAGCCGACCACAACAAACATATCTTGCAGTTGATAAACCTCGGCGGCAACATCTCCAACCTTGGTATCCTTATTGAATGCCCATCTCACTATTTCTCTGCAATAAGACGTTCCACTGAGTTGGTAATCCATTTCTCTGACGCTCGAAGACAAAATATTGATGTTCTGCTTCTGTGCCTGGGCTTTCATATCCGCCAAACTTTTCGATGTTCCAAGGAAAATATCGGCTTTATCCTTTATTTCGTTGATGGTCTTGTCGCTTGCCCTTACTCCCATCACTATCATCGCCACCTGCATCTTGGTTTTTGCCTCAGTCTTTTCCTTCAATTTTATCACATAATGCCCCAATTCATTAGGCAAATCATACACAAACACACCTCCGATGCCTGTGTTCCTTATCATATTGTAAAGATCGGATTGAAGCTGTCCGTCCAATATCCACTGCGAATCGCCAAAATTGTTCTTCGCTTCCGGATCATCTGAAAATTTCACCACGCTCTGTTCAAACAAATCGGCGTTCGCTTTAAATGTTCCGCACAAACTGTCTGCAAGATGCTTTGCCTGTTCCGGTGTACGCTTTATGTCCTTCGATGCTTTGTTGTTGAGGATAAGAATTTGTGAGAATCTGATTGAGTCCGGACGGCTTTGAACATCTGTTACTTTTGCCATTATCCAATTTGCTCCTTGTTGGAACGGCGCAATGAAATCTCCCATTTTTTTGCCGGCAAGTATTGAGTCGGCGAATACACTCTTCAAATCATCAACCTTGTAGAATGTGCTGTCGTAAGCTCTATCCGAAGATGCTGCAACGAAGCTCGGTATTTCTTCATTGGTCAAAGTTTGGAACTCTGCATAGGTTTTAACTACCGAATCATTTATTGCTTTCACATCGGCAGGAGATGGTTGGATTGAGAACTTCACAAACTCCAAATCTCTTATCGGTTCGTACAACTTGTACTCGTTCTTATGCTCCTCATAGTACTTTTTGTAGTCCTCATCGGTTACCTTTATGGTATTGTCTGCCACAGACTGATATGGCAATACCACATACCTTGAGTCTGTTACCTTGTTGTAGACATCGCTCATGTGTTCCGCTATCCTCTTCGGCATGTAAAAACTGCTCGAAACAAGACCCGTGTATTTTTCTTGAAGTCTTGTTTCCTTGACGTACTTTTCAAACTCGTTCCAACTTGCTTTCTGCTCTTCCGGCAACTTGTCGAATTGTGCAATGTACTGCTTTATCGCCTGCGAATTGTATTGTCCCGTCTTAGGATCGGAAAAGTTTTGTCTCACCACCATAGGTATGAAATCGCCAAAGAACATGTCGTTCATCTCATCGTCAGATATTCCGAGACCCAAGTCCAAGCATTCTTTGTGCAACAGCTTTTGATTAAGCAAATTTTGATACGCCTGTTGCTTTGCACCAAAGCTCTGCTCGGGGGAAAGATTCGCAATTCCGTATTGCTGTTTCAAGTTGTCCTCTGCATTTTTCACAGCTCTTTCATACTCGGCAAACGAAATATCCATGCCGTTCACCGTTGCCAATTTGGTTGGTCGGTCGCCACCGTCGCGTCTCCACAAATCACTAAAAATAAACGCCAAGATTGCCAAAGCAATAAAACCTACGGCAAACCCGGCTCTTTTTCTGATACTGCCAATTATAGCCATTTCTCTGTACTTTGTTTATCGTTAATGTTAATATTCTCACGGTAAATTACAGCTTGCAAAAGTAGGAAGAAAAATCAGAAGATGAAAATATTTGAGAAAAAAACTTGTTTCCTCAATGTTTTTCCTTGGTGTTTGCCTATCTTTGTACCGAAATTTAATCCATAGCATCATGAAGAGATTACGAATTTTCACTTGCTCGTTTGCCGTAATGCTTTGCTTGATAAGCGGTGCAGGCTATGCTCAAACAGAAAACGATGAAGGCAATTACTTCGAGGCAAACAAAGCCATAGAGACCTTCGGCTCTGTTTTCAAGGTCTTAAATTCAAATTACGTGGACGAAATAAACGTTGGAGACTTAACCAAAACGGCGATAGATGCAATGCTGTTGAAGCTCGACCCTTACACTAACTTCTATCCCGAAACGGATATGGAGAACGTAAAGCTGCAACTCTTGGGACAATACGGGGGAATAGGAGCTTTGGTTCACTATAAGGACAAACGAACCGTCATCTCTGAACCCTATGAAAACCTTCCTGCTCAAAAAGCCGGTCTTATGGCGGGAGATGTGATTGTGAAAATCAATGGAGAAAGTTGCGAGGGGAAAACCAGCGACCAAGTCAGCGAAAAACTGAGAGGACAAGCGGGAACGGAGTTAGAAATAAGCATAGAACGAAACGGGAAACGCTTCAACAAAAAACTGAAACGGGAAGAGATTCAACTTCCCAACGTATCCTATTCCGGCATGATAGCCGATAAAGTCGGCTATATCAAGTTGGACGAATTTACAAAGAACGCTGCAAAGAACGTTTTGGAGGCGTGCAAACAGCTGAAAACGAAAGGAGCCGAGGCATTGGTTCTTGACCTGAGGGGAAACGGCGGGGGATTGTTGAATGAGGCCGTCGACATTGTCAACATCTTTGTGGAAAAAGGTCAGGTTGTTGTAAGCAAAAAGGCAAAGGACGTTTCAAAGAACAATACTTTCAGAACAACTCAAAAGGCTTTTGCTCCAAACATTCCGCTTGTCGTTTTGATTGACTTCTCTTCGGCTTCGGCTTCCGAAATAGTTGCAGGCAGTTTGCAGGACTTGGACAGAGCGGTAATCATCGGCGAACGCTCTTTCGGCAAGGGGCTTGTTCAGACAGTTGTTCCTTTGGTGTACAACGCTCAAATGAAGGTTACAGAGTCCAAATACTATATTCCGAGCGGCAGATGCATTCAAGCCATCGATTATTCTCACAGAGACGAGTACGGAAGAGCCGCCAAGGTGCCGGATTCTTTGAAAACGGCTTTCAAAACCAAGAACGGCAGAACGGTGTATGCCGGTTCCGGAATAGAACCGGACATTTTCATAGAACCCGAGTACGCTTCCAACATTGCAATAGCACTTATCGGCAAATATCTTTACTTTGACTATGCCACAAAGTTTGTTCGGGAACACCCTTCAATCGCTCCTGCCGGAGAGTTCGAGATAACGGACGAGATTTACGAGGATTTCGTTTCTTTCCTCAAAGATAAGGACTACAGCTATACTACTGCAAGCGAAAAATCCATGGAAACACTGCTCACCATAGCCGAAAAAGAACAGGTGAATGCTTCAACCATGGAAGAAATAAGGCAGATAAAGAACAAACTTGCAGAAGACAAAAAGAACGACATATACAAATTCCAGGACGAAATAAAGACCTTGCTTCTTGGAGAGATTGTTTCCAGGTACTATTATCAGAAAGGCAGGGCAGAGGCTTTGTTGAAACACGACAACGAATTGAAAAGGGCTGTAGAATTGCTGAATGACAAGGCGGAATACAAAAAGATATTGAGTAAATAACAATTCACATTTTAAGCCATGAGGAAAACATTGTGCCTCTTGTCGGTTGTGTTGTCGTTATTCTGCAACCTGCATGCTCAAAATCCGAGAACAGACAACCAAATCTTCAACAACAATCTTACCAAACAGGAAAGCGAGTATTTGCATTTCCTTTACGATTACATGCCTCTTTGCGATTTGGCTGACTACGACGGAGATTTTTTTCTCAATCAAGTAAGATATGCAATAAAAGCAAGAGAGACTTTCAGCTGGGGCAGTAAAATTCCTGAGAATATATTCAAGCACTTTGTTCTGGTTTACAGGGTGAACAACGAGAACCTCGACACTGCGAGAGCTTTTATCTTCGAGAGTCTCAAAAACAGGGTAAAGAACCTGAGCATGTACGATGCAGCCTTGGAAGTCAACCATTGGTGCCACGAAAGGGTGAATTACAAGGCTTCCGACGGAAGAACCTCATCTGCTTTGTCTACCATAAGGACTTCATGGGGACGTTGCGGAGAAGAGAGTACTCTTACAGTAACCGCTTTGAGGGCGGTAGGATTGCCCGCTCGGCAATGCTACACTCCCCGGTGGGCCCACACCGATGACAATCACGCTTGGGTGGAGGTATGGATTGACGGCAAATGGCACCACCTCGGAGCATGTGAACCGGAACCGGAACTTGACATAGCGTGGTTTGATGCCCCTGCAAAGAGAGCCATGATGGTGCATACGACCGTCTTCGGAAAATATGACGGACAAGAAGAAAAAAATTACGAAGGTAAGCTCTGCGACAGGATAAACTTATTGTCTAATTACGCCGTAACGAAAAATCTGAAAATCCTTGTCAAGGACGAAAACGGCAGGGCTGTCTCCGATGCACAAGTCTCTTTCGGATTGTATAATTATGCGGAATTTTATCCGATAGCGAAGATACAGACGGACAAAAACGGTCTTGCAAGCCTTATGACCGGCTTGGGGGATTTGATGATATGGGTAAAGAAAGGCAACAAATCGGCTTCCGCTTTGGTCAAAGCCGAAACCGACAGAGCGGAGTTGGTTCTCAAAGAAACTTTTTTTTATCCCCATACCGAGGTTTTCAAGATTTGTCCACCCGTTGCCAAACAAGTCAAGCGGCTTTCGGGGGAAAAAGTTGTCGAAAACCGAAAACGTTTCGAGTATGAGGACTCCTTGCGGGAGGCTTATTTGAAAACACTTCCACGAAACGCCGATTCAAAAAAACGAAACGCCGAAAGAATTTCACGAATCGCCGATTCATTTTCGTCAAACGCCGAAAGAGAAAAAGCAAAGAAATTCATAGATGATTCGTGGGGCAATTACAGAGAAATAGAAAAGGTTTTGGCAAGCGGCGAAACCCATTCCTTGGAAATATTGGGCTTGCTGTATGAAAAGGATTTGAGAGACATAGAAGCGAATGTGGTATTGAGCCATTTGAAAGCATATGAAAATTACCCGGCACAAGATACGTCTTTACGGGAATTTGTTCTCAATCCTCGCATTCAGTTGGAGAAAATAACTCCATACAGACCGCTTTTGCAGGATTATTTTAAGGATAATGCCGCCGACTTTATCGCCAATCCGCAAAGCATAGCCGATTGGATAAAGCACAACATTGGATTGAACAATGAGGAAAATTACTATGGCGTTCAAATATCCCCTGCCGGCATACTGAGGCTCAAACAATGCGATGCCCTTTCTCGCGAAATATTTTTTGTTGCCATTGCAAGGAGTTTCGGAATAGCGGCAAGGTATGACATGGTTGTAGGCAGGGCAGCGTACAAAACCTCACCGTCCGAAAATTGGCAGTATGCTCAATTCGAAAAAGAAACACTTGAACCGATGGGCTATGTGAAAGTAAGCAATTCCTCAAAAAACAGAATGAAGCCCGAATACTACTCACACTTCACTCTTCAAAGGCTTACGGACAACGAATACAGGACATTGGATTTTGAGTACGACCCTAAGTTCGCCTCATTCCCCGAAACCCTTCGAATTGTGGCAGGACGTTACAGACTGATGAGCGGAAACAGAGATGCCGACGGCAACATATACGTAAGAGAGGATTATTTCGTGGTAAACGAAAACGACACTGCCGAAGTGGAAGTAGTAATTGAGGAAATAAAAAACGATTTGAAGGCATTTGGCAAAGTGAATCTGAGGAAACTGTTCTCGGCAGCAAAGCACGAAGAGCCAAACGTCAAAAACAAGGATTATAAAAAAGGTTTGATTTTGGCAATAACCGATTCCTATTCCGAGCCTGAAAAGCACCTTTTGGCAGATTTGGAACTCGTGAAAAACGACATGGAGACCTGGGGTGGCAATATTGTATTTGTAAGCACCAAGACGCCCGATGCCGGAATTGCGAAACTTTATCCCGGTCTGCCAAAGCAATCCGTCTTCATTCAAGATAAACACAAGAGTATTCAACAGCAGATACTGAAAGCCACCGGCTTCAATTTTTCGAACGAATATCCGTTACTGTGTTTCATAAGCGAAAACGGCGAAATATTTTTCTTGTCCGAAGGATACCGTATCGGTTCGGGAGAGAGTTTATTGAAAGTTATACACCAACTGAATTTGGAGGGTAAAAAATGAAAAAAGTATTGATTCTAAGTCTTGGACTGATTGCCTTTTTTTCTGCAAGTGCGCAGTATATTCAATCGTCCGAAGTAAAAAGCAGCAAAGAACCATGGCGGTACGGCATAAAGGCAGGAGGCAATTTGGACAAAATTTCAGTCAAGTCGGGCTGCAGCTCCAAGTTCGGGTATAAAGTCGGATTGACAGCCGAAAAGCGTTTGGTTTATAATTTGTACTTTCAACCGTCATTGTCTTTCGTAAAAAAAGGCTTTGAGTATGAGATTCAAAACGGTTATCGAATGGACGTAAATGCAATGTTGGCAGAGATAGACGCAGGGCTGTTGTTGAAATTCGGCGATGACAGACTGCAAAAAGGTTTCTTTCTGTCTTTGACACCTTATTACTCCTATGGTTTTGCAGGAAAGAGCAGAGTAACCGACCTCAACCCCAATTCGGAAAACTACAACAAAGAAACGGAGTACTCCACATTTGAGAACAACAATCGCGGAGACATAGGCTTCAAATTAGGTTTGGGCTACGACTTCGGCAAACGGTTCGAAATAGCCGGCAACTACACTTTCGGAATGAACAAATACTCCCCCACGGCTAACTATCGTTGGCGAGCTTGGAACATTCAACTGATATTATTCTTCTGAATCTGCTATTTTCTTTGCTGCATTTATTCCGTCCATCGCCGAAGAGGTAATGCCGCCGGCATAGCCTGCTCCCTCGCCGCAGGGATAAAGGTTCTTCAACTGCAAGTGCTGCAAGCTGTCTTTGTCTCTCGGAATCCTGACGGGAGAAGAAGTGCGGGACTCCAAACCAATCATTAAAGCGTCTTTGGACACAAAGCCTTTCATCTTTTTATCGAAAGCAACAAAGCCCTGTCTTAGCGTATCCGAAATAAATTTCGGCAACAAGCTGCTCATATCCGATGAACTCAAACCGGCAGGATAAGAAGATGGACAAAGGGAATTTGAAACCCTTCCGTCTATAAAATCGGAAATTCTTTGTGCAGGAGCTGTTTGATTGTCGATATACATATTCCGCTCGCATTTTTCTTGAAACATCATAAGCGAAAGAGCTCCGCAATGCCGAAATTCGGGGATATCCTGTTCCGAAACAGACACCACTATGCCGGAATTGCCGAAAGGAGAATTTCTGAGCGAGGAAGACATTCCGTTAACCACCAAGCAGCCCCTCTCGGTAGACGAAGGAATTACCATGCCTCCCGGACACATGCAGAAAGAGAACACTCCTCGATTTTCGATGTTGTGTGTAAGAGAATAAGTTGCAGCGGGCAACAATTTCGAATATTTATCGGAATGATATTGTGTGCGGTTGATAAACTCTTGTGCATGCTCCACTCTCACCCCCAAGGCGAAAGGCTTGGCTTCTATCAACCATGATTTTTCGGCAAACAGCTTGTAAATGTCTCTTGCCGAATGACCGCAAGCCAAAATGACGGCTTTACCCTCCAAAGCAGTACCATCGGCAAGTTTGACACCATACACCGAATTGCTTCTGACCAACAAATCCACTACCTTTGAATTAAAGAAGTACTCCCCACCGCATTCCGTTATTTTACTTCGGATATTCTTTATTATTCTCGACAGTTTGTCTGTTCCTATGTGGGCATGTGTGTCAATCAGTATGTCTTTGTCGGCACCAAATTCAACGAATGTTTCCAACACCTCGCCAACGTTTCCCCTCTTATTGGAACGTGTATAAAGTTTTCCGTCCGAAAAAGTGCCTGCTCCCCCCTCTCCGAAGCACCAGTTCGAGTCCTCGTTTAACTCTTTGTTGCGGGCAATCTGAGCAATATCCTTTTTCCTCTCTTCCACAGGCTTTCCTCTCTCCACAATAATCGGTTTCAACCCACATTCCAACAACTTCAAAGCTGCAAACAAACCGCAAGGACCTGCGCCCACTATTATCACTCTCTCAGCCTTTGAGACATCGCTGTATATCTTTGCTTTCGCTTTTTCTTCCTCCCTTTCCGTGGAAACAAATATTTTCAAGCAATACCGCGGCTCGCCTCTGCTGTCTATGCTTCGGCGGAGTATCTTGAAATAAGCTATGTCCTGAACCTTCAATCGGCAAGCGGAAGCAATCTTCCTTTTCAAACAATCTGTGGACAAAGCCTCGTGTGGCTTCAACCGCAGTTCCAATTCTTTCTCCATTTATTCGAAAGTGAAATTGATGTAGAATATTTGTGTTTTTATCTTATCCAGCACATCGGAATACATGGTACTGTAGTCATGAACGAGAATGTCATTCAGCCCGAAAGAACTCTTTATCTCTATACCGAGCTTTATGTAATTCAGATAGAAATCAAAACCCACCCCAAGGGTGTAGAACCATTCCGAGTTGTCGACTTTCATCAGTATTTCGTCAGGAGAGGCTTTCTTTCGCTTTATTGAAGCCAAGTCGTAGGAAAATTTACCACCGGCAATCAGGTAAGGTCGAAAATTTCTCCATCTCTTGGACTGTATTTTGAACTCCAAAGGCGCCTCAACATAGATAACCTCCATAGGAACGTTGGTTTCGATATACTTTCCACCCTTATTGATGTAATAATTCAATCGTCTGTCGCTGAAAATTATAGAAGGCAAAAACCTCAATCGCAAATACTCACACAGTCTCAAATCTCCGATAAACCCAAGTTGAAATCCGTTGTTCCTCTCTGAGTCGAAGCCCATGACGGTATCGAGGAAGCCTCTGTTTTCCTTCTCAATCATATTGGAAGACAGCCTATTATAGCCGAGTATACAACCAAAGTGTATGGTTTTATCGTCATAATGCGGAAGGTTGGGAGGACTGCTTTGAGCCGAAACGCACACGTAAGCCGACAAAAAGAACAAAAAGAAAATCAGCTTTCTCATTTATTTGCATCTTAATAATTCCGACAAAAGTTTTTCCTTGTCTATCGGCACCACCCCTACGGATTCGCAAACCAAACCACCCGACATGTTGCTTATCTT
Source organism: uncultured Bacteroidaceae bacterium (assembly GCA_964606345.1). Lineage (GTDB taxonomy): Bacteria > Bacteroidota > Bacteroidia > Bacteroidales > P3 > Onthomorpha. The sequence continues at coordinate 19,947 of CAZSFV010000020.1, read as the reverse complement.
TGCCGTTTCGGAAGCACTTAATCCCAAAGCCATGCACAGGCTTGCGACACTTATCACCGTATCCCCTGCCCCGCTAACATCTGCTATCTTTCGCAAATATGCAGGTTGTATTTCGGCAATAGGTTCTTTCGAAGTAAAATCGACAATGAACACACCGTACTCGCTCAATGTTATGAATACTTTCTCTATTCCCTGTTTTTCATGTAACAAAAAGGCGGCTCGACAGAGTGTTTCCTTTTCGGGTGTTTCTATATCGATTTTCAATCCCTCTCTTAATTCCTTTAAGTTGGGTTTGAATAGGCTTACGCCTTTGTAAAATTGAAAATTCTTCTTCTTGGGGTCTACACAAGTCGGTATGGATTTTGCTTTTGCCAAAGCGATAACCCGACTTATAACCGTCTCCGTGAGAACCCCCTTGTCATAGTCTTGAAATATTATGGCATCAGGCTTTTTTGTTTCAATGATTTCGTTTATTTTCTGCAGGAATGCCGTTTGTTCCGACACGGATAAGGGGGTTTCCGTTTCCTCGTCTATGCGCAGCATTTGGGATTTATTGCCAAGAACTCTTGTTTTTACCGTTGTGCAACGTTCAGATGAAAAAAGCAATCCGTCTGTGGCTATATCGCGTTCCCGTAATAACTCCTCCAGTATTCGCCCCTCCACATCATCACCAACAACACTGCAAATAATCGTTCCCGCACCCATGGCAGCTACATTCAACGCCACATTGGCAGCTCCACCGAGGCGATTCTCTTTCTTCTTAACAGCACAAACCGGCACCGGAGCTTCGGGTGAAATCCTTTCAACCTTTCCCCACCAATAAGAATCCACCATCACATCTCCAACAATCAAAATATTCAAAGAGGCAAACCTCTTGAAAATATCGGCATAATCCATCTACAAAATGCTTTTCGTTATTTCTCCTCGCAAATCGGCTTGCAGCTTTTCCCTTATCTCCTTTTTATCGGTGTAATTTCCCAAAACGAACATCAATTTTGCCAAAGCTGCCTCCGTGGTTATGTCCCCTCCGGATACAACTCCCATGTTTAACAATTCCCTTGACGCTTCGTAATGACCCATTACCACACTGCCTGCTTTACATTGAGTTACATTGAGAACGACAACGCCTCGTTCAATAGTATGTTTTATCGTATTTATAAACCAATCAGCCGTTGGAGCGTTTCCACTTCCGTAGGTCTCCAAAATAACCCCTCGCAAATCTTTTATGGAAAGAAATGCATCGAGATATTCCTTCTTCAAGGCAGGATGTATCTTTACGATGATTACTTTATCGCACATTTTCTTGTAAACCTTCAATGGCTCGGAAGTGATTGGTCGCAAGAGATGCTGCTTGTAGGTAATGTTTATTCCAACCTTTGCCAAGGACGGATAATTCCCGGAATAAAAGGCTTCGAAGTGTTCGGCATTGAATTTTGTCGTTCTATTGCCACGAAACAATTTGTTCTCAAAGAAAATACACACTTCACCGATAGGCACTTGTTCATTGGCTGCAATTTCAAGAGCAGAAATTATATTCTCTCTGCCATCGGTACGAATCATTCCCAAAGGCAGTTGACTGCCGGTTATTATGACCGGTTTCCCAAGATTTTCCAATAGAAAGCTCAAAGCAGACGCCGTATAGCTCATTGTATCCGTGCCGTGCAGAATGACAAAACCGCCATAACTGTCATACTTTTCTTCAATCAATGCAGCAAGTCGCAACCATACCTCCACGTTCATGTCGGAAGAATCTATTATGGGGTCGAATTGAATTGTATCTATGCGGCAATCTAATTCCCGCAACACCGGCAGAGCTTCGTAAATCTTCTTCATATCGAAAGGATGCAAGGCTCCTGTCGATTTGTCCTTTACCATACCTATGGTTCCGCCGGTATAAATCACCAAAATGTTTTTCATGAGAGTCTAAGAAAAGGGCAAAGTTACAAAAAAGCCGTAAGGTCAACCTCTTTATGGCAACACATTATTTTCGGTGATGGTGTTTTTTTCCACCAAGACGGCCTGATTATACGCAAAGTGCAAAATTCATCATTCGGGATATTGATACCGACCATTCGAAAGCACGAATTGCCACACTACACTTGCAAGCAAATGGGCCGAAGGACTGTTTTCACATTGAAATTTGTCCGTAAGCGTTTTTATTCTTATCTTTGCAGGCAAATTTATTTTGCGATGTTTTCAGATTCTAACAAGTTTGTAGGTGAGGGACTGACGTATGATGACGTGCTTTTGGTTCCTGCTTATTCGGAAATCATACCGAGAGACGTTAAAGTTAATTCCATGTTCAGTCGTAATATTGCAGTAAACATTCCAATAGTGTCTGCCGCAATGGATACCGTTACCGAGGCCAAGCTCGCCATAGCAATGGCACAAGAAGGAGGCATCGGCGTTCTGCATAAGAACATGTCGATAGAGAAACAGGCTTCCGAAGTTTCAAAGGTAAAGAGGGCAGAAAACGGAATGATTTCCGACCCGATAACCTTGAACAAAGATGCCTTGGTGAAGGACGCTTTGCGAATGATGAAGGAGTTCTCAATAGGCGGCATTCCGGTTGTAGACGCCGAAAATAAACTTATAGGCATTGTTACGAACAGAGACTTGCGTTTTGAGAGAGACATAAACAGACCTATCGTCGAGATAATGACAAAAGATGTCATTTCTGCCCCTTGCGGTACCGATTTCGAACAAGCTGCCGATATATTGCAGGCTCACAGAATAGAAAAACTGCCTGTAATAGACGAATCAGGCAAATTAGTCGGCTTGATAACATATAGGGACATCATAAAGCTGAAAGAACGTCCCAACGCATGCAAAGACAAATTGGGCAGACTTCGAGTAGCTGCCGGAATAGGAGTTACCAGAGACATGGACGACAGAATAGCGGCGGTAATCGCAGCAGGAGCTGACGCCATTGTGGTTGACACCGCCCATGGTCATTCCAAGAATGTAATAGACACTTTGAAGAGAGTAAAATCCAAGTATTCCGATGTTGACGTCATTTGTGGCAATATAGCAACGGCAGAAGCAGCTTTGGCTTTGGCTGACGCAGGAGCCGATGCCGTAAAAGTGGGCATCGGACCGGGAAGTATTTGTACCACGAGAGTAATGGCAGGAATAGGAGTTCCTCAACTTTCAGCAGTGTACGATGTTGCCAAAGCGTTGGAAGGAAGAAACGTTCCTGTGATAGCCGACGGCGGCATCAGGTATTCCGGAGATATTGTTAAAGCTTTGGCTGCCGGTGCAAGCACCATAATGGCAGGTTCTTTGCTTGCCGGTGTTGAGGAAAGTCCCGGAGACACCATAATATTTGAAGGTCGTAAGTTTAAGTCATACCGAGGAATGGGTTCTCTTGATGCCATGCAGCAAGGCTCAAAAGACAGATATTTTCAGGACATGGAAGACGACATAAAGAAGTTGGTTCCGGAAGGTATCGTCGGAAGAGTTCCGTATAAAGGCACCGTAAGCGAGGTAATTTACCAAATGGTCGGCGGCTTGAAAGCCGGAATGGGCTATACCGGTAGCGAGAATATCGAGAAGTTGAGAAAAGCCAAGTTCATCAAGATAACGGCAGCCGGTTACGCAGAAAGCCATCCGCATGATATAACCATAACAAAGGAAGCTCCTAATTATTCACGCTAATATTCCATTATGAAACGCTTGCTACTATGCTTCTTCGCTGCATTTATGCAGTTGATTGCATTTTCTCAAACCAATGACGACATTGTTTTGGAAGTTGCAGGAGAGAAAATCCATAAGGAAGAGTTTGTCCGCATGTTCAAGAAGAACTCTCTTTCGAAGGATTCCATTATTTCCAAAAGCGAATTGGACGATTACTTAGAGTTGTTCATCAATTACAAAATGAAACTTGCACAAGCCAGAGAATTGGGCTTGGACACGACAAAGTCATACATAGATGAGGTAAATCATTATAGGGAACAGCTCGTTGCTCCCTACCTTAACGATGCCTCTGTGAGTGAACAACTCGTTAAAGAGGCTTATGACCGCTCAAAAGAAATTGTATATGCTTCCCATATACTCATAAGTATACCTGCAAATGCAAGACCGGAAGACACATTAGCTGCTTACAACAAAGCACTGAATATACGCAAGCGAGCGTTGGCAGAAGAGGACTTCGGAAAATTGGCAGAAGAATTTTCTGACGACCCTTCCGCAAAAGACAGAGTTGACGATAAAACACATGCGGCGATAAAAGGCAATGGAGGTTCTTTGGGATACTTTTCCTCGATGAGCATGATTTATCCGTTCGAAAATGCCTGCTATTCCATGAAAGCGGGAGAGATATCCATGCCTGTAAAAACGCGTTTCGGATATCACATAATAAAGCTTCACGATCGCGTTCCTGCATTTTGCAGCACCATGGACATTGCGCATATTTGGGTAGGAACGAGCAATCATTCCGAAGAGGAAGCAAAAGCGTTGATAAACAAAGCATGGCAAGATTTGAATAACGGAACGAGCTTCGACAGCGTTGCTGCAGCATATTCGGAAGACAAATATTCCTCCGTATCGGGTGGAATACTTTCAAATCAAAGGATAAACACCCTGCCTGTTGAATATGTGGAACAGTTAAAGAGCCTGCAACCGCAACAAATCTCAAAACCATTCAAATCGAGATTAGGTTGGCACATAGTAAAACCCTTGGACTATCGTCCGTTACCAAGTTTTGACAAACAAAAACATTCCATAGAAGAGAGAATCTCCAAAGACGAAAGGAGCTACAAAACAGTAGAATCATTTGCACAGAAATCCAAACAAGAATATGGCTTTAAGGAGAACAAGGCACGTTTGGAGGGGATAGTGAAAATAGTTACCGACTCTGTGTTTGAAGGTACATGGAAAATCCCTGCCGACTTCGATGACAAAGAAGAGTTGTTCAGAATTGGAGATTACTCATACACTGTTGCAGACTTTGCAAAAGAAATAGAACTCAACCAAAGGAAACAAACGCCGGAATACATTCCCGAATTTATAGAACATGTGTATAGAGATGTTGTATTGGAGCAAGTCATCAGATATGCCGACAGCCGATTGGAAGACAAATATCCCGACCTTAAGGCAACTGTCGACGAGTTCCGTGACGGTATTCTCATTTTTGCAATCACCGATAAAATCATTTGGAACAAGTCCATTACGGATACAGCCGGCTTGAAAGCTTTCTATGAAGCCAACAAAGAGAAATACAAATGGGATAAACGTGCATCTGTTACCCTGTGGTCGGTGGATGCGGAGCAAAAGAACCTCAAAACTCTCGAAAAGGTATTGACCAAATCCATCAAAAAATCTTGGGGAGACGAAGAAACTGTGAACAAAACAGCCAAAGCGTTCAAAATAAAAACCGATGCAGACAAAAAAATCTCGCATAAGTGGTTCAAGTTCGAACAAGGAGATAACAAAATTGTCGACAAACTTGTTTGGGACAATACTTCAATAAAGAACAACAGTGTAATAGTCGACACCGTCAACTCTTCAAAGAAAAGTACCGCCATTGTGTTTCATGAATTTATCCCTCCGGAAATAAAAACCTTGGACGAATGCAAAGGAATGGCTACCTCCGACTACCAAACCATGCTTGAAAAAAAATGGATAGATGATTTACGCAGCAAATATACCTACAAAGTAAATCAGGAAGTTTACAGAAGCATACGATAATTGATATGAAAATACCGAAATTAGCAAAGCTCGCTTTCGTTGTCATTTCCCTTTTCCCGTTCTGCCGCAATATTTCGGCACAGACCGTCTCGACTGAGAATCTTCAGGTCATTGACAGGGTTATAGCTGTTGTCGGACAAAACATGGTCAAGGAATCGGAATTGGAAACGGCATTTTTGCAACAGAAAGCCAACAACGGCATCGTAGAGAACGCTTTCTCCGTTCGTTGCGATTTATTCGAAGGAATGCTTATAAACAAACTCATGCTCCATCAAGCCGAAATCGACTCCATTACCGTAACAGACGATGAAGTCAACAGGGAAATGGACAACCGAATCAAGTACATGGTCAGAATGTACGGCTCCGAGGAAGTTTTAGAAAAGCAAATGAAGAAGTCCATAAGCGAAATACGGGCATTCTACAACGACATGATTAGGGAAAACATCATGATTGGTCAGATAGAAAACAAACTCACGGGCAATATTTCCGTTACCCCCCAGGAAGTAGCCGATTTCTACAAATCAATTCCGCAAGACAGCCTACCGACAACAGAAGACGAATATGTTTTTTCGCAAATAGTAAAGTTACCCAAAGTTTCAGACGAAGAAAAAGCAGCGGTAAAGGCACGCTTGGAGTCTTACAGAGACAGAATATTGAAAGGAAGTAAATTTTCTACCCTTGCCACACTCTATTCCGAAGATCCCGGGTCGGCAAAGAAAGGTGGCGAACTCGGTTTCTTTTCAAGAGGTGATATGGTGAGCGAGTTTGAAAATGCAGCCTTTGCTCTGCAAGACGGCGAAATATCTCCCGTGATAGAAACTCAGTACGGTTTCCATATCATACAAATGATAGAACGACGCGGAAATCAGGTTAACTGCCGACATATCTTGTTGCAACCCAAAGTGTCGGAGACACAACTCATGGAAGCAAAAAATGAATTGGACAGCATAAGAACCGAAATAGAAAAAGGCAATATGACATTCGAAGATGCCATAGTGAAATATTCCGACGACGAGTCTAAAATCAATCAAGGATTGATAATAAACCCATATACCGCCGGTGCATCTTTCACCAAAGATGCCATAAACGAGACTATGAACAACATCGAAAAAGTTGACTTTAATGCAATGAAAGAAGGAGAAATAACCAAGCCTGTTCTTTTCAAGGCAGAATCGGCAAACGCTTACAGATTGATAAAGGTCAACAAAAAAACGCCTGCCCATAAGGTGAACCTCACCGACGATTACGGAAAAATACAAGAGTCTGCCCTAAACGCCCGCAAATTGGAAATAATCAGAGACTGGGCAGAAAAAAGAATAGCAAAAACTTACATAAGAATAGCTCCTGACTATCAACACTGTGAGTTTAAGTTGAATTGGTTAAAGAAATAAGTCTATATGTCTTCACAAGTAGAGTTATTGGATTCTTTGATTGCCAAATGCAATGACCTCAAGGCAGAGATTGCAAAAGTAGTTGTAGGACAAGAAAGCATTGTCAAACAAGTATTGATAAGCATGTTCTCCTCAGGACATTGCCTCTTGGTGGGAGTGCCTGGACTTGCCAAAACACTGTTGGTAAACACCATAGCCAAAACGCTTGGATTGAGTTTCAATCGTATCCAATTCACCCCCGACCTTATGCCTTCCGACATCTCCGGCAGTGAAATTCTGAACAAAGACAGAATTTTTGAATTTGTCGAAGGTCCCGTGTTCTCCAACATAGTCCTGGCAGATGAGATAAACAGAACTCCCCCAAAAACACAGGCGGCTCTATTGGAAGCAATGCAGGAACATAGTGTTACCATAAACGGAGTAAATCACAAATTACCCGAACCTTTTTTTGTTTTGGCAACACAAAACCCCATAGAACAAGAAGGCACATACCCTTTGCCCGAAGCACAATTGGACAGATTCATGTTCATGCTTTGGTTGGATTATCCTTCATTTGAGGAAGAGGTCGACATATTGAAGCGAACCACAACGGGAAAGACAAACACCGTGAAACAAATCCTCACCATGGAGGACATTCTCAACATACAAACCCTTGTGAAGAACATACCGGTAAGCGATAATGTTTATGAGCATGCCGTAAAACTTGTCGGTAAAACGAGATTAAATTCACCCGACAACGAAACGGCAAAAAAATACCTCTCCTGGGGAGCCGGACCGAGAGCCTCGCAGTATCTCGTAATGGGAGCCAAATGCCACGCCGCTCTCAATGGCAAATATTCTCCCGACATAGAAGACATAAATGCCGTTGCAATACCGGTTTTAAGGCACAGAATAGTTTTGAACTATGCCGCTCAAGCCGAAGGATTCACAGCCGAAAGCATAATTAAAGACCTGATAAATGAATAATAACCGCAACATAATGAGAAGTATTATATTTGCCCTTGCAGCAATATGCACAATAGGACTGTATGCTCAAACGACAAATGAAAGACGCCCGCAAACAAATGGGGCGAAAGAGCTTAAAACACAATCAATCGATGTGCCAGAGAATGCCTGCGACTTCATGATACTTCCACAGCCCGAAAAGAAAAAACGAGGCACCGCCCGCAAGCAGCAAACTCCCGTCGACCCATATCCGAACAGAATAGAAGCATACATTTGCTTTGAACCGTCATCGGCTTACTACACCGAAACCGGTTTGAATATATTGGACAGCATCTACTCCATTGCCTTCGACAAAAAGAACAATATGTTCTACAAAATGACCATAGAAGCCTACGACGATGCCGAACCTTTGAACGAAATGAATGCCTCCTTGGCAAGAGATAGAGCAGTGATGATTTTCAACTACTTTGCCTCAAGGGAGGAATCCGAGTTCATAATAAAGAGAACACCCGGAACATACACACACTCTTGCAGCGGAGAGATGAATTACTTCATAAAATACAAAATGCCCTTTGATTTCAAATGGATAAACCTTTACAAGAAAAGCGATGCAGAAAGAATGCAGAACGGCATACCCCTCAGCGGCAAAGTGCATTTGCTGATAGAGGACGACCCCGAAGGCTGTCTCGGAGAGTTTTATGACTATTACTACCCCGCAAACGACAGCATCTTCACCTCAGCCTGCTCAATGGTAACCATACCGAAAGGAGCTTTGGAATACATCACTCACACTAAGGACACCATAGAATACAGCTGCAACATAGACTACAAAGAATACATGACGTTTGAGGACTTGACAAACAACTACCACCTTGTGCCGCACAAAAAACAACACATCATCAACGCAGGCTACATAGTAATCAACGCAGACCATAAACCCGACTATGCCACTTGCCAAAACAAAGAGAACTTCACAAATACAATAAAAGTAAGAGTTCCCATAGAATTGCAACAGAACGAAGCAAGACTCAAGTTCTTCGTAAAAACCTACGATGCCAAAGGAAGAGCAGTATACAAATCCGTTCCCACAAAAAAAGAAAAGGACAAAGAGACCAAACTGCAAACACTGACAGCTGAAATAAACGCTTTTCAAATAGACACCATCTACATAGGCAAGAAGATAGAGGAAAAAGAAATGTCCGATTATTTCTTTCCTGCCAAGGAAGGCGAACCCGGAGCATTTCAAGCAATGGGCGGGTGGTTGAAACCCTATAAATTGGATAAACGTGGAGCATACGTTGTGAAGAAAGCCATGCAAACCATTCTCCGCAAACCCATAGGCGAAATAATCAACGAATAAACCTCATTGCAAACAGTCTCAGTTTGAGACTTGCCCCAAGTTGCACGAGGGGAAACCGTTTTCCGCTTAAAATGAATCGGCGAAAGAAAAAATTCTTTCGCCGATTCATTTTTTTCAAACGCCGATTCATTCCGGCAAAACAGTGATTCATCTTTCTGCTTCGGCTGCGAAGCTCTTACTTTTGCGAAAAAGCTACAGAAAAACAATAAAGGATATAGATAAATCACATAATATTTGGTCTGCAACACCGTATTGCAATGCAAATTTTTCATATCTCTGTCAGGAAATAAAACAAGAGAGTCTTGTGATAGGCAAAATAAGACGATAAACAAGGAATTGCAAACAGGTAAAAAAAGATACTTAAACATCAGATTTATGGAATATACAGACAGAGAATATTGTTTGGAAGTGTGGGGTGAGATGGCTTGTTTCACACGACCGGAATTAAAGGTGGAGCGAGTCAGTTATGACGTGATAACGCCGTCGGCAGCCCGCTCCATTTTTGAAGCTATTTTTTGGAAGCCTGCCATTCATTGGCAGATAACCAAGATTGAAGTACTGAATCCTATAAAATGGACATCTGTCAGACGCAACGAAGTTGGAGCCGTAGCAAGTAAAAATCCTATCTACATCGAAGATAAACGTCAACAAAAGAACAGTTTGTTGCTTCGGGACGTACGTTATCGTATTTGGGCAAAGATGGAGTATATATCTGTGGAAAAACGCAAAAAACAAGGCAATTTGTTCCAACATCAACCCGGAGCGGACGAAAATCCGATGAAGTATTACGAAATGTTTGAACGTCGGGCAAGAAAAGGACAATGCTTCAATCAACCATACCTTGGCACTCGTGAGTTCTCTGCTTCTTTCCGCTTTGTGGACTACAAGACCGAGATACTACCCCCTGCGTTGGAAGAAGCAAAGGGCGGTAACAGGGAATTGGGCATTATGCTTTATGACTTAGACTTCTCGAACACCAAAGACATACAAGCCTTGTTCTATCGTCCTGTGATGAAAGAAGGCGTTATAGAAGTTCCACCCATAAACAGTAAGGAGATATTGCGATGATACTTAAAGCATTATATGATTACTACGACAGATGCGGAGATCTTCCCGCAGAGGGAATGGAATTGAAAGAGATAGGCTTTCTGATTGTACTTTCAAAAGAGGGAAAGTTCCTCCGCTTTGAAGATTGCAGAAAAGATTCCAAAACAGCTGGAAAGTATCTCGTCAAGAAGCATGTCGAAAAATCAAGCGGTATCGCTGCAAATTATTTGTATGACAACAGCGACTACGTTTTGGGGTATTCAAATAAGGAAGACGATAAAGTGCAAAAACGCTTCGATGCTTTCAAAAAACAAGTTGCAGAAATTTGTGAAAGCTACCCCGACAACAAGGATTTGCAGGCAGTACATGCTTTTTATGAACAAGGAAGAGAAGTCATTCTGTCTGAAATAGAAAAGGATTCTCTATGGCTCGACATCAAAAAGAACCTGTCCAAAAAGTACTCTACATTTTCCTTCAGAATAGATGGAGATAAAAAGATTGTGGCAGAAAAGAAAGAAATCCTACAGTTGGATAAGGGTAATGATGTCAACGAGGGAAAACACATCTGCTTGATTTCGGGAGAAAGAGGTAAAAGTTGTGATACCACGACTGCCACAATGATACCGGGCAGTCAGGCTAAAGCCAAGCTTGTGGCTTTTCAAGTAAATTCGGGTTATGATTCCTATGGAAAGGCACAATGCGGCAACGCCCCTATTTCAACGGAAGCAGAATTCAAATATACTACGGCTCTTAACACCATGTTAGAAAGAGGCTCCCACAACAAATTCTTATTGGGCAATCGTACCTTTGTCTTTTGGGCATCATCAAACAACTATGCTTCATCGCAAGCCGAAGAAAGCATTTTTACCCTCCTTGGCTTCGATGCAGACCCTAAAAAAGATGATGATCCCAACAGGAAAATAGAGGAGGTCAAAGAAGTGTTTAAGTCCATTTACTCCGGAGTATTGAAAACCGACTTGGACGACCACTTCTATATTCTCGGACTTGCTCCAAATGCCGCACGAATTGCCGTGGTTTACTGGTCGGAGTCTCCACTGAAAGAATTTGCAGGCAAACTGCTTGCACACTTTGAAGACATGGAAATCTGCGATACACGCAAAGAGAAGAAACTCTATATGGGACTGAGAGAAATTCTGTCCGCCGTAACGCTCGGAGGGAAGCAAAGCGAAGCAATGCCCAATTTGCCAGAGGCTGTCGCAAAAAGTATCTTCCAAGGATTACCATATCCTTTCACCCTCTTCTCCTCATGTATTCGCAGAATAAGGGCTGAACAAAACATGACGATTACCAGAGCAGCAATAATAAAAGCGTATTTAATAAGAAAGTGCAATGAAAAAATTAGCAATATGTTAGACAAGAACAATTTAAATCAGGGCTACCTTTGTGGTCGCCTCTTTGCAGTTCTTGATAAGATTCAAGAAGAGGCAAACAATATCCACAGCATTCGTGAACGATATATGAATGCAGCCAGTGCAACACCGGCAGCGGTGTTTGCCACCATTCTCAACCTTTCATCTCACCATGCAGAGAAATTGAATGAGGGCAGAAAGATTTCCTTCGAAAAGTTGAAACAGGAAATATTTGACAAGTTTCCTGCCGATGGTTTTCCCACTCACCTTGACCTGCAAGACCAAGGTCGCTTCTTTGTCGGATATTACCATCAAAGACAGGACTTCTTTATAAGCAAGAAAGATAATAGCAACGATTAAAATCATACAACTATGACAGAATTGAAAAACAGAATTGATTTCGTTTACATTTTTGATGTGCAGGACGGCAATCCAAACGGCGACCCCGATGCAGGCAACCTTCCGCGTATTGACGCCGAAACCGGAATGGGTTTAGTTACAGATGTTTGCTTGAAACGCAAAGTACGCAACTACGTGCAAGTTGCAAAAGGTTTATCTCAAGGTTATGACATATTCATTAAGGAAAAAGCCATTCTTAACAATGAGATAGACAAAGCACATGAAGACTCTATTGTAAAAGAAGCTCAAAATAAAACAACTGCTGCTCGTACCTATATGTGTAAAAATTATTACGACATTCGTACATTCGGGGCAGTAATGTCAACCGGCAAGAATGCAGGTCAAGTTCGTGGTCCTATCCAAGTAACTTTTGCTCGCTCCGTTGATCCAATAACACCCTTGGAGCATTCTATCACTCGTATGGCAGTAGCCACCGAAAAAGAGGCTGAAAAACAGAATGGAGATAATCGCACCATGGGTCGTAAAGCAACAATTCCATACGGTCTCTATGTATGTCATGGCTTTATTTCTGCCAACCTTGCCGGGCAGACAGGCTTCTCTGAAGAAGATTTACAACTCTTCTTTGAAGCGTTAAAGAACATGTTTGATGTTGACCGCTCTGCAGCTCGTGGTTTGATGAGCGCACGTAAACTTGTAGTTTTCAAACATACATCAGAACTCGGCAATGCACCTGCAAACAAATTGTTCGACTTGGTAAAGATAGAGAAAGCTACGGAAAATGTTCCTCGTGAGTTTTCCGATTATCGAGTAACGGTTGATACAAGTGCCGTTCCTGCCGGTGTAACTGTGGAGGAACTCATTTAATAATCTGCCATCATGTACGCAGAAGATGATATGCTCATGTTGTCGGGGATACAACACTTTCGGTTCTGTCCCCGACAATGGGCGTTCATTCACATTGAGCAACAATGGGAAGACAATCGTTTGACAATAGAAGGTCAGTTGCTTCACAAACATGTAGACGATCCTTTCTATCGCCAAAAATGCGGGGATTATATAACCCTGCGTTCCGTAAGCATAGCTTCGCATGAACTGGGATTGTATGGCATTTCTGATGTGGTTGAACTGCTGCCTGCAAAGGATAACGATAACAGCATCACTCACCCGAAATACAAAGGCAACTGGCTGCTTCACCCCATAGAGTACAAGCACGGAAAACCAAAGAAAAATGAAACAGATATTGTTCAGTTGGTGGCTCAGGCAATGTGTTTGGAAGAAATGTACTCTGTCAGAATTGACAGTGGAGCATTCTTTTACGGGGAAGTGCGACACAGAATGGAGGTAGAAATAACCCCTCATTTGAGAGAAATTGTAAGGACTTGTGCCTCGAATATGCACGATATGTACAATAGGAAAGTAATTCCAAAAGCCGAAAAAGGCAAGCACTGCGATAAGTGTTCTATCCAAAATATTTGCTTACCGCAGTTAGCGAAATGTGCAAAGGTTGCCACTTACTTGAAAAATAATCTTTACGTATGAGAAAACTGCTGAATACATTGTATGTTACAACACCCGATGCCTATCTTAGTAAAGATGGTTTGAACATTGTCGTTTCTGTAAAGCAACAGGAAGTGTTCAGAATACCTTCCATAAACATAGAGAGCATTGTTACTTTCGGCTATATGGGAGCAAGTCCGGGATTAATGAAGCTATGTACCGATAATGGAATTTCTTTGACATTTCTCTCTCCAAACGGAAGATTTATAAGCAGAGTGCAAGGCGAAACACGTGGGAATGTATTGCTTCGTAAAGCACAATACGAACTTTCTGACGATTATGAATGGTCGTTGCATGTCTCAAAAACAATGATTGCGGCAAAAATTCAAAACTATTGTGCTGTACTCAAACGATACATACGAGACTATGGACCGTCAGCAGAAGTAGAAAATGTTATTGCCATTTTAGAGACCAACAAAAGGCATGCACTCAGGGCAGAAGACAAAATGACCTTGATAGGATTTGAGGGAACAGCCTCCAATGCTTATTTCGGTGTTTTGCCTTTTCTTATTCTGAAACAAAGAGATGTTTTTCCTTTCAACGGCAGAAGTCGCAGACCTCCAAAAGATGCCGTCAATGCAATGCTGTCATTTGCTTACACACTTATAGCTAATGATATGTCAGCAGCATTGGAGACAGTAGGACTTGATCCATATGTAGGTTTTTTGCATACCCTCAGACCCGGAAGAACATCATTGGCACTTGACATGATGGAGGAGTTTAGGGCTTACTTAGGAGACAGATTTGTTATTTCACTCATCAACAAACGACAAATTACCGATGCAGACTTTCTCTATCAAGGAGATGAAAGTGTGGTTATGACAGAAAAAGGAAGAAAAATATTTATACCAGCATGGCAAAACAGAAAACGGGAAACGATAATACATCCGTATCTTAACGAGAAAGTTGAGATAGGTTTATTGCCATACATTCAAGCAATGATGATGGCAAGATTCGTAAGAAATGACATTGATGACTATCCGGTATTTCTAATCAAATAAGCAAAAGGTTTTATGTATATACTTGCAACATACGACGTAGACACAACAGAAAAAGAAGGTCAAAAAAGATTAAGAAAGGTTGCCAAAGCATGCCTTGACTACGGTCAACGAGTACAAAACTCTGTTTTTGAATGCGAACTCACAGAAGCACAATTTTGCATACTGAAAGAGAGAATCCGAGATATTATAAATCCATCTTTGGATAGCATTCGTTTCTATCATTTGAACAAGAATGACAATCGCAGAGTGGAGGTATTAGGTATGGAAACTGCCTATGGCGTTAATGATGCAATAGTAATATGATGGTTGCGAAAATAAAGCATTACATTTTTAGTGGAGTTTTCGCACAGGCTGATTTCTAAATGTTTTCACAATATTTTTTGCCATTTGTAAGTTCAACAAGCATTGAAGATTTTTGTCTCGCAAAATAAGCACCATAAAGAGAATTGTATCAAGCATCTAAACATGATACTGTCGCTCCCCACGCGGGAGCGTGGATTGAAACTCACACAACAGCCATTCGCCCACATCTTGCAAGAGTCGCTCCCCACGCGGGAGCGTGGATTGAAACAGTCAGGGACTTATCTGGTTCAATGCCTTGGAGAAGTCGCTCCCCACGCGGGAGCGTGGATTGAAACGCTGCATTGACCCACCACCTGTAAGTGCCGTAGCGTGTCGCTCCCCACGCGGGAGCGTGGATTGAAACAACACCAGTGGCAGCTCAGTAATCAATTTTTATGTCGCTCCCCACGCGGGAGCGTGGATTGAAACTTCGCCTTTCTCTTTCCGCCACTGCTCGAAGAGTCGCTCCCCACGCGGGAGCGTGGATTGAAACAGGGAGGCTGAAGAATGTGCAAAAGAAAACCACGTCGCTCCCCACGCGGGAGCGTGGATTGAAACACAAATATCAAACCAAGTATCAGACAACAGTGTAGTCGCTCCCCACGCGGGAGCGTGGATTGAAACTATACTTTCTATCAAATAAAAAACCGCCTACTGGTGTCGCTCCCCACGCGGGAGCGTGGATTGAAACGATTCCCATTCGAGGCACAAAACGCTGAAAGTCAGTCGCTCCCCACGCGGGAGCGTGGATTGAAACTAACATTGTATATGAAGGATTACATAAATTCCAAGTCGCTCCCCACGCGGGAGCGTGGATTGAAACAACATTAAAGATATTTCCTCCACACCGTTACTATGTCGCTCCCCACGCGGGAGCGTGGATTGAAACTCATTGATTTTGATGGAAATGAAAGAGATTTACGTCGCTCCCCACGCGGGAGCGTGGATTGAAACGTAGGGGCATCTACGAATTGGCGAGTGACAGTAAGTCGCTCCCCACGCGGGAGCGTGGATTGAAACATATAGAATATATCGATTATGACGAAGGAAGAGGTCGCTCCCCACGCGGGAGCGTGGATTGAAACTCGCAGGGTGCTGCGGCTCGGGTGCGGAAAGAAGTCGCTCCCCACGCGGGAGCGTGGATTGAAACTCCATGGCGAAAAATAAATGGTA
>CAZSFV010000020.1:0-3613 GCA_964606345.1 uncultured Bacteroidaceae bacterium | reverse complement strand
TGGTATTTAGTGCGTACATTGTGTCGCTCCCCACGCGGGAGCGTGGATTGAAACTGTCTTAACTCCGTTGGTTGATTGCATGCCTTGAGTCGCTCCCCACGCGGGAGCGTGGATTGAAACCTGCTGTTCGCTTGTTTCTGTTTGCTCCGGTTCGGTCGCTCCCCACGCGGGAGCGTGGATTGAAACCTTAAACAATCATCATCTATCCACAGAAGACCAGTCGCTCCCCACGCGGGAGCGTGGATTGAAACACTATAGCCAGGATAAAAAATATTACTCATCCAAGTCGCTCCCCACGCGGGAGCGTGGATTGAAACATTAAGACATCACATTTAGATTACTATTTTCCGTCGCTCCCCACGCGGGAGCGTGGATTGAAACAGAATGGTTTAGCCATCACCCCTGCACAAATGGGTCGCTCCCCACGCGGGAGCGTGGATTGAAACAGCGTTAATCATGATACAGGAGATATCAACATTACGTCGCTCCCCACGCGGGAGCGTGGATTGAAACTCTGTCTTGAAAATTAGACATACTGCTGTCATTGGTCGCTCCCCACGCGGGAGCGTGGATTGAAACCTACACATACAGCACAGTAATAACAAGGTACTTGTCGCTCCCCACGCGGGAGCGTGGATTGAAACTTGAGAGAAATATCCTACTGACGAAGATTTTGCGTCGCTCCCCACGCGGGAGCGTGGATTGAAACCTGATACTCATTGCTTAATTGTTGACCATAAATTTGTCGCTCCCCACGCGGGAGCGTGGATTGAAACTTTGTTGATTTGAGCTTGAATCTCAATCAACTACGTCGCTCCCCACGCGGGAGCGTGGATTGAAACTTTTAATATTCTTCGCAACTGCTTATCCAATTTTGTCGCTCCCCACGCGGGAGCGTGGATTGAAACTTCCTCGCGGGTAGAATACAGAGAAAAATAACCAAGTCGCTCCCCACGCGGGAGCGTGGATTGAAACACAGATACCAGATGAGTTATTTCACGATGGAGATGTCGCTCCCCACGCGGGAGCGTGGATTGAAACCTGTCTTTGTTGGCGAATAAGAGTATTATCTATGTCGCTCCCCACGCGGGAGCGTGGATTGAAACTTTAATAATCCATAAGTAGTCGTTAGGTAATTGGTCGCTCCCCACGCGGGAGCGTGGATTGAAACAAAAAAATCGAAAGGCTTTAAGAAAAGCAAGGGTGTCGCTCCCCACGCGGGAGCGTGGATTGAAACTCCTCCGACCTTACAGGTACTTTGCAGGTACACCTGTCGCTCCCCACGCGGGAGCGTGGATTGAAACGATTATTTTTTGCTCTTCACTTAGTTGCTCTTGCGGTCGCTCCCCACGCGGGAGCGTGGATTGAAACTCAGATTACTGTGCAGACTGATCCAACCACACAAGGTCGCTCCCCACGCGGGAGCGTGGATTGAAACATATGTGTAACGCCACTTCACAGGAAATCCTAAGTCGCTCCTCACGCGGGAGCGTGGATTGAAACTTTTGGTTTGCGTTTTATGCCCACTTATTTCCCGTCGCTCCCCACGCGGGAGCGTGGATTGAAACAAATCCTCGATACGGAATTGAGGATTAAGAGGCGTCGCTCCCCACGCGGGAGCGTGGATTGAAACCGTCGACAGGTAACGTTGCGGGTAGAGTAGTATGTCGCTCCCCACGCGGGAGCGTGGATTGAAACTGATGGTCGCTTTAAAACAGTTGCCGAGCCAAAGTCGCTCCCCACGCGGGAGCGTGGATTGAAACAATAACTCTGGAACCATTATGGAAGTTCTCGCCCGTCGCTCCCCACGCGGGAGCGTGGATTGAAACGTTTTCAGGAGCAAAAGTCAAAGTTACAAAATAAGGTCGCTCCCCACGCGGGAGCGTGGATTGAAACAATGGAGAATCGACGCTGAAAATAGCGGTCGGAGTCGCTCCCCACGCGGGAGCGTGGATTGAAACATGCCGGCAACGGCGAAAGGCCTCGGAACCTCCAGTCGCTCCCCACGCGGGAGCGTGGATTGAAACCGCCTGGAATTTGAGCGTTTGACAAAAACAGTAAGCGTCGCTCCCCACGCGGGAGCGTGGATTGAAACTTTTGGTTTACGCTTTATGCCAACTGTGTTCCCTGTCGCTCCCCACGCGGGAGCGTGGATTGAAACTGGCTATAATTATGATACCGCTCAATCAGCAAAGTCGCTCCCCACGCGGGAGCGTGGATTGAAACGGCATAAACCAAGCCGGATACAAGAGGTTGACGACGTCGCTCCCCACGCGGGAGCGTGGATTGAAACTTAAATATTAAAAAAAGGGGGCAAGCCCCCAAGGTCGCTCCCCACGCGGGAGCGTGGATTGAAACATTGCCGACATAAATTTAGAGCCGCTGTCAACCAGTCGCTCCCCACGCGGGAGCGTGGATTGAAACATTACTTAATTCTTGTCCATAAATTTGAGCAAGAGTCGCTCCCCACGCGGGAGCGTGGATTGAAACTGTTTGCGGTTGGCAAAGTACTTTGCCAACTTAGGGTCGCTCCCCACGCGGGAGCGTGGATTGAAACTGCTAATCGACCGCCTCGTATAACCACACCTGAGTCGCTCCCCACGCGGGAGCGTGGATTGAAACATTCCGTCATCGCCATATACAGGAGATGGAGCAGTCGCTCCCCACGCGGGAGCGTGGATTGAAACTTGTCTTTGCTGACGAATAAGAGTATTATCAGAGTCGCTCCCCACGCGGGAGCGTGGATTGAAACTAAAAGTTGTTTAGTATATTCTTGTCTTTGCTGACGTCGCTCCCCACGCGGGAGCGTGGATTGAAACTTGCTTCTGAATCCGCATTGTACACTCGGCTGCCGGTCGCTCCCCACGCGGGAGCGTGGATTGAAACATGTAACCTAAATCCGGACTAAACGCCTGAAACGTCGCTCCCCACGCGGGAGCGTGGATTGAAACAAAAGATTGATAAAGACTACAATAAGACCTATCTGTCGCTCCCCACGCGGGAGCGTGGATTGAAACGAGCTAAAAAAGGTACTTTGGTTGTTGGCACATTTGTCGCTCCCCACGCGGGAGCGTGGATTGAAACCGTATTATTCAGCGTCATTTTTTGATTTACAAAAGTCGCTCCCCACGCGGGAGCGTGGATTGAAACTTTGACAAGGTCAAGTACTCTGACCGCTACAAGCTGTCGCTCCCCACGCGGGAGCGTGGATTGAAACTTCATCATTGTAGGCGGCGAAGCCCAACATGCAGTCGCTCCCCACGCGGGAGCGTGGAGCTGCTGGTTCTGTTCTTTTCCATTTTTTCGTGGCTGGAAGAAGACGACTATATCACCAAAAGCCCGGTAAGACGCATTCACAAAGTTAAGACAGATTCACTTGTAAAAGAGGTGCTTTCTGACGAACAGTTGGAACAACTTCGAGATAGTTGCACGAACAAACGAGACCTTACTATTATAGACTTTCTTTCATCCACGGGTATTCGTGTTGGTGAATTGGTAAAACTAAACCGTGAAGATATAGACTTCCACGAACGGCAGTGTGTGGTATTTGGAAAATGGAATAAGGAACGTATTGTTTACTTCAATGCCCGAACCAAACTACATCTGCAACAGT
>CAZSFV010000019.1:0-37179 GCA_964606345.1 uncultured Bacteroidaceae bacterium | reverse complement strand
ATGGCTGATTCAAAAAAATGAAAGGCTGATTCGTGAAAATGAATCAGCCTTTCGTCGGAGGGCTTGTTTATGAGGGTTTTCCGAACGGGTGGCAAACGGCTTCGAGAGGGCTTTGTCGACATCGGAAAGGGAGAACCATCTCGACATTGTTTTTCATTGTTGCAAGTCGTGTTGCTTTTGAGTTTGTGGTGTCGCAAAAAAAACATATCTTTGCAGGACGAAAAAATATAAACCAACAATAATATGCAAGTAAACAGAAGAAAGGAATTGTTCCCCAACGTTACGGACGAACAATGGTACGACTGGAAATGGCAGGTGAAGAACAGGGTTGAGACTTTGGAAGACTTGAAAAAGTACATCTCCCTTACGGCGGAAGAAGAACAAGGTGTAGCTAACGCATTGAAGACCTTGCGTATGGCAATCACTCCCTACTATTTGTCTTTGATTGATGTGAACAACCCCAACGACCCCGTGCGTCGCCAGGCCATACCTACGGGCAAGGAAACTCACCAGGCAGAGGCAGATCTTTTGGACCCTCTTCACGAAGACGAGGATTCGCCGGCTCCCGGACTTACTCACCGCTATCCGGACAGAGTATTGTTCCTTATAACCGACATGTGTTCCATGTATTGCCGCCATTGCACCCGTCGTCGTTTTGCAGGACAGCACGACTGCGAGTCTACACAAGACCGTATCGACAAGTGTATAGAATATATCGCCAAAACTCCGCAAGTGAGAGACGTTCTTCTTTCGGGTGGAGACGCATTGATGGTCAACGACGACATGTTGGAATCAATCATAAAGCGATTGAGAGCCATTCCTCATGTGGAAATAATCCGTATAGGTTCAAGAACACCGGTTGTTTGCCCTATGCGAATCACCGACAAATTGGTTAACATGTTGAAGCAATACCATCCGATTTGGTTGAACACCCACTTCAATCACCCTAACGAATGCACCGCCGATGCGAAAGCAGCTTGCGAACGTTTGGCAAATGCAGGTATTCCATTGGGTAACCAATCCGTGTTGTTGAGAGGCGTGAACGACGATGTCAGAGTGTTCAAAAAATTGGTTCATGAGCTTGTCAAGATGAGAGTAAGACCGTACTACATCTATCAATGCGACTTGTCGATGGGATTGGAACACTTCCGCACACCGGTATCCAAAGGATTGGAGATAATGGAAAACCTAAGAGGACATACCTCGGGCTATGCCGTTCCAACCTTCGTTGTAGACGCTCCCGGCGGTGGCGGAAAAACTCCGGTAATGCCTCAATACGTAATCTCCCAATCGCCAAACAGAGTGGTTCTAAGAAACTTTGAGGGAGTTATAACAACGTATACAGAACCCGAAAACTACGTTCCGGGCGAATGCGATGTGGATTTCTTGAAAGGAAGCGAGATAGTGAACGACGGAGTAGCCAAGTTGCTTCGCGGAGACCAGCTTTCAATGGAACCTGCCCACCTTGCACGTCACGAAAGAAACAAGAAACATTAGTCTTTAAGCGACAGACGGAATGCCTTTTGTAGAAAAGTTGCTCGGATACAAGAGTGTTTCCTTTGTCGGAATGGAAAAAAATGCGGGGAAGACCCAAACACTGAACTATGTGTTGGGTCGTCTCCGCTCTTTTTCTGATACAACGATTGCCATCAGCTCCATAGGCATAGACGGTGAGCAAATCGACCAAGTAACCCAAACCTCCAAGCCGGAAATACATATATATAAAGGTACCAAATTCGTAACCGCACAAGCTCTTTACCTGCAAAGGGAAATTGTAAGCTGCATCGAAGAGGTCAGCCTGCGCACTACAGCCTTGGGAAGACTGATAACGGCAGAAGCAATAAGCGACGGAAAGGTGCTTTTGGCAGGACCGAGCGATACCAAAGGGCTGAAAGAGTTCATCGACAGGCTCTCGAAAAAGGTAGACCTTTGTTTGATAGACGGGGCATTGTCGAGAATGAGCTTCGGCTCGCCATGCATAACCGAAGCAATGGTGTTGTCGACTGGTGCGGCGGTGAGTGCCTCCCTGCAAACGATGGTCAACAAAACGCTTTTCACTTATGAACTTATCCGCCTGCCCGAACACAGCGGCAAAGAGACGGCGGAATTGAAGCAAAAGGAAAGCGGAGTGTATGCCGTGGCAGAAGGACAGGTTATAGCCTTGGAAATACCGTCCCTTTTGATGATAGAGAAATATAAAGACGTGATTTTTTCTCATGGAAGAACGATTTATATTTCGGGAGTGCTGAATGAAAAATTCATGCGCTTTGTTCTTTCGCAGAAAGAGACCGATAAAACGGAGATTATCATCAAAGACTTTACCAAGAACTTCGCTTCACCCGAAAGCATACGGCTGTTCATTCGCCGAGGAGGCAGATTGAGCGTACTCTATCCGGCAAACCTTATTGCCATCACGGCAAACCCCATATCGCCAACAGGTTACAATTTCGATAACGAGAAAATGCTCGACGCTTTGCGCAAAGCCATACCGGCAGATATTTACAACATCAAAACCATATAAAGAAATGAGATTTCAACAAGCCGTTGCCGAGTATCCTTCTTTGAAAACAATCTATTCCCAAATGGAGTTGCAGACCTCAATGGGCAGAAAGTTGTTGGCGGACACCGAATTTTCGCACTCTTGCGAATGGATAGAACAACAGTGGGCGAAAATGGAGGAGTGTATGGCGTTCAAAAAATCAATGAGCGAGCAATCGCTGCACCATTTTTTTTGTCTGATGCACGAGGTGTGCGACATAAGCGGAACGCTGCGACTGATCGAGCAAGGCGAAACGGCAGACGATGTCGGGCTGTTTGAATTGAAAGTATTCTGCATAAACATAAAGAAGATAAGCAAGCTGTTTGCTTCTTCGCTCATGCCTTTGCCCGATCTGCAAGAGGCAATAAACCTTTTGGATCCCGAAAAACTCGAACTGCCCCGCTTCTATATCTATTCCGCCTATTCCGATGAATTGGCTGAAAAGCGACAACAATGGGAAAAAGCAAAGCAAGAGAGCGACCAAGCGACAATCAGCCGACTTTATTCCGAGTGTTTGGAATTGGAAGACAAGGTAAGAACAGAGCTGTGTTGCCGTCTCAGTCCGATGCTGCCGAAAATAAAACAAGCAATAGAAAGCATTGCACAAACAGACGTGGCATTTGCCAAAGCCCTGTTGGCGGAAGACTTGCACTTGAACAAGGTTTCAATCAGTCAAAAGGCAGAAATAAAATACCGCAACATGTTTCACCCCGTGGTGAAAGCCCTCATGAGGCAATCCGGCAGGCGTTATCAAGATATAGACGTGCAAATCGACGAAAGGGTTCTGCTGATAACCGGTGCAAACATGGCAGGCAAAACCGTCATACTGAAAACCCTTGCATTGAATCAGCTGTTGCTGCAATACGGTTTCTTTCTTGCCTGCGAAAGCGGCGAGGTTTGTTTGGTCGAAAGTGTGCAGTGCAGCATAGGCGACGGGCAGAACGAAGAACAAGGCTTGTCCTCCTTTGCATGGGAAATCAAAACATTGGACAATATCATAAAAACCATGCGACAAGGCGGCAGACACCTCGTCTTGGTCGATGAACTTGCACGAACAACCAACCCAGTCGAGGGAAAGAAACTCGTGGAAGGCTTCATAAAGGTCTGCAGCATGCAGTCAAGCCTTGCCGTGGTTACCACCCACTATTCCAACATTCAAGCCCCTTGCCGAAACATGAGGGTCAAAGGCTTCATTCACCAAGACCTCACCCCGCCGATAGACATAGAACACATAAGCGACCACATAGATTACAGCCTTGTGGAAACCGACAACAGACAAGCCCCCACAGAAGCACTGAACCTTTGCCGCCTTTTGGCAGTCGATGGCGATTGGATTAAGTATTCGCAAGAATAGTCCGCACATCAGCTTATCCTAAGCAACAATACGAAACACCAAAAACCGCACACAAAGCAGGCAATCCCCGTCTGCTTTCAAACTTTCGCCGATTCGTCCGGAGCGAAAGGCTGATTCAAAAAATTCTTTGGCTGATTCATTTTGTTGAATCAGCCATTCATTTTGTTGAATCAGCCATTCGTTTTCACCGACTCGGCGTTTGGTTTTTAGAATGGGTTGAACTCGTTTGATTGTTGCGGGTGCGGAGGGTTGATGAGGGCGATGTTACAATGGTTAAGGCAATGTGCTTTTCGGCAATGGGCAATAGATTGGCAGATGTTGTCGAGATAGAGCCATGTTCTTTTTGTTTTGCCTTTGGTTTTGGCAAAAGTCATTGAGGTAAAGGCGTAATTCGTTTTTTTTTCGGAAATTTGCACTCTGTTTATTTTTGCGTGGACAATGGGAAAACAAAGAACGCTTTACGGTTATGCAGCCGTGATTTTTTCGATGTTGTTTTGGGGCATCAGTTTTGTGTGGACAAAGCAGTTGCTTGCCGCTTCGTTTCCGGTGTTTTTCATTCTGTTTGTTCGCTTGTCCGTTTCGGCACTGGTTTTGTTTGCCTTTTTCTCGTTGGCAGGCAAGTTGGAGAGGGTGAAACGTAAGGATTTGCCTGCTTTCGTTGCATTGGCGTTCTTCGAACCGTTTATGTATTTCATAGGTGAGAATTTCAGCATGAAGTTTGTTGATGCGAGCTTCGCCTCCATAATGATTGCAACCCTTCCGGTGGTTAATCCGATTGCTCTTTGGCTGTTTAACGGCGAGAAAATAAAGGGTAACCTCATTGTTGGGGTATTGCTATCGATTGTAGGTATTTGTTTGATGAGCATGAACGGCAGTTTGGGCTTTTCGGTCGATGTGAGGGGAGTGCTGTTGCTGCTTTTGGCAGTGGTTTCGGCAGCGGGGTATACGGTAATGCTCTCAAGGTTGATTTCGAAATACAGTCCGATTACCATAACGTCCTATCAGAACCTTGTGGGGGCGATTTTGTTTCTGCCCTGCTTTTTGTTGTTCGATTTGAAGGCTTTGCCGTTTGTGCAATGGTCTTATGAAGCGGCAGGGGCTTTGCTGTTGTTGGCTTTGTTGTGTTCCTCGGGGGCTTTTATGTTGTACGGCTACGGGGCAAAGTTGATTTCAATGATGAAGGTCAGTGTGTTTACAAACGCCATACCTGTGGTTACCATAATATTTGCCGTATTCATGGGACAGGAGGAACTGACTTGGACAAAGGCTGCGGGCATATTGATTGTTACGGGAGGCTTGATTTTGAGCCAATCGGTATTCGGTAAAAAGGAAAAGATATGAAAGTAAATGTAGGTTTGGTGCAGATGAGCTGTACCAAGGATAAAGAGACCAACCTTCGCAAGGCGGAGGAACAAATCCGCAAAGCGGCTGAAAAGGGTGCTAATATAGTTTGTTTGCAAGAGTTGTTTGCATCGTTGTATTTTTGTGATGTGGAAGATTATGCCAATTTCGATTTGGCAGAGAGCATACCCGGTGCAACAACGGAGCGTTTATCTGCCTTGGCAAAGGAATTGGGTGTGGTTATAGTGGCTTCGCTTTTTGAGAAAAGGGCTGAAGGATTGTATCACAACACCACTGCGGTTTTGGACGCCGATGGAACATACCTCGGAAAATACAGAAAGATGCACATTCCCGACGATCCGGGATACTATGAGAAGTTTTACTTCACTCCCGGCGATATGGGGTATAAGGTTTTCAACACAAAGTTTGCAAAGATTGGTGTTTTGATTTGCTGGGATCAATGGTATCCGGAGGCAAGCAGGATAACATCGCTCATGGGTGCCGACATATTGTTCTATCCTACCGCAATCGGTTGGGCATGTGAGCAAGATGAAGCGACAAACAAGGAGCAATACGAGGCTTGGCAGTGCATACAGCGTTCTCATGCCATTGCCAACGGAGTGCATACCGTTTCGGTTAACAGAGTAGGAAGAGAGGGCGATATGTTGTTTTGGGGTGGCAGCTTTGTTTCCAATCCTTTTGGCAGCTTGCTTTACAAGGCATCTCACAAAGAGGAAGAAACGGCAGTCATCGAGTTGGATCTTGCCCTGAGCGACCACTACCGCAAACATTGGCCGTATTTGAGAGACAGAAGAATAGACTCTTACGGCAATATATGCAAGAGGTTTATTGATGAATGAATTATCGAAAGAAGACGATGAAGACACCGAAAGATTTGGGGTTTCGTTTCCCCGCAGAATGGCACAGACACGATAGCACATGGTTAAGTTACCCGCATAACGAAAACTCATGGCCCGGAAAGATTGACAGCATATTTCCGAACTACAACCGATTCATTGCCGAATTATCGAAAGGCGAGAGGGTGAACATAAACATTGAAGACGAGGCTTCAAAAGAAAGGGTGAGCGAAGAGCTGAAGGCTTTGAGGGCAGACATGTCCAATGTGGTATTTCACTTTTTCAGAACAAACGATGCATGGTGCAGAGACCACGGTCCGGCATTTGTAATCAAGGCAAACCAGAAAGCAATAGTGGATTGGGATTATAATGCGTGGGGAGGCAAATACCCATGTGAGCAAGACAATCTCATACCGGGTAAAATAGCAGAGGAGGCAGGCTTTGAGGTTTTCCGTCCGCACATAGTGATGGAGGGCGGTTCGATAGAGGTGAACGGCAAGGGCAGTCTGCTGACCACTGTGTCTTGTCTTCTGAACAAAAATCGCAATCCTTTGTTGTCGCAAGCCGAAATAGAAGAGAAGTTGTGCCAATACTATAATGTTGAAAATGTTATTTGGTTGGGCGACGGCATAGAGGGAGACGACACAGACGGACACATAGACGATATGACGAGGTTTGTGAACGAGGATACGGTTGTAACGGCTGTCGAGACAAATGTCCATGACGAGAACTACGAAGCTTTACAGCAGAATCTGGCTTTGCTGAACAAGGCTCGTTTGCAGGACGGCAAGCAGTTGAATGTAGTGGAGCTGCCAATGCCTTCGCCGGTGATTTGGGACGATACAAGGTTGCCGGCTTCATATGCAAACTTCTACATTGCCAACGGGCTTGTGGTCGTTCCGACTTACCGTTGCGATAACGACGAAAAGGCACTCTGCATAATAGAAAGCCTTTTCCCGGGCAGGCGAATAGTGGGAATAGATTCCACGGACATAATCTGGGGACTCGGAAGCTTTCACTGTCTTTCGCAACAGGAACCTGCATTGAGTGAATAAGTAATTGAAAACAGCATATGAGAATAAAAAGAATATTGGGCTTTGCAATGTTCGGTCTTATGACCTGGTCGTTGAATGCGCAAAGCGATATAGTGAGTTTGAGTGTAGCCATACAATATGATTCTGTGCAGTCCTTGGACGGAAAGTATTTTGCGGTCAAGCAGAACGGGCAATGGGGTGTGGTGAAGGGCAATGAGCAGGTGTTGGCTTGTGAATACGATTACATAGACGCCCTCGGAGACGGGGTGATAACCTTTGTTCAAAACGGCAAGGCGGGTTTTGCGGATGTTGATGGCAGGATTTTGGCAAAGGCATCTTATCCCTTGGAACTTGAAACCTATACCGATGACAAGACACAGCTGAATCTGTTCGACAATGGCTCGTGTGTGGTTGTGCAGAACGGTCGTCTAAAACTGATAAACAAAGAAATCAAACCTCTTTTGGGCGACAGCCTTGAAATAGTTTCGAGAATAGGGGAGGCGGTCATTGTTAAGAAAAACGGTTTGTACGGAATGGTAAACTCCAAGGGCGAAACAACGGTGGAAACGCAATACAACTCGTTGGAAACCTTGGTTGCGGGAAAATTGTACGCCTATCAGATGTATGGCAATGACGGTATTCCTGTGTATGGTTTGCTCGATGCCGAGGGTAAATACAAGACCAATCCCCAATTTGTGGATTTCCTTACTTTCAAAACGAAGAAGGGTATCTTTATAAAGGCGTTTACTTCCGGCGGTTCGCAGGCTCTGTTCTCCGATGAGGGTACTCTGCTTGTGCAGCCTTTGTATCAGGTGATAGAACCGACGGATTATCCGAACTATTACAGCATAACCGAAAATACAAAGAAGGGTGTACTCGGTGCGGACTATGTTGTTTATGTAGAACCGAAATATGATGATGTCAGAATAGTGATAAGAACCGATACGTTCTTTGTTGCCACTTCCGGATTGATGTCCTATGTTTTGAATACAAGAAATCAGAGGCTTGTAGAGTTTGAGGGCATGGTGTTGGATTTGATACAAAACGAACAAGGCGGTCTCAGCCTGCTTGTGGAGCAGGATTTGTCTTACGGATTGTACGGAAGCAACGGTCAATGGCTTGTGATGCCTCAGTATGATGAGGTTTTGGGCATAGTCGGCAACTGTATATGTGTCAGAAAAGGCAAGAAGTGGGGTGCGGTCGATTTCAACAATAAGGTGATTGTGGATTTCAACTATGAAAAAGCTCGCTTATCCAATACCGGAGAGTTGATAGCTTTTTACTCTTACAAGAAGGGTTCAAAACTTTTGTGTAACGACGGCAGCATAATAGACTTTCCGAGATGTGAATCGGTTTTGGCTTTTGGCAACTACATAGAATATAAGGTCGACAAGAAGAAAGAGCGACTCTATGTCGGCGGAAAGAAAATCCCGGCAGGCTTTTTGTCTATAGGTTCGGATAGAGACGGCATTATATGTGCAAAAACCGAAAAAGGCTGGTCGTATTTCGATTCGGAGGATTTCAAACCTCTTACCGACAAAACCTTTGACGCTCTCGGCGGTTTTGTAAACGGTATATCTTTTGCAGCAACGGGTAACAGTATTTTGGTGTTGGATAAGTCATATAACGTATTGCAAACCATAGAGCTTCCAAAGGCGGTGAATGCACAGTCGCTTGTGCCGTTGTTGACCATATACCGCAGTGCCGGACAGGCTTATTGCATGGTAAAAGACTCAGAGACGGGTAAAACAGGAGTAATAACAATCAACAAATAAAAAAACGAATATCATGAAGAAGTTATTCTTAGGAGCGGCATTGCTGCTCTGCGTTGCTTTTGCAACATCAAGCCTTTCGGCACAGGAATACAAGTCCTACACATTGGATAAGATGCCTTTCGAAAGCAAAGGGGTTTATTATTCTCTTCCTCAGACGGAATTGGTCTTTGATGTGTGTGTGGAGAAAATTACGGAATACAAAGGCTGTTATGCAGATTATTCCTACATGTTGGGACTGAAAAACATAATCATAAAGGACGGGGTGAGCTATCGCATAAAGGACATAAAGTTGCGTTCGCGTGCCGTTGCCGACAGTCGTTACAATTATTTCCTTGCAACGAACGGTAATGTGGATGTGCAGTTGGGCGAAAACGGAATGCTTCTAAGCATTAACAAAGACACAGAAAAGCCGCACGATTGCAAACGCCAGGGAGGCAGACCCCAAAAGAGAATGCATAATTCCCAATGCGATACGCTTGTTCATGTGAAACCGACTTTCGAACACCGTATGCTTTCCCTCGGAATGCTTGAAGCTATGCCGACTCTGACACCGGAGAAAGCCGTAAAGCAAATAGAAAAACTAAGAGAAAGACAGATGGACATTCTTTCTGGAAGCATGGACGGTACATATATGAACACAACGGTGGAATATATGTATAAACAGTTCGATGCCATGATAGATGCTTATGTTGCTCTTTTTGCAGGGGAGAGAGTAAGCGAAGAGTTGCACTATACCTTTTGCGTCATACCGCAAAAGCCGCTCATCGTCGAGCAGGATTTGTTGGTGGGAATATTCAAGTTCTCGGAGCAAGAAGGAGCAAAGCCTCTTTCTTACAAAGGCGATATGCCTACCATCATAGCAAATCTTCACAGCCTCAACACGACAAAAGAATACACTAAAATAGAGGCTCAAAAGGAAAAGGACGAAAAGTTGCAACGCACCATAGCCAAAAAAGGCGTAGGTGTGTACTATTGCATACCGGAACAGGTGGAGGTGTCGGTGTCTTATGGAGAAAAGATATTGCGAAAGACGCTTGAAATGTCTCAATTCGGACAAACCTCCTACATGCTCTCTTCGCCATCGCAACTGATTTTCGATGCAGCAACGGGAGCGGTCAAATACATTGGCAAATAAGCTCTTTGGAGCGGATTCTCACAGGCAATCGGAGTTGTTTTCTCTTGAAAACAGCTCCGATTGCTTTGTTCTGCACCTGCGGGTTTGTCAACCGGTTGACGGCATAGCCCTTTGGCGAAAACGAATGGCTGATTCAGAAAAATGAATCGGCGAAAGAATTTTTTGAATCAGCCATTCGCTTGCGGCGAATCGGCGAGAAGATTTATTGGACGATAAACAGCGATAACGGAGACAGGTGCAGACTTGTCTCTGTTCTGCTTTGGAAAGGACGAAAGGGGAAAGGCAATGCTCTATTCGGCAGGCGAAAGTGAGGCTTCGGGTTTTATGGGGAACATGGCTTGTATTTGCTCGGGCGTTTTTGCATCTTCCAATCGCATATCGCCTATTCGTGTGCGACAAAGTGCGGTGAGGTATGCTCCGCTTTGCAGTCGCAAACCGAAATCCCTTGCTATGGAACGTATGTATGTGCCTTTGGAACAACGTATGCGGAAGTCTACTTTCGGCATTCTTATGTCGGTGATTTCGAACTCGTGTATCGTTATAGGGCGTTCACGCATTTTGACCTCTTTTCCCTCTCTTGCCTTGGCGTAAGCCCTCACACCGTTTATCTTTACGGCAGAAAAGACCGGCGGAACCTGCATTTGTTCTCCGAGAAAGGAGCTTGCAGTCTGCCTTATGGCATCTTCACTTATATGATTGACAGGAAAAGTGCAGTCGACGGGCTTTTCTTTGTCGAAACTCGGGGTTGTGGCTCCAAGGAATATTGTTCCGGTGTATTCCTTTTCCCCTGCCTGATATTCCTCTATTCGTTTAGTGTATTTGCCTACGCACAATATAAGCAAGCCGGTAGCCAAAGGGTCGAGCGTTCCGGCATGTCCGATTTTTACTTTCTTTACTCCGAAATGTCTTTTGAGGACATACTGCACCTTTTTGGTCGCTTGGAAAGACGTCCAAGTATAAGGTTTGTTCAGCAGTATGTATCCGCCTTGTTCAAGGTCTGATAACATTACGCAACCTCCAAAGGTATACCACAGAACAACAATACAAGAATAAGCAATCCGACTACAATTCTGTAATATCCGAATGCCTTGAAACCATACTTGGCAAGGAAACTGATGAAGAACTTAATGGCAAGTATCGCTACAACAAATGCCACAAGGTTTCCCAAAAGCAAGGTCGGCAAATTCTCGACAAGCATTTCCGTTCCGCCATCAGCCAAAAAGGCTTTCAAGAGTTTGTACCCTGAAGCGGCTGCCATGGTAGGCACGGCAAGAAAAAACGAAAATTCGGCAGCTGTTTTGCGAGAAAGCTTTTGGCTCATACCACCGACGATTGTAGCCATTGAGCGGCTGACACCGGGAATCATTGCAATGCATTGAGCCAAACCTATCTTGAAACTCTTTTTGTATGTTATGGTTTGGTCTTCGTCCGGTTTGTTGAACCATTTGTCCACGAACAACATGAAGACGCCGCCTATCACAAGCATGGAGGCAACTATCCAAACATTCTCAAGAAAACTGTCAATCAAATCTCCTGCCAATAATCCCACGATTGCGGCAGGCAAAAAGGCGACAAGCAACTTCCAATAAAAGCTCCACGATTGCAAAAAGCGTTTCCAATAAATCACAAGAACCGAAAGTATTGCTCCAAACTGAATGCAGACGGTGAAGAGCTTGACAAAATCATCGCTTTTAACGCCTAAAAGCCCCTGAGTAATAATCATGTGTCCCGTGGAAGAGACAGGAAGAAACTCGGTCAAGCCTTCCACTATAGAAATAATGATTGCCTGTAATGTATCCATCTCCTATTTTGCTTTTTTCATGATTGCATACACCTCTATGACCAATCCTCCCACTATGAAGATTGGAGCCCAAAGCATTCTGCGACTGTTGAACAAAGCCTCGCTGAATTGGTCGGGGTCGTTGCTGCCTCCTCCGCTCAGAAGTATGTAGCCGATTGCCAAAACAACCAATCCAACCACCATTATGATGTAATTCTCCTTACCGAATACGAAATCTCTTTTTTCGGTCTCCTTATTGTCAATTTCTTTTTTCATCACATTAAGTTGTTATCTGTATAATTTGCTGCTTTTCAGGTTCATGCTTTTCTTTACGGCGATATAGGTGAAGGTAAACGAAAGCAAAACGCCCAATATTACTATTATGATGCCGACAAGTGCATAAACCTTTATGTGTTCCGCCAAAACCAAGCCTTTTATGCTTGAATAAAGCCAATAAAGCACACCCGTCAACAAGCAGTCTGCCACAAAAGCTCCAACAAGTCCCAATACCACCCCTCGGGATACAAAAGGACGACGAATGAAACTTGTTTTTGCCCCAACCAATTCCATGGAACGGATTTGCAAACGCTTGCTGTTGATGGTAAGTCTTATGGTGTGGTTTATCAATGTTATTGCTATGAAAAGCAAACAAAGGAAGAGAACAAATATAAAGGCACTCACATTGTAGACAATGTCGTTTATATCCATTACAAGGTCGTGGCGGTAATCCACAACGTCCACAATGTCCTTTGCTTCTACGGCAAGAATGAACTGCTTTATTTCAGAAATTTTTAGAGCCTGTGCCTTGAGGTAGACTTCTATCGAAGCCTGGTAAGGATTGACCGAATCCAAAACGGCAAGATGGTCATCGCCCATGACTTTGTTCATCATTCTTGCAGCCTGTTCGGAGGATATGTATTGGGTAGACTTAACCCGGTTGTTCTTCTTTATTTCGCTTTCCAATTCCAAGGCTTGTTGTTCCGTGGTATCGAGGTTCAAATAAACGGTAAAGGAGACTTGTTCCTTCATTTGTTTGCTTGTGTTGTAGGTGTGATAGATGAACAACATTATGAAGCCCAACAAAAACATCACAAGCGAGATGCTCAAAACCGTGGAGAAGTTTGCACTCCACAGAGTGAACGATTTATTCCTATTTTTTGCAGCCATATCTGTCAAATATCGGGCAAAGGTACGAAAAAAGCCTTTTACGACAAAATAAAACTTGAAGACGGATATTTTTTTGTAGATTTGCCGACCAAATAAGGGGGATATGAACGGTATATATGTGGAAAAATTCGGCGGGGCTTCGGTAAACAGTGCTTCGGCTGTGAGGAATGTTGTTTCCATCTTGCAAAACGAGAAGAAGAAACGCATAGTTGTCGTTTCGGCAATGGGAAAGACTACCAATTCCTTGGAAAGGATTGTCAATCTTTGGCACTCCGAAAAAATCGTGAATGAGGAAGAGTTCGACAAACTGCTGCATTACCATCTTGATATTGCGGAGGATTTGTTCGAAACCGAAGATGCGAAGGCTGAGTGCAAGGAATTGATAAGTGGTCTCATGGCTGAGTGTCGCGAAAAAATGCTCACGCTGAATCCGAACGACTATGATTTTCTTTACGACAGCATAGTCTCTTACGGAGAGCGTATTTCGACGAGCATTATTTCCGCATACATGAACTCGATAGGCTTTTCGCATGAACACGTTCCTGCACAAGAGTTCATCAAGACGGATAACAATTTTCGCAATGCAGACATTCTTTGGACTAAAACAAAGGAATGTATTTGCCGAGGTTTGATTCCGATTTTATCCGATCGGGCAACCGTTCTGACACAAGGCTTTATCGGTTCAACGAAAGAAGGATACACCAGCACTCTCGGCAGGGAAGGCTCCGATTTTTCGGCAGCAATATTTGCTTATTGTACCGATGCGGAGAGCATGACCATTTGGAAAGACGTGTCGGGACTTATGAATGCAGATCCGAAACGCATGAAGAACACCCGGAAGCTCGAAAGTGTTCCATACAAAGAGGCTATGGAGCTTGCCTATTACGGAGCCTCCATAATACACCCTAAAACTGTAAAGCCCTTAGAGAACAAAAGCATTCCGCTTTATGTAAAAAGTTTCAATGCCCCGCACGAACAAGGT
The DNA here is from genome assembly GCA_964606345.1 of uncultured Bacteroidaceae bacterium. Classification (GTDB taxonomy): domain Bacteria; phylum Bacteroidota; class Bacteroidia; order Bacteroidales; family P3; genus Onthomorpha. The sequence goes on along the minus strand of CAZSFV010000019.1, from coordinate 23,215 downwards.
AGCGTTATAACGGATTGCGAAAATCCGATTCCCAAAGTGCCGAATTATATCTTCAAAAACAATCAGACTCTCTTGTCAATATCTCCAAAGGATTTCTCTTTCATTGCAGAGGACAAGGTGTCGACGATATTCGATGTGCTTTCTTCTTTCGGAATCAAGGTGAACATGATGCAAAATTCCGCTTTGAGTTTTTCTGTTTGCTTTGATCAAAACGACAACCTGCTGCAAGAACTGATGGAAACCTTGCAACAGAACTACAATGTGCGGTACAACAACTCACTGGAGCTTATAACAATCCGCCACTACGAAGCCGACTCGTTGGCAAAAGCCATAAACATAGAGCTTTACAATGTTTTGATAGAACAAAGAAGCCGTGTAACTCAACAGTTCCTAATCGAAAGAAAAGCCGATGCCCGCAAGAAAATGTCTTAACGAGGGATAAATCAGTTTTCCGAGGCTTTCGATTTTTTCTTTTGAAAGCCATTCGACACGTTCAATGCCCTCCTCTTTTTGAGGCACTACATGCTCGCTTGCCTTTGCAAACATGTCGTACCAATGTGTTTCTTTGATTTCCTGCCTGTTGTTCATGCTGTACACGTGGAAGGTAAGACCGAGTTTTTTGCTCAATTTCGGATTTTTTAAGCCCGTTTCCTCTTCCACTTCCCTTATTGCGGTGTAATCTATGCTTTCACCCTCTTCCCAATGTCCTTTCGGCAAATCCCAATGTCCTCTTCGGTAAATGAAGAGGTATTCATTTCTTTCGTTGCGTACCAATCCGCCTGCCGCACGCACAAAAAACAACCCGCTGACAGCCCTTTCAAAGACCTCAGGAACGGGCAAACTTTTAACAATAATTGTGATGTTCTCACGGCAATCCTTCTTGAAAAATTCCGCAAAATCAATGGAATCGACGTTCTTCTCGTTGCACTCCACCACTCTTTCGTTTTCTGAAACAAATTGAACAAAAGAGGCATTTACTATGCAAACCCTGTTGTGTTTGTTGAAAATATCGTACCTTTGCATCATGATTTTGAGTAAAGAAACGGCCGAACAAGCGGCTCGATTTTTATTGCAAATTAAAGCAATAAAATTGAATAATGAAAGCCCTTTTACTTGGGCTTCGGGAAGAAAGTCTCCTATTTATTGTGATAACAGGGTTACTTTGTCGTACCCCGACATCAGAACGTTCATTCGCCAACAGTTTGTTGCAATCGTCAGCGAGCAGTTTGCCGATGTTGATGTTATTGCAGGTGTTGCAACGGGTGGAATTGCGCAAGGCGTATTGGTTGCACAAGACCTTGGAAAGCCTTTCGTATACGTAAGACCCGAAGAAAAGAAGCACGGTTTGGGAAACAAAGTAGAGGGAGATTTGAAAAGCGGACAGTCGGTAGTGGTGATAGAAGACCTTATTTCTACCGGCAAAAGCAGTTTGCAAGTGGTGCAAACGCTTCGTGAAGCAGGCTGTTCCGTAAAGGGAATGGCAGCCATCTTTACCTACAACTTGGAGGTGGCACAAAAGGCTTTCGAAGAAAATGATGTGATTCTGAATACAATAACGGACTATCACACCCTCATCGACATAGCGGCAGAAGAGAACTTCATCAAACAGGAAGACCTTGTCTCGTTGACCGAATGGAGGAAAAATCCGGAGTTGTGGTCGGAGCAGAGAATGAATAAGTAATGTTTTTTGGTTTAATTACGCAGGGCGTTATGCGAAGAGCATTGTAACGCCCTTTATTTTGATGCTATATGGTAAAGGCAGAGAGTAAAAAAACGGAAATCGGAAGAAATGTGGAGTTTGTGTTTGATCACGTCGGCAATTTCTCCAATTTCTCGCTTATGGCTAACGATAAAATAGAGAACTTCAAGGCAACCGAGGATAAGTGCAGTTTCACTATAAAAGGAATGGGCGATTTCGGGTTGAAAATCATAGGTCGGTTTCCTTACGAAAGAATAAGCGTGGCAAGCAATCCCGATGTGCAGTCTTCAATACCCTTTAATTTTGTCTTGAATCTGAATTTCGAAAAAACAGATGCCTACAAATGTAATGTTACGGCAGTCATCGAACTTGACGCACCGCAGATAATGGCGGTGATGATAAAGGGAAAATTGGCAAAGGCTGCCGATACCTTGGTCAATGCTTTGAAACAGCGAATGGAAATGATGATGTAACCTCCGTTTCTTTCGTCATAACAAAACAGAACGCCGATTCGTAAAAACGAATGGCTGATTCAAAAAAATGAAAGGCTGATTCGACAAAATGAATCAGCCTTTCGTTAAAGGTTTGATTGCCTTTCGTTTGTGTCGGTCGGCTTTGTGAGGTGTTTTGTGCCGGTGGTTCAGAGGTCTATCGACAGGGTGATGCCGGCTTGCAGTGGTTTGGATTGTTGAACGAAGTGATTGCCCATCGATTGAAAGTAAAAGCACAAGTAATCGCTGCCGAGCATGTTCGTTATCCATAGCTTGTATTCGTATATTCCTTGTTTCAGCCCTATGTTTGCCGACAGTACGTGGTAAATGGGTTGTTCTATTTCGTTTGCATTGTCGAAATAGATTTTTCCGGCAGCAAGATAGTTGAGCGAATACCTTATGTTGTCGAATGTTTTGCCGTTCAGCTGTTGCGTGTAGCCCAAAATGACGGATAGGTTGTGTTGCGGCGAATAGGGAACGTACTTGCCTTTGTAGGATTGTTTGTTGTCGTTGTACTCAACGAATTTTGCATTTGTGTAACCGTAGCTTGCGAATATTTCGAAGCCTTTGTGGCTGAAACGGAATGAGGCTTCGGCTCCATAGCTTCGGCTTTTGCCGGCGTTGGTCATCATTCTGCCTGTTGTTTGACCGTGAGGAAAAACGGTAATCTGCCGATTGGACGAAAGCATATAAAAAAGACTCAAATCCAAATCGGCTTTTCCTAATGTCAGATGAGTTCCCAAATCTATGTCATCTGTATATTCGGGTTTGTATTGTATGACTTCGCTCACCGAATATTCCGGAGAGTCGTCCGCAAGGCTTAACCCCAAGGCGTTCATCAAGTCTTGTTTCATTTTGTTTTGCATAACGTCCGAGAACATTTGGGTATTGAAGCCGCCCGACTTGTATCCTCTTCCCAAGGACAAGAACAAGTTATTGCCTTTGCCCAAGTCATACACCAAACCCAACTTCGGCAGCAAGACAAGGGTGTTCTGGTAATCCTTTCCGGAGAGGGAACTCGACAAGTGCTTGAAGTTGTTCATCGTGAGCGTAAAGCGGTAATCCAAATCCGCACTGCAATCATACGAAAAGTTAGTCCGTTCCATTTCCAACCTCAAACCGAAAAGGGCTTTGAAACTGCCGAGTGTGTAATCCGTTCTGCCAAAAAATGAAAGGGCATAACGGGGGTAGGAAAAGTCGCTTTCTATCGGAAATTCGCTTTGGGCAAACTGCATTTCGGCACCGGGGAACATGCTCCCTATGCCTCGGTTGATGTTATTGAGTATCAATTCGCTCACGCCGTCTTTCTTGAATAGCACCGGGGCAGACAAATCCAAAAGTTTTGCATATCCGTAGGTTCCCAAAGTCCAATTCCATGAACCGGTTTCGGCATTGGAAAGCAGTATTTCTTCGGTTAAGGCATATTCTGAACTTGCCTGGGTAAGCGTAAACATGCTCTTGGGCGTGAAATCTTGGTCAAGGCACATTTTGTCGGACAGAATTTGCAAAGAAGTGTTGCTTTCGAAATTCACTTTCACCCCTTTGCGAGAGAAACGCAGTGCATCGAGGAGATTGAAACGCTTATAGAAACAAGTGTCATTGTAGGCTATCGGCATGCTTTTGTGCAAGAGAGGGTCATATTCGGCATAAGCATAACCGCCTTGGTTGAGGTTGGCAATGTTCAAGGAGTTGTCCAATGTCGATTTCTCGGACGGCTTGAACACAAAACGCAAACGCAATCCCATGTCTTCACTCTTGTCGCATTTTTGTTTGTTATAGCTGTTTTCGAAGAAGCCGTCGTCTTTCCTATAATATATAGAAGCCGAAAAAGCCTTGTTCTCGGCAGGCTTTTCGTAAACGGACAACTTTGCATTGAATGAAAAAGGGAACGCAAACCCTATTTCGCCTCGGTAAGCTTGAAAATCCATGGGAGAGAGGCTGTTTACGTTTATCACCCCCGCCAAGGTGTTTTGTCCGAAAAGGCAACTCTGAACACCCCTCAATACTTCAATCCTTTCCAAATCCCATAAAGCAAAATCGAAACAGCTTTTATTCAGAATCGGAACGCCGTCAAAATACAATCCCATCACGGCATTGTCGACCCTTGTTCCCAAGCCGCGAACATAAATGCTCGAAGTCATCTTTGAACCATAGTCTGCAATAAACAGATTGGGCGTGATGTTTGCCAACGACTTTATATCGTTTATGCCGTTCTTTTCCATAAAGTCCATGGAATACACATCGGCACAAACTGCCTCCTGCCGTAATTGCGAGGAATACTTGAAAGCCGGCGACTTTACTTCAACGGGTTCGAGAGTAATCACGGTGTCTTGTGCGTAAAGCGTGTTGACAAAAAGCAAAACCACAAGCAGGGCGGGCAGAACGATATTGTATCTTTTCATATAGACTGTTTGAAAATGCGTGCAAAGGTACAAAATGAAAACATCAGAACATTATTCCGCCCAAACAAACCGCCCAATCGGTACATACGGATTAAATTTGTACCTTTGCAGCGTTTTACACATTTCGAACGGATTATGAAATTCAATTACAAAAAAATCTTACCACACATAGCGGCAGTGTTGGTCTTTATTGCCGTTGGCTTTGTTTACTTTTCGCCTGTATTGGACGGAAAGAAGATAGTACAAAGCGATATGAGCCAATTTGAGGGCGGAAGCAAGGATTTGGCAGACTACGAAAAGGCAACCGGTGAAAGAGCAGGCTGGACGGACGGCATGTTTTCAGGAATGCCTGCCTACCAGTTGGTGATGCCCGAAAGTTATAACATGTTCAAAACGATTGCCACACCCATCACCCTGGGCAGTTATTCCTTTTCGGTCGGCATAGTCTTCTTATTGATGTTGGGATTCTATGTTTTCATGGTTTCGATGGGTGCAAAACCGCTTATATCCGTAGTGGCAGCATTGGCTTATGCCCTCGGGTCGTACAATATTATAATAATAGCCGTGGGACACATAACAAAGGCTTGGGCAATGGCGATGATAGCACCTGTTCTCGGCGGAATGATATTGACTTTTAGGCGTAAGTGGCTCACCGGTGCAGCAATTTTTACGGTGGCATTGGGATTGCAAATAAGTTTCAACCACATACAAATAACATATTACACAATGCTTGCAGCCTTTGTGCTTGGTATATGCTTTCTTGTGTACGCCATAAAAGGCAAAGGCTTGAAAGATTTTTCTTTGAGCTGCGGTATACTTGTGCTATGTGCATTTGTTGCACTCATGCCCAATTCCTCCCATTTGAAACTCAATTCCGAATATGTGAAGCACACCATGAGAGGAGGCAGCGAGTTGACGGTAAAAGCCGACAGGAATTCCCAATCGCAAAATAACAACAATGGACTTTCCATCGACTACGCCTACGCATGGAGCTACGGCATAGGCGAAAGCTTCAGTGTAATCATTCCCGATTTCATGGGAGGCGGAAGCTCCGACCACAGATTGGAGAAATTGGCAGAAAGACGTATTCAACAGGTTCAAACAACCCCTCCTGCACAAGCAAACAATCCTCAGATAAACAGCATAGTCAATCAATACGTAGCCTCCACCTATTGGGGTGAACAGCCTTTCACGGCAGGCACAGTGTACTTTGGAGCAATAGTTTGCTTTCTTACAATTTTGGGCTTTATACTGATAGATGGCAGAATGCGTTGGTGGCTTTTGGGAGCGACAATGCTGTCGTTTGTGTTGGCGTGGGGAAGCAATGCAATGGGGATAAACAAATTCTTATTCGACAATCTGCCTTTCTATAACAAGTTCAGAACTCCGTCAATGGCTTTGGTGATAGCCAATGTTACGATGGTGATGGCGGCATTCTTGGGATTGAAAGAATTTTTGTACGGAAGCACAGCCCCAAAAAAGAAACTGCAATCCCTTTACATATCCGCAGGCATAACAGCCGGCTTTTGTCTGCTCTGTGCCATAGGAATCATTCCGGGCTTGTTCATGGATTTCAGCAGCTCCAAGGATTCAATATTCCAAACCGCACTCGGCGACAGCTTTATTCAAGCCTTGCACGACGACCGCAGAGCCGCATTCGTTTCCGATGCACTTCGTTCGTTCGTTTATATAGCCGTGGCATTCGCAATCATGCTGCTGTTTGCAAAGAACAAAGTAAAAAAGGAGGCAATAGTGGTTGTGGTTATAGGCTTGGCTTGTGTGATTGACCTTTGGGGCGTAGACAGACGCTATTTGGACAAAGGAAATTTCCAAAAGACCTATGAAATGACACCGCAATCCACTTCCGCAATAGAGAACATAAAACAGCAGGCGGCAAGTCAAAGCCTCAACCATTACAGAGTATACAACATGGCGGTAAGCACCTTTAACGATGCCTCAACCTCATATTTCTTCCCGTCGATAGGCGGTTATCACGGAGCCAAACTGCAACGCTACCAAGAAATAATAGACTTCTGTTTGCAAAATCGTCAATATAAGCAAAAAGACCTTTCGGACACGGCATTGCTTGCAAACAACCAATTACGTCAATTCTTTTTCCAATACAGGGATATTGTACCTTGCCCTAACCTTGGCGTGGTAAACATGTTGGACACCAGGTTTTTCATACTTCCTCTTGGTGAAGAGGGCGGTGTTGCGGTGTACAACCCTGAGGCTTGCGGAGCAGCGTGGTTCGTTCCCGAAATCAAATGGGTAAACACACCTGACGAGGAAATTCTTGCATTGGATAATTTCAATCCTCGCCAAACCCTTGTGCTTAATGCCAAATATAAATCGGTCGTAAAGCAAAGCTCCGACTTCGATGACAAGGCAGAAATAAAGTTGGAGGCACAAGAATTGCATAACCCCGACTACAAGAAATACACCTACACAAGTCATAGCGACCAAATGGCAGTTTTCTCCGAGATATATTACGAAGGAGATTGGAAAGCATATATAGACGGCAAGGAAGCACCGATTTTGCAAGCCGACTATGTGTTGCGTGCATTGCAACTGCCGAAAGGTAAGCATACTGTGGAGTTTAAGTTTGAGCCGAAAAGCCTTAAGACATTTACACCGGTCAACCTTGCAGGCTCTATATTGATAACACTGCTTGTTTTGGCTGCAATAGCATCGCCGTTTTTGAAACCGCTCATGGCAAAACGCAAGAAAACAGCCGGACAATAGATTCGTATTCGATAGGACGGGATTAAATGAGTTTGCTTTTGCGTTGCAGAAGAGAAAAATGCGAAGCCGTTCTCATCAAGCGGTTTCGCTCTTGTCAATCAAGCCTTTTTGATTTTGTCCTTTGCCGATGTACGGAAACTATTGCAGAGTAAACGAACTTGTGATAGCGAAAGCCGTGCATGAAACAAGGTAAACACAAAGTGATGGTTTGTTGTAATGAAATAATGTTGTAAATTTGCGGTCTCTATGTGTGGTGAGAAAAAGGACAAAAGAAAGAGGATTTTATCGTTGTGTCTGAAACTTCCGTTCAGGTGTGCAGGATACCTCTTCTTGCTCATATATATTCTCACAGCCCTGCTGAACAGCACATTAGTGCAGTCTTTTACCGCTGCCAAAGTGGCTGAACATTTTTCCAAAGAATGGAAAACAAACTTGTCGATAGGGGCTTTGGAGATACGACCTTTGCTCACAGTTTCCTTGAAAGATGTTTACCTTGAAGACAGAGACGGTAACATCATTGTAGATGCAGACTATATAAGCGTAAGTCTTCGTTCCTTCTCCGCCCCAAAGAAAGTGGTACTGTCGAATGTCAGTTTGAAAGACGTAACCTATGTTTTCGCCAAGAGGAATAACAAAATCAACCTTGCGTTCATAATAGATTATTTCAAGAGCGACAAGCCCAAAAAGGACAAACCGAAAGGAGAACCGTTCGTTTTGAAAGTCGAGAGGCTCCGAATGGACAATGTGAACTTTCGATTGGATATGTATGACAATCCAAAGCCGATACCCGAGTTCGGTGTAGCGACCAATCACCTTGCTTTCAGCAATACAGATGCTTTAATCAGTGATGTGGAGCTTATTTCCGACTCTGTAACTGCAACATTTGTCCGTTTCTCCACCGTCGAACGCTGCGGGCAGATTGTCAAAGACTTTAGCGGAAGGTTCAAAGTAAGTCCGAGCGGGATAAGTTGCCACAATATGCACGTGAAGACGGAAGATACGGATTTGAAGATGCAGGTCGGCATAAGGACAGAGAGTTGGAAGACTTACTCTCACTTTATCGATTCGGCGTATTGCGTTTTGGTTGCTGCAAATGGCAGTAGGCTGTCTATGAAAGACGTAACATATTGGGTTCCTTCTCTGCAAGGTTTTGACATGAGCTTTGATGTGCATACGAGAATAACGGGAACGGTTTCCGATGCGGTCTGTGATTTCTTGAAAGTAAGCACAGGAAAGACCAATATAGTATTAAAAGGTCGTGTAAAGGGCTTGCCGGACGTGGATAACACCGTTTTCGATGTGGTGTTGGAACGTTTTGAGACTTCGGCAAGGGAGTTTAACGGTTTCAAATTAGGCAAACGACTTTCCGGAGTGAAGTTGCCCGCAATGCTTTACTCGCTCGGACAAATCCAAATGAGGGCTGATTTCAATGGTTATTTGAAAGCGTTCAAAGCAAAGGCTGACATAAAAACGGCTTTGGGCAGTTTGGAGCTTTCCGGCAGCTCAAAACCGGCAGAAAAAGGTAAGACGGCTTATGCATGTGTACTTCAAAGTAGGCGTTTTGAAGCAGGGCGTTTATTGGGACAGGATATGTTGGGAGCGACAGCCATGGAGGTAGCACTCGAGGCGGTACCTGCCGACTTGAAAGGGCTTTTGGCAGAGGTGGAAGCTAAATTCGACAGTCTTGAATTTAATGGAAACAAATATAATTCGGTGCTTTTTGACGGCAGTATGGCGGAAGGCAAGTTCTCTGCCCAATGTAGCATAATAGACGATGCTGTTGTGGCAGACTTGAACTGTGATGGAAACTTGGCAGAGGATAAAAGGCTGAAGGTAAGAGCCGATATAACGGACGCCGATTTGCGAAAGATAAATCTTTTTGAAGTTTCGGATACAACGGCAATGTTTTCCACAAGCCTTTATGCCGATATAAGGAGTTTCAACCCCGACAGCATAAATGGTTTTGTCGATTTGCAAAACGTCAAAGTAAGAACGAAAGATAAAGATTACGCAATCGAATACTTTTATCTCAACATTAAGAACGACAGCACGGTCAATCGTATCAATTTGAAGTCGCCTCTCGCAGATTTGAGGTTAGAAGGGCGGTATGTGTTGTCTGCTTTAATGAAAGAGGTTGGCGATTTGTTGACTTACTACAAGCCAAATCTTGCTTTGTTATCTGCTGCCGAAGTGCCTTTGCCGGAAACGGAAGAGGCGAAGACCGATTTGCATGTAAGCTCTGTTGCGAACTTGGAACTGAAACTGAAAGATATATCGCCTGTTACGGAATTGCTGAATTTGGATATGGCATTGCAAGAGGGTTTGCGGCTTTATGGCAGGATGAGTCCCGATACTGCTTTGACGGCAAGCCTTAACGCCGCAGGCTTTCGCTATGGGAATATGTTTTTCGACAATATCGGTTTAAGTGTAACGACTTCCGAAGCAGGTGTGTCTGTGGAAACGTATTCCGACAAGGCACAATTAAGCGACAGTTTCGCAATTCTCAGCCCGAGGGTGAGCGTAAATCTTGCGGGAAACGATATGCAGGTTCTTGCTGCCTTTAATGGCGATGAGAAAAACGATATAGGCGGGCGATTGAAGCTGATGTCTTATTTGGGAAACAACGGTTTGCAGGTCGATTTCAAGGATTCGTATGTTACGCTTGGCAAAGATACCATATTGTTCGACAACAACAGCAGCATCGGATACAAGGACGGTCGTTTTGAACTGAACAGATTCGGTTTTGGAAAGAAGAATGAAAAGATTGTTATCACGGGTGCGGTTTCGGACAACAACAAAGACAGACTCAGAATAGCTTTTCACGGTGTGGACTTGGCGGATTTCAATCCTCTGTTGAACACTTTCGGACTTAATGTTAAGGGTAAGTTGAATGATGAGGTTGTTCTGTGGAGTGTGTTGAAGGATTTCACCGTTGAGTCTTCAATAAATGTGGACGATTTGCTTGTGAACGATGTTCGCCTTGGTGAAACAAAACTCGGATTGAGCAACAGAAATGAGCGGAACGAGTTTTTGGCGGATATAGAGATGAAGTACGAGTTGCCAAATTCCAAGGAGCTTGTGCCGATGAAGATAAAGGGTAAAATCAATCCTTACGACAGCATAAACAATCTTGATTTGAAGATAAGCATGCAGGATTTCGACATCAAATTGATTGAAACCTATCTTTCGTCTTTCTTTTCCGATGTGCGGGGTAAGTTGTCGGCAGACAATCTTGCCATAAAGGGTAAGTTCTCGCAGCCTCACGTGGTCGGCAAATTGAAGTTCAAAGACACTTCAATCAAGATAAACATGTTGAATACGGTGTACAGTTTCGACAATGAACTCAAAATGAACGACAGTGTCTTTTCTTTCGAAAACTTTGAGTTGTTGGACGTCAACAAGAACAAGATTACAATCAACGGAACGGTTTCCCATGACAATTTTTCTTCCTTTGTGTTGAACCTCGATGCCAAAGCGGATAAGTTGAAGATACTCGACACCTATCGAAGCATGGATCAAATGTATTACGGCACTGTTTATGCTTCGGCAGATGCAACTTTGACGGGTAGTTTGGACTCTTTGAGGATACGTGTCGATGCAACTACGGACGACAATACGAGGTTAACCGTGCCTATTTCGAGCAAGATGTCTGCAAGCGACAATTCTTTTATTACATTTACTTCTTTGCAGACGGAGAAGGAAGATGTCGTTGCAGAGGAGGAGCAGGTCGAAAGTTCTATGTACTACGACATAGATGTAAACCTAAAAGTGAATCCCAACGCCGAGCTTTATATTCCGATAGATTTTAATCAGATTAAGGGTAGACTGTCTGCTGCGGGCAACGGAGAGCTGCAAATAAAAGTGGGCAGTGAGAGCGATTTGTCGATAGACGGAACGGTAGCCATAGACAACGGTAAGTTTTCAATGTCCATTGCAGACCTTGTAACCAAGGACTTTTCCATGGAAAAAGGCGGCACATTGGCTTGGGCGGGAGACCCCTCCGGCGGAGTTATAGACTTGAAAGCAATCTATTCCACAACGGCTTCTTTGGCTCCAATACTCGGACAAGAATATTCGAAGAAGGTCGAGGTCAATTCCATAATACATTTGAGCGGCGAAATGACCAACCCGCAACCGAAGTTCAGTATAGAATTGCCAAAAGTGGACGAATCCACAAAGCAATACTTTGCATCGGCAATCGATTTGGAAGATGAGCGGACGGTTTTGGAACAAACGTTTTCTCTTTTGATGATAAACAGTTTCTATTCTTCCGATGGTTCTGCCGAAAACTCGGTTGTGGAAACCGGAGTGTCTTCTGCATTGGAGGCAGCCTTCTCCCAGGTCAGCGGCATGCTGTCCAATCTCATCAAGTTTGTGGATGTCGACATGAACTATTCGAGAGGGGCATCGGGTAATTCGGACAGAATAGACATGACCTTGTCAAAGGAGTACGGTCGTTTTATAGTGAGTGCCAATGCCGGCTTTTCGGGAAACTCGCAGACCGATGTGCAACAGAATGAGGAAATAATAGGAGATGCCTTTGTGGAATATAAAATGACGGAAGACTTCCGTGTCAGGGTGTTCAACCGTTCCAATGCCAATGACTTCACAAAGTACAATATTTCTCCTTACACACAGGGCGTCGGATTGTTCTATCATAAGCAGTATGACAGCTTTTCCGACATTTTCAAGCGAAACAGGAAACATAAAAATAAAGAATTGAAATGAAAGAGTACACAGTGGCACTTGTGGCACATGACAACTGCAAAGCAGACTTGGTGGAATGGGTTGCGTTCAATCGTTTGAAACTTGCAAAGCATAAGCTGATATGCACAGGCACAACAGGGCTTTTGGTGGAAAAGGCTCTGAATAAGGGCAGAGAGGAAACCGACAGCGAGTATGTGAGAGTAAAACGTTTGAAATCCGGACCCTTGGGCGGAGATCAACAGCTCGGTGCAATGATAAGTGAAGGCAAAATCAATTATCTGTTCTTTTTTTGGGACCCCATGGGACAGCAACCTCATGATGTCGATGTAAAGGCTTTGCTTCGCATCTCCGTGATGTACAACATACCGACAGCCTCCAACAGGGCAACGGCAGATTTTCTTATTTCCTCGCCTTTGTTCGAGGATACCGGCTACAGACCGAAACCATACGATTACAATTCATACATAAATCGCAAATTGTAGTATCGTCTTTGAGAGAGCAAGCGGGTGGAGACCGAAAGCGTCTTCACCCGCTTTACTTTTATTCAGTACCGCAGGCGCAGACCTCCCATACATTCCGTTTGATTTCTTTTTGTCCTTATATTTTTTTTCGTACCTTTGCAAGCTGCGAAACCGGCAGGGCGAAGAGCGAGATGCAAACGCCGTTTCGTTCCGAACGAATCGCCGATTCATTTTACTGAATCGCCGATTCAAAAAAATGAATCGGCGATTCAATTTTTCGGGACAAAGAAAGAATAAAAGCAACACAAATAAACGCAATAAAAATATGGCAAGTTTTTTCACGAAACTATTCGGGACTAAATCACAAAGGGACTTGAAGCAGTTGAATCCGATATTGGACAAATGTTTGGCGGCTTATGATGAAATAACAAAGTTGTCAAACGATGAGTTAAGAGCCAAGACAACGGAGTTCAAGCAGATTATAAGCAAAAACATAGAGCAAGAGCAGAAGCAGGTCGATGAATTGAAGGCGAGGATAGAGTCTGAACTCGACATGGAGGTCGAAGAGAAGCAAAAGGTGTACAATCGCATTGAAGAACTGAACAAAAAGATTTACGATAAGACCCAGGAGGTGCTGAACGATTTGCTTCCGCAGGCATTCGCCGTTGTGAAAGAAACTGCAGAACGCTTTACGGATAACGAAAAAGTGGAGGTAACGGCAACCGAATACGACAAATACCTCGCTTCGATTAAGGATAACGTCAACATAGTGGGCGACAAGGCATACTACGACAACAGTTGGGTAGCCGGAGGTACTTTGATAAAATGGAACATGGTGCATTACGATGTTCAGCTCATCGGAGGAACGGTGTTGCATCAAGGAAAGATTGCAGAGATGGCAACAGGCGAGGGAAAAACCTTGGTTGCAACCTTGCCGGTATACCTGAATGCCTTGCCGGGAAAGGGTGTGCATGTGGTAACAGTTAACGATTATTTGGCAAAGCGAGACAGCGAATGGATGGGAATGCTTTTCGAGTTCCACGGTTTGAGCGTGGATTGCATCGATAAGCACGAACCCAATTCGGAGGAAAGACGCCGTGCCTACAATGCCGACATAACCTACGGTACAAACAACGAATTTGGTTTCGATTACCTTAGGGATAACATGTGCAGCAACACCAAGGAGATAGTACAAAGAGAACACAATTACGCAATAGTCGATGAGGTCGATTCGGTCTTGATAGACGATGCCAGAACGCCGCTTATCATTTCCGGACCGACGCCAAAGGGCGACGACCAGGAGTTCGAGCGTTTCCGCCCGGTAATAGAAAAGATTTACAATGCACAAAAGCAGCTTGTTACGCAGATATTGGCAAGTGCCAAAAAGAAACTCGTCGACGGACGCACTCCGGAAGAGGAGAGAGAGGGAGGTGTTCTTTTGCTGAGGGCACACCACGGTCTGCCAAAGAACAAAGCATTGATAAAATTCTTGTCCGAACCCGGCATGAAAGCCTTGCTGTTGAAGACAGAGAACTTCTACATGCAGGATCAGAACAAAGAGATGCACGTGATAGACGATGAACTTTATTTCGTAATAGACGAACAACATAACTCCATAGAGCTTACCGACAAGGGTATGGATTACCTTGCCGCCTTGGGCGAAAATCCTAAGTTCTTCATGTTGCCCGACGTCGGAAGCGAGCTTGCGGATTTGGAAAAGGAAAACCTCTCAGCCCAAGAAAAGGCAGAGAAGAAAGACAGAATAATGCAGAACTTTGCCGTGCAATCCGACAGGGTTCATACCATAAACCAGCTGATGAAAGCCTACGCCTTGTTCGAAAATAACGTGGAATACGTTGTTATAGACAATCAGGTGAAAATCGTAGACGAACAAACCGGCCGTATAATGGAGGGAAGACGTTATTCCGACGGCTTGCACCAGGCAATAGAAGCGAAGGAGGGAGTAAAGGTGGAGGCAGCCACTCAAACCTATGCAACCATAACCTTGCAGAACTACTTCCGAATGTACTCCAAACTTGCAGGTATGACCGGTACCGCCGAAACGGAAGCGGGCGAGTTGTGGGACATTTACAAATTGGACGTTGTTACCATACCGACCAACCGCCCTGTGATAAGGAAAGACAACGAAGACCTTATCTATAAGACAAAGAGAGAAAAATTTGCGGCAGTCATTGCAGAAGTTGAGAGACTGATTTCGGAAAAACGCCCCGTGCTGATAGGAACAACGGACGTGGAAACATCGGAGTTGCTTTCTCGAATGTTGAAACAAAGACACATAGAACACCAAGTGCTGAACGCAAAACTCCATAAGAAAGAAGCCGACATTGTAGCCCAAGCAGGACGCGCCGGAGCGGTTACCATAGCAACCAATATGGCAGGTCGTGGAACCGACATCAAGCTCGGCGAAGGAGTGAAAGAAGTAGGCGGATTGGCAATCATAGGAACAGAGCGACACGAGTCGAGACGAGTGGACAGACAGCTCAGGGGACGTTCCGGACGTCAGGGCGACCCGGGAAGCAGTCAGTTCTTCGTGTCATTGGAAGACAAGCTGATGCGTCTGTTCGGCTCAGACAGAATGGTGAAAGTCATGGACAGACTTGGAATCAAAGAAGGCGAAGTGATACAACACTCCATGATGACAAAGAGCATTGAAAGAGCGCAACGCAAAGTGGAAGAAAACAACTTCGGCGTAAGAAAGCGACTCTTGGAATATGACGACGTCATGAACAACCAAAGAACGGTTATCTACACAAAGCGAAGAAACGCATTGTACGGCGATAAACTCGCAATAGATATATCGAACATGATTTACGATACCTTGGAAGTCATGGTGTCCGAATATTCCGACGACTACGAAGGCTTCTCATTGGAATTTATGAAGACATGCGGCTACGAATGTCCTATAAGCGAAAGCGACTATTTGAAGAACCGTTCGAAAGATAATGTTGAACAACTGTACGAAAGCGTCTATCCGTATTATAAAGAAAGAATGACGAACATCGGCAGACTTGCTTTCCCATTCGTAAAAAACATATACGAATCCAAGAATTACCGTTACGAAAACATCGCCTTCCCGATAACCGACGGCAAAAGAACGATAACCGCAATAGCTCCGATAGAAAAATCCTATCAAACCGACGGTAAAGAAATCTCCTTGTCGGTCGAGAAGAGCATAACGCTGCAAATAATAGACAACGCTTGGAAGGAACACCTCAGAGAGTTGGACGACTTGAAGCAATCGGTGCAGAATGCCTCTTATGAGCAGAAAGACCCGCTTTTGATATACAAATTCGAATCATTCTCGCTATTTGAGAAAATGCTCAACACCATAAACAAAGACATAACGGCATTCCTGTGCAAGGCAATGCTGCCGATAGCCGAGCAACAACAGGTTCATGACACCGACTTGCCGAAAACCGACAACAGAAACATCAAAACCTCAAGGGAAGAAGTTGAAGCAAAGACCAATGCACCGAGAGAGCCGCAGAAAGTGCAACCCGTTCACGTCGAAAAGAAAATAGGACGAAACGACCCTTGCCCTTGCGGAAGCGGAAAGAAATACAAGAACTGTCATGGTAAAATGGCAGAAGAATAATTTGGTCGGAACAGAAAAAAGTAGTACCTTTGCAAACTCAAAAATATTAGAATAAAAAAACAGAAAACCTATGGTAAGACAGTACGAGACCGTTTTCATTGCAACTCCCGTTTTATCTGAAGAGCAGATAAAGGAAACGGTAAAGAAGTATCAGACATTATTGACTGATAAAGGTGCAGAAATAGTTTTCGAGCACAATTGGGGAATGCGTAAGTTAGCTTATCCAATCCAAAAGAAGACAACGGGATTTTATTATCTCATTGAATTTAGAGCAGAAGGCAGTGTGATAGCCGATTTGGAAGTAGCTTATAAGAGAGACGAGAGACTGCTCCGTTTCTTGACAGTATCGTTGGACAAACACGCCATTGCGTACAACGAAAAGAAAAGAGCTCACGGCTTGAAGAGCCAACAAAAGGCATTGGAAGAACAAAAAGCAGCAGAATAATCAAAAATCAAACGATATGGCTAACGAAACAGAAATAAAATATTTAACTCCGATAGCAGTAGAAACGCAAAGAAAGAAATACTGTCGTTTCAAGAAAAGCGGAATCAAGTATATAGATTACAAAGATGCGGATTTCCTTTTGAAGTTTGTCAACGAACAAGGCAAGATATTGCCGAGACGTATCACCGGAACGTCGAACAAATACCAAAAGAAAGTAGCACAAGCAGTCAAAAGAGCAAGACATTTAGCTTTGATGCCTTACGTGGCTGACCTATTAAAATAATCAAGGAGGGTAATCTATGGAAATCATATTGAAACAAGACGTAAATAAATTAGGCTATAAAGACGAGATAGTAAAGGTAAAGGACGGATATGCCAACAACTACCTTATTCCGCAAGGATACGCAGTGGTTGCAACCTCTTCCAATAAGAAGATATTGGCAGAGAACTTGAAGCAAAGAGCATTCAAAGAAGAGAAGCTTAGAAAGGATGCAGAGGAATACGCTGCTTCTTTGGCTAAGATAGAAGGCTTAAGGATTGCTGCAAAGGCAAGCGAGAGCGGTAAGATATTCGGTTCTGTCAACACCATACAAATATCCGATGCAATAAAAGCTCAATTCGGCATAGATGTAGACAGAAAGAAAATATCCATCGTTGGAGATGCAATCAAGGAATTGGGAAATCACAAGGTTGTTGTTTCCGTTTACAAGGATATAAAGCCTGAAATATCATTCGAAGTGTTTGCAGAGTAAAATCTGATTACAGATAGAAAATTATCGGAGGTCAATTCCACGGAATGACCTCCTTTTTCGTTTCAAAGAAATACCGAAATGTTATCCAAAAACGAACTGAAACGTTTGTCCAAGTATAAGCAGGACAAGCATCGCAGGCAGGACGGGCTGTTTATTGTTGAGGGAGTGAAGATGGTTGAAGAACTGTTGCAGTCCGAGTTCGAAATATTGCTCCTTTGTGCCGTAAGCTCATGGTTGGAAGAGAATATGGAGTTGGTTGACGCCAAGTTGCATAGGCAGGTTACCGTTGCTGAA
This sequence comes from uncultured Bacteroidaceae bacterium, assembly GCA_964606345.1. Taxonomy (GTDB): domain Bacteria; phylum Bacteroidota; class Bacteroidia; order Bacteroidales; family P3; genus Onthomorpha. The sequence continues at coordinate 5,603 of CAZSFV010000019.1, read as the reverse complement.
CAAGCATGTTGGCAGTCGGGTGAAGCCTCGGCAGAGTCGGCAACGCCCTTTCTGCACAAACATTCCATAGTTAACGAAGTAACGGAAGAGGAACTGCAAAAAATCAGTCTCCTATCTACTCCCAACAGGGTGTATTGCCTTGTGAAGCGTCCCGAAGTTCGTGTGAATAATTCGTTGCGGGGCTTGACCCTTATGCTTGACGGAATAAAAGACCCCGGCAACCTCGGCACCATAGTGCGTTTGGCAGATTGGTATGCCATAGACAGATTGGTTTGCTCCAAAGACTGTGTCGACGTTTTCAACCCCAAAACCGTGCAAGCGACCATGGGGTCGGTGTTTCGTGTGCAGGCGGAATACGTGGAGCTTGAAGCCATGCTGCAAAGCCTTCCTGCCGACTATCCCGTTTATGGCTCATTAGTGGAGGAGGGAAGCAACATCTATTCACAAACCTTGCCCGCTGACGCAATCCTTATCATTGGAAGCGAGTCGCACGGCATAAGTCCGCAAGTCCGTCGCTACATTCGCCGTTCTGTTTCCATACCCCGCTTCAGTGCCGGCGACAAACCCGAAAGCCTCAATGCCGGAGTGGCAACGGCAATAATGCTTTCCGAGTTCAAAAGAGGCGTTTCGCAAAGGTAGGTTACGTCAAAACACAAATCCAACCTCTAATCGGATAAACAAAAAGCACATCGCAATTAACGAAGTGCTTTTCCTGTTGTTCGATCGTTTAGTTATTGTTATCTTATTAGTTTACTTTTGAGAATGTCCAAGTTCCGGAGTTTCCACAATACGTTCCTTTAATGGTCATAATGGAATTTGTATAATTAGCTGTCTTGAAATAGACACGGCAATCTGCTCGTGCTAAGACGCTTAAACCGCTAAAAGTTACATTTTTACCAACTAACGAATAAGTCCCATAATCGGTATCTGTGGTTGTGTTGTATGCAGAAATTGTTGCTACAACTTGATTGTCTTCTCCGAACTCGATATAGAAAATTTCATTATAAACACCAATGTGTCCTTTCCAAGTTGTTCCGACTAATTCATCATTTATCTTCTCTTTTGGTTCTTCTTTCTTCTTCTCTTCTTCGCAAGCTGCAAATAGGATAGCTGTAATCGCTAAAAATAAAATCTTTTTTCTCATTTCAATTTCGTTTTTTGTTTTAACTGCTGCCGGTTGTCGGCTACAGGTCGCTGCCGTCGGCTTCGTTGTATTTGTTGTCGTAGAATATACTTATGTGATATTTCCCTTGAAATTCTGAAATCGTAAACCAAACCGGTTTATTGAAATCAATTTCTCCATCGGTCGTTTTTTGCCAGAAGTCTGCTTCGTATCGCTTGTTAAGTATAGAGATATTATAGCTTATGTCTTCATCATCGTCAATTTGTTTGTTTTCGTCATATCCGGAGTATTTTGGATTGTTCTCGAATTGTGATAATAGCTTATTGAAACGCAGGCGTATTTGAGCTTGATCGCGATTGTATTTATCGGATACGGCTATTCTCCACACCTTATTGCCTTGTGTTATAATGCCGATATATACATCTTCTCCGTTAAATTCTCCTTCTAATCGGTCATCTTTTTGATTGTATGTAAAGCCTTTGGCTTTGAGTTTTTGAATCATTGCTTGTTTTGTTCCGTCGACGGGTATGCCGAGGAATTTGGTAACGTCTTTTTGTGCATACAACCCCGCTGCAAGCACAAGCATCGCCATAAGAACATAAAATTTCTTCATTCTGATATTGTTTCTTTGTTTGTCCGTCCCAAGACAATTTGTTTTTCACCGTTTACAGACACAGAAAAACGCAGGACTGTTGCCTTGTTGCAATACGTGACATTTTCCTCAATTCAATTCCTCTAATAAGCAAAGCCGACAAAACCGGCATGAACCCTTTCGATTGGCTTTTTCGGGGAAACGGAATAAAGTTTTTGAACTTTCGTATTGCCGAAACAAGAGCAAGCGTTTTTTATGTCTTCGAAATATAAGTTCGTAAGTGTTTCCTTTCTGTTGTTTTGCCACCTCCTTTCTCTCATTGGCTTGTTCCGTTCGACAAAGGTATGAAAAATAATGTTGCAAGGGCATATTTCCCCTATGCTTTTTTGCATTGCCTGCCTTTTTTGCCCTTGGCGACAAAGTCGTAAGCCCTTACGAAAAACTCAAATGCCAATTCACAAAAATGAAAGGCTGATTCAAAAAAATGAATCAGCCTTTCAGCAAAATGAATCGCCGATTCGTTTTCATCGAATCGGCGAAGGGATAAATGCTTGTAGGAGAATGTTTTTGCAAACTAACTTTTCCTTGTCTTTTGGGTGAGGAATCAAAGGTGTGATTCGTGGTTTGCCCAAGCGCTTTTTCAATCGAAGGAGTAGGCTTTGCCGTAGTGAAGCATTTGAGCGAGGAAGCTGTCGGGGTATTGCAGTTTGTAATCCGTTGTTTCGCCTTTTTCGTTCTCAATGGCTTCTATCTCCAAATTTACAAAACCGCCGTAAGCCCTGAGATGCAAGCCCTTGTAGCGTTCAATCACCTCCTTGTGAAGTTCTTTGTCTATTTTGACACCGTATTTCTCGACCAAATCCCTGCCCTTTGCGTAATCGCCTCTCGATTTTATGTCTTGAATCGTTGCGAGCAGTTCTCCAAAAACTTTTTTCAGCAACTTGTAGTCTGTGATGGTGAAGTATGTTTTGCCGTTTTCGGTCTTTTTTGAGATAGCTTCGGAGTTTTGGAAGGCGTATTCGGCAATCAGTTTTCTTGCCTGCATGTGTGCCTCGGTCAAATCTTTGCCTTCGTCTATTCTTGTCAACTGCGTAAGCAGTCCGTTGCGTATGTAACTGTCATAAGCCTCCTTTGCCGGCTCAAAGTTCGGTATCAACCCTATCTCAATCATCTTTTCATCGTGCATAAAGTACAAGGCGAATAAATCCGCTCTTGCTTCCTCCAAGGTGGAAGAGTATTCCCTCAGGGCGTTCTGCCCGGTTTGCGGCAACAGCTTGCCGCTTCCGTGTCCCAAACACTCGTGCATGTCGGTGTGAAGGTCGTTCGACAGGGTTGCATACTCTTTTGCCCGGAGCTTTTCTTCTTCCGAGTATCCAAATTCAGCCAAAACACTCTGTGGTTTTTCCATTGCTGCATATTCATACGCATGAGCAAGATTTGCAATGTTGACACTCTTTGAACCGTGTTCCTTTCTAATCCAATCGCTGTTCGGAAGATTGATGCCAATCGGCGGACTTGGGAAATTGTCTCCCGCAAGGCAAAGAGCATCTACTACTTTCGCACTTATGCCCTTGACTTCCGATTTTTTGTAGAGTGGATTTATCGGGCTGTTGTCCTCAAACCATTGGGCGTTTTGCGACAGCAGTTCGCAGCGTTTGGTGGCTTGAGCGTCTCTTATGTCTACAAGAGCCTCCCATGAGGCTTTTTGTCCGAGTGGATCGAGGTAGGTTTCTATGAAACCCGAAATATAGTCCACCTCGGCTTCGTTCTCCTCCGTCCATGCAATGTTGTAGTCGTCCCATGTCTTCAAATCGCCCGTTGTGTAATAGGAGATGAGCAGTTCCGTATGCCGTTTCTGTTTTTCGTTCTCGCAAAAAGGAAGAGCCTTTCGAAGATTTTCCACTATCTTTTCTATCGTTCTGCCATACACACCGCCCGTTTTGCAAACCTCCTCCTTTATGCCCTCGTCCGTTTTGACGATAACGGAGTTTATGCCCACCGACAGGGGGCGTTCTTTGTCGGGCTGTGTGAATTTTGAGTAGTATTCCTCAACTTCTTTGCGAGAAACACCCCTGTAGAAGCCGACGGCAGATTGCGCAACTATATCCTTGCCCTTGTCCGTTTCCTTTCGCTTGGGAGCTATTTGGGGGTTGTATACCCATTCCGCAATTTCATCTGCCTGTTTTGCCGTTTCGGCATTTGAAGAACTCTGTTTGAGCAAGTCGACAAAGTATTCCTTTGAGCAGAGCGGGAAGAATTTTTCCTCTCCGTAGTGATGGTGTATTCCGTTGGAGAAGAACACTCTTTTGCAATAGACCTCAAAATCCTGCCATTGCGAGCTTGTCCTGTCGCCTCGGTAGTTCAGCAACACATTCTCCAAAGCCTTTCGGATTGGGAGGTTGTAGATGCAGTTCTGTTGCCATATTATGTCCCTGCCCCAAAGAGCCGCCTGCGAAAGATGGTAAATCAAATGCTTTTTTTGCAGCGGCAATGCGTCCCATGCCTCAAAACGATACCGCATTACTTTGATGTCTGCAAATTCATCGATGATGTATTTGAACTCTTTCAAGTTCTTGTCTTTTTCTTTGCTTGTCTGCATAAGTTATTGCTTTAAGGGATAAATTCATTCTTAACAAGGCAAAATTACAAATAAATGTCGTACTTTTGTCCCTTTGAATCGGCGTTACAGTGAAGAAGCTCGACAAGTATATTCTCAAATCCTATCTCGGTCCTCTTGGGCTTACGTTCTCCATAGCGGTGTTTGTATTGCTTTTGCAGTTCGTTTGGCGCAAGATAGAGCAGATTGTAGGCAAGGGATTGGAGTGGACGGTTATTGCGAAAATGCTTGCATATGCCTGTGCAACCCTTGTACCTATGGCATTGCCGCTTTCAATCCTTTTGGCTTCCATAATGACAATGGGAAACTTCGGCGAAAGGTATGAATTGGTCGCAATGAAATCCTCCGGACTTTCGTTGTGGCGGATTTTTCGCCCCTTGATAGTTCTGTCCCTTTGCTTTTGCGGATTGGCATTTGTCTTTTCCAACAACGTTATACCGACAGCAACCAATGAATTAAGACTTATCCTCTACGAAATAAAGACAAAGAAACCCGCACTGAACATCAAACCGAACGAGTTTTATACCGAAGTGGACGGCTACACCATAAGGGTGGGGGCAAAGGACAAAACGGGGCGATACCTCAAAGACATAATAATCTATGACCACAGCAAGGATTTGGGAAACACAAGAGTAACGGTTGCCGACAGCGGTCAAATGTTCACAAACGACGATGGCAACACTTTGGTCTTCCGACTGTTTTCGGGATACACCTTCGATGAGGACGTAAGAGCAGAACGCACAGTCGCCTATCCGCTTATACGAATGCGATACAAAGAACAGATTATACGATTCGATATTTCCAATTTCGCCTACCAAAAGACAGACGAAAATCGCTACGACGGACATTACAAAATGCTGAATGTATTAGAACTCAAACGAAGTCTCGATACAATGATTGCCGCCAACGAGCAGTACAAAGCCTATATTCAAAGAGAGTTGTTCGACAAGATAGAAAAGGACAGAAGCCTTGCCGAGGCGAATTTTATGAAAGAACATGCCGAGAACGGCAAATTGAGTGCGGAACAAGAAGAACAGTTTGAGCAAATGACCTCTCGGCGGGAGGAATTCTACAAGCACGAAATCGAAAACCACAAAATGAAAATGAAATCCGACATGGAATACATACGGAGGCTCCAAATAGAGCTGCACCGCAAGTTTACACTTTCGGCAGCCTGTCTTATACTGTTCTAAAAAGGGGCTCCGCTGGGTGCAATAATCAGAAAAGCCGGATTGGGAATGCCTGTTGTTATATCGACTCTTGCTTTCAGC
>CAZSFV010000018.1:0-37806 GCA_964606345.1 uncultured Bacteroidaceae bacterium | reverse complement strand
AAATAGAGCTGCACCGCAAGTTTACACTTTCGGCAGCCTGTCTTATACTGTTCTTTTTAGGGGCTCCGCTTGGTGCAATCATCAGAAAAGGCGGATTGGGAATGCCTGTTGTTATATCGACTCTTGCTTTCATCATTTATCATATACTCGGACAGATAGGCGAAAACGCAGCCTTGGAGGGCGAAATACCGGTTTGGCTCGGCATGTGGCTGAGTTCCTTAGTTTTTTTGCCGATAGGTTTGGTACTTACGATGAAAGCAACTTCCGATTCTTCCGTTTTGAGCGGCGAACGTTGGCTCAAAGCATTCTCACTCGTAAAAGATAAAATCAAAAGAAAGAAACACAATCGAAAAAATGAAGATACTGCAAATTTGTTATAAGCCTCCGTTTCCCGCAACCGATGGCGGAGCCATGGGAATGAACTCTTTGACAGAGGGATTGCTGAACATGGGACACAGAGTAAAGGTTCTCGCATTCCATTCGAAGAAGCACCCGTGCGATATAGCAACAATGCCGCAAGATTATATTGAAAAAACAGCTTTTGAGACCGTTTTTGTGGATTTGGACGTCAAACTGCTCCCTGCCATGGAGGCTTTTCTGCTCGGAGAGAGCTATCACGTAAAACGTTTCATCAGTTCGGCGATGAAGGTCAAGATAGCGGAAATACTGAAACGGGAGGAATTTGACATAATCCAAATGGAGAGCATTTTCCTCAGTCCGTATCTTCCGCTGATTCGTTCTTTGAGCAAAGCGAAAGTGGTGTTGCGTTCGCCCAATGTGGAGAACAGAATATGGAAACGCTCATACAAGGCAACCAAGAACCCTTTCAAGCGGTACTATCTCAAACATCTTTCGCTCACATTGGCAAACTACGAAAAAGAAAAGGTGAATGAATACGATGCGGTCTTCCCCGTAACGGAGCCTGATGCCGATTACTTTATCAAAAACGGTTGCCGAAAATTATGCAAAGCCGTGGCTGTCGGCATCGATACGCCCGAAATTCTTCCCGATGTTTTGGAAGAGGGGAATACTATCTTTCATATAGGCAGCATGAATTGGTTTCCAAACATTCAAGGCATAAAATGGTTTCTTGAAGAGTGCTGGCAGAGCGTCAAGGCGGCTTCTCCACGGGTCAAAGCCTACTTTGCAGGCAGAAATATGCCCGATTGGCTGTTGAATTATGACGAAAAAGACGTGTGCATAGTCGGAGAGGTCGACGACAGTATTCGTTTCATGACAAGCAAACAAATAATGGTCGTTCCGTTGCTCTCGGGCAGCGGAATAAGGATAAAAATCATAGAAGCCATGAGTATAGGCAAAACGGTGATTGCCACAAGCATTGCCGCCGAAGGCTTGATGTATGAAAACGGAAAGAACATTCTTATTGCCAACACTCCGGAGGAGTTTGCCGAGGCAGTCAAGAAATGCCTCGAAAACCCCGCTTTCGCAAAGGAAATAGGCAACGCCGCAGCCCGTCTCATTGCAACCAAATACAATACTGACAACATAGCAAAGGAAATCAGCCGATACTACGATAAACTGCTCGAAGCGTGAGTGCGTTGCGAGGGTTTGTTGCTCGGTGTAACCAAAGGACAAGAGCGAAATGAAAATCTCGGTATTTCTATCTCGTTTTCCCTATCCGCTGACAAAGGGAGATAAGCTCAGGGCTTTTCATCAGATTGCGGAACTGTCGAAGCATCATGATGTTTACTTGTTTTGTCTTAATTGCGAGGAGGTTTCCAATGAGGCAATGGGCAGTTTGCAGCCCTATTGTAAGGATATAGAAGTATTTGATTTGAACAAGCCGAAACAAATCTTCAATGTCTTTCTTTCGTTCTTTACTTCCGTTCCCATGCAGGTGGCTTACTATCGCTCAAACAAAGCAAAAAGGGCATATAACGCTTTTTTGTCCCGACACAAGCCCGATGTGTGCTACTATCAGTTTGTTCGCACCGCTCCTTATGCCGAAAATCAAGATTTCTATCAGATTTTGGATTTTCAAGATGCTCTTTCGGCGAACATGTACAGGCGGGCGAAGAAGAGTAATCCGCTTTCAAAGGTTTTTTTCTTTTATGAGGCACGCAAACTTCGTGCTTACGAGAGCAAGATGTTCGACTTGTTCGACCGATTGACCATAATCACAGCCTCGGACAGGGATTTGTTGGCAGACAAAAGGCGTGAAGATGTGCATATTGTTGCCAATGGGTTGGGGCAGAGGTATGTTGCCGAGCCGGGGGGCGAGACTAAGAGCTACGATGTGTTGTTTTGCGGAAACATGGGCTACAAGCCGAATATCGTTGCAGCCTTGTTCCTGATTAAGGAGGTAATGCCTTTGGTTTGGGCGAAAGCTCCCGAAACCACGGTGTGCATTGCCGGCGTCAATCCGCCGAGAGCCGTTAGTCGAATGGCTTCAAGTCGTGTGAAAATAGTGGAGAATGTTCCGGATATGCGGCAGATGTATTTGCAAAGTCGCTGTTTCACTGCACCAATGCAGATAGGCACGGGATTGCAAAACAAGTTGCTCGAAGCCATGAGCTGTTCCCTGCCCTGTGTAGCCTCGTCTCTTGCCAATAAAGCCTTGAATGCCGAAAACGGCAGGCAAATCCTTATTGCCGATACTGCCGAAGAGTGTGCCGATGGTTTGTTGCGTTGTCTGCGTTCAACAGATGAAGCCGAGGCAGTGGGCAAGGCTGCCCGTGAGTATGTCCTTTCCCGTTTCTCTTGGGAAGAAATCAACGAGGTTTTTGCCTCTCTGCCGAAAGAACAGTAGCTTTTCGGTGTTGCTTTACAGCCTCCTTTTTCGCCATTTGGGCGGAATGTCTTATCTTTGCGGGCGTGAAACATAAATATTTATTGGATATGAAAAGAAATTTGTTGCTTATAAGCAATTCCACCAACGCAGGAGAAAAGTATTTGGACTGGTGCAAGGACATGATTAAGGATTTCTGCACCGAAAGCGGCGTGAAGAATGTTCTCTTCATACCTTACGCCGGTGTGTCCATGGGGTATGATAACTATGAAACAAAGGTTGCCGATGTTTTCAAGGGCTTGGGCTTGAACCTTTACAGCATTCACAAGGAGAAAGACGCCAAAGAGGCGGTAATGAATGCAGAGTGCATAGCCGTAGGCGGCGGAAACACTTTCCATTTGGTCTATGAGCTTTATCGAAACGGCATTATGGAGCTTATTTCCCAAAGAGTGAAGGAGGGTACAGCCTATATGGGCTGGTCGGCAGGCAGCAATGTTGCGGGCATGAGCCTCAAAACGACCAACGACATGCCTATTATAGAACCCGAGAGCTTCGATTGCATGAAGTTGGTACCGTTCCAGATAAATCCTCACTACACGGATTTCTTCGATCCCAAGCATGGAGGGGAAACAAGGGACGACAGGTTGAACGAGTTCACCAAAGTAAACCCCGATGTTTACGTTGCCGCAATCAGAGAAGCCACTGCATTGAGATTGAAAGAGGGAAAATTGACCTTGGTCGGCAGAAACAACAAAATGAAAGTCTTTCACGGCGCAGACACTCCGAAAGAGTACGATTTGAATGCCGACATAAACTTCTTGATGAGGTAAAGCGATAATCGCAATGGACGAAATTGAGGTATTGAACAACGGTGGGGTAATTCTTTACCCCACCGATACTATATGGGGTTTGGGTTGCGATGCCGTGAATCGCAAGGCTGTGGAACGTCTCACCGCAATCAAGGGCAGAGAAAAGGGAAAAAGTCTGCTTATTTTGGTCGCCGATGAGAACATGCTGACCAACTATGTGGAACAAATTCCACAAAAAGCACTCGAACTTCTTCGTTCGGCGCTACAACCCACCACAATCATATATCCGAAAGCAAAAAATCTTCCTCTCGATTTGCTTTCGCAAAACGGCAGCATAGGCATTCGCATTCCGAAACACGACTATTGCAAAAGGCTTATCGGCAGATTGGGCAGACCGATAGTAAGCACATCTGCCAACTTCGGCGGAAGACCTTCGCCGAAGAACTTTTCGCAAATAGATGAAAGGCTTTTGTCTTTGGTGGATTTTGTTGCGGATTGTGAAAGAGAAGACAAAGAGAAGCACGCTGCTTCTTCCCTTATTTTGATAGACGAAAACGGCGAGCTGAAACAAATCCGATAGCCCGAAACAAGCGTTTGATTTTGCGGCGATTGCAACAGCGTAAAATGAATCGCCGATTCATTTTGTCGAATCGGCGATTCATTTTTTTCTTTCAGCCATTCATTTTTGCCGAACGGCGTTCTGCTTTACCGCCTGCCGGGGTGTATGCCGCCGCAACGAAATCTCTCCGACCAGTATTTCTCATTGAATTGGCTTATTGTTACTCCTTTTGAGGTGGAGGCGTGAATGAATCTTTGCGAATCCAAAAATATTCCGACGTGGTTGGTTTGCCCGCCTGCCTTGTTGTTGAAAAATACCAGGTCTCCCTCTTTCAGGTTGCTCAACGACTTGGTTGTCTTGCATGCTTTCTCCATATCCTGCGAGCGTCTTGGCAGTTTTATGCTGTAAACGTCCTTATACACATTGGAGACAAAGCCCGAGCAGTCTACACCCTGTTTTGTTTCGCCGCCTGCCCTGTACGGCGTGCCTAACCAAGCCTCGCAATAGTCTGCCAACTTGCCTTGCTTGGGTTTGTTTGTCGGTTTTGGCTTTGAGCTGTGAGGTTTGTTCGGTTTCTTTTTGTGAGCCTTTTCTATTTTGTCTGCCAGGCTTTTTCCGGCACTGCCTTTAGATACGTTGCAACTTGCAAGCGACAGGGCAACAAGTGCAATGGTAAACAGTTTTATGTGTTTTGATTTTATCATTTGTCCAACAACTTTATACATTCGGTTAAACTCTCTTCCCAATGTGGGATTTCAATATTCAGAAATTGTTTTATGTCGGCTTTGTCCAAGACGCTGAAATGCGGTCTTGTTGCGGCGGTGGGATAGTCTGTGCTTCTGATGGGTTTTACCTTGCAGTCTATATGAGACAAAGCCATTATTCTTTTTGCAAAGTCGTACCACGAGCAGACGCCTTCGTTGCTGAAATGCAGAATGCGGGCTTCGAAATCTTTTTCCAAACACATCATGACTGCATTTGCCAAATCCGTTGCGTAGCAAGGAGTGCCGACCTGGTCGAAAACAACATTCAACTGCTCTCGTTCCCTGCCGAGGCGTTGCATTGTTTTGACAAAATTGTTTCCGAACTCGGAGTAAAGCCACGAGGTGCGAATGACAAGGCTTTTGGTGCAGAGCGACAATACGGCTTGCTCTGCCTGTGCCTTTGTAGAGCCGTAAACGGACAGCGGATTGGGCTTGTCGGTCGGCAGGTAGGGCGAGGATTGGCTCCCGTCAAAAACAAAATCGGTCGAAATGAAGATGAGCTTGGACGAATGCCTCTCGCACAGTCGTGCAATGGTTTCGGTCGCCTCCGTATTGATTTGCCGGCACAGGTCGCTTTCGCTTTCGGCTTTATCCACGGCGGTATAGGCGGCAAAATGCAGGACGGCGTTGAATTGTTCTTCCTCGAAATGCTTTTCCAACGCAGCCTTGTCCGTTATGTCCAAGTTATGCTTATCCGTAAACTTGAAGTCATAAGCAGGAAATGCCGCAATCAATTTCCGCAAAGACAAACCTAACTGCCCGTTGCAGCCGGTTACAAGCACTTTTTCCATAAACATGTTTCAAATTTGTTCGACAAAGGTAAGCAAAACCCTCAATATATTCGTACCTTTGCCGACCTATTAAACCGAAAAACAGATGCAAAGGCGGAAAACACTCTCTTTGGCGGCGAAAATCTTTATCTGCTTTCTGATTCTTATACAGCTTTTCCCGCCGGTGCTGGTTTTGGACAGCACATCGTTGAGGCACTTTCTTATGGCACTTTTCGATATATCCGCTCTCGGATTTATTGCGAATTATGCCGTTAAGTATAAGAGCAATCCGATTAAACGGCAGGTGTTTTCGAACCGCTTGATGGTGGTTTGGCTTGTGTTGGCGGCATTTATGGGGGTAAGCATGTTCTGGACGTTGAATCCGGTTGAGGGGTTGGCTGTTTGGAACAGATGGATAGTCGTCATTGTGTCCGCAATCCTTGCCTGCACCTTTTTGCTTTCGGAGAACAAAACATTCAAAAGCCTTGTTATCTGCACGATAGTCATAGCCACAATAAACATTCTTTCGTGCATAGTCTGTTATTACGTGTTCGATGTGCATATATCGCAGCGTAACAATCTTAAACTGAACGGTTTTTACGGCAATAAGAATATCTTTGCCGTTGCCTTGCTGTTCAAACTGCCCTTTCTCTATTATGCGTTTTTGAGGTATAAGGGTTTGGTAAAGTGGTACTCCTTCGGTTTGATTTTTTTCATTGCTTTTTGCCTTGTAATAATAAGCACACGTTCGAGCTTCATAGGTTTGGGCTTGCAGCTTGTCGTTTTGGCGGTGTACGGACTTTATTCGTTCGTTGTTAAGCATAAGGCAAAAACGGAGTTGTTGCGTTTCGCCCTTCCGATTGCCGTTGCCATAGTCGGCTTTTTTGCAGGCAATGCATTCATCGAGTACAACTACAACCATTATGCAAGGAAAAACGTGAAGAACAACTACACAGTTGAGGCTCGTTTCAGTTCCATTGCAGAGGGAAACAGCAAGGGCAGGTTGTTGATATGGAAAAACACTTCCGAAATAATAAAGCAGAAACCTTTGTCGGGCTATGGAGTGGGCAATCACAAGCTCGCCATAATGAAGGTTGAATGCGCCAAAAAGCATGACTACATAGTTTCGGATCATGCCCACAATGATTTCCTTGAAATGTTTTCGGAATTGGGCGTGTTCGGCTTGCTGATATATCTTCTGACCTACCTTGTGGCGGCAGTAATGACACTGAAACAGATGTTCGCCTCCAAATCCGATGAAATATACAGATTGAGAGCCATGGTAGGCGGCGGACTTATTCTTACCTACATGAACGATGCCGTGTTCAACTTTCCCTTGGAGAGGGCAGATTGCCAAATCTATCTTGCAATAGGGGTGGCAATTCTGATAAGCAATCATATCAAGAGCCGCAGCCTGCCGACAAGCGGAATAGGACGAAGGTGCTTTGTGGGGTTGCTTGTTTTGATTGTTCCGGTGTTTTTGTTGGAAACAACGCATTGCTACAGCTCGATAATGCAAAAGCAAAGAATTTTGCAACACAACGGAAACAAAAACATAACGCTTTCTGCCAAGCAATGGGACAGACGCACCCCGCTGTTTCCGAACATAGACGAGAGTACGCACCCCAGGGCTGTCAACATAGCGGAACGCTATGCCGGCGAGAAAAGATACAGAGAGGCAATAGACCTTCTGCTTGCCGACAAGTCCAATCCCTACTACTCCTTGCGGGAATGCCGCCTTGCTTCATACTACAACAGATTCGGAAAGCCGGATAGCGCCGCCTATTGGGCTGAACGGTGCATAGGCATGAAGCCCTTGTGTTACGATCCTGTGAGGGTGTTGGTGTCGATAGCAGGAAAGGAGCAAAAAACCGACAAGCAACTGAAATTGATTGACGACTATATTATAAGGTATAAGTCGGAGCCTTTGGCATGGGAAGATAAAATCAAAATACAGATGCGTCTGAAAAAATATGACGAGGCACTCGAAACATGCAACGAGGCACTCAAAATTTTGAAACGGGACAAGAAAATATCCTCGCTGAAAGGGCAAATACTCAATGCAAAGAAGCAAAAATCGGACAAAGAGTAGAAATTTTTCTCTCTGCAAATCAGTGTGTTGTGTGTCCGTTTGGTAAGTTTTCGACGAAAAGGAGAACAACATACGCCTAAATGTTGTACATTTGCACCGTTAAAACAAAAGAATTATCAACTAATCAATTAAACATTTACAGAGATGAAAAAGGTATTGTTTGTATTGGCAGTAGCAGGTTTCTTCGCAGCATGCGGTGGAAAGAGTGAGTCAGCAACTGAAACAGCAACTGAAACTCCTGAACAAGAAGTTGTAGCTGCAACAGCAACCGAGACAGCATCAGAAACTTCTGGTATGTAATTTTGCTTCGGCAAAAAGCCGGTTGAAAAACAAATGAAACAGCAGTCCCAATAAAAGAGACTGCTTTTTTTGTACCCTTTTCATCGGGTTTGCAGCCTTGCCTGTTTCTCATTGGCAGTTTGCAGAAGATGCAGCGAGGCATGCGCAGGTGGGTTTGTTGAATGAATTTCTTATTTACAAATGAGCATGAAATTTCGCACGGAGATAACACCGACAAAAAGCCTTGTCAATATTTCCCATAAGGACAAGGTGCTGTTCGTAGGCTCTTGCTTCACCGAGAACATAGGCAACAGGTTCAAGACTTCGGGTTTTGAGGTCGATATTAACCCTTTCGGCATAATGTATAATCCGCTTTCTATTTGCGAATGTGTGCAAAGGCTTGCTGCAAATGAGCTTTTTCGTTCGGAGGAGCTTGTGGAGATTGGCGGGTATTGGAAATCCTTTTCCCATCACGGCGATTTTCGCTCGACAGACAGGCAGCAATGCCTGCAAATGATAAACTCGCGGTTGAGTGATGCTCATGAATTTTTGAAGCAAGCCCGTTTTGTTATACTGACCCTCGGAACGGCTTGGATTTACCGGCTGAAAGCCGAAGACAGAGTGCTTGCCAACTGCCATAAACTCGACTCAAAGCTGATAGAACGCAGCTTGTGCGATGCGCAAGCGGTGCTACAATCGCTCGTTGCAGCCTCTAAGGCGTGCAAAAATCTAAATCCCAATCTGCAATTCATTGTAACCATAAGCCCAATTCGCCATTGGAAAGAAGGCTTTAGGGATAACACTTTGAGCAAATCCGTACTTCATATTGCCACAGATGCCTTTTGCAGAAAAACATCTGCGATTTATTTCCCCGCATACGAGATTATGATGGACGATTTGCGGGATTACAGATTTTATGCCGCCGATTTGTTGCACCCGGGCGAACTTGCGGTGGAATATATTTGGGAGAAATTCCGCCGGGCATTCTTCACCGATGATTGCATTCGGCTTTGTGAAGACTTTAACCGCCTGAACGCAATGCTGAATCACCGCCCTTTCAATCCCGAAAGTGCGGAATACAAAAAACATTTGGAAAAAGCCGAAAGACTGAAACATGAATTAGATGAACGCATCAAACAACTGTAAATATATAATGGAGGTCTGTGTCGACAGTGCAGCCTCCTGCCGTGAAGCAATCAAGGGCAAGGCAGACAGAATAGAGCTTTGCGGCTCTTTGAGCCTTGGCGGCACCACGCCTTCGGCAGCAATGATACGTTATGCAAAGGAACATATTCATATTCCTTCGGCAGTGATGATACGACCACGGGAGGGTGATTTTCTGTACAGTGACGAAGAGTTTGAAATAATGAAACACGACATAGACTATTGCAGACAAACAGGCGTGTCGGGTGTGGTGTTCGGGCTTTTGACCGCCGACGGCAAGGTGGATAAAGAAAGAACGAGACGGCTTGTGGAACGAGCTTCCGGCATGCAGGTATGCTTCCACAGAGCGATAGACATGACGCAAGACATCTTTGAAGCAATACAAGAAATAATCGATTGCGGTTGCACAAGGGTACTCACCTCCGGCGGTTACGGCAGTGCCACGGAGGGAATTGAAAACATAAGGCGTTTGCAAACCGAATACGGGGACAGAATCGACATAATGGTTGGCAGCGGCATAAGTGCAGACAATGCAGAAGCATTCAAGCAAATCGGAATACGCAGCTTTCACCTCTCAGGAAAGACCGAAACAGACAGCAAAATGAAATACCGAAACCCCAAAATATCGATGGGTGGCAACAAAACTACCAAAGAATACACCATAAATAAAACCGATTGTCGCAAACTCCTCGCCATGCGTGCCGTATTGGACTGACGACCCATCGCCGCAGCAAGAAACTTACACACCGAGGCGGTTTGCAAATTTACGCTTTGCTGAAAACCGACCGCACAAACGAAAAATCAAAAAGCATTTGCTTATTTCACAAATGCTTTTTGATTTTGAACACAGAAGTAAGAGGCAATCGTTTGCTTGGCAGAGTATCGGAGAGGAGGATTGCCAATATTGTTGCAACTTGGGCAGCATCAATCGCAACGAACGACTATTGCATAACACACTTGTGAAAATACAGAAGTTTCCACCACCTCAAAAAATGAACAATGACGCAAACCCCAACGCAGTACCAGCAACAAAACCAAGATTGACAAGAATATCATCAGTCCAGAAGTTAGCAGTACCAAGTTTGTCCTTAAAGGACATAAATTGTTCTGAACGACTTCTGTAATTGGTCATATTTTTAGTACTCCAATCTTGAAGAGCAATCATAGCTTTATCTAATGCATTATCCCATAAGACAGTCCATATACCAACTTCTTTACCTTGACATGCTTTAACGATACATTCTGTCATACCCCAAGCCATACCACCAATAGCACTCACTGTTGTTGCGAGACTCGTTACAGCAAATTTTCCAATGCCATTTCCCCACTTATCAATAGTTGGCTGAGAAGTAGCCCTAAACTCGTTTAAGTCTTCAAGCTGTAGTTGGGAACATATATTTTTATCAAACTTAGAATCTCCGAGACCTCTATAAGTTACAATTCTAACAATTTCATCACTCTGAATAAGAGAATTTCGGTAAGTCTCCTCTCTACTAAGTTCATCTTCTTTTGCTTGTTGTTCTCTTTCTGCTTTTTTTTCTGTTATCAGTACTGCGTTCTTTGCGTTAACCAAGAGAGCGAAGAAAATAATGCCGCAGGCAAAAATAAGTTTCGTTACATTGAATGGTCTACGCTTTTTCATGATAGGAATGTTTTTTGTTTCTATTTCTGTTCTTGTTTACTATTATGCTACTATGTGCCGAGATTGCCGGTGGCAAAACGGCTGCAAAGAGTGTTTTATTATAACTCGTTTTCATCGATGTACTTCAAATATACCCGAATTTTCATTGCCCGAAAGATTGCAACAATGACGGGCAGGGAAATTGCTGTTGCTCCTTTCTCGGCGTTTACTATTGTTTGAACAGACAAGCCGGAACGATAGGCAAGTTGCCGTATGGTCATACAGCGTTTTTGCCTTTCTTTCTTGATATTGTGTGCGATTTGGAGGAACAAAGCCTCCAAATCGCACGCTGTTGCTATTCTGTTCATTGTGTGTTTACTGCTTTTGAGTCTTCAGCACTGCCGATGCCGCAAGATGTTAGCACAATAGTGTTTCGCTGTTCTTTCCGTTCAACTCGTCGGAACATAATCGGCGGGTTGGTTCTTCTTGCATCGGTTTGCTTGTTGTTGTTCCTATGCTTTGTATTTGTTTTGAGGAGCAGGTGTTCCTTTCGCAAAAAGGAGCCAGAAATCATAGAAAGGAATTAATATCCACCAACCGCTGTGTCCCAAATCGTGACAGCGTTTTACAGCTTGCAGAATAAAATAAACCTGAACAAACAGTTGAAATATAACCATTACTACACCTGCAAATGCAGCTCCTCCATCTCCCGCACTTCCAAAAAGCGACATAACGAGTGTAACGGGAATGCAAGCAAGGAATACATATAGGATAGACTTCCAATATTTCTTTCTGCCGATGTAACCTTTTGCGGAAAAGCCGAGCGAGGCTTCCTCTGTTAATAGTGTTTTTTCTTCTTTGTTCATGGTAATGTTGTTTATTTGTTACTTATGTTATTTATTATTCATGCTTTGTTTTGTGCTTATGCCGCCGGTGCAGAAACCATGTTATACCAATAAGAAGATATTATCCACGAAAAATTAAGCAGCATGTCAAAAAAAATGTACTTCGCAATGAATTGCAGCTCTCCAAAAAGCTGTGGGTTGTTGCCGCTGTGATAGTTTTCTTGGGTGCTTTGCCCCGGTCTGCAATGTTTGTTCGCATATATCGGCACAAGAGCTTTCTCTTTTCTCTCACGCTCCGGCTGACGACAAGTTTCGATAATGTGAAAAACTTTTGTAACTTTGCGACTGCTTGCCACAGGCGAGCTTATGTCAATCTAAATTCTTTTTGAGTTCATGCGAAACAGAGGTAAAAATATGCAAGAAGCTGCGGAGGAAGCTATATTGAATGGCATTAAGTCATTAGATGACCGCATAACCAAGAAATATTTTTATGACTATTGCCGTAATGCGTACGATATTTGGGATAGCAAGTATCAGTTAAGGCGGAAGGACTTGGATTTCTATTCGCTTGCACATGATTACTACATACAACTGCTTACGCATGATTTTAAGCCGTTGTTGGATAAACCGAAAGAAGTGAAATTGTCTTCGTGGATGGTAAGGGGATTTCGCTTTGTGGTTTTGGACGCTTTGAAAGTTTTCAACAAAGAGTTCGAAAACAGGGTAGATGACATTGAACAAGATGTGTGTGACTGTATTCTGTCGGAAAACTATTCGGGTCCGCTGCTCCGTCATGTGGTAGAGGAGGTTGAAACGCATTATAACGACGATACGATGACACGAATAGCACAAATGTTGTTTGTTGAGGGGTATAAGCAGAAAGAAGTGGCAGAAGCGTTTGCAATTACCCCTGCTGCCGTCAATCTTCGCTATAAAAAGATGATGAAAGAAGTTGTTACTCCCTTTGTGATAGAGAACTATGGCGATAGCGGTGTGCGTTACAGAATGGTCAAACCATTGTATACGCCAGAGAAAGAAAGGCGTATATCTCCTAAGGTTATTAAATCACTTAAAGCCAATGATGTTTTCGTATTCGGGTCAAATCTTAAAGGTATTCATTTTGCAGGAACTGCCAAAACGGCTCTCTTGAACTTCGGAGCCGAAACGGGGAATGCTTCCGGAAGACAAGGGCAATCCTATGCCATTCCGATAATGCTGAACGGAGAGGAAGAAATCAAGCCATATGTTGACGAGTTCATTGAGTATGCTCGCAACCATCGGGAGCTTCGCTTTTTTGTAACTTCACTCAATTACGGCATGGCAGGGTTCGAGTGCGGAGATATAGCCATGATGTTTGAGCCAGCCATAGAGCTTGAAAATGTTTATCTGCCGAACGAATTTTGGGAAAGTATTCCTATTTCCACTCGTACGTTTTCCAAAACGTCATCAAGTAAACAGGCAACAAGTCCTGCGAAGAAGAAATCGTTCAAATGGAAAGCCATCGGCAATTATATTTTGCGACTGTTCCAACGTTTCAATCGTTCCAAATAAACCGTTGCGTGTATCATTCGGCGGAGGTAATGCTTTTCGCATTCTCTTATCGGCAGCCGTAAGTTCCTATATCGCCGAATCGTACTTGGCGAGAGGGTTCTCTCTTTTTTGCAATATTCAATTCATCAACAAATCGTCTTTTTGCTTTTCTTGCAGCAACCCTTGTGGAAAGCCGGTGAAGCAATTTGAGGCGAGCCATACACAATAAATTGTTTTGTTCGGGCGACCTGCCTACCGTTCCACAGAAGCAAATGTAGCGATTGTTTCTCTGCACACAAATACTAAAACCATTCAATCTGCGTTTTTCCCATCGGTATTGAAACCCAATCTTGAAAAGTATGGATATAATAGAGTTGAATAAAAGAATCGAGCAAGAGAGTGCTTTTGTGGATTCTATTTCTTTGGAGATTTCCAAGGTGATTGTCGGACAGAAAACCATGATTGAAAGGTTGATTATGGGATTGTTGGCTAACGGACATATTTTGCTTGAAGGTGTGCCGGGCTTGGCAAAGACGCAAGCCATAACGGCTCTTGCCAAGTGTATCGATGCCAAATTCAGCAGAATACAATTCACTCCCGACCTTTTGCCTGCGGATATTCTCGGTACCATGATATACTCTCCCAAGCAGGAAAGTTTCTCCGTGAAAAAAGGTCCCATATTCTCCAACTTTGTGTTGGCAGACGAAATCAACCGAGCTCCCGCAAAGGTGCAGTCGGCTTTGTTGGAAGCCATGCAGGAGAGGCAGGTAACCATAGGAGAGACCACCTACCGTTTAGAAGAGCCTTTTCTTGTGCTTGCAACCCAAAACCCGATAGAGCAGGAGGGTACATATCCTTTGCCGGAAGCCCAAATGGATAGGTTTATGATGAAGGTTGTGATAAGCTATCCGAGCAGGGAGGAAGAAAAAGAAATATTGCGAAGTCGCATATCGCCAAAGGCTCAAACAATTTCTCCCGTCATAAAACCTCAGGACATAATTCACGCAAGGGAAGTGGTGAAGGAGGTTTATATAGATGCCAAAATTGAGAACTACATAACAGACATAGTTTTTGCAAGTCGCTTTCCGCAGGACTATGGTTTGAGCGACATAAAGCCTCTTATCTCCTACGGAGCATCTCCTCGTGCAACCATCAATCTCGCTTTGGCTTCGCGTGCCTTGGCTTTTGTCAGAAGAAGAGGATATGTCATTCCTGAAGACGTGAGAGCCGTGTGCTTAGATGTTCTTCGGCACAGAATAGGACTAACCTACGAGGCAGAAGCCGAAAACATAAAACCCGAAGACATAGCAACCGAAATAATCAACAAGATAGACGTTCCCTGATTGAGAAATGAACACAGAGGAATTGCTAAAAAAGGTTAGGCGGGTCGAGATTAAAGCCAAGCGACTTTCGCAGGACGTTTTCGCAGGACAGTACCACAGTGCGTTCAAAGGGAAAGGCATGACCTTCAGCGAAGTAAGGGAGTACTCCTACGGCGATGAAATAAGAAACATCGATTGGAACGTAACGGCAAGAAGCGGACACCCTTACGTCAAAGTGTTTGAGGAGGAGAGGGAGTTGACCGTTGTGTTGTTGATAGATGTCAGCGGAAGTACCTTTTTTGGTTCGGCAGACAACCTCAAGGCTGAGGTGATAACCGAAATTGCGGCAGTGTTGGCTTTTTCTGCAATTCACAACAGCGACAAGGTGGGCGTGATTCTGTTTTCGGACAAGGTGGAAAAATACATTCCGCCCAAAAAAGGAGTATCCCACACGCTGACCATAATCCGCGAGTTGCTCTCATTCCGTCGAACAAACAGCGGTACAGATTTCTCTTGTCCGATGAGGTTTCTCAACAATGTGGTGAAGAAGCGTTCAACCTGTTTTCTGATAACCGACGGCTACGGAACATTCGGCGACAGCCTGCACATAGTTGCCCGTAAGCATGATTTGTCATGCATATTCGTCAACGACGGAAAAGAATTTGAACTTCCGAACATGGGATTGGTTCAGTTCAAAGATGCAGAAACGGACAAGGTTATGTGGGTCGACACATCGGACAAACAGACACGGGAAAATTTTGCTTCCTATCGCAAACAACAGCAGACGCTTTGCACGAATGAAATGAAGAAATACGGCATAGACAATATCGGAATAAGGTGCGGAGAGGATTACATAAGGCAGTTGGTAAAGCTTTTCGCCGCCGAAGGAAGGAGATAAAAACATGAACAGACTTAAAACCTTGTTTCTTTTGCCCGTTACGCTTTTGTGCTTTGCTAATCTTGCGGCACAAAACATAAGAAGCGAAAGCGACAAAAAACAATACGATATAGGCGATGTCATCGAGCTGAAATTCCGTATTCCTTTTGCCGCAGGAGAAAACCAACAACTGATAAACGAGTTTCGGAATACCGACAGCTTGGAATTGCAAGCCACCAAGGTCGACACCCTGCAAGCCTCGGGTAAAACATTTCTGCAATACAGACAAAGGTACATGAGCTTTGTTCCCGGCATTCGCTTTGTGGGCAGCAATCTTTTTGTTCGTTCGGAGAGCAAAAGCGGCGAAAAGCTATACAGAATCCACCCCGCGCAGGTGGAAATATTGCAATACGCCATAGATACGACCAAAGCAGAAGTAAAAGACATAAAAGGACAAATCAAAGAGCCGTTCTCCATAAAGGAAATACTGCCTTTGATTTATTCGTTTTTGGCTGTTGTCGCATTGTTTGTCGGATTATACTTTTTGATTAGGTATTTGAGAACTCGCCCACTCCAAGTAGCGGAGTCGAAACGGACAGAGGTTTTCGTTGCCCCCCACATCAGAGCATTGCAAAGCCTTGAAGACCTGCGATTGAAGCGATTGAGCGAGCAGGGGTTGAAAAAACAATATTACAGCGAACTTTGCGAAATAGTGTGGACGTATTTGGAGGGACGTTTCTCAATATCGGCACACGAGATGACAACGCAACAGATTGACGAACAAATGAAGCATTGCAGCCAAATAAGCCGTGCGGACTTTTCCATGGCACACGAATTGTTTGCAACAGCCGATTTGGTTAAGTTTGCCAAATATCAGCCGGATCAAATTACCGACCAAAATATGTGGAACACGGCAAAAGACTTTGTCGATAACACAAAACAAGTCGAAAATCCTCAAAATCCGCAATGATGAACCATATCAGTTTTCAATATCCTTATCTGCTCTTGCTCTTGCTTGCGATACCGTTGCTCATATTGTTCAGGTATCGTTACGACAAGCGTATACATGCCGATTTCATCTACTCCGACCTTTCGCAATTCTCCTCTGCGAGAAAGACGTGGCGTTTGCGTTTGCGAATATTGCCGGATTGCTTGCGATATTTGTTGCTTGCGTTGTTGATATTGGCAACGGCTCGTCCTCAAACGCATTTTTCGCGAGACGAAAAAAGCATAGAGGGAATTGATATAGTTTTTGCATTGGACGTTTCCACCTCAATGCTTGCAGAGGACTTCAAACCGAACAGATTAGAGGCGGCAAAGAAGGTAACGCAACAATTCATCGAGGAACGCAAAAGCGATAACATGGGAATAGTCGTCTTTGCAGGAGAAGCCTATACCAAATGCCCGTCTACAATCGACCACAATATTTTATTGGAGCTCTTGTCCTCCGTAAGCAGTGGTGAGATAGACGACGGTACCGCAATCGGCGATGGTTTGGCAACGGCGATAAACCGAATCAAAGACGCAAAGAGCAAAAGCAAGGTGATAATCCTTGTTACCGACGGAGTGAACAACATGGGTGCAATAGACCCTCTGACCGCCGCAGGCATTGCAAAGGAGTACGGAATAAGGGTCTATACCATAGGAATAGGAAAAATGGGTTACGCTCCATACCCTTACCAAACTCCGTTCGGGAAACAATATCAAAACATAGAGGTCAAAATAGATGAAGCTCTGTTGCAAGACATAGCAAAGACAACAGGAGGAAAGTATTACCGCAGCACCAAGGGTTCTTCTTTGGAAACTATATTCTCCGAAATAGACCAAATGGAGAAGTCCAAGATAGATGTGGCTTACTATAAGGAAACAACCGATGTGGGGCAGAAACTCATACCGTTTGTTTTGCTGTTGCTTTGCTTGGAGGTGCTTTTGAGGAAAACCATATTTAGAACCAACCCATAAGAATAGAGATATGATTCGTTTGGAAACTCCGCAGTTTTTGTATCTGTTGATATTGATACCTATATTCTATGTTTTGTACTTCTTTTATGTACGTTCGAAGAAGCGAAAGTTAAATAATGCGGCTTCGGCACGTGTTCAAGAGATGGTAATGCCCGGTTTGTCCATAGGAAAGCAGAACTTCAAGTTCGCATTGTTGAATATGGCATTCTTTTTTCTTGTTTTTGCAATGGCAAATCCGCAAAGCGGTACTTCTGTGGGTAAAAAGACAAGAAAAGGAACGGACTTGATTATATGTCTCGATATTTCCAACAGCATGCTCGCCCAAGATTTGAAACCGAATCGTATAACAAGGGCAAAGCAGTCGATAAACAGCCTTTTGAATCAACTTCACGGCGACCGCATAGGCTTGGTTGTCTTTGCCGGAGAGGCTTTTATTCAGCTCCCCATGACAAGCGACTACGCCGCTGCAAAGACTTTCATCGACATCATCGAACCCTCGATGATAGAAACGCAGGGAACGGCAATAGGGGAGAGCTTGAAAACGGCTTATTCCGCATTCGGAGAGCAAGAAGATGCCAAACGTTCCCGCAGCATAATCCTCATATCCGACGGAGAGGACAATGAGGACGATGCTCTCAACGTTGCAAAAGAAATAGCCTCCGAGAATGTGGTCATAAACACCATAGGTTTGGGACTTGGAGAGGGCAGTCCGATTCCAATCAAGCAAAGAAACGGAATGAGCGAGTACAAAAGGGACGCAAACGGCAACATAGTGCTTACAAAGCTGAACGAAGACCTATTGAAACAAATAGCCGAAAAAGGAAACGGAACATACATACGGGCAAACAGTTCTTCCATAGGTTTGGAGAATATTTTGGCGAGAATAAACAAAATGGAGAAGAATGAATACGAAGCCGTGGCATACAAAAGCTATGAGAGTAGGTTTTATATTCCCGCGATGATTGCATTGTTTTTGCTGTTGGTCGAGTATCTTGTCTTTGAACGAAAGAACAAGTATATCAACCGCAAATTCTTTTTCGGCAAATAATTAGTAGGAAAGATGAAAAGGAACATATTGTTTTTGTTGGCGTTGGTTTGTGTTTGCATTGCTTGCGACAGAGAAAAGAACGAGTTGAGAAAAGGCAACAAAGCCTTTGACAAATCGGAGTTCAAACAAGCCGAAGAGGCATACAGAGCGGCTCTTGCGGCGGATACCAACTATGCAAAGGCTGAATACAACCTTGCCAACGCCTTGTATAAGCAAGGGAAAGACGACAAACTGCATATGGCAGCAGGGTATTATGAGGCGTTTCTGAAATCACAATCTTTGGAGGACAGCTTGAACCGGGCAAGCGGATTATACAACCTTGGGAATGCAGTGTTCGGTTTGTCGCAATCCGATACGGTGAAAAACACCGATAAGTCCGGGCTTTATCTCAAAAAAGCGGCTGAGTGCTACAAAGAGAGCCTGCGGTTGAACCCTTCGGACAGCAGCGCCAAGTACAATCTTGCTCTGACGCAGTACCTTTTGAAGAAGAACGAAGAGCAGAAGAAAAACAATAAACAGCAGCAGGAGCAACAGTCTCAGCAGGAGCAACAAAACCAAAACGGTCAATCGCAAAATCAGAACGCCGATTCAGAAAAACAGAACGCCGATTCAAAAAAACGAAACGGCGATTCGCAAAACCAAAACGGCGAAAGAGAAAATCGGGAGCAAAACACCCGGGAGACACAAGCCGAGAAAAGGGACAAACAAGAGGTTAACCGTATGTTGGAAGCCCTGAAGAACAACGAGAAAAATACTTTGAACAAGATAAAGCACCGCAGAGAAGGTAAGATTCAAAAGCGCAGAGTGGAAAAAGATTGGTAGAGATGAAAGCAAGAGTATTTGTATTTATAGCAGTTTTATTGGCAGGCTTCAATCTTTTGTCGCAAGATATTGTGTTCAAATGCGAAGCCCCGAAGGTGGTAGGCGTAAACGAAAGATTTAAGGTCAGTTTCACCATAAACGCATCGGAGGTCAGCAGTTTTGCAGCTCCTACATTTCGCAACGTCAACATACTCGGCGGTCCTTCCACCTCGCGAAGCTCTTCCATCAGCATAGTGAACGGCAAACGCACCGATAACAGTTCCACCTCCTTTGTTTTTTGGTTGCAGAGCCTTTCCAAAGGAAAGATAAGCATACCCTCGGCACGAGTAAAGGCGAATGGCAAGTGGTACACCACAAAAACCGTAACCATAAGCGTGGAGGATAATCCGACTATGGGACAACGTTCGCAAAACAGCGGTGCAAACAACGGGAATGGCACAGCCGCAATGCCTGCGGTCAAGGTGATAGACGACAAAGCTGTTTTTGTGAGGGCAATACCGAGCAAAACAAAGGTTTTCAAGGGCGAAGAGATTGTCATTTCATATAAAATATACACCCTTGTACCTATTTCCGAATACATGGTGGATAAGTTCCCCTCCTCACAAGGCTTTTGGGTGGAGGAATTGGATAATCAAGCCACGCCTACATTGGAAAGAGAAATCATAGACGGCAAAAGTTACCAGGTTGCCACACTTCGCAAGGTGTTGGTTTATCCGCAAAAGTCGGGAACACTGCATATACAACCCATGGGCTTGGAAGTGGTTGCCCACCTCCAAACAGGAACAGCACAAAGGCAAAGAGTGTCGACGGGAGATCCTTTCTTTGATGCATTTTTCAACGACCCGTTCTTTGCGAACGTAACTCCGGTGTATGAAAAGGTTAACAAAAAATTAAAAACCAATGCCTTGACTATAAGTGTTGAGGATTTGCCGCCTTGCAAGACCGATTTCTCGGGAGGAGTGGGCAAATTCAGCATATCTGCCGCCATAGACACATCGTATTGCAAGACAAACGAGGCAATCAGTTTGGATTTTACTGTAAGCGGTCAGGGAAACCTAAGCCTGATAGATGCTCCGCATTTGGATCTTCCTGAACAGTTTGAAGTGTATGACCCCGATATTTCGGATAAACTGAACAAGACTGCGGCAGGACAGAGCGGCAGCCGAACGTTCCGCTATATCATTATACCGAGAGTTGAGGGTACTTACACCATACCGGCATTGAAGTTCACGTATTTCGACCCCGTGAGCAGAGAATACAAAACCCTGTCGACAGGCGACTTTCGCTTGAACATAAAGAAAGGGAAGAACGACGGCGGATTTGCCAAGCAAATGTCCGAAAGAGAGAAGTATCGCAATATGGATATAAAAGATATTGCGGCAGGAAGCCTTTCGAAGGACATAAATGCCGTCAAAGCATTCTCGTCGCCCGTTTTGTACATTGTAATGCTGCTGCTCGTTGCAGGGCTTATGACGGCTGTTCGCTTTACCAAGCTGCAGATAAAGCAAAGAGAAGATGTGTCGGGAATGAAGCTCAAAAAGGCGGAGAGGGTTGCCGTGAAGAGGTTGAAGAAAGCAGAGCTGTATTTAAGAAACGGACAAGATGAGGCATTCGAAAAGGAAATCGGTCAAGCCTTATGGAACTACTTGAGCGATAAATTCAAAATTTCGACCTACGACCTTAATTCGGAGAATATCCGAAAGGCGATGGAGAAAAGTTCGTTGGACGCTGCGATTTTGGAAAACACCCTTCAAACGCTTTCGAGTTGCGAATATATTCGTTTCTCTCAGAACAAGCAGCCGGAGGAATACCGCAGATTGTATGAGCAAACGGTGAGAACGATAACCGATATAGAAACCAATATGACAAAAAGCAAGAAACGTTTTTCGGCAAAGGCTGTGTTTGTTGCGTTTGCTGCCTTTGTGTGTTTGTCGGGCAGCCTTTCGGCTCAAAATCTTTTTGAAGCAGATATGGCGTACAAGAATAAGGATTATGAGAAAGCCATGGAGCTGTATCGTAAGGCTGAAAAGAATAATTACAATGCCGAGTTGTATCATTGCATTGCCAATACGGCTTTCAGAATGAGCGATTACACAACTGCCATACTTTATTACGAAAAAGCCTTACGCCTGTTGCCGAACGACGAAACGCTGATGACGAATTACAAAATCTGTCGCAGCAGGCTTGCAGGTGAGGTTTATGTGATGCCGGATTTCTTTTTGCTTCGCTGGGTCAAGTCCGTGGCAAATCTGATCTCACCCACAGCTTGGGCAATCTTGTGTTGCGTGCTTTTGGCTTGCGTTTGTGTCGGCTTTTTCCTCTATTATTTTAGCACAGAGAATAAAGTGCTTTTGTTCTATCTTTGTTTGGCAGCGATGATTCTGTGTCTCGGCAGTTTCGGCTTGGGTTTGTATAGGCAAAACCTTATACACAATAAGGATTATGCAATAGTATTTTCTTCCGATGTGCGGTTGAAAGGAGATGACGGCTCGCCTTCGGACAACGAAACCAAGCTCTTCAAAGGTCAGAAGGTGAAAATAGAAAAAACTGCGGGTAAAGAAGTGTTGGTGAAGACCGAAGACGGCAAAGAGGGTTGGATTTCGGCATCGTCAATCAAAATCATTTAACAGCGAATGGGAGAATGACCATGGAAAAATGCAGCGGCAGAGAGGGAATTGTGGCGAAAAGCGATACAGAAAGGGTTGTTGTGAGGATAGAACAGATGTCGGCATGTGCAAGTTGTCATTCTCGTGATTTCTGCTCTTCTTTGGATAAAAAGGAAAAGGTGGTTGAGGTGTTCACTCCGCAGGCATACAAATACACAACGGGCGACAGAGTTAATGTTGGCATAAGCACCAAACTCGGTTTTAGGGCAGTGCTGTTGGCATTCTTGTTGCCGTTTGCGGCTCTTATGACAGCAATGATTTTAAGTCTGCAAGTATTGGCTCTTGGCGAGGCTTTGTCGTGTTTTGTCGCACTGTTGGCAGTGGCTTTGTATTATGCTGTTTTGTATAAATGCAGAAAAAAGATACAGAAACAATTCATCTTCACGATAGAACATGTTTAGAACAGTGTGCAATGGCAGCTCGCTTGCGGAAAAAGGATTGTTTGCATTGAAAAGATGCGGCAGCGGCGGTTTTGTACGCCTTATTGCACAAAATGGGTAGACGAAAGGGTAAATCGGAAAAGTAATGTCGGATAAAGATTTGGTGGAAAGACGCTTCTCTAAGGTTTCAACGACCTATGAAGAGTATGCCGTGGTGCAGAGAAAAGCGGCAGAAACATTGGCAGACATATTATCGGAAGAGTGCGGGAAGGGAATAAGGCAGGGTGAGGGAAACGCTTTTTCGCAATGTTTCGAGATAGGTTGCGGAAGTGGTTTTCTGACCAAGGCATTGTTGAAAAGGTTTAGTTTCGGCAACTATACAGCCAACGATATTGCCTTTTCGGCACCGCCGTTGGAAGGTATTGATTTTCTGAAAGGCGATGCCGAGAAAATAGATTACCCTTGCGGTGTAGACCTTATTGCTTCCGCTTCGTGTGTGCAATGGTTTGATGATATTGAAACGTTTTTCGAAAAGGCTTGTCGGGCTTTGTGCGACGATGGATTGTTGCTGTTGTCCTCCTTTGGCAGGGAAAACTTCCGACAGTTTGCCGATTTGGGGTTCAGCGGCTTGGATTATGTAGGAGCGAAAGAGCTTTCGGACAAGGCAGAACCATTTTTCGAGACATTGGTTCAAAGAGACGAAATAATAGATGTAGATTTTGAAACTCCGGAGCAGCTGTTGTACTCCCTTAAAGCAACGGGTGTTAATGCAGTGCAGGAGAAAAAATGGACAAAGACGGAGTATCTGCGTTTCAAAACAGAATATTCAAGGAGGTTCACCCGTTCGGGAAAATGTATTCTTACATATAATCCCATTTATTTGCTGTTGAAAAAGAGAAAAGCACATGAGAGATAACATTTACTTTGTTTCCGGCATAGGAACGGACATAGGAAAAACATACGCCACAGGATACCTTGCGGCAAAGTGGCGTGCAGAGGGAATAAATGCCATTACCCAGAAATTCATTCAAACAGGCTGTACAGCCATGTCGGAAGATATTCTGACCCATCGCCGTTTAATGGGAATGCAGCCGAATGAGGACGATACAAATCAGATGACCTGCGGACAGATGTTTTCTTTCCCTTCATCAATCCACTTTGCTGCCCGTTTAGACGGGAAAGAGGTTGACTTGGATTCGGTAAATGCGAAAACACAATACCTTGCGAACAAATATGACAGAGTGCTTGTTGAAGGGGCAGGAGGATTGATGGTGCCGATAAGGGAAGACTTTCTGACGATAGACTATATTGCACAGATGGACTATAAGTTGGTTTTTGTAACCAACCCGTTCCTTGGAGCAATCAACCATTCGCTTTTGAGCTTTGAAGCCGTCAAAAGCAGAGGAATAAGGCTTGATACGGTAATATTCAACCTTTATTCCGCCGATACAGGAAAAGAGAACGAGTCTTCGCAAGAACAAGCTCGACAGGAACGTCTGATAGCGGAGGATTCGCTCAATGTAATAAGCAGGTACGCCAATAAGATGTTCGACAATCCGAACATAATAACGGTTGAAGCCTTATAGGGCATTGCAGAGGTTCGTTCCCATAGGTGAGAGTTGCATAAAGCAAAATTGTCTCTTCCTTGCAGTCAATCCATATGCCGAATCTGACAATTTGTCAGCAAAAGGCGATGGCTCGATTTTGGCACGGAAGTTGTTTATACAAGGGTGTAAGTAATCAATAAAGTAACGAACAATAAAAACATAAGAGTTATGGGAAAGATAATAGGAATAGACTTAGGTACAACGAACAGTTGTGTTGCCGTAATGGAAGGTAACGAACCGATAGTGATAGCAAACAGCGAAGGTAGAAGAACAACACCTTCCGTAGTGGGATTTATTTCTTCCGGAGAGAGAAAAGTGGGCGACCCGGCAAAGCGTCAGGCAATCACAAACCCTCATAATACCGTTTATTCGATAAAGCGGTTTATGGGAGAGGGCTTTGACATGGTTCAAAAGGAAATTGCAAACGTTCCATATAAGGTCGTAAAGGGCGATAACAATACTCCGCGTGTCGATATTGACGGAAGATTGTATTCACCGCA
The DNA here is from genome assembly GCA_964606345.1 of uncultured Bacteroidaceae bacterium. GTDB lineage: Bacteria > Bacteroidota > Bacteroidia > Bacteroidales > P3 > Onthomorpha. The sequence goes on along the minus strand of CAZSFV010000018.1, from coordinate 13,440 downwards.
AGAAATCTCTGCAATGATATTGCAAAAGATGAAGAAGACGGCGGAGGATTATTTGGGTCAAGAGGTAACGGAAGCCGTTATAACGGTGCCTGCATACTTTAATGATGCTCAACGTCAGTCCACAAAGGAGGCAGGAGAAATAGCAGGCTTGAAGGTGAGAAGAATAATCAACGAACCGACGGCGGCAGCTTTGGCTTACGGATTGGACAAGAAAGATCAAGATGCACATATTGCTGTATTTGACTTAGGCGGTGGTACTTTCGATATCTCCATACTTGAATTGGGAGACGGAGTGTTTGAAGTAAAATCTACAAACGGAGATACCCACTTGGGAGGAGATGACTTTGATAAACGAATCATCGATTGGTTGGCAGAAGAATTTCAAAAGGATTTCAATGTTGACTTGAGAAAAGACCCTATGGCTTTGCAACGTTTGAAGGAAGCAGCCGAAAAGGCTAAGATTGAGTTGTCTTCGTCAACCACAACAGAAATCAACCTTCCTTATATAATGCCTATCGATGGTGTTCCTCAACACTTGGTACGCACTTTATCAAGAGCGAAATTCGAGCAACTTTGCGATGACTTGATAAAAGCTACAATAGAACCTTGTAAGAAAGCTTTGTCGGACGCCGGTTTGGATAAGTCTCAGATAAACGAAGTGATATTGGTCGGAGGAAGCACACGTATCCCTGCCGTTCAGAAGATAGTTGAAGATTTCTTCGGAAAAACACCTTCAAAAGGTGTTAACCCCGATGAGGTTGTGGCTGTTGGTGCCGCAATACAAGGCGGTGTCTTGACAGGAGAGGTAAAAGACGTGTTGTTGCTCGATGTTACGCCTTTGTCTTTGGGTATAGAAACCTTAGGTGGCGTTATGACCAAATTGATAGAAGCGAACACAACAATACCTACCAAGAAAACACAAGTTTTCTCCACAGCACAGGATAATCAACCATCTGTTGAAATTCACGTTTTGCAGGGAGAGAGAACCAGAGCGACAGACAACAAGACCATAGGCAGGTTTATCCTTGACGGAATTCCACCTGCACAAAGAGGAGTGCCACAAATCGAAGTAACATTCGATATAGACGCCAACGGTATCTTGAATGTGTCTGCCAAGGACAAGGCAACCAACAAGCAACAATCCATAAGGATAGAGGCATCAAGCGGATTGAGCGAGGAGGAAATAAAGAGAATGAAAGCCGAAGCCGAAGCCAATGCCGATGCCGACAAAAAGTTGAAGGAAGAGGCAGATAAAATCAACCAGGCAGACGCAATGATTTTTCAAGTTGAGAAGACATTGAAGGAGAATGGCGAAAAACTTCCTCAAGACAAGAAGAGCGAAATAGAAAACGCTTTGAAAGAATTGAAGGACGCTCACGCAGCGAAAGACATAGCGGCAATAGACAAGTCAATGGAAAAGCTTAATACAGTTTTCCAAGCAGCCTCAGCCGACATGTACTCTCAAAACGGAGGAACAAACCAACAGCAGGGAGCAAATCCTAACCAAGGTTCAGATAACGCAAACCACGGTAACAACAACCAAGACGGTGAAGTAACCGATACCGACTTCGAGGAAGTGAAGTAAGGAATTATTTAAAACAATTTGTAAGTAATATAAGACGTGCAGCTGAGATTTGTTTTGGTTGCACGCTTTTTTTTTGAACAAAACATATGGCGAAGAAAAGACCTAAAGTTGCTTTGATTTATGATTTTGATGGAACCCTTTCGCCTGGCAATATGCAGGAATTTGGTTTTATCCAGGCAACCGGCAAGACAAAGGAAGAGTTTTGGAAGCAAAATAAAGAATTGTCAGAAGGAAAAGATGCTAACGGAATTCTCACATACATGTATCAAATGTATACTGAAGCTAAGGCACACAATATTTCCCTACGACGAGAATCATTCCAAAAGTTTGGACAACATATAGAACTTTTCGATGGGGTGACAGAATGGTTTGCAATGATAAACGAATACGGTAAGAGTATAAGCTTGGACGTAAGGCATTATATCAACTCTTCTGGATTAAAGGAGATGATAGAGGGAACATCTATTGCCAAAGAGTTTGAGAATATATATGCCTGTTCTTTTCTTTATGACATAGACGGTATTGCAAATTGGCCAGCTGTAGCCGTAGATTATACAGCGAAGACTCAATTTATTTTCAAAATAAACAAAGGTATAAGTGAAGTTAGTGACAATCGTAAGATAAATGAATATATACCGGAAGAAGAACGGCCAATTCCTTTTTCTCGTATGGTTTATTTTGGTGATGGAGAAACCGATATACCATGCATGAAAATGGTAAAAGTGCATGGAGGACACTCTATTGCTGTTTATTCCAATGGTAAAAAGAAAGAAACAGCAAAAAGATTGATAAATGACGATAGGGTAAACTTTATTTGTCAAGCTGATTACCGTGAGGGAAAAGAAATGCACATGATAGTCAAACGCATATTGGACAAGATAAAAGCCGATTATGAATTCCAACGGCTATTAGATGTTCATAAGAAGAAAGCTGAATGATGGTGTTGTTAATACAAAATGAACTTCGATTCTTTTGATAATTCTTTTAGTTGATACGCAAAAAGTTGAAGTGTCTACAGGGTTGACAAATCATTATGAGTCAATGTCTCGTATCATATGATTGGGAAAATAAATATGAAAGTATTGAAAATATGGGGCGACACGCAGCAAATCATTACCAATCCCACCGCCGACCTTGAAAGCCTGGTTGCTAAATAAGTGGCAATGGTTCAAGGCAAGTACAGACAAGTGTGGCATGGTGCAATGGTGCTTGATTATTCTTGGACTTTCTGCATATATCCTCTTTTCATGTTTATACCAAGAACGTGTTATGAAACGTGACAGGCTCAACCGTATGTTCTATCAGTATGTCATAAAGGACGAGAATATGAAGAAGGATTATCAAAAGTTGGATTCAATAATGGATATTCGTTGGCACTAACAATATCTATAACTATAAATAGAGAGTGCAAATATAACTATGATAAACTACTTTTATTTAGTTTGACATAGTTCTATTTACACTCTCCACTCTCTACTTAATATGTTGTCAGATAGTATTTATCCTTCTACGGAAGCAATATAATCTCTTGCTCTGAAAACCAACCTTTGCTTATGGCCTGATTTTTGACCTTTTCAGAATCACTTGTATACATAACAATTGCGAGTGATTTTTTTTGCACGTGTACAGGTTACGTAAAAAAGTCTTTGTGTTCTATCAACCGAAGATTCTTCTCCGGCTTCAATGTGCCTTCTATCCGTTTCTGTCAGTTCCTTCACCCCAAACAGTTTATCATAACTAAACAAGAAGCCTTTAGCCTCCGAATCGTCAATAATAACCATCACCCTATCAAATTCCAAACCTTTCACTCCCTGATGAGTGTCAAAGCGAGTATGCTGATTCACATAATCATCATAGCCTCTAACCATCTTTATAGGCAAATCCATCACCATCACCCATGCCTGCAAATCCTCCTCCAACTCATCATTTACATCTGTTGTAGAAAGTGTACTTGCCTGTCTTAAAACTTCTGGCACAGGTAATAGTTGAGAACTATACACTGTTTTAACCACCTCACGAATCGAATGATTATCATTAACTATATTGGCAACTTTTTGAGACTCATCTCTACATCGCAAATATAGTTCATATGGCTTCTCTGTACTCTGTTTACTTAACAGAGGGGAATACGCCTTCATTATTTCTAATGCATTTCGGCCGTCCCCCTTTATGGAGTCAGCTATTGGCAAGACTTCTTTCGTAAAGAATTCAAGTTCTGAAACTTTACCTTGTAAAAATGCCATTTGATATTTGTCAACCTTTGACAATGGACCAAAGAACTGAGCAAAACCTAGCCTACGTGCCGCCATCATGTGTTCTATAGTCAGAGTTTTAACATCTGCATCAGTTCCGCTCCATTTTGCATCATGCGTTTGATTACACATAATATCCATAATTGTTTGCTCAATATCATCTTTGTCTATCTCATTTTGTTGTTGAACAATAAACAACCTAACTAATCCGTCAGCAGCATCTTCCTTAGGATTCTGCTCCGCATATATATCTAAATCCTTACCAATAGTGTTTGCCAACTTTACAATTCTTTTGGCACATCGATAATTCATCCTCTTAACAGGTTGTTCCCACTCTGATGGGATTATATTCACCATGTTTTCTTTACCATCTGTATAAATTCGCTGTTTCTGGTCACCTAGCAGACCCAAAGTAAATATATCAGAGAAGTTCTCTTGTATTTTAAAGAATGCATCCACGAGTTCCTTTTTGGTATCTTGACTTTCATCTATCAGAAGAATCGGGTATCGCTGCGCGATGATGCGTTGAAGTATTATGTTATCCATAATCATTTGTGCTGAGATTTTTATAACCTCTGCATGATTAAGTGCATTATATTCAGCATTGCTGCCATTGGGATTATACACAAACTTTTCTATGGTCTTCGCTTTTTCCAATTTCTCTTTCAGATGCTCTATTTTTTCAGCATTTGACTGATATGTCTTCGTTGTCTTGCTTTTTGCTTTTTCTTGTTTTTCATACAACTTCTGAATATCTTCTTGAATATACTGATAATACAAATGCTTTATGTCTGCCTGGTAATACTTTATAGCATCCCATACAAAACTATGAATGGTAGATATATGAAAAACAAGACTGTAATCCAAGCGATTGACAATCTCATCGGTAGCTGCATTCGTAAATGTTATGACAGCCACATTTTTACCTTGCACTAATAAATCTTTACCAATACTATCGCGTATTTTTTTTAAAAGTAGCACTAGAGAATGTGTTTTCCCAGAGCCTGCACCAGCAAAGAGAAAAAAACTCTTTCTTGGAGTTGACAGAATACACTTTTCCAAGGTTTCATCAACTTGTAAATCCTTATTATTTGCCATTATCAAATGTCATTAGAATCCAAACACTTTTTCATCCACTCCAAACCTTCTTGAATGTATGTAGGAGCGATCAAATCATTAAAATCATCTTTATATAAGAGTGAAATTGCAAAATCTGCTTTTTTGAAACCGCTTTTACTTTCTAACTTGTCAAATATTAATTTTTGTAAGTCTTCTGCAGAACAGCTTTTCTTTAACAGATTAGCAATAGTTGTAATAGTCCCCATCTTCTTAAGTCCATTCTGTCTGAATAGTTCTAGGTTTGTAAATATCAAAGCATCCTCAAATGTGTAAGGACATATATCTGTGTATACTTCATTTTCCTTGTTCCACTTTACAGATATGGTTGTCTGAAAGGCAATTCTCACATTATCCACAGTCCTTTCAGCTCCATTGAGTGCCATAAGGTCATCAACCAACTCCTTTCCTATCAACCAACTAGTGATTGAAGGGTTTCCTGTTTTATATCCTTTCTCTTTTGCAGTAATCACTGCCTTATGTTTTTCTTTTCCTTCCTCCACAATTGTTTCGGTGGCATCAATATCCGTCACGATTAATGTTGGTATACCAATTTTGTTTATCAAACTTCGGAAACTATGTGCATGACGACCATTCACCTCAATAACCGATATATAATATGACTATAGACCAGCGTTAGCCAAGAAACTAGGAACAAGAATCTTTTCTGCCTGTCCCTCAACCAATATTATAGCATCTGCAAAGAACATATCGCAATGGGTCAGACGAATATACCTTGTCACAAATTGTTTTGTCTCATCGTCCAAACCAAATGTGTTTGATAGATTCACAACCTTTGATATTGGTATCTTATCATGGGCATCCATTACACGTTTGAAATACCGCATACAATTCAGATCAAGTTCATTAATGACATGGTTTGAATGTGTACTCAGCACAAGTTGGGTTTTTAGCCAATGATTTTCTCTAATGGTTTTGTTATTACAAAGTGCCTCAAACGCCTTCCTTACGAACACTTGTTGTGCTTGTGCGTGAAGGTGTGCTTCTGGTTCTTCTACAAAGACCAAATGAATTGGTTCTATACTCTTTCCCTCACTCAATGCCTTCAACCACTTCTCTCTAAAGTCCATCAACTTTAGATAAATGGAAATCAAGTTGCGATAACCCAAACCATTGTATTTTTCAGGAAGTGCCAATTCAGCCATTCCTTGAATGGCAAATTGCACCGCTGATTCATGTTTTATTGCTTCCTCTATTTGAATTTTACTTCGTATCTTAATCTCTGGGTTTTGGAATCCTGGGTAATTTATATTCTTCAGTTCTTTTACAGGCATCTCAAAAGTCTTAGTCAGCTTGGCATTGTAAGTTTCGTTAGCTTTAGCGATTCCACTTACCAATTCCAAATCCCCTGGCGTTAAAACTTCTTCTTCAGAATTTGAATTAGAATAATACTTTTGAAACTGCTTCGACAAGGTGTCAATATCACTATCCGATTGTCCTTCGGGGTCAGAGAAGTCTCTTGAAGCCAATATAGTATCCACTCTTATCAGTTCTTCCAAAGGATTTTTTTCAAGGTCATAGTTTGGTGTTGCCTGAACCACATCTTCATCAGTTGGTTCTATAGCAAAATCTATGATATAGTATTTAACTTCAAAATAATCTCTAAGATTTGAGCCTTTGCCCAAGTAATCACAAAGATTCTTTGGAAATAAATCTGGTGAAGATGCATTCTTCCATTCGTCCGTAGACTGTAAAGCGATTGCTTTCTCTTTAGCTTCTTTGTAGTCAACATATAACCTTTTTACATCCTTGGGATTATATTGGCAACGAACACCAACTACTTTACCATCCCATGTACTTAAAGATGGTATTAAGTGATTAACTCTATATTGTTCCCCATCAGCCACATCTATCCAAATATCCAATGATGGAACGATATCATCCCATTGATGAGAATCTAACAAGGTATCATCAATAGGGTCATTTGTTAACCATTGGTCACCAAGCCTATCAATCAAAGCCCAATTAGTCGCAGTAAATTCCTTAAGGGTAAACTTCTCGTTGTTTTTCAAAAACCACACGATAGCACTAATAGCAGAGGTCTTCCCACTATTATTTGCACCAACGAATACAGTTTCTTTCTCACCAAAGTCAATATGACAATTCTTTAGTTTCCGAAAATTCTTAATATGTATCGAATGTATCTTCATATGATGTAATTTCAAAAAGGATAATTTCTACAAGCCAATTTACTTTTTGTCTCCGAATAACAGTTTCAATTGTTTATCAAAATCGCTCATAATCTCATGGTCTTGAATGACTCGGAATTTATCGTATTCGGTTAAAGCTTTCTCTACAGCTTGCTCATATGAGTCACACGACCCGCATCTTGGAGCACAGGACGATTGTTCAAGTCCATATACCTTTGTAAGAGACTTGACCAATCTTTCATTGTCATAAGGATGTGATCTCCTGCTCGTTGCTCGGCTATGTCGATGAAGGCATTACTCAGACGATTCAAGGAATCCACTTCTTTCTCACTCAGATAGTTCTTAGCTATAGTCACATCCGACTTGATAACTCTGCCATCTGGTGCATTCTTCCATGTAGTCAATCCCATGTGTGGTCGTTCTGCATCGGCACGGTCATAGATTATTTCCGCAGCAGTCTGCTTGGTTATGGCATAATGCATCATGTTCTGCACCATCTTGAAGAACGAGCGAGTCTCTTCCGAGTCATTGTCATAGTCCGAACTACATTCGCTATAAATGTCCGTTATCTTCTGATAGTAGCGACGTTCACTGATACGTATCTCACGTATGCGGTCAAGCAAGTCATCAAAGTAATCTGCCCCAAAGACATTCTTTCCTTTCAGTCGCTCATCATCCAATACGAAGCCTTTTGTGAGATACTCTTTCAACACGCTTGTAGCCCAAATACGGAATTGGGTTGCCTCGTAGCTGTTCACCCGATAACCAACGGCTATCGCCACGTCAAGGTTATACATCATCACTTCGCCAGACCATTTGTCCGAAGGTATTCGAATTTTTCTAATTGCATCAGACAAATGGATTTCTCCGCTTTGGTTTATTTGGTCGAGATGATAATTGATGGTAGGCAAGTTACTCCAAACAACTCTGCCATTCGCTGCTGAGACAACCAGAAGGTATTGGTGTCGAATACGACCTGTACTTGTACTTTTCCTCGTCCGCTCTTATAGATAAGGATAGATGACTCCATGCTTTTCACTGCCACATCTGATGTCATTGTCGCACTGAAATACTGCAGTGCAACTTTCACCATCTCTTTCTTCTTGTCTGCATTCATTGCTACAGCCATGCAAGCGACACGAGAAAGGCGTATGCTCATGACCTCTCTCACAGCACCGCTTCCAAGTTCAACCATCTCTGTAATCTCTACAAAGTGCTCACTGAGATGATAACCCTTCTGCGAAGTCCAAGCCTGTGCCTTAGCAATGACACGTTCGAAGTTCCAGTACTTGCCATAGCCCATCACTCTCGCCAGTTTGCGTGAGTTCCACCACTCCTTGCCATCGGTATCGATCTCTCGAAGTTGTTCAAAAGGAGAATGGAGTTCGGGGATATTGTTTGTATCTTGAATTTCTGTCATAATTCATTTCGTTATTACTTCCTGAACTTTATCAATTCCTCACCACTCATATACACAGGCATACCTTTTGCATATTCCGCATTTTTCATCTTTTCCGCTTCGATAATCGCCTCAATGTCAAACTCTCCGAGCGTTATCTCCTCATCGAAGAAGTAGCAGAAATACTTGTCGTGCCGTGGGTTGATATACCCTTGGTTTATCATCTGCTCACGACTCAATTCACCAGTATTCTTCACACGAAACGCCTTGTACACCTTTTTCTCGCCGTCCTTATACAGGATGACGAACTTGGCGTGCTTCACATAGTCGCGGCTCTTCACCACACCGCCATGCACGTCCTTGCCGAGGCGCACGTTGTAGGCATCATCTCGCTTGCCGCCATTTCGACTGAATATCCAGTTCAAGTGGTTGATGCCGTTCACGATACCAATGAGAAACGTTGCCGTCGGGTAGTTCTCCAAGTAGTGCATCGTGAGAAACTGCTTCGGTATGACATCGTGCGGACGTGGCTCTACGATTGGCATCTCGTCTTCGGGCAACGTCCTCGGATCTATGCCAAGCGGACACTTGGCGATATAGAACGCCTGACGTAGGTCGAACATCACGGCTTCGTTCTCGTCGGCTATTTCCTTCATCATCTTCTCGCCGAGGGCTGGGTTCTTCACCACTTTCTCGTAGTATTCCTTTTCTTTCTCCGGTTTGCGCAGGGCGAGCGAGAAATACTGCTGGTCGCTGCCTTCACGATTGTCGAAGGGGTGATATACCTTGCCCAACAACGACTGGAAGTTTTCCTTGATGTACACGTCGGGATTGACATCGCTCTTGGCGGTCATGGCATAGAACTCAAAGTTCTCTTTGAGCATCTGCTGTATCTCCTTGCGGAACATCTGCCGCACCTTGCTGCGCCACTGTGCCTTGCTTGCCGAGTGGTTGCGTCCGTAGAGTGCCACCACGAAGAGAAAGTTCACGTCGTAGTGTGCAAGCAGGAACGTATCTCGGTCAAAGAGTCTGTTCTCAAACTGCCGACTGAGGTAGTATTGCTGTCTGCGTTGCCCCTCTTCCTTGTCGCTGTCGATGAGCTTGATGTCGTCCTCGGGTTGGAGCACGTTCTGGTTGGCTGAGATGAAGAAGTTAGGGATGATGTTGTAGCCTTCGGTCACGTCGTCGCGCAGCTTCACATGACCGCTCTGGTCTTCCGCCTTGCCATCGTTGAAGAGGTCGATATTCCATTGTATCACGTTCCGTGCGTAGGTAAACTGCTTGTATATTGACTCCTTGCCCAAGGAGTTGCCGCTCTTGTAATACTTGGAGTCGCCTATATAGTAGATATTGTCGTCCGTGTCGTTGTTGGTCAGTTCCTGATATTGGTAGAGATGGTCCACTCGCTTGCCATCGGGTTGGTCTTTGAGTTCCTTGGGCAACTTCTGGTCGCCAGCTATCAGTTCGTCGATGATGGCTTCAAACACGATGTGGAAACTCTTCACCAGCAAGTATTCCCTTTGGTCTACGTTGAGCATGATGTTGTCGGGTCGGTCGAAGAAGGCATAGCACAGTTCCCATAACTCCAATGCCTTGTCGGAGAAATATTTGTACTTGATTTGCTTCAGCCTACGTTTGCCGTAGCCGCCTATGTATCTCGCAAACTTGTCGCCTCGTATCAAGGGGAAGTTCACGTTGATGCTTACTGGGAAACCATATTTGTCGTGCATGTGCTGCAAGATACTGTAATAGATGACGAGCAGTTCCTCGTCGAAGTTTATCTGCCGTTTCTTGTTGATGGGATTCAGATAACTCACGTCTTGTCGGCGTGTGCCGCTGATGCTTTCCTGTATCACGGCTTGGCTTCGGCTGATGGTGCGTGTCCAGTTTATCTTGTTGTAGCCGGAGTGGAGATTCTTCACGATGAACATCACGAAGCTCTCGTTCCTTTTGTTCCACTCTTGCAGTGTGAGCAGCACATCGAGAAACGTGTTTGCCTTGCGCTTCCTCGTGTGTCCCATCATCGGGGCTTGTTTGTACAATACGATGCTCGACTGCCTTTTGCCGTCTTCCACTCTGTCAAACTCGTGGTCGCGGAACACGGTGATGGCTCGGTATATCCACACGCTAAGGTTGTAGATAAACGTGTGCTCCTCGGTTGTCAAGTCCTTGCACTCCTCGGCATTAATCAAGTCTCTTGGCTCGATATGTCCAAATACCTTTTCCTTGCCAAACTCGCCTTCAAGCAATACCTTGGGCAGAATAAACACGCAGTCGTTCACGTCGGGATCGTCGTTGAAGTAGTAGCCAACATAACTCAAACTCGCCTTTCCCTCCACGTCTTGAAGCACACCAAGTCCTTTGAGCACGTCGTAGACATCCTCATATTCATATTGGTACTCCTCGATTAGTATGCGCATGGGGTTATTCTGTTACTGTATTCACTGCCCAACCTTGGGCTTTTGCAAATTTGATGATGAAGTCTATGTTGTACTTGTTCCACCATGTCAGTACCTTGTACTTGACTCCATCGGATGATGTTTGTTCAGCTCCGAAACATGGAATGTAGCTGCCTGTAATATCTTCTGTCCGTGCCAATACTCCCTTGTAACGATACTTTGTATCGACTGTATCGTCAAACGCCAAGTCGCTTTGCAGTTCAGCAAATGTTTTGTCGGAGTGTTCATCAATATATTTCATCACGATATTATATCCAAGGTCTTTCTTGGATAGGCGTGAATTGCCGTCAAATGAATATTTCGTGTAGTCAATAGGGTTTCCGTTGTCATCTACATCTACTGCTACTGGAACATCATCGTTAGATAGGATATTTTTTTCACCGACTACTCCAACCAAGAACTTTCTGATTGCCTCGACATTCACCTTGTTGTCGCTTCCGTAGAACGCATCGAAGCATATTTCTGCTTCTGGTTCGTCGCTGACTTTGAAGAGCGTGATGTCGCCGTCCTTGAATACGTCGTTCCACAGATAGAACAACACTTTGCCGACAAACTTCTCTTCCGAAATGGTGTCTCTGCCCTTTGGCGGCTTGCAGAAGAAATAGCCTAATTTTTTGTCATCGCTGCTTGTTTCCTTGGCTATCTTCTTGTTTATTCCCTCAACAAACGTCCACCAATCGCAGTATTCCGTACCGCACTTTATCTTCCAACCCTTGCCAGCATTCGTAATCTTAACATATCGCCAGTCCCAACGGCGTTTGAAAGCGGAGTCGATGGGGAACAGACTTTGGTCGCTTGTGTTCATCGTCGCCCATATATACAGGTTGTTGGGGAACAACAGCACTCGTCCATTCTTTATGTCGTCAGACAACGTCTCGCCATAGTTGCTTGTGTAGCCATCCAATGCATCGTCCACATCCAACTCATTTTCAAGGGCATACTCTCCGCCCTCGGCAAACGCTTTCTTTATCTCGTTCTGCAAGTCGGAGTCGGCTTCTATCGGGTAGGTGGAGAAACCGCTGTCGCTTCTGTCGAGCAGTTGGAACAAATCACCGAATATCTGGGCGCAGTTGCCTCGGTTGATTTCCTCAATCACCAAGAACTGTGGTTCTGTCGTCTCACCGCCCTTGGCATACTTCTGCCATGCACCGAGGTAGGCTTTCAAAAAGGCTTGCTTGACAAAGGTGTAGGTGATGCGTTTCTCCTTTGCCACCTCAACACCTTGCGCACCATACACAGGCGTTTCTTCCATGGTCGGTTTGTATGCACCGACAAAAGTGGAATAGTCGCTATCGGGATGGAATGTGGTGGGATGGTTGAATAACCTTTTGTAATATCCTTTACCTCATACGATTTGCCTGTGCCTGACGCACCATAGTAAATCTGTTGGAAAGAGAAAATCTCATGATGACGATTAGTTATAAGGCTTGTATTAGATTGCGAACGTATAATCTGAGTTTCTGGATTTATCATCATTTTTGCCATGCGCATCAAAGTAGCGGAATAACCATATTCGAATTTATCCAAATCGGTTTTGCCACAAAGGTCTTCCCGTGCTTGATTGGCGTTGTTGTTTGGGTGAAGCTGGAAATAGGCTACATACTCCCTAAGCAACTGTTTAGAAATGGTACGCAATCCATAAGCACCCCGGCTTTCGGCTCTGACAAGAAAACAGAGTCGGTCTTCGTCCATTATCTTGACCTGACCTTTATCGTCAATTGACTGGTCGCCTATGTGTATGTTTTTCAATATATCCATCTGATACCAAATAATTTATCAGAAATCATTTCTTTTTCTTCTTGTTGTCTAAAACTTTTTTCTCTTCACTTGCCAATCTTCGCCCGACCTTTTTAATATCCTCAGCAGCAGGCAAGTTTTCTGGGACTATACCACGCTGTACAAGCATATCACGAACAGCTTTATTGTTCGCAACGTGTTCATTACTTATCTGCGGCTCACCATGCAAATCCTTAGTTTGAACGTTTACACTTGTCATTTCTGCTGCAAAGTCTTTCGCTTTGATGCTGATAGTTGGCAAGAAATCAGCTAAGGGACGCTTTTCGGGAATCCCCATGCGACTTTTCAGCATAGATGTATTCAGTCGGAACAAGGTTTGGTCGCCTTTGGAACGAATGACAGCAAAGCTCTTGTCGTTGATGCCACGCTCATACAAGATTCCAGATAATTTACGTTCTGTTTCCTGCAATTTTGTTCGCGCCTCGACACGCTCAACTTCCAAGATACGTTTCTCTACAAGTTCAGCCCTACGTGTCTGCACTGCAAAATAGGTTTGCGCAAAGGCGATTTGCGGTTTGCGAGGGTCGCCATTTTGTGCCACAAGATAGCAAGCGTAGCGTGTAAGCATGATGTCATCTACCTGACGCTCAGCACCTGAGCCAAGTTCGACCATTTTGCTGACGTCAGCAAAATGGTCGGCTATTTTATGCCCTGCATTGCC
>CAZSFV010000017.1:35596-42598 GCA_964606345.1 uncultured Bacteroidaceae bacterium | reverse complement strand
CACAGGCGAAAACCGCCGCAGCAAAAAATAATATGCAAAAAAATTTCGTTCTCTTCATGTCGAACAAATCTTTTGGTTAAACCGTTTGCAAAGTTACGGTTTTTCCATGGAAAAACTTTGTTCCGAATGGCAAATATCGTATTAACAACCTAAGCAAAGAACAAAACGAAAAACAGAATGAACATACAATTTTTGGGTGCAGCCAAAGAAGTTACCGGCAGCAAGCATTTGATTACCACACCCAAGGGCAAAAAAATCCTCTTGGACTGCGGAATGTATCAGGGCAAGGGATTGGAGACCGATGCCTTGAACAGAGACTTGGGATTTGAGCCCGGCGAGATAGATTACCTCATTCTCTCCCACTCCCACATAGATCACTCGGGTTTGATACCCTACATAGTGAAGAACGGTTTCAAGGGAAGCATCTTCACCACTCCTGCCACGCGAGACCTTTGTGCAATAATGCTGCAAGACTCGGCAACAATTCAGGAACTCGATACAAAGACGTTCAACAAAAAGAGAGCAAGGCAGGGCGAAGCCCCCGTGGAACCCATCTACACCGTTCAGGACGCACAAAACGCCATGTCCTTTTTTATTTCCATTCCTTACGGCAGAACGTTCGCCCTCGATGAGGAAACGAGCATAAAGTTCACCGACAACGGACACATATTGGGAAGTGCAACCACCCTTTTGACCATAAAGAAAGAAGACTCCTCGCCGGTGAAGATTGCTTTCAGCGGCGACATAGGTCGTTACACCAAGCGAATACTGCGTGCGCCCGAAGCCTTTGAGCAGGCGGACTACGTGATAATGGAAACCACCTACGGCGACAGGCAGCACGAAGACATGAACGAGAGCGAAGAGGAATTGCTTCGGGCAGTCATCGACACCTGTTGCAAGAAAAAAGGCAAGCTCCTCATTCCTTCCTTTGCCGTCGGCAGAGCTCAAGAAATAATTTTCGCCTTGAACAAACTCTGGGAGAGCGGAATGTTGCCCAAGATAGATGTTTATGTGGACAGTCCTTTGAGTTTGAACGCCACAAACATCATGCGTCTGCACAGCGAGTGCTTTTGCGACGAAATGAAGGAGTTCATGAAGACCGACCCCGACCCGTTCGGCTTCGAAAAACTACACTACATACAATCCACTGCCGAGAGCAAGCAGTTGAACTTCACCAAAATCCCCTGCATCATCATATCCGCTTCCGGCATGATGGAAGCAGGACGAATAAAGCACCATATCGCCAACAACATAGAGAACAACCGCACCACCATTTTGGGCGTCGGCTACTGCGCCCCAACAACCTTGGGTGCAAAAATACTGAGAGGCGACAAGTTTGTGTCTATCTTCGGCATACGATACAAGGTTAAAGCCGAAATAAGACGCATCGACTCCTACTCGGCTCACGCCGACCGCAACGAATTGCTGAGATATTTGTCTTGTCAGGACAAAACAAAAATCAAAAAGCTCATTCTCGTTCACGGTGAGGAAGAAACTCAAAAGCATTTCGCCCAAACCTTGCAGGAGAACGGCTACAAGGACGTGTTCATTCCCGCAAAGGGCGACTGTTTGGAGCTATGACAAGGGCAATGAAGACCCTCGGCAAGGTTTTGGCGGCAATGTTGCTCTGTGTTGTGTGCAATTCCGCTTTGACCGCCCAGACCTACGACAAGGATACGGACAACCGAAAAGGTTCGGCGGCAACGGATTTCTCTTATACGGACAAGAACGGGGAGCATACGCTGTATGAACTGATTGGGGAGCGAAAAAGCAATGTTCTTGTGCTGTTCCACTCTCCCGATTGCGAGGATTGCGCAAAGCTCAAACGCAAGCTCGCCAAAAGCAAGAGCATTCGCAAGGCGATAGAAAGCGGAGAGCTTTGCCTGTTGAGCGTGGCAGTGGAAACAGACAGGGCAAAGTGGGAAGCCACCTGCGACAAACTGCCCGCTGAATGGGTGAATGCCTACTGCACGGAGTGTACTCCGATAACCAAAAGCTATATTTGGACAGTGCCGACGCTCTTTTTGATTGACAGCAACGCAATAGTCTTGGACAGAGAATTTGAACACCATGAAAAGAATAAGTATCATTAACGGACCGAACCTCAATCTGCTCGGCAAAAGAGAGCCGGGGATTTACGGCAACAGAACCTTCGAGAGCTATTTGGAGGAACTGCGGCAGCGTTATCCCTTTGTGGAGTTGAGCTGTCGGCAGAGCAATGTGGAGGGCGAGTTGGTCAACTTTTTGCAGGAGGCGGACGGCTCCGACGGTGTCATACTCAACGCAGCGGCATACACTCACACCTCAATCGCCATTGCAGACGCCGTGAAAGCCATCGGCAGCCCCGTGGTGGAGGTGCATATAAGCAACATTTTCGCCCGAGAGGCTGAAAGACGCTGCTCCCTGCTGTCGGCGGCATGCACAGGAAGCATCTCCGGCTTCGGATTGGAGAGCTACGCCTTGGCGGTGGAAGCCCTGCTCAGGCTGACAACCGACACCGACAAGCCTGCAAACCAACCCCTGTAAACACCACTCTCGACCGAACACCGAAAGAAAAAATTGAATCGCCGAAAGATTTTTTTCTTTCGCCAAAAGAAAAAAACCGAACGCCGTTCCACCGAAAAACCGGACGGCGTTCGGTTTTCTGCACTTGGGCAAGAGGCTTTGCAGGCTTAGATGTTTTTCGTTCGATTGACAAAAAGCCCCATTGCAGGGCTGCCGTTGCCGATTATTTTCGTAACTTCGCCGGCGATTTATATTTATCAAGTCATGGGCTTCCTTTATCCGCAGTTTTTATTCGCTTTGTTTGCCGTTGCTGTTCCCATTGTCATTCACTTGTTCAACTTTCGCCGCTTCAAAAAGGTGTATTTCACCAATGTGAGCCTGTTGAAGAGTTTGGAGACCGCAAGCCGCAAACAGAATAAGTTGTATGATATTCTTTTGTTGTGCCTGAGGTGCTTGAGCATCATCTTTTTGGTTTTGCTTTTTGCCGCTCCCTACATAAAGGACGACGACAAGGCTTTGGTGGACAGAAAGGGGAATTGCGTATTGGTGTTTGTGGACAATTCGTTTTCGATGGAGAACTCTGCCGACAAGGGCAGTTTGTTGGACGTTGCCAAGCAAAGGGCAAAGGAGATTGTGATGCAGTATTCCTCCTCGGACGATTTTTGTTTGATGACGCAGGACATGGCAGGCAGGCACAAACACTTTGTGGACAGAGAGAGCTTTTTGGAAATGTTGCGGCAGGTGGAAATATCGCCTTGTTCGCTTCCGATGAGCAAGATAAGGGAGAATGCCCATCGTTTCGTTCAAACGAGTACCAAGGCTTCGAAGACTTGTTTCTATGTTTCGGATTTTCAGACCTCGTGCTTTGATGCCGAGAATTTTGCAGAGGATAAGACCGATGATGTTTTCGTATCGCTGAAAGCGGAGAATGCCAACAATGTGTTTGTCGACTCGCTGTGGTTCGACAATGTGCTGTTCAAGGAGGGTGCGGCGGCGGAGCTGAACATCAGAGTGGTGAACGAGGCAGACCGACAGGTGGACAAACTGCCGGTGAAGCTGTTTGTGGACAACAAACAGACGGCTGTGAGCAGCGTGGATTTGAAAGAGCATGAACAGAGGGTGATAAAGATGAGCTTCACCGTGCCGCACAACGGCATTTTGCACTCCAAGGTCGGCATTGCGGACAACCCGGTTTGCTTTGACGACGACTTTTTCTTCACTCTGCTTGTGCGTGAGCGTACGGGGGTGTTGGTGATAAACCAAGGGGCAGAAAACAGCTTTTTGAACCGTCTTCTCGGCAACGATACGGACATGGAATTGACCAACATGAGGGCTGAGAACATCGATTTCAGCCGTTTCGACTACCAAAGCATGATTATTTTGAACGGTTTGAGCGAAATTTCTTCGGGATTGTCTTCGGAGTTGTCGGACTTTGTTGCAGGGGGCGGTTCGCTTGTCGTCATTCCCTCCGAGGACATGGATTTGGACTCTTATGCGGCAGCTTTGCCGGAGGCTCACCTGCCGAGGTACGGAGCTTTGGTGGAAAAGAATGCGAGGGTTGCCTCAATAGATACGGAGAACAAGCTGTTTGAGGGGGTTTTCACTTCGGTTACCGACAATATGGAAATGCCCGAGGCAAAGAAATTCTACACCTTCGACAAGCCGGCGGGCTGCGTGTGGCAGAGTGTGATGAAGTTTGCGGACGATGAGGACTTTTTGATTGTTTCACCGCAGGGCAAGGGTGATATTTATTTGTTTGCAACGGCTTTTGCAGAGGATTGGTGCAACATTGTCAATCAATCGCTTTTTGTTCCGATTGTTTGGAACATGTGTGCCATGAGCCGCAAGATGCCGGCGGTGTATTACAGTTTGGCGGACGAGCCTTTCATCGACCTTTCTGCCTTTACGGCTCTGAATAACGAGGAGACGCCGCGGGTCGAAAGCACAAGCGGCAACGTGTCCTTCATTCCGCAGATGCTCAAACGCGGCAGGCTCACGGGGCTTGCCTTAAAGGACGCCGCAAAAAAGGCAGGCAATTACGACATACGCCTTCAAGACAGCGTGATAGGCGGTTTTTCACTTAACTATCCGCGAACGGAAAGCCGCCTCGTGTTCTTGGACGAGGGCGAAATGAAGAAGATTTTGAAGGAAAAGGGTATGGATAATGCAAGAGTGTTTTCGGCAAACGGACTTGTGGAAAGCCAATTTGCAAAAAGCTCCATGGGCTTTTCGTTCTCATTGTTGCTTCTGCTGCTCACGCTGATGAGCATAGCGGGAGAGATTTTGATTTTGTACAAACTAAAGAAATAGCGATATGAAAGGTGGAGGAAAAGGTTGCTTGTTGCTCGCTTTGCTCTGTTTGGGGCTTTCGGTGCATGCAAATGCCGACGAAACGGACAGCACAAAGCATTGGACGGTTAAGAACAGCATTATCTCAAGTGCGGAACAGACCTCTTTGAGCAACTGGTCGGCAGGAGGTTTCAGCTCCTTTGCTTTTTCGAACTTCTACAAGGGCTTTTTCAATTTCAAACGAAAGAAGGTGCAGTGGGACACGGGCGTGGAACTGGCTTACGGCATGATTTGGCAAGACAAAACGGGCAACGGCTTTTCGGACAAGGAGAACAAGTTCCAGAAAAGCGATGATAAGATTGAGCTGAACTCCGTGTTTTCTTATCAGATGTATGGTAATTGGAATTACAGCGGTTTGGTGAACTTGAAAAGTCAGTTCGATGAGGGATATAAGAACGATGCGTTGATTTCAGCCCCCTTCTCCCCTGTCATTCTGACCTCTTCGTTGGGATTGGAGTATAAGCAGAAAAGTTTTTCCTTGCTTTTGTCCTGCCTGACCGGCAAAACGACCTTCGTTGAGGACAAAAGACTGATTGGTAACCCCATTTTCGGCTTCGACGAGGAGGGACAGCGGGCTTTGTTCTCGCTCGGCTCCTACGCTAAATTCCTTTTCCAAAAGGAGGTTTTCAAGAACGTGAGCCTGATTGCCAAGTTGGATTTCTACTACGACTACAACAAATCGTCGCTTTTGGACACCGATATAAGCACGGAGGTGTTTGTGAACATGAAAATAAACAAGTATCTGACGGCTTTCGTGAGCTTTCAAGCCATAATGGACAAGGACTTCAACTCAACGCTGCAATACAAGGAAAGAATGGGCTTCAGCGTTCCGATAAACTTTTAAGGCTCAGGCTTTGTAGTCGAAAATATTCATCTGCTTGGGAGCGAACAAATCCAACTGGTTTTCGGCTTGCTCGGGCAAGGGTTCCAAGTTTTCGGAAAGGTAGGTATGGATTATTTTCTTGATTGCACGGTTGGGGCTTATCTTGTTTGCCATGCAGTATCGCATGAGCAACAACTCGTCTTTCTGCGAAAGATTTATGCGACGGGGTTTATTGTCGGCTTTGTGCATGTATTTCATTCTTTTCTTGTCCATATCCGTGAGTTTGTCTGCAAGAATGCTTGCAAGCGTGTTGTTTTCGGTTGCCAAAGGTAGCCATTTTGTGCGACATAAGTATTAACTTTGCAAAATAAATGTGCAATCAGACAAGAAGATGAGTTTATACGAAAAATTGAAAGGACAGAAGAACAGCTTCTTCCTAATGGCAGGTCCTTGCGTTATTGAGGACGAGGACATGCCTTTCGAAATAGCGGAAAGCCTGCTTGCGATAAGCCGCCGCTTGGGCTTGGACTTCATATTCAAAGCCTCCTACCGTAAGGCGAACCGCTCACGCTTGGATTCCTTTACGGGCATAGGCGACGAAAAAGGCTTAAAGATATTGGGACAGATAAGGGAAAAGTACAACATTCCCGTTGTTACGGATATTCATTCTGCCGAGGAGGCAGAACGGGCGGCTTGTTCGGCAGATGTGATTCAAATTCCGGCTTTTCTGTGTCGCCAAACCGACCTGCTTGTTGCCGCTGCCGCCACCGGCAAAGTGGTGAACATAAAAAAAGGTCAGTTCCTTTCGCCTCATGCCATGCGTTTTGCCATGGACAAGGTGGCAGAATCGGGAAATGAACAAATTATTCTGACCGACAGAGGCACGATGTTCGGCTATCAAGACCTTATTGTGGATTTTCGTTCCATTCCCATAATGAAATCCTTCGGCGTTCCGGTGGTCATGGACATTACTCACTCGCTGCAACAGCCCAACCAAAGCTCGGGAGTGAGCGGCGGAATGCCCGAAATGATTGCCTCCGTTGCAAAGGCTGCCATTGCCGTGGGTGCAGACGGCATATTCATGGAAACACACCCCGAACCGAAAAAAGCAAAGAGCGACGGAGCAAACATGCTTCCGCTTTCGCAGGTGGAAGAACTGCTCTCCACACTGCTGAAAATAAGGAAAGCCCTCTCCTAAGGCAAAACCGCCTCTTGCCCTCGGGAGAACATACTCGCATAAGGGCAGTTCGTATCCACCGGGCGGCAAACCTGTGCCTGCCGACAAAGAACCATATACGTTTAACCGAAAACGACACTTTCTTAAC
>CAZSFV010000017.1:0-35496 GCA_964606345.1 uncultured Bacteroidaceae bacterium | reverse complement strand
AACAGGAAGCGATGACAGCTTAACGCAAAATCGCCCCTCGCCATCGGGAGAACATGCCCGCATAATGGCAGTTCGTATCCACCGGGCGGCAAACTTGTGCCTGCCGACAAAGAACCATATACGTTTAACCGAAAACGACACTTTCTTAACAGGAAACCGACACCTGCCAACAGGAAGCGATGACAGCTTAACGCAAAATCGCCCCTCGCCATCGGGAGAACATATATTCTTAACGAAAAATCGGTACCGAAATCCGCAGGGATTCCGATACCGATTGCTTTTGTAGAATAATGCTTCTATGAATGTTACTTATCCAAAGGGAGACAAGCCAACTTGAAGCCCACTCCGTGCTGGTTAACGATGTTAACGTTAGGGTCTTTCTTCAAGTACTTTCTCAATTTGGTGATATAGACGTCCATGCTGCGGGCATTGAAGTAGGTGTCGTTTCTCCAAATCTTCTGCAATATGGTACTTCTGTCAACGACTTGGTTAGGCGTTAGGCAGAATATGCGTAGCAATTCTGCTTCTTTCGAAGTGAGTTTAAAGTTTTCCTTTTCGCCTGTTTCGGGATCTGTGTAGGTCATCATCTGACGGTTGTAATCGAACAGGTAATTGGAAATCTCGAAAATGTTGTCATCATCGGAAGTCAACCTTGAACGTCTCGTGATAACGTTTATTCTCATCAACAATTCGTCCATGGAGAACGGTTTGGTAAGGTAGTCGTCCGCTCCCAAAGAAAAGCCGTTTATTTTGTCCTGTTCCTGGCTCTTTGCCGTCAAAAAGATGATAGGAACATTCTTGTTTATCCTTTTCATTTCTATTGCAGCCGAAAAGCCGTCCTTTACGGGCATCATGACGTCAAGAACGCACAAAGAATATGTGTTGTTCAAGAATAATTCCACTGCTGCCGCACCGTCTTTCGCCAAACTGCAAGAAAAACCTTTTTGTTCCAAATAAGCCTTCAATAGAGGTCCCAAATTGATGTCGTCCTCTGCCAATAAAATTTTTGTCTGCGTCATATCAATTTCGATTTATTGTGTTTCTGCGACTTTAACAAAAGAGCAAATTAAAGGTTTAATGAATGGTCGAAATTTTTTCTTGTTTTCTGATTTTATTTTACTAATCGGAACAGCTTGTTCCAGCGTATCTTTCCCAATCCGCTTTTGTCTTTGTTGATTGAAAGCCACACGAACGATGCCTTTCCGACGATGTGATCCTCCGGAACAAAGCCCCAGTAACGACTGTCTGCCGAGTTGTGTCTGTTGTCGCCCATCATCCAGTAGTAGTCCATCTTGAAGGTGTATTGTCTTGCGAGTTTGCCGTTGATGTAGTAGTTTATGCCGCGGCGTTCCACCTTATTGTTTTCAAAAATCGTTATCACCCTCTCATAAAACGCCATGTTATCCTCGTTCAAGGTGATTGTCATGCCTTTTTTCGGTATTTTGACCGGTCCGTAAAAGTCAATATTCCAACGGTATTTGTCCACGAATGGGAAAAGGTTCTCATCGGCAAATCCTTTCATGCTTGTAACCCTCTCCACTGCCTCCACATAGGGCATTTTCTTTATTTCCTCTATTATTTCCGCCGACAACGGAAGTGTGGCATAGGTGTTTGCTTTTGCAACCGAGGCACTGTCTACTCCCATTCGCAAAAAGAAGTCGTTCTTGTCGTACATTTGCAAATCGGGGTGAAAGAAAACCCTGCACGGAATCTTGGTTGCGTTGTCCACAATCTCGGAATAGTTGTAGCCTTCTTTGTTCAGCGGCAGCACTTCTATTCCGTAAGGATTTTTTTCCAAGTCTTCAATCTGCTGTTTGTTCAAATCGATGTAGGAATATGAGTACATGAGGGCCATGTCTTCCTTGGACACGCCTATGTTCACGAGTTCCTTTTCGTTCAAAGCGTTGTTGTTCGTTGTGATTACCCGACAGGTGAGCTGAAAATCCCGAGGGCTTTCTATCTGTTTGGAGTTGATGTAGACAATGCCGTTTTCCAAGGCAATCGTTTCGCCGGGCAGTCCTATGCATCTTTTCACGAAGTTCTCCCTTTTGTCCACGGGTCTGGCGATGATGTCGCCGAATTTGTTCTTATCCGACCATACGGCATCTCTTCCCAACTGACGAACCAAGGAATAGTAGCTTACGTTGCTCTGAAAGGCAGTCGAGAGGGTATCGCCGTCCGGATAGTTGAACACCACGGCATCGCCTCTTTCCACCTTGCCGAAACCGGGCAATCGATGGTAGCCGAGCTGTATCCAATCCACATAGGACTTTACTCCGAGCAAAGGAACGGTATGGTGAACCAAGGGAACAGCCAGGGGTGTGTTCGGAATCCTTGCTCCGTACGCCATTTTGGAAACAAACAAATAGTCTCCCACCAGGAGCGATTTCTCCATTGAGGAGGTCGGAATGGTGTAAGCCTCAAAGAAGAACGTTCTTATCACCGTTGCTGCCACCACTGCAAACAATATGGAGTCCGCCCAGTCCCTTGCAACAGATATTTTGTACTCCGGCAAGTCCTTCGGGTGGGTGTAGGTCTCTTTTTTGGAAAATCCCAAAAGCGGAAGAAAGACAAAAGGAACGATTATGGACAAGAGTTGATACCAAAGGTTGTTCTTTTTGAAACACTTGTCCGTTTCGACAATCATCAGCATTATCACAAACACGTTCAAAAAAGGGATAAGGCAATAAATGAACCACCAGAACTTCTTATTGATGATTTTAACCCAATACCAGATATTCACAAAAGGTATCAGCACATACCAAGCCTTCACTCCCGCCTTTTCAAACACCTTCCAAAGTCCCGCAACACTGAGGGCGAAACCGACCAAAATCAATAACAAATAAATATCCATGCCTTTTTTGTTTTTTGATTGCAATAATAATTCACGCTTCCAAACGTTCAACACTTGTTATTTATTGTTTGAGGCTATGAAAAGACTGATTTTGATTTTTTTTCTGTTTGCTGCTCTCGGCTCTTTTGCCCAAAGCGGCGGTAAGGACAAGTTAAAAACTGCCAATACCAAGGTAATGCAAACGCTTAACATGATTGACTACTTCTATGTGGACAATCCCGATGTGGACAAGCTGGCAGAAAAGGGCATAGAAGCCATATTGAAGGAGCTTGATCCCCACAGTGTTTTCATTAACAAGGACGAGGTTGCCAAAATGAACGAACCCTTGGTTGGGAACTTCGACGGAATAGGCATAAGCTTTCAGTTCATGAACGACACCATTCATGTGGTGGAGGTCATCAGCGGCGGACCGTCCGAAAAAGTGGGTGTGCTTGCCGGAGACAAGATAGTGAAGGTGGACAGCCTTGCAGCAACGGGCGACACCATCAAAAACGATTGGGTTTTCAAGCACCTGCGAGGAAAGAAAGGCAGCAAGGTGGCCATCTCCGTAATACGCGGCGAAAGGAAAGAGCCTATCGTTTTCTCGATAGTGAGAGACAAAATACCCATCAACAGCATCGATACCTGGTTCATGATAGACAAAGAGATTGCCTACCTGCGGCTTAACCGCTTTGCCCAAAGCTCCACAGAGGAACTCGTCAATGCTTTGACCGAGTTGCAAAAGGAGGGCATGAAGAGCCTCATTCTCGATTTGAGAGGCAACGGCGGCGGCTACCTTAACACCGCCTTTGAGATATGCGACCAATTCCTCAGCGATAACAAGCTGATTGTCTACACCCAAGGCACCAAATCCCCTCGTCAGGAGCTGAGAGCCGAAAGCAAAGGCATATTCGAAAAAGGTCGCTTGGTCATCATGGTGGACGAAAGTTCAGCCTCTGCCTCCGAAATACTCTCCGGTGCCGTTCAAGACTGGGACCGAGGCATCATAGTGGGCAGACGCACCTTCGGAAAGGGCTTGGTGCAACGCCCTTTCGACCTTTACGACAAATCCCAAATCCGTCTGACAACCTCACGCTACTACACACCGAGCGGAAGGTGCATACAAAAGCCCTATGACGACGGAGTGGAAGAATACCAAAAGGACTACTACAAACGCTACTCCCACGGCGAGCTGCTTTCTGCCGATTCCATACACTTTCCCGACTCGCTCCGTTTCTACACCGCAGGCAACAGAACCGTTTACGGCGGTGGCGGCATAATGCCCGATGTGTTTGTACCGATAGACACCAACAGAGCTTCGGACTATCTCATCAACCTGCGTTCCAAAGGCTTGTTCAACAACTTCGCCCTTCAATGGGTGGAGGAGAATCGCGAGTCCTTCCTCAAAAAAGCACCCAAATACAAAGACTTCTCAAACGAATATGAAAAGATGAACGTATTGGCAGAGTTCGAAGCCTATGCCGAAAAGGAGGGCGTGAGCAGAAAACAAATCAAAAAGGAATGGGTGAACCAAATCGTTCTCGATTGCTTGAAGAAAGAGACTGCCGACAGCACTGCAAAAGGCTACAACAGCTACTCCGACTACGCCTCAGCCCTGATGAGCAAGGAGGGAATGCTGCGTGAAATCATGCAGAAAGCCGAAGAGGAAGACCAAAAGCGGCAGAAAGCCGACAAGGAGTCCGAAAAGTACATAGCCTCCTCGTTGAAAGCCATCATTGCCCGCAACCTCTACGGCGTGAAGTACTACTACATGACAATCTTCGACAACGACCGGGAACTGCAAGAGGCAATCAAGGTCTTGAAAGACACCAAACGCTACAACGAAATTCTGAAAACCAAGTAGAGGCTTTCCGAACAAAGCCCTGCCACCAAAAGAAGAAGCGGGAACGCCACAAAGGCATTCCCGCTTCTTTCTTTATCGCTCATTGCTATTTTGTACCGTTTGCCGCCTTAACGAAAGAGACGAACAACGGACTCGGCTCTTCAACCGTGGAACGATATTCGGGGTGATACTGCACACCTATAAAGTAGGGGTGAGACGGAATCTCCACAACCTCCACCAAGTCGCTGTCGGGATTGAAACCGGTGGCAATCATGCCCGCCTGTTCAAAGTCTTTCAGATAAGCATTGTTGAACTCATACCTGTGGCGGTGTCTTTCGCTTATCAAATCCTGTTGATAAGCCGCATGAATCTTCGAACCCGCCTTCAACCTGCAAGGATACGCTCCCAACCTCATGGTACCGCCCATGTTCGTAATCTGCTTCTGTTCCTCCATCATGTCGATGACAGGGTGCGTTGTCGAAGCCATCATCTCCACAGAATTGGCATCTTTCAGCCCAAGCACGTCTCTCGCAAACTCAATCACCGCACACTGCATGCCCAAACAGATACCGAGAAAAGGAATGGCGTTCTCACGCGCATAACGCACCGCCATTATCTTGCCCTCGATGCCCCTTGAACCGAAGCCCGGTGCAACCAAAATACCGTTCAAACCGCCGAGGTACTCCCCTATCCTTTCGGGTTCGTCCTCCAACTTTTCCGAATGCACCCATCTTATTCTGACCCTGCACTGCGTTGCAGCCGAGGCATGAATGAACGCCTCCGATATGGACTTGTAAGCATCTTTCAGTTCCACATACTTACCGACCAAACCGATGTTCACCTCGCTCAACGGATTTTTCAAACGATAGATGAACGAACGCCACTTCTCCAAATTCGGCTCGCCCTTGGCACTTATGCCCAGCTTCTTCAACACCTGAATATCCAATCCCTCCTTGAGCATGTTGAACGGCACCTCATAAATCGTGGGAGCATCGATAGACTGTATCACCGAAGCCCTGTCTATGTTGCAGAACAAAGAAATCTTGTCCCTCACGCTTTCGGTCAACTCATGCTCCGTTCTGCACACTATTACATCGGGTTGCACACCCTGTTGCAAAAGATCCTTCACCGAGTGTTGCGTCGGCTTGGTCTTCAATTCGCCTGCCGCCGCAAGGTAAGGCACATAAGTCAAATGGATAACGATGGCATTACCCTCCAATTCCCATTTCAACTGCCTTATGCTCTCCACAAAAGGAAGCGATTCGATATCGCCCACCGTGCCGCCTATTTCCGTTATCACAAAATCATACTTTCCTTCCTCGCCCAAGAGCTTTATCCTTCTTTTTATCTCGTCCGTTATGTGCGGAATGACCTGCACCGTGCCGCCGAGATAATCCCCCTTTCGCTCCTTCTCTATCACCGACAAGTAGATACGTCCCGTTGTAACATTGTTTGCCTGCGAGGTTCTCACGTTGGTGAAACGCTCATAGTGTCCCAGGTCGAGGTCGGTCTCCGCCCCGTCCTCCGTAACATAGCACTCTCCATGCTCATAAGGATTAAGCGTACCCGGGTCTATATTTATATAAGGATCCAACTTCTGAATAGTTACAGAATAGCCCCTCGACTTGAGCAGAACCGCCAAAGACGAAGAAATGATACCCTTTCCCAAAGAAGAAGTAACGCCACCTGTAACGAATATGTACTTTGTGTTAAGCATAAAACCCATATTTTTTGTAGAAAACTCATCTATACGGTTTGCAAAGGTAGTCAAAAAAAACGTTGTAAGACCGATTTGGCGAAATCTTTCGCCGTTTGGGGAAAATGAAAGGGCGAAAGAATTTTTTCTTTCGGCGATTGCAAAAAACAGTATGCAGACAAATTTCCTTTGCTACATTGCCTGCTCTTTCTGTAAATTCAAATAAGCATATCTCGGCAACGTTCCGAATAACGAATGCTCTTGTTTCTCCAATCTTTTTTTAGCCACCTCCATTGCCAATTCCGATTGGTCGATGCCAATCCACTTTCTGCCGTTGTTTTGTGCCGCAACAAGCGTCGTCCCCGAACCGCAAAAACAATCCAACACCAAACTGCCCTCTTCGGAGGAGGTTCTGACTATTCGTTCAATCAATTCCATGTTTTTCTCCGTGGGATAATTCGGATATTGCGGGTCTTTGAACTCCCAAATATCCTGCACACGCTTGCCTTTTCGTTCATCGGCATAGATGATTTTGCGGGGATTGCCGGAAGAGGACCACTCTATCAAACCCTCTCTGTCCCATTGCTGCAAGGTTTCTACATCGGTTCGCCAATGCCTTCCTTTCGGAGGCAGAATGCCGTTGAAGGCTTGATTGCTTTTTCCGTTTACCGTCTCACCGGGAGCATGTATCGGAACGGTTGTATATCTTCTGTTGCTCTTATCCTTTTTAGGAAAAAGCCTTTCTATTTCCTCCTGCTCATAAGCCTGATAAGGTTCGTTCCAAATAGGGTTGGCAGTCTTGGAATAGAACAATATCATATCTTTCACGTTGCCGTAGCCTATGCGTGCAAAATTCTTGGGATTGCATTTTATTCGGCTTATGTCGTTACGGAAATTCTCCATGCCAAAAATCTCGTCCATGAGAACCTTTACATAATGCCCAATCTTGTAGTCTATATGCAAATAAATGGAACCCCTCTCCGAGAGCAGTTCCCGCAGCAACACCAGCCGCTCCGCAAGAAAATCCAAAAACTCCTTTCCTTTCAATGTGTCCCTGTAAGCAACAGTGCCACTCTTCGAATTGCTTATGGTTGTTGCCCGCCCTTGTGTTATGGTAAAGTTTATGCCCGTTGCAAACGGAGGGTCGATATAAACCAAGTCGACCTTGTTTGCCAAATGCTCAACCTCCAACAAGTACTGCAAAGCAAGCAGATTCTCAGACTGCAAAAGCATATTTTCCATCACAATGAATATAAAAATTCCCTCAAAACCAAAGCACTCATTATGTTACAATCGCTATACGTCTCCGTTATCTGTTTGTACATTTTGTTATTCGATTTTATGTAAGGCACACCATCTATTATGGCAACGGCTACCGCCTTTATGTCCGCATCTGTGATGGTGGATATTGCATCGAGGAACTGTGCGTTTTGGTGTCCGCCGAAGTCGGTTATGAACTTGGCTTCGCCTATGACGTACTTTCCGTTAAACCTCGCCAAAAAGTCCAAACCCTTATTCCTCTTATAACCCAACTCCCGAGAAGCGAACTCCATCATCTGTTTATCGCTTGCCTCTGCTATTGCATCACCGTCACAGTTTACGAACTCGTCCAATCCCACAGGAGAAAGCCCGAGAGCCTTGGACTTTACCCACGAATGGAACATCGGTCCAATCTGTCGGTTCGTTTCCTTTGGTTGACTGCACTGCAAATACAGCTTATCCAATCCCAAATCATAAATACGTCCGCACAATCTGTTTATCGTGCGGGGATTTCGGCTTATTGCAGACATGTCCCGTCTCAAATAAGAAACATAACTGTCCTTTACTGGAAATAAATCCAACCGCAGCAATTCCCTTATCAGTCTTTCATTATCCTGCTCATTAAACGCCGACTCTATATTCTGCCATATCTCCTCATTTATATCCCTCAACCCCTCCGGAATGGAAGGATAAACCCTGAATAAATCATCGAGGTAAGAACGTTCCGAAGCGTATTCTATGCTTAATCGTGTCCACGAATTCATCTCTCAATCGAATAAATAGCATTGCAACTCGGCAAAGGTATGAAAAAATTGCGAAATGCCGCCGTCTGCAAAAAACAGCCACACACTTGCCACTCAAAAAAAGCGACAAATGCCCGACACACAAACACACGGCAAACTCTGTTTTTTGAGTAATCGCCGTTTGGTGAAAATGAAAGGGCGAAAGAATTTTTTCTTTCGGCGATTCATTTTGGCGGAACGGCGTTTGCTTCGCCCGGGCTACAAATGCACTACGGGGACTGACTGCCAATCGATGCGTTCCTCGGCAGTGGCAATGTCCGTGAAGGTGTAATCCGTCAGCCAACGACGCAGTTTCTTTTCTGCTCCTTTCAGTCCCACATAGGACTTGAACCTCCGCAAAGGCGAAAGACCCGGCAACAGAGGTTGGTCGGCGTCCAAGTCCCGCGGGTGAATGTAGGAAAGCAGGTAATCCTTGTTCCTGTTGCTGAAACTGCTCACCATTCGGTATGGAAGCAAACGGAAGTACCCTCCGCCGAGAAAGCCGCAACCCATGCCAAAGCAGGATATGGGCGAGGGCGGAAACTCCCTCATCGTTCTGCCCCCGTATTCAAGCACACAGGGTTCGGAGCAGTCTATCACCCTTTTCCCGAACTGATGATTGATGCTCGCACACGAACAATCGGTCTCTATCCCGCAGTCGAAAAGCTCTTTAACATACTCTTTGCTTATGGCAAAATAAGGAGCTCTGAACTTGGTAACCCTTCTGCCAAGCAAGGTTTCAACAGTGTCCTTGACCCGCAAAACATCTTGGCGAAACTCCGCAACGGACATTCGCCCCGCACAAACATGCCTGTAACCATGCAAACCGATGTCGAACTCCCGTGCAAGCTCTCGAAGCAGCTCTTTATGATTGTTGACTATTTCGCCTGAAATAAAGAACGTTGCCTTGGCACCTCCGCCTCTGACTATTTCCGTCAGCACCTCCAACTCACGCTCCAAGCGTGAACAGGAGGGAAATCCGCTGCCACCTGCCGACAAAGTGAACCATTCCTCAACGTCTATCGTCAATATATTCATTCTTCAAAAGCCTTTCCTTGTTTCTTCTGCACAAAGCCATATACGCAAAAGCCCTCATAATGTTTCCGATAAGCCGAAAAGCCCTCCATAAAACCAAAGCAAATCCTTTTTTGCATATTTTTCTTGCATATATCAAAACTATCACATATCTTTGCCCCGTAAAAAATTAATCATACGATACTATGAAAATTACAAAAAGGTTGGCAACCGCAGCCATGTTTTCTGCCGTGTTCTTTACTGCATGCGAGAACAACAACGAAGACGCTTTCGTTGAAAGTTTAAACAGTAATAACAATAAAAATTTACAGCTATGAGGAATTTGAAAAAAGTATCGGTGATTGCGATTGCTTTGCTTGCAATGTTGCCGTCGGCTTGGTCTCAAACAGCAAAAGAGGTTTTGACCAAGGTTTTTGAGAATGTGGAAAAGAATTACAATCTTACCGATATATACAAACGCTACGATGCAAAGTCTGTTTATTTTTACAACGGTAAAATGAAGCGTGCATTCAGGCAAGATGTGATATTGAATTATCCGAAAGAGTACACTGAACTATCGGAAATGGTATGGTATTCCGGCAATAATTATGGTAACATGAAGCGTCAGCGGTTTAAGACGTTAAACATTGATGCCGTTCGTAATATGTATGGCAGTTTCCTTGAAGATTCGGAGCGTTTCTTTTCGGAAAAAGACAGTTTGACTTTGAGCGATGAGGGCAACCAATACATTGTAAGTTGGATTTCGAAAGGCAAAAAGGGCAACTTTCGCACTGTTTTGCATGTCGACAAAGATGACTTTGCGGTGGTATCATACGATGGAACGTTTCTCCGTGAAAGCAATAAGAAAAAGCATCTGTTCAGATGGTTTGTTGTTAAACAGGTCGAATACGGTGTAACTCATACTTACGGAAAACAGAATGGAAAGTATGAACTTCTTTCTTTTACCGAAAGACAAAAAGATGTTGTTGACGATGTGTTCACCGGCAAGACCGAAACATGTAGAAGCAACAGCATCGATTTTTCGGGCTACTGCGACAATCCGGAAGGTCAGAAGAACAGCCAAGGGATTATGAGCAGCGAGGAGGCTTCGGCTTTGGCTGCCGAGATTGGCAAATAAGCTTTTCAGCCTGCTGTGGCGACATGCCAACAAAAGAAAATGGCGTTCCCGATAAACGGAACGCCATTTTCTTTTGTTACCGTTACGACTGTAAAAGAGCCTATGCCACTATGTTGATTATCTTTTTCGGTACGTAGATGATTTTTGCATATTTTTCTTGCATATATCAAAACTATCACATATCTTTGCCCCGTGAAAAATTAATCATATAACACTATGAAAGTTACAAGAAGGTTGGCAACCGCAGCCATGTTCTCTGCCATGTTCTTTACTGCATGCGAGAACAACAACGAAGACGCTTTTGTTGAAAGCGTAAACAAAAAAAATACGGTAGAAAATCCGTATGAATTTGTAGGTGTTCAACACAACGAAAAGTTAGATCTGTTCGCCAAACACATTGGCAACAGCATTTACTTCTCTTCGGAAGACCTATATGAGTTCAACAAGCAAAGAGATCCGAAATTCGACATTTCTATGGAGGATTACGAGAAGGATCTCGACGAACAAATGGAATTGACTTACAAGTTCATGTTCGAGGACAAAAATGTTCTGCAAGAAGTCGTTAACAGCGATGTTTTGAACGGCTATCTTTTAGAGTTCCGAGACATTATGCTTAATGTCTTAAACAACAGTTCCGATGTAACTCCAAGCCAATTCTGTGAGAGAATCTTTTCGTTGGAAAAAAGAATAATGAACGACGAAATATTCTCAAAAGAAGAGTACCAAAGTGATTACATGGTATTGATGTCGGCAATGTCAATAGCAAGGCACAGCTATGCTTATTGGTATTCTGCCTACACTCAACCAACACACCCTTGGTACAACATGATAAACGCCAGGATAAAATATCTTGACAACAGCATGTCTGCCAAAGAGAAAGAGAAAAAGGGTTTTTGGAGCAAGGTGGTAACTATCGCAAAATGTGTTGTAGCCGCTGTTGCAACTGTTCCTGCTGATGTAGTTGGTGCGCTTTCTTCAGGAGAAACAACCGTTAATGGTAATAGCAGAGAAACAACCTATGACATTCAAAAAATGATCGACAAAGGTGCTGATGTTTCTGCTAGTGTATGGGAATGGAGTACAAAAGAGGATTAGTAATGGTATCAAATAAAAATTTACAGCTATGAGAAATTTGAAAAAAGTATCGGTGATTGCAATTGCTTTGCTCGCAATGTTGCCGTCGGCTTGGTCTCAAACAGCAAAAGAGGTCTTGACCAAGGTCTTTGAGAATGTGGAAAAGAATTACAATCTTACCGATATATACAAACGCTACGATGCAAGGCTTATCAGCACAAAGGACGACAGCTTGGTTAAGGCTTTCAATCAGGATTTGATTATAAACTATCCGAAAAAGATTACTAAAAATCCGGATATTGTATGGTATGCCAACAAGGGTTTCCCGAAAAAAGATTTTCGTTTCAAAGAGTTGAGTGTTGACGTTGTTCGCAACTGGTATAGTCGTTTCATTAAAAATCCGGAGCGTTTCTTTTCGGCGAAAGACAGCATGACTTTGAGCGATGAGGGCGATCAATATGTTATCAACTGGATTAGCAGACACAAAAAGAATGATTATCACAGTGTCTTGTACATCAACAAAAGTGATTTTGCAATAGTCGCAGTTGAGGGAAAGGCTTGCTATCATGCAAAGAAAGATAAAACCCCGAATGCTTTAAGGTGGGTTGTCGTAAAACCGCTTGCATATACCACCTATCACTCTTACGGCAAAAAGAATGGCAAGTATGAACTTCTTTCTTACAGAGACAGTAATGAAGTATTGTGGAATAATTGCTTTACCGGCAAGGAAATTATATCGGAGAGTTGTACGGTTGATTTTTCCGATTATTCTTCCAATCCGAATAATGAAAAGAGCAACAAAGAAACCATGAGTAGCGAACAGGCTTTCGAAATATTCAATGAAATGAATAAATAGCAGGTATCGTTAGACAAGAACAAATAAGCAAAATGGCGTTCCACTTATCGGGAACGCCATTTTCTTTTGTTACCGTTACGACTGCAAAAGAGCCTATGCCACTATGTTGATTATCTTTTTCGGTACGTAGATGATTTTCTTTACTTGCTTGCCGCCAAGGTGCTTCTGCACTTCGGCATCGGCTTGAACCGCCTGTTCCAATGCAGCTTTGTCTATATCGAGCGGGAACTCCAAAAAGGTTCTCGTCTTTCCGTTGATGGAAACGGGGTATTTGAAGCTGTTTTCTTCCAATACGCTTGCATCGAATTGGGGAAAGGCTGCGCTGCTTATGCTTTCGCCGTGTCCGAGCTGTTGCCATAGTTCTTCGCAAATGTGTGGTGCAAAAGGCGAAAGCAGAATGGTGAGCGGCTCTATCACGGAGCGTTTGTTGCATTTCAAGGCTCCGAGTTCGTTGACGCATATCATGAATGTGGATACGGCGGTGTTGAGAGAGAATCGCTCTATGTCTTCTTGCACTTTTTTGATTGTGCGGTGCAGTATTTTGAGTTCTTCGCGGCTTGGGGCTTGGTCGCTTACCTCAAATGCCTCCGCCTTGTGGCTCAAGAGCCAGAACTTGCGAACAAAGCGGCTTACGCCCTCAATGCCTTTGGTGTCCCACGGCTTGGATTGCTCTATCGGTCCGAGGAACATTTCATAGAGGCGGAGGGTGTCCGCTCCATATCTTTCGACAAGCTCATCGGGGTTT
Source organism: uncultured Bacteroidaceae bacterium (assembly GCA_964606345.1). Taxonomy (GTDB): domain Bacteria; phylum Bacteroidota; class Bacteroidia; order Bacteroidales; family P3; genus Onthomorpha. The sequence goes on along the minus strand of CAZSFV010000017.1, from coordinate 22,255 downwards.
TGGACGTTGTAAAGGCTTTTGCTCATCTTCTCTATTTCGCTGCCGCAGATGTATTTGCCGTTTTCCAATTCAAATTCCGCATTGGCAAACTCCGGTCTCCATGCCCTGAACTTGTCCAAGTCCAAAACGTCGTTGTCGACCATGTTGACATCGACGTGTATGGGGTCGGTTTGGCAGGTGTTCCTAAGGTTGAACGACACAAAGCGGTTGCTGCCTTTTACTCTGTAAACGAATTGGCTTTTTCCCTGTATCATGCCTTGGTTGATGAGCTTCTTGTATGGCTCGTCTTTGCATACGATGCCAAGGTCGAAGAGGAATTTACAGATGAAACGCGAGTAGAGAAGGTGCCCTGTGGCATGCTCGCTGCCTCCTACGTAAAGGTCTACGTTTTCCCAATAGCGGTTCGCTTGCTCTGACACAAAGGCTTGGTCGTTGTGCGGATCCATGTAGCGTATAGAATAGGCGTTTGAGCCTGCAAAGCCCGGCATTGTGTTGTAGTCGTATCGCCAACCCTCTTTCGTACACCAATTCTTAGCTCTGGCAAGCGGTGCATCGCCGTTTTCGGTCGGCAGGTACTTGTCCACCTCGGGCAGTCTCAAAGGCAGGGCGTCTTCCGGCAAGGCATAGGGAACTTCGTCCTTGTAGTAAATCGGGAATGGCTCGCCCCAATATCTTTGACGTGAGAAAATGGCGTCTCGCAAACGGTAGTTAGTTGTTCCGAATCCGAGTTTCGTTTCCTCTATTTGTTGTATTGCCGTCTTGATTGCTTGTTTTACGTCCAATCCGTTGAGGAATGCGGAGTTCACAAGCGTTCCTTCTTTACTGTCTTTGCTCTCTTGCCAAAGCGAGGGGTCGCTTTCCTGTTCTCCTTTCGGCACTACAACTTGAACAATCGGCAGATTGAACTTGCGGGCAAAGGCAAAGTCTCTGCTGTCGTGGGCAGGCACTGCCATTACTGCACCGCTTCCGTATCCCGAAAGAACGTAATCCGAAATCCAAATCGGTATTCGTTTGCCGGTGAACGGGTGAACGGCATAACTGCCGGTGAATACTCCGCTCACTTTCTTCACTTCGCTTTGTCGCTCTCTCTCGCTGCGGTTCTTGACAAGGTCGAGGTACTGCTCGACCTGCTGTTTGCACTCTGGCTTTGTAAGGGTCGGTATCATCTCATGCTCGGGACAAAGCACCATAAAGGTAACGCCGAAGACGGTATCGGCTCTTGTGGTGAAGACTTCTATGGTTTCGCCCTCTTCGGTCTTGAAACCGAGACTTGCTCCACGGCTTTTGCCTATCCAGTTTCGCTGTATCTCTTTTATGGAGTCTGTCCAATCCAAGTCGTTCAAGCCGTCGAGCAGACGCTCTGCATAGGCTGTTATTCTCAAACTCCATTGACGCATCTTCTTTCTTTCGACCGGATAGCCTCCTCTGACGCTTACGCCGTTCACCACTTCGTCGTTGGCAAGCACCGTACCCAATTCGCTGCACCAGTTGACCATAGAGTCTGACAAATACGCCAAACGGTAGTTCATCAGCACGTCGCTCTTCTGCTTTTCGCTGAAGCTGTTCCACTCTTGGGCGGTGAAGATGTCGCAATCGCTGTGTGCGGCACTCTCTGCCAAAGCTCCGCCGTTGCCTTGCTTTGAGAAGAGTTCTTCAAGCTCGCTTATCGGGCGTGCTTTCTGTCTGTTGTTGCAATAGTAACTGCCGAACAGTTTGAGGAATATCCACTGTGTCCACTTGTAATAGCCCTCGTCGCATGTTCTCACCTCTCTGTCCCAGTCGTATGACAGTCCCAAGATGTCTAACTGTTGCCTGTATCGGTTGATGTTGCGTTCGGTTGTCAGTGCGGGGTGCTGCCCTGTCTGTATGGCGTACTGCTCTGCCGGCAATCCGAAGGAATCGTACCCCATGGGGTGAAGCACATTGAAGCCTTGCAGGCGTTTGTATCGCGAAAATATGTCCGAGGCTATGTAGCCCAAGGGGTGGCCTACGTGCAAGCCCGCTCCCGAGGGGTAAGGGAACATGTCCAAGACGTAATACTTGGGTTTGTTTGTGTCGATTTCGGCTTTGAATGTTTTATGTTCTGCCCAATAGGCTTGCCATTTGGCTTCTGTTTCTTTGAAATTGTAATCCATGTTTTCAGTCTTGCTCTAATATCAATTCAACTACGTTTTCCACATGCTGGGTGTGGGGGAACATATCCACGGGACGGATTCTGCCGACGGTGTATCGCTCTTTCAACAGGGCTAAGTCTCGTGCCTGCGTTGCGGGATTGCAGGAAATGTAAACGATTTTGCGAGGCTTTATTTTCAGTATTTGCTTTATTACGCTCTCTGCCATTCCCGCTCTCGGCGGATCGGTGATTATGATTTGCGGTTGTCCGTTTTGCGATACAAAATCGTCGTTCAAGATTTTTGCCATGTCGCCTGCATAAAACAAGGCGTTGGTTATGCCGTTGTATTCGGCATTCAATCGGGCGTCCTCAACTGCGTCCTCCACATATTCCACTCCCACAACCTTTTTTGCCGAGCGTGCAATGTAGTTGGCTATCGTTCCGCAACCCGTGTACAGGTCATAGACCGTGTCGTTCTCGGTTATGCCTGCAAATTCCGCCGCTTGGCGATAGAGTTTTTCGGCTTGCAGGGAATTGGTTTGGTAAAAGGTTTTGGGTCTTATCTTGAAGCGAAGCCTCTCTTCGGAATTGAATGCCTGCATGCTCTCTTCGATGAAGTCCTTTCCTGCATACAATATTATGTTTTGGTCGCCGAGGGTGTCGTTGAACTTCTCATTGATGCAGTACATAAGGGAGGTGATTTGCGGAAAGGCTGTTTTGAGGTCTTCGAGCAGCGGAAGGATTTCTTCGCTCGACGAGGCGAAAACGACTATCACCATGAGGTCGCCGGCTGTGCTTGTGCGGATTATCACATTCCGCATCAGACCCTCGTGCTGCCTTATGTCGTAGTACGGCAATGCGTGTTCGGTGCAGTATTCTCTCAATCGGTTGCGAATTGCATCGGAAGGCTCTCGCTGCAAAGCGCAATAGTTTATGTCCAAAACCTTGTCGAAAAAGCCTGGTACATGAAAGCCCAACGCCCCTTGCGAGGCTTGTGTTCTGTCGTAATGCTCCACCCATGCCTTTGTGGAAAAGGTGAACTCGAGTTTGTTGCGGTATTCGCTTGTTTTTTCGGAAGGCAGTATGGGGAGCATTCCCGAGCAATCGACCTTGGCGATACGCTCCAAATTGTCCCGCACCTGCTTTTGTTTATAGAACACCTGGCTCTCGTAATTCATTGTCTGCCATTTGCAACCGCCGCAAACGGTGAAGTGTTCGCACATCGGTTCCACCCTCAGGGGCGAATACTTATGGAACTTCACTGCTTTGGCTTGTGCGAAGTTCTTTTTCTTGCGGTAAACCTCCAAATCCACCACATCGCCCGGCACAACAAAAGGCACAAACACCACAAGGTCGTCAACCTTGGCAATGCAGTTACCCTCCGAGCCTGCCTCCATTATTTCCACCTGCTCAAAAAGCAGGCGTTCTTTCGTCTTCTTTAACTTCATCACCCGATTAGGATAACACAAAAAAGAAGCATTGGAATACTTCAATGCTTCTCGTAAATATCTTTCAGTTTCTCTCTTGTCAAAAAAGAGCGGTAAACTATCTCTCGTCAGAAACGGTTAGTTTGTGCCTGCCGTGAGCTCTACGAGCAGCTAAAACTCTTCTACCATTGGCTGTTGCCATTCTTTCTCTGAAACCGTGCTTGTTTACTCTTTTCCTGCGTGAAGGTTGGTATGTTCTTTTCATTGTACGTTATTTGTTTTTGAAGTGCAAAGGTACGATTTTTTTTCATACGAGCAACATCTTGAAACATTTTTTTGCCACTTGGACGTTTTTCATGCCTATTTTCTTGGGAGTAAGGTTTTTTTTCGTACATTTGCCGTTCGTTTCCGAAAGGGAGAAAAGGACAAAAAAACAATACAGGCGGCTTTTGAAGTCGCACAAGAGCATGGACAGGAGATTGAACGACATTTTGGAACTCGAAGAATCGCAAATCGGGCTGATGAACCTCATAGCGATTGAGAGGTTGATGGAGAAACACCCTTATTCATCTTTATTATATGCCTTTGCCGCAAAGTTTGCCAAAGTTCTCGGCAATCAGAACAGCGACAAATACCTTTTGCAGGCGGCTGCTTACTGCTTTGACCGCGGCGGATTGAAGACTTTCATGGAAAAACCACTGAAAAAACACGACCAAAAGCCGCTTTCGCAAACCCAAACGGCAACACCTCCCCCTCAAAAAGAAGAGAAACAAGACAACATTCTCGACGAAATAAACAGCTACACCGAACCCGGTCTGTCGGAAACTCCCACAAAGGAAGAGGTCATAGAACGCTTCCTCAAAATAGAGAACCCTAAGGTCGGAAAGGTCGTTTCGGAACAAGAGGATTACGCAATAGACCGAATAATAAAGCAATCGGCAAGCGACGATTTCAAAATCGTAACCGAAACAATGGCGAAATTATACCTTAAACAAGGCAACAAAGACAAGGCGCTGCAAATTTATCGCCAACTATCAGCCCTTAATCCAAAAAAAAGTGCTTACTTTGCAGACCGAATCAAAGAGTTGGAAGAAAATAAGTAACAAATAAAAAACAGTAAAGAAAAGATGTTTGTATTCGTAACAGTATTGATTATCGTAGTTGCCGTTTTGTTGGCAATAGTGGTATTGATTCAGAACTCCAAAGGCGGAGGATTGGCAGCCAACTTTGCTGCACAGAACCAGTTCATGGGAGTAAGGAAAACGGCAGATGCTTTGGAAAAAGCAACCTGGACATTGGCAGGAGTAATGTTGGTTCTATGCCTTGTGGCAACGGCATTCACACCGGGAAAGACGGCTGTGGATAGCAACAACGGCACACAGTTGGATCCTAATGCAATAAAGACCACCGTTCCCGCAAAACAAGCACCGGCTTTGCCTGCCGCACAACCGACTGCAACGCCGAACGCTAATTAGGACAGCAATCGAAAATCCATAAAACGGGAGACCGACAAAACGAAAAAGTCGCCGTCTCCCGCTTTTTTGTACCCTGCCGAAATGAATCACCGTTTGAAAAAATTCTTTCGGCGATTCCTTTTGACGAATCGCCGAAAGAATTTTATTTTTTCATCTCTCTTGCCCAAACCGCCGGAGAACTCCGCATGCGAAACAAGGCACAAAACCGGTCGCAACGCCACCCGTCCCCTTGCCCGCAAAGCCGGCAAAAGCACAAAACCGCAAACGCAAAGTGCAGCAATGCCCTGCTTCACCCCCTACCGGCAGACGAACGACAGAGCAAAAAAATTCAGTCTTCTTTTTCGGAAAGGATACGGCAAAACTCACTGCCGCTCAACAAAGCATTTATTTTCAACATGTTCACGGGAAGCGGTTTGCTCACAAAACGTATATCGGAGTTCGGATACAGCTTTCGCAAAGAATTGCAGGTGCTTATGCGAAATGTTTTCGTGTCATCTTTTTCGTTGCAAACCAAAAGCAGTCGTTTTTCCCTTATTTTTTTGTCCACACACGTCTTGCAGAAAAACGCATTGAAGACAATAACATACTCATATTCACCAACAAGGCACTCCTCCACCCTTCCGCTCTTGTCCTTCAAAGCGACCGAACAACTATCTTGTGCGAAAATCGAAAGGCTCGTGGTAATACATATCAAGACCGCCGACAATATTTTCCTCATCTTGGCTCGGTTTTAAGGTGGTTCTGAAAAATATGCCGTCTTTGAACACCGGCAATTCCTCCTTCCAAATAAGGTCGTCCAAAACGGACTGTTCTTTGCAAGAAAATGAGAACACACTCTCCGACTGCCTTGTTCTGAGGTTCAATTTGAAGAACTCCGCCCCTTTCTCCTTACCAAAGAGAGAATATTCGATGAGCAGATTGTCTTTATCCACAAAGCACTGCTTGGTATTAAAACCATAGGTGTTTTCCTTCGATAAAACAACATTGGGGTGAAGTATAAGAACAGGGTTTTTAGGAGCTTTATCACAAAGAGTTATCACTTCGGGCGTAAACAATTCGTTTAAGCATTTTTCCGTTGCGGCATAAGCCTCCTGCGAAGGGAATTGCAGCGTGTCCGAAACGTTCAAATCATAATCCAAAAGGTAAACTTCCGATTTCAAAGGGTTGAGCAACGAGATATGCTCCTTGTAGCAGGCAAAAAGATTGACGAAAGAATAAAGGCAGAGGAAGACGACTTTGTCGAAATTGAAGACCATTTCCCGAGAAATGCGTTTTTCTTCCAAATCATACACCGCAAGAGAACAGTCCCCATACTTTTCGATGGGATTGTCGTAGTATTTGTCGCATGCAATCACTACTTTGTTGCCGCAAACGCCTACAATCCTGTGATACTTTGCCGTATTCAATTCGTCGGTTATGGGAAAAACCTCCTTAACGAACCATGCCGTGTCGTTTCTCTCATACTCGGCAATGCCGTAACCGTAAGTCGTGAACAATTTTCCGTCGGAAAAAATCATAGAAGTGGGAATTGTCCAATGGAACCTATCCTCCCCGTTACTATTCTGACATTGGGAATGCTGTCCTTTATAATCGCTTCTCCTTTCAGCTCAAATACAGGTATGAACTCCAAATTCTCGGCAGACAAAAAGAACATCTTCTTATCCGTATAAGTCGCAACCTTTGTCAAAGACACCTCCTCCGTTCCCGTAAGGAAGAGACTGTCAAACTCTTTCAGCAAAGACTGTGCAGAAAGAGCATTGATGCCCAACAGAATGCAGACACACGGCAGCAAAGCCCGCCACAAATGCCGCAAAGGGAAGAGTCGATTTTTTTTGTATCCATCATATTTTCCACATCTGGCGAGCGGATAAAAAAATCCGGATACACGGCTGTTGCTTTGCCGCATATCCGGACTGTTATGCCTTATTAGCAAACACCGAGTTCAATCATTGAATCGGCAACTTTGATAAAGCCTGCAACGTTCGCACCCTTAACGTAGTTAATGTAACCGTCCTTTTCAGTACCGTACTTAACACAGTTCTCGTGGATTGAATCCATCATGTGGTGCAATCTTTGGTCTACCTCTGCGCCTGTCCAGCTGATGTGTCCTGCGTTTTGGCTCATCTCCAATCCTGAAACGCCTACACCGCCTGCATTGGCAGCCTTGCCCGGTGCAAAGATAACCTTTGCTTTTTGCAACTCGTGAATAGCATCTGCGGTACAACCCATGTTAGATACCTCACATACCAAAGTAACACCGTTTGCTATCAATTGCTTTGCGTCTTCTGCGTTCAACTCGTTTTGAATTGCACATGGCATTGCTATGTCCACCTTTGCTTCCCAAGGTTTTTTGCCTGCTATGAACTTGGCTGTTTTGAACTTGTCTGCAAATGGTTTTACAACGTTGTTGTTCGATGCTCTCAACTCAAGCATGTACGCAATCTTTTCGTCGTTCATTCCGGTTTCGTCGTAGATGTAACCGTCAGGTCCGGAGATACAAACAACTGTTGCACCCAATTCGGTTGCTTTGGTTACTGCTCCCCATGCCACGTTTCCAAATCCGGAGATGGCAATCTTCTTACCTTTCAATTCCAATCCGTGCTTCTTCAACATGTTGTTAACGAAGTAAACACCGCCGAAGCCGGTTGCCTCGGGACGAAGTATGGAACCGCCCCAGCCTGCACCTTTACCGGTCAAAACGCCTGTGTTCTCTCTTGCCAATTTCTTGTACATGCCGTAAAGATAGCCTATTTCTCTTCCGCCTACTCCTATGTCGCCGGCAGGAACGTCTGTGTCTGGTCCGATGTAACGCCATAGCTCTGTCATGAAGGCTTGGCAGAAACGCATGATTTCGTTATCCGATTTACCCTTAGGGTCGAAGTCGGAACCACCCTTGCCACCGCCCATAGGCAATGTGGTCAATGAGTTTTTGAATGTTTGCTCAAAGCCCAAGAACTTCAATGTATCCAAAGTTACGTTAGGCGCAAAACGCAAACCGCCTTTGTATGGTCCTATTGCATTGTTGAACTGTACTCTGAAACCTCTGTTTACTTGGATTTGACCCTTGTCGTCTATCCATTCTACCTTGAATTGGAAGATTCTGTCAGGTTCAACCATTCTTTCGATAATCTTGTGATTATCATATTTTGGGTGTTCTGCAACATAATCTTGTATTGTTTCCAACACTTCTGTTACAGCTTGCAAGAACAACGGTTGTCCGGGGTTCTTTGCCTCTACGTCTGCTAAGATTTTTTTTACGTCCATGATATTGTAATTTTTAAACGTTTTTTCTTCTCCAAACCACCGTGATTTGGAACCGCAAAGTTAGGCACTATTCTTTGAATGAGAAAATATTTTTCCATATTTTTTCATCTCCGTTCATGCTTTCGCCGCTTTTGAGTCGGCTTTTGTGTTGTCGGTTCGGGCTTTGAAGTGCGGATTTTGCCTTTTCGGTGTTGGCGGAAAGGTAGTTTTTTCTAATTTTGCAAAAAACAAATGATATGATAGTGAGCTTGGAAGAACTAATCGACCTGTGCAATGCACGTTGCGTTTGTTCCGAGGGTGAAACTCCCGATGTCTGCATGTTGTCCCGCAAGATAGAATTTCTGTTGTTTGATTCCCGACGGCTTAATTCGGCTGAAAGCACGGCGTTTTTCGCCCTTCGTTCTCCCGACAGGGACGGACATGCCTTTATTGAACCGCTTTACGAAAAGGGTGTGAGGGTGTTTGTGTGCAGCCGCCTGCCCGAGCTGTTGTCTCCGGGGGCTGCCTACCTTTTGGTCGATGACACGCTGCAAGCCTTGCAGGCGGCAGGAGCTTATGCACGCAAGGCATTTGGCGGAACGGTTGTTGCAATAACGGGTTCCAACGGAAAGACCATAGTGAAAGAGTGGGTGCGCAGGCTCGTTGCCCAAGATTGCAGGATTTGCTTCTCCCCCCGCAGCTACAATTCGCAGATAGGCGTTGCCGTGTCTTTGTGGCAGTTGAACGCCTCCTGCCAAGCCGGGGTGTTTGAAGCCGGAATATCGAAACCGGACGAGATGCAGCGACTGCACGATATGATTTTGCCGGAGATAGGTTTGTTTACCAACATAGGCGAGGCTCACGGAGTGAATTTTGCGAACATGGAGCAAAAGATAAACGAGAAGCTGAAGCTCTTTGTCGGCTGCAAGAAGCTCATTTGCAGCCGTGATAATCCTTTTTTGTTCAAAAAGGTTGAGGCTTTCTGCTCGCTTAACGGCATAGAATTGGTTTCTTACGATAGCGAAGCGGTTGTTCGCAACTTGGAATTGCCGTTTTCGGATCGGGCAAGCAGGGAAAACGCCGCTTCTGCCGTTGTTCTCTGCCGACAGATGGGCATAAGCGAAGAAAGGATAGGCGAAAGGCTTCAAACGCTTTCTTCTTTGGACATGCGTTTGCAGTTGAAAGAATCCGTGGGTGGCTCCGTTCTGATTAACGACAGCTATTGCTTAGACATCACTTCGCTCGAAGCGGCGGTCGATTTTTTGAACACCTGCAACGGAAAGCTCTCCCGCTGTGTCATTCTCTCCGATTTGCAGGAGAAGAGCGAAGACATTCCGCAAACGATGCGGCAAATAAACAAGCTGCTTGTCAACAAGGGCATTTCTTTCCTTTACGGCATTGGAACGGATTTTGAGGAGAACGACAATGTTTTTGAACTTCCGCACCGCTTTTTTGCCTCCAACGAGGATTTTCTCAAAAGAACCTCCATCGGAGACTTCTACAACAAAGCCATCTTGGTCAAAGGTTCGCGTAAAGCCGAATTGGAAAAAATCTCCAACTTTCTCGAAGCCAAAAGTCATCAGAGTGTGTTGGAGGTGAACCTCACCGCCTTGGACGAAAACGTGCGTTACTTCAAGAGCCTGCTCAAACCTGGTGTCAAAATCATGGGAATGGTGAAGGCATCAAGCTACGGCTGCGGCGGAAGCGAGGTTGCCTCGGAGCTGCAACGCACACAGCTTGCCGACTATCTGACGGTTGCCTTTGCCGATGAGGGAATAGATTTGAGAAACAGGGGCATTGCTCTGCCCGTGATGGTCGTTACGCTCGAAGAGGAGGCGTTGGGAAAGATGGCGGATTACGATTTGGAGCCGGTGGTGCATAACTTTGAAACGCTGAAGATGGTTTGCAACCTGCCGCTCAAAATACATATAAAGTTGGATACCGGAATGCATCGCTTGGGGTTTGAGGAAAAGGACTTGGAGGAGCTTATCCGCACGGTGAAGCAGCACGAAAATCTGCATATAGCCTCGGTCTTTTCGCATTTCTCCTGTGCCGACGCACCGCAAGAGGACGCCTTTTCAGCCTTGCAAACGGAACGTTTCACCAAATGGAGCGACAAAATAACCGCTGCTTTCAACCACCGCATACTCCGCCACATCTGCAACACCGCCGGCACTGTCCGCTTTCCGCAGGCGCACTTCGACATGGTTCGCTTGGGCATAGGCATGTACGGCATAGGCTGCAATGCGGCAACACAGCAGCATTTGCGATATGTTCAGCGGCTTCAAACCCGCCTTACGGAGATACGCCGCATAGAAGAAGGCGAAAGCGTAAGTTATATGCGTAATTTTAGAGCCGCAAAGCCCTCGACCATAGGCGTGATACCGATAGGCTATGCCGACGGACTGAACCGCCGCCTTTCGCAAAGGGGTTTCAAGGTCAGCGTGAACGGAAGCCTCGCCCCCATCGTCGGCAACATCTGCATGGACATGTGCATGATAGACCTGAGCGGCATTGAGGCAAAGGTGGGCGACCGGGTCGTGATATTCGGCGAGGAGAACCCCGTGGAGAATATGGCGGAGGCTCTCGAAACCATAAGCTACGAGGTGTTCACCTCGGTTTCGCAACGAATAAAACGCATTTACTATCACGAATAAGCACCCCTTGCCTGCATAAGTTTGCAAACCGATGCAGGGGCTGTGCGGACTAAAAAAATCTTTCGCCGATTCAGAAAAACGAATCGGCGAAAGATTTTTTTCTTTTCGGCATTCTTTTCGGCGAATGCAAATCATGTTTTTCAAGCTCGGTTGTTCATTGGCTCTGCCGGCTTTCAGCAAGGGACGGAGGCATAAAAGCAAAAAGCGAAGAAGTGCCTCAATGCCTTTCTTCGCCTTTCGCTTCGTGGTCCCACAAGGGCTCGAACCTTGGACCCCCTGATTATGAGTCAGATGCTCTAACCAACTGAGCTATGGGACCGATTTCCGTTGTTTGTTCTTCTGAAATCGTTTGCAAAGGTAGACATTTTCCCGAATGTAGCAAAACTTTTCTGCTTTTTTTTATTCAACAATAATCACTTTTCTGCTAACGACCTGATTATTACCGTGTAATTTTAGGACGTAAATTCCGCTTCCAAATGCCGAAACGTCTATTTTTCCGCTCTTTTCTGCTGTTTGGAGCGGCTTTTGGAGCAGTGTTCTGCCTTGCAGGTCGTGCAAAGAGAGCGAAGAGTATGTCGGATTTCCTTTTATGAGGTATGTTATTTCGGACTTGGCAGGCAGGTTGCGGATAATCAAGTCGAGGGTCTCCCTTTGCGGACTCTCGGCAAGGGACACTGTGCCGTAGTCGTTGTTTACGCTGCATTCGTACGTCATGGCGGCGGCAAGCATGCACATTTGCTTCATGTAGTTGTAGTTGAGAGTGGTGAACACGTCCCTTTCGGTGTGGTAATGCGGTGTGAACTCGTTTTCGCTCAAAAACACGCTGCGAACTCCGTATGTGTAGTAGGAATAGGAATCGGAGGCATTGTTATACATTGTGGTTTCGAGGGGCGTGAGGCTTGTGTAGAGCTTGGCGAAGTCTGTTGCCATGGCTGTCAGCTCCGGGCTGTTGTCGTAGGTGATGATGTTGGCTATCCACTCGTCGGCACCGGCTGTGCAGTAGCCCACCATGTCGAGGTTTATCATGCCGATTATATCCTCTTTCCACACAGGTTGAGTCAGTCTGTCTATTCGGTTGTTGCTGCCTTTCAGCCCCTGCTCTTCGGCAGCGAAAAAGTTGACGACCAAAGTTTTTATGGGCTTCACATCGTCGAGGGCAAACACACGTGCAAGCTCCAAAACGCTCGCAACTCCCGAGGCATTGTCGTCTGCTCCCGGTGCTGTGTTCACATAGTCGGCAAAGCCCTCCTTGAAAGACACATCGTCGTAATGCGCCCCTACATGCAGGCTTGTGCCTCTGTCCCACAGCCCTTGCTTTTTGCCGACAACGTTATATTGCCATGTTTTGTTGATTATGCCCGAATTGTAGGGGTATTCCATTTCCAAATAGAAAGAATCTATTTCGGTTTCAAAGCCGTAGTTTTCCAACCTGTGCATAAGATATTCGGCAATCTGCCGTCGGTTGCCGTTGAAAGCATATCGAGAACCGAAGTCCTGCAAAACCCTTACGTTGTACTCCAAACTGTCGACATTCACCCGTGAACAAAGTCCGAGTATTGCCTCCGACTGCGACACCGCTTCCGATAAAAATGCCGTCATCGAGAGCAACAGCACCAAAAAACGCTTTTTCATTCTAATTCTATCTTTAATATGGTTTTCGTTTTTCCGCTTATCTTGAAACGTTCGTCCGTTCGTTTGCCAACAATCCACACAATATCCTCGCCGCTGCAGAGCAACCATTGTTGTTGCTTTGCTATGAGCGAATACTTTTCGGCGGTGAAAAAGTCGCTTAACTTTTTGCGTTTCCTCATTCCGAAAGGTATGAACGAATCTCCCTGTTTCCAATGCCGCAAAACAAGAGGGAATTGCAGCAGGTCTTTATCGAGCATTGCAATGTTTTTGTCCTTGGAGATGGTAACGAAACTCAAATCTTCCAAACTCTCGATATTCAAATGCAGGGGTTCGGTCAACTCGCTTTGTCCCTCGTTCAAAAGGAAGCATTCGGTCGGTTGTGCCTCCGCCAAGGGGGTTATGAAAAGGTAATCCCTGTCTTTGAGCAGGCGATGGGTTTTGCTGAAAAACTGCCTGCCGCTTTCCTTGTCCAAGGCGGCAAGAATGTTGTCGGCATCTGTTTCGTTGAAGCCGTATCCGCTCAACAGTTCGTAGAGGAATATCCTTATGGGGTGCAGTTTTTTCAAGGCCTTGATTTCAATCCTGCAACCTGTGCCGTCCTTTTCGACAAGCTCCCCCCTGACCTGCTCCACAGCCGAGCGAAAAACCACTTCCGTTTCCCTCAAACGGTCGATGTCTTTTTTCATCACCGCATCAAAGTTGGGCGAAAGCTCCCTGAGAAGAGGGAAAAGTCGGTGCCGAATCTTGTTTCTCAGAAATTCGGTCTGCTTGTTTGTGGAGTCTTCAACGAAAGGGATATTGTTTGCCTCGGCAAAGGCGGATATATCTTTTCTTGTGGCAAAAAGAAGCGGGCGGACTATGTTGTCGTGCTTGGGAAGAATGCCGTGAAGACCTGCAATGCCCGTTCCTCTCAACAGATTGATGAAGAAGGTTTCCGCCGAGTCGTCGGCATGGTGGGCAGTTGCCAAACGGGTAAAGCCGTGCGAAGAGATAAGCTCATCGAAGAAGGAATAACGCAATTCGCGTGCTGCCATTTCGAGAGATATTCCCCTTTGACGCATGTATTCACAGGTATCAAATTCCCTGACGAACAATTCTGTGTTGTTTCTCTCCGCCCACGAGCGAACGAAACGCTCGTCGCGGTTGCTCTCCTCTGCCCGCAGATGGAAATTGCAGTGTGCAACCGAAAAGCGGTAACCGCTCCGCAGCATCAGAGTTGCCAAAACAACAGAGTCCGCGCCGCCGCTGAGAGCCACGAGGACTTTGTCGTTTTTATCGAACAGCTTTTGTTCTCTTACAAAGGCTTCAAATCGTTGCAGCATCACGCCTTGGTGCTTTACAGCTTGCGAAGAATGAAGTCAGTCATGAGTGTGTAGAGGTGAAGCCTTGTGTTGCCTCCGTAAATGCCGTGATCCTTGTTCGGATAGGCGAAATGCTCAAACTGTTTGTTCGCCTCAACCAAAGCCGTTATCAAATCCATCGAGTTCTGATAGTGAACATTGTCGTCGGCTGTGCCGTGTATCAAAAGGTAGTTGCCTTTCAGTTTTTCGACATGGTTAATGGGGGAATTCATATCGTAACCGTCTGCATTCTCTTGCGGAGTTCGCATGAAGCGTTCGGTGTATACATTGTCGTAATACCGCCAGTTGGTAACCGGAGCAACGGCAATGGCAGCCTTATAGTAATCCGCACCCTTGGTTATGCAGAGCGAAGACATGTAACCGCCGTAGCTCCAACCGAAAATGCCTATACGTTCCTTGTCAATGAAAGGCAGCGAACCGAAGTACTTGGCAGCCTCTATCTGGTCTTCCGTTTCGTATTTTCCAAGCTCCATGTAGGTGCATTTCTTGAACTTCTCGCCCCTCATTCCCGTGCCTCTGCCATCTACACAAGCCACAACATAACCCTTTTGTGCCAACATTCTGAACCACATGTAGTCGGACGAACGGCTCTGCGAGTTAAGCACCTCCTGGCTTCCCGGTCCGCCGTAAACATAGAACAACAAAGGGTACTTCTTTCCGCTTTCCATGTTTGCCGGTTTGATAATCCAATAGTTCAATTCCTGACCCGAGGAGGTCTTGAACTTGCCGAACTCCTTTCTTTCTTTGCCGTAGTTCGACAAAACGGCTTTCAAATCTTTGTTATCCTCCAAAACAACAAGAGTTTTGCCCGAATTGTCGTTCACCGAATAAACTGTGGGTGTGTCGGTGTCGGAGAAAGAGGATATGTAGTACTTGCCCGTTGCGGAGAAGTCGGCGGTGTAGGTGCCGGCTCTGCCGGAGAGCTTCTTGATTTTCTTGTTCTTGTCCACAACCAACAGCTCTCTGTTGTAGGCTTCCGACTGTGCGGCGGTGAAATAAATCTTTCCCGACTTGTCATCGATGTAGCAAATATCAGCAACATCGTATTGACCCGTTGTCAGCGGCTCTATCTCCTTGGTGTAGATGTTAACCTTGTAGAGGTTCATGAAGCCGTTCTTCTCGCTTTTGAGAATGAAGTTCTTTTTGTCGCTTAGGAAAGCGACGTCCTCAACCTGCTCTATGTAGCACTCGTTACGCTCGTCGTAAATCTTGTTCAACTTGTAGTCGTTGCCCTTTGCGATGAACAATTCATAGTGATTCTGATGGCGGTTCAGCTTGTGAACGAACAACTCGTTGTTCAACGTCCATTGAAGTCTCGGAATGTAAATATCCTTGTTCGGTCCCAAGTCCACACTGTGGGTTTGAGCGGTTTCGACCTCGTAAACCGATATGCCGACAACCGAATTGTCCTCGCCGGCTTTCGGATACTTGTAGGTATACTGGTACGGATACAAGCCGCCGTAAAACGGTATGGTGTATTCCTTCACTTTGCTTTCGTCGAAGCGGTAGAAGGCTATCTTCTTTGAGTCGGGACTCCAAAAGAAACCCTTGGTTATTGCAAACTCTTCTTCATACACCCAATCGGTCGTTCCGTTGATTATTTTGTTGAACTCTCCGTCTGTGGTGATTTGGGTTTTCCGCATGTCCGAAAGCGAAAGCATGAAAACATTGTTGCCTTTCACATAGGCAACCTTGCTGCCGTCGGGGGCGAACTCCGCCAAACGCACCTTGTCCTCGTCAATCGAGCGGAGCTGCTTGGTCTTCAAATCGTATACATAGTAGTTTGCCTCATATGAACGCCTGTAAATGAACTGCGGATTGGTCGCCAACAACAACATGCTTTCGTCTTGGTTGAAGCGGTAATCGAAAACATATTCCTTTTCGGTCTTGAACTTCAAGTCAGAAAAAGAAACAATGTCCTCGGTCTTCTTTCCGGTCGAATAAGCGTACTTTTCGATGCCGTATCTTTTGAGAATGCAATAATTCTCGCCGTTTTGCATGGAACGAATTGCATCTATGGACTTGCTTCTGAACGTTCCCTTTGCCCAAATATCCTCAAGCGTAATCTCTTGTGCGAATACGCTGCAACACAACAGCAATGCTGCCATAAAAATAGTTGTTTTCCTCATCTCTTGTTTTGTTATCTGTATCTACTCGACTATGTTGTCAATCAAAATATCCTCATACTTAATCAGCGGATTGATATTCTTTCTCTCGGGCGGGTAAAGGGTGTCCAAAACCCAGCGGTCTATCTGCCTGCTGTTGCGGTATTTGTTCAACGCAAGCCGGTGTACATACTCGGTCATGTACTTTCCCCACTTTGTATCGGTATGTCCGCGGTAATAGGTCTGCAAGGCATCTTTGTACTCCTGCTTTATGACGTCCTTATCATCGTAAACGGAAGTATTTTCTACCCCTTTGGTTACGGTGAAGCACAAGAACTCCGTTTCCCTCTGCACCAAGTCTTCCCTGATGAAGTCGGGATTCTTTTGCATAAACTCGTCCCGCCATGCAATCCTTTTGAATACCTCGGAAAGCGGTATGTTCAAAGCGGCGTGCCACACGGTCGGCACATCGTATTCGGCTATCCACAGACCGCGGTAGTATCTGTACTCCTCGGTCAGCATGTCCTTCAGTCTGTTGTACAAGAACGCCGGATTGACTTCAACGGCATAAGACGTATCCTCAAAGGACATTATCCTGTATCCGTACTTGGCATATTCGGATTGGAACTTCTTCATGTCGCTCTTCAAGGCATTCAAAACGCGAATGTCGTTATGCACCAACGCTCTCACCTCCTCATCAGAAAAGGTCTTGTGAAGAGTGAGCGTCTTGTCCTCACAACTCAACTCGTGATAGAAATACAATATTTGGTACGCCCAATCCGCATTGTCGGGGTCTTTTGCAAACATGTTCTCAAACAATCTGCAAGCCGTGTCTATTACATTCCTTTCGCTGAATGGCAGTTTGCTCAACTTGTAGGAGAACTCCGTCAGTTTGGCATCGTCCATGCGGCTTGTGTTTTGGGCAAAAAGACCGCTTGCAAAGGTCAAGCCCAACAAAAAAGCTCCGATAAGCACCTTTTTCATCTCAACAAAACGTTTAATTCTCTCGCTCGCAAAAGGCGAACGACTTGCAAAGGTAGCTAAAAAAACGAACTATTTGGACGATACTGAAAAAAAATGTACCTTTGCAAGCCAAATGAAAGATGGAATGAAGATTGTAAAAGCAGCAAAGGTTTTAGAATTTCTCTCATACGTCGGTTTGTTGGCAACGGTCGTGTGTTACTTTTTTGCAGGTCTCAAAAAGGTGGAGTATGTGGCTCTTGCCCTGCTGGCGGTCTGCATTTTGCGCATGGTGGGTGCAAGCCTGAAAGCCTCTTTCTTTGAAAAGGAATACAACAAGTTGAAAGAAGACAACGAGTTCATGCAAAGACGCATAAACGAATTGCAGAGAAGCGAAGAACAACAAAAGGAATAAATAACTCAAACTTAATATGGTAAATCCGCCGCAGGCGGAGAGAAAACAAGATTTTTATATGGCAACAACAGCAGACATCAAAAACGGATTGTGCATAGAGTTGAACAACGATTTGTTCTCCGTGGTGGAATTTTTGCACGTAAAACCCGGCAAAGGAAGTGCCTTTGTCAGAACCAAATTGAAGAGCTTCAAAACCGGAAGAACGTTGGAACACACCTTTCCTGCCGGCTGCAAAATAGACACTTGCAGGGTTGAAAGACGTCCTTACACTTTCCTTTACAAGGACGACACCGGCTACAACTTCATGCACGCCGAAACCTACGAACAGATAAACATAGAAGAGGGAATGATAAATGCTCCTCAGTTTTTGAAAGAAGGTCAATATGTGGAAATAATAGTACACGCCGACACCGAAACTCCGCTTTCTTGCGAGTTGCCTCCGTTTGTGGAAATGGAAGTTACCTACACCGAACCCGGCATGAAGGGCAACACGGCAACCAATGCAATGAAAGATGCCACCGTAGAGACGGGTGCAAAGGTGCGTATCCCTCTGTTCATCGAAACAGGCGAAAGAATAAAGGTGGATACCAGAACTTCGGAATACGTAGAGAGAGTGAAGTAACGAAAGTTTTTCATTTTACTATCATAATTTTGATTGGGGGAACCTCGTGCGGGGTTCCTTTTTCTTTTGTCCGGTGTTGCTCTCGGCTTGTTTTGTGCCGCCCGGTTGCAGCGTGGTCGGGTTTGTCGCAAGGGCATGCGGACGAAAAGAAGAAACGAAAAAATGCACAGCCGTTTCGATTTGTTGAAACGGCTGTGCATTTTTCTCTTTCAGCCTTCTGCAAAAGCCGAGAGGGCGAAAAAAATCACTGCTTGTTCTCTTGCTCCCAGCGGTGAACCATTTCGAGTTCGTCCTCTGCCGCATCGAGTGCCATCAGCCCCTTTGCGTCTCTAACCAAAGGCGAAGAGGGATAGGCGGCAATGAAAGCCTCGAAGCTCTCCTTGGCTTTCTCCTTGTTCAGGCAGGTCTCGCCGTACACCACTCCTTTAAGAAAGGCTGCCTGCTCGGCATGCACGTCCCCGGGGTAGTCCTTAATCAAACGTTCCAACAGCTCTATTGCCGGCAAACACTCCTTGCGATTTGCCAATATGTCGGCGGCTCTGTAAAGGTAGGCGGCACTCAGGCTGTCCTGCGGATAGGCTGCAACATAAGCCTTGTACATGTTCACCAAACTGTCGGCATCTGCGGGGCTTATGCTTTTGGCGTTCTGCAAAACGGCGTTTTCCATTTGTGCTATACCCTCGGCTTGCTTTTGCTGCTCGCTTTTGCCGCCGCAAGAGAGCAGGGCAAAGACCGATAGAACGATTATCCAATTCCTTTTCATCGCTTATTTTCTTTTACCGTGGGCATACTTCATTTTGTAACCCGGATTGACCTTGCCCGATGCTATGTCGTTCAAGCGTCGTTTCAAAAGGGTTCTCTTCAACGGGCTGAGACGGTCGGTGAACACCTTGCCTTCCAAATGGTCGTACTCATGTTGAAAAACCCTTGCCCGTATGCCCGAAAGCTCTTCGGTGTGTTCCTCAAAGTTTTCGTCAAGATACTTCACCACCACAACGCTCGGCCTTGCCACATCCTCGTGAATGTCCGGCAAAGAGAGACAACCCTCCTGGAAATCAGTCCACAGCTCGCCCTTTGCCTCAATCAACTGCGGATTGATGAAGACCTTCTTGAAGCCCTCGCCCTCCGGATAGGTCTCCTTGAAAGGATTGGCGTCCACAACAATCAGACGTATGGACAAATCCACCTGCGGAGCAGCCAAACCGACGCCATTGGCTGCATACATGGTCGAAAACATGTTCTCAATCAGTTCTTTCAATTCGGGGTAATCTCTGTCTATCTCAACAGCTCTTTGCTTCAAAACCGAAGCACCGTATCCCACAATAGGTAATATCATATTCCAAAGTCTTATTTTTGCATTTGCATAAAGTCTTGCAGTATAATCACCGCCGCAACCGAGTCTATCAGAGCCTTGTCTTGGCGTTTCTTTTTCGACAAACCCGATTGGGCTATTGCCCGACTTGCCATTTTGGAGGTAAAACGCTCGTCCAACATGTGGATTTTAATATTCGGAAACGTTTTTGCGAGTTTGTCGACAAAGGAATGCACAGCCTTTGCCGATTCGGAGGGCATGTTGTTCATCTGTTTGGGATTGCCGACGACTATTGCATCGACCTGCTCTGCGGAAACATATTCTTTCAGATACGGAAATATGTCCGCCGTAGGCACGGTAGCCAACTTGGTCGCTATAATCTGCATGCAGTCGCTCACTGCAAGCCCCACCCTTTTTGTTCCGTAATCAACCGCCAACAATCTTCCCACTTGATTCTGTTTTTCTTTTGTTTGCCTTTCTCTTACGCCCTGCAAATGTACGAAAAAATAATGAAAAGGCAAGTCGCAACCCCTTGCAGGGGTCGGACTGCCTTTTCCTCCGAACAAAAAACGACACACTCTCTTTGAAACCGGCTCTGCCCCGGTTTGTTCACCCCAAGGCAAAAAAAGAGCAGGCATCACGCTCTTCGCACTGCGAAAAACACTCTGCCTGCCGCTTATCAAATAAGAAAAAGAACCTCGTTGTTCTGCTCCTCTCCCCTACTTTTGAACGTAGCGGAAGTGAGAGCCGTAGCGCTCGAAAGCCGCTCTTTCCAACTCCTCCCTGTGGTCGGGGTGAGCAACCGAAATCAACAGTCTCGCCCTCTCCTGCAAGCTCTTGCCGTAGAGATTGACTGCACCGTATTCGGTTACGAACCAATGGATATGGTTTCGAGTTGTAACGCAACCCGCTCCCGGAGTAAGCACAGGGGCAATCTTCGATATTCCGTTCTTGGTTACCGACGGCATTGCAATGATTGCCTTTCCGCCCTCGGAACGCGATGCTCCGTAAATGAAGTCTATCTGACCGCCCACGCCCGAAAAGAACTTCGTTCCCAAGGAATCGGCACACACCTGACCGGTTATGTCGACCTGCAAAGCCGAATTGATGGCGGTCATCTTAGGTTGCTGAGCCACAACGAACGGATCGTTCGTATAGCCGACGTCCATCATTGCAACCATTGGGTTGTTGTCTATAAAGTCGTAAACCTTTTGGCTTCCCATCAAGAAAGTGGACACCATTTTGCCTCTGTCCAACTTTTTGTTTGCTCCGTTTATCACGCCGCTTTCAACAAGCGGCAACACTCCGTCGGCAAACATCTCGGTGTGAATACCGAGGTTCTTGTGGTTTCCCAACTGAGCCAAAACCGCATTCGGAATGGCACCTATTCCCATTTGAAGACAAGCTCCGTCCTCAATCAACTCCGCACAGTATTTGCCTATTGCCACCTCTTGCTCGTTGGGTTGCGAAAAGTGTGCAGGCATCAAGGGCGTATTGTCCTCAACAAATATGTCTATCATCGACATCGGAATCATTGCATCGCCGAACGAACGCGGCACATTGGGGTTGACCACCGCTATAACGGTCTTTGCAACCTCAACGGCAGCCAAAGTGGCGTCCACGCTCGTACCCAAAGACACGTATCCGTGAGCATCGGGCGGACAAACCTGCACCATGGCAACATCACAAGGCAGATAACCGCCTCTGTACAACTTTTGCGTTTCGCTCAAAAAGATGGGAATGTAGTCTGCGTAACCCGCTTGAACGTCTTTCCTCACATTAGAACCCACAAAGAAAGCATCGTGTTGAAAAATGCCCTCAAACTCTTGGTTCGCATAAGGAGCAGGACCCTCGGTGTGCAGGTGGTGAACATAAACGTTCTTAAACTCCTTGTTTCTTCCCCTTTCGCACATCGCCTCTATCAAGCACTCGGGTGCAGAGGCAACGCTGCTCAAATGGATATGGTCTCCGCTTTTTATGACCTTTACGGCCTCGGCAGCAGATACCGCCTTATATGTGTTATTCATCGTAATATTATGTTTTTATGAACCGTGCAAAGATACAAAATTGTGTCGGCTGTGCCGATTAAAGCGGGGATTTATTTTTTGTTTCAAAGCAATAAGGCAAAACGAAAAGCCGTTATAGCTCTGTGTTTATTATAATTACAAAAACGAGTGATATGAAAAAAGCATTGGTCGTTACAGCCGCCGCACTGCTGTTTGCAGGTGCGGCAAATGCCCAAAAGATTACGGACGAAAGCCAAATCGTTATGAAAAACATTGAAACGCGTAGCAGCGTAAGGCAGTATTCGGGAGAGGAAATAAAGGTTGACGAGATTGTTGAGCCGCTTATGCGTGCGGCAATGAGCGCCCCGAGTGCCATGAACCGCCAACCCTGGGAGTTCATAGTGATAAACGACCGTGATTTGCTCAACAAATTGGGCGAAGAGTTCAAAAACGCCTCCTACCTGAGGGAAGCACAGTTGGCGGTCATCGTTTGCGGAAACATGAAACAAGCCATAGAGGGCGAGGGTCGCGAGTTTTGGGTGCAGGATTGCAGTGCAGCCACCGAGAACCTGCTTTTGGCGGCACACAGCATGGGATTGGGAGCCGTTTGGTGCGGCATCTATCCGAGCCGTGAACGCACCGAACAACTGCAACAAGTCCTTTCGCTGCCCGAACACATCGTTCCGCTGAACATAATCCCCATAGGCATGCCGAAAGAAGAGCCGAAACCGAAAGACAAATGGCAGAAAGACAAGATACACTTCAACAAGTACGACACCGCAGCCGAAAAGCCCGCCGTGAAAACCGCCAAGCCGAAAACCATAAAGGCACAAGCTGCCAAAAAGACGGCGAAAAAGAAATAAGCTCAATACAATCCTAAACCGAGACGGCGTTCCTTTTTTTGAGGGGACGCCGTTTCCTTTACCC
>CAZSFV010000016.1:0-43491 GCA_964606345.1 uncultured Bacteroidaceae bacterium | reverse complement strand
CGATTCATTTTGGCGGGGTGGGGATTGGGGTTTTTGTTGCGGGTGGTGCTTACGGGCAAGCGGCGGCAGGCGGTGGGGAAATTGCAAAAAATGCAGGTTGCGGGGCTGCAAATGACAATGAATTTTGTATCTTTGTCCTCGCTTTTGCCGAGAGTTAAGAGTGCAAAGCAGAAAGAGAAATATTATTGTTTAATAGCGTTTGCTGTTTGTTCTATTCAAATTGGAACCTGAGAACTTCTGAAAATTCAAAAGAAACAAACAAGTGCAGCGCCTGCGTTAGCGTGGGCTTACTTGTAGTTTCTTTCGGTTTTCTCAGGACCGCAATTTGAGCAAGTACTGCCCACTTTTTGCGTTCCGGAGAATACCGTATTGAGAGAAACGATAGCATCGCACAAAAGCATTTGCTATGGCAAAGAATCTTTTGGAGGAGCTTCCGCTTATTGCCCGCGAGGGTCGCCGCACGGCGGAACGCTCTCTTGAACGCATGAGTGCGGGCAGCCGTGTGAGCCTGCTGACCAACGAGGTGGTGCTGCCCTGCAAGGACTCGGGCGGATTGTGGCAGGGCGTGAACGCTCACCAAACAGAACCGACGAACCCCAACCGTCTGATTTATGGCGACAACATGCTTGCCATGCAGGCGTTGCTTGCAGGCGACGAAAGCAAAGGCATGCAGTCGCTCCGGGGTAAGGTAGACCTTATCTATATCGACCCGCCCTTCGACAGCAAAGCCGACTACCGCACCAAAATCACCCTGCCGCAAAACCAAATCACTCAAAAGCCCACCACCTTTGAACAGTTCGGCTACTCGGACCTGTGGCAGAAAGGAACGGTGTCCTATTTGGAGTATATGTACCCGCGTCTGCTGCTGATGAGGGAGCTGCTCAGCGACAAGGGCAGCATTTATGTGCATATCGATTGGCACGTCGGACATTATCTCAAAATCCTTCTTGATGATATTTTCGGCAAAGAAAATTTCAGAAACGAGATTGTGTGGCATTATCCATCTATGTCAAGATTAGATACAGCTTTTCCAAGAAAGCATGACAGCATATATGTCTACAAGAAAGGTGATTGCAATTTTTTCAACCCATATTCTCAATTTGTCAGAGATAAATATGCAGAAGCAACCATTCAGAGGTCAAGATATGCAGCTGGGTTTAACAATGATAAAGCATATTACTTGAAAGCGGAGACTAAATTGTGCGATGATGTTTGGACTATTGGTCATGTAAAATCTAAAAATGAGATTTTGAATTATGCGACTCAAAAGCCGGAGAAGTTGCTTGAAAGGATAATTTCCGCCTCTTCCAACAAAGGGGATTTGGTTTGCGACTTTTTCGGCGGCAGTGGAACAACGGCAGCCGTGGCAGAGCGTTTGGGGCGTCGCTGGATAACGACCGACATTGGCAAGCCTGCCTGCCTTGTTATGAGGAAGCGATTGATTGACATGAACGCAAAGCCTTTTCTTTACCAGGTTATAGGCGACTACAACAAGGAGGCTTTCGCTTCGAACAGGCACTTTGTCAGAATTGGCGACCTTTGCGAGTTGCTTTTGAAGCTGTATGGGGCTTTGCCTTTTGACAAGGTGCAGATGCCTGACAGGCATTGGGGTTACATAAAGGGCGGCAGGTGCTTGGTTTATGCCGATTCGCCTAATGTCATTACCGACAAGGGAACGGTCAAACGGGCTGCAATGGCTTGCAAAAGCCTGATGGGCGGCGGGTGGAACAAGTGCATTGTGTTGGGCTGGAACTTCTCTTTCGACATTTCGCAAGCGGTCATGCGGTATGGGGATTTGGTGCAGGTGCTTGCCGTTCCGCCGGATTTGTTGGACAGGCTGAGGAGAAACGGTTTGGACAAACTGATTAACGCAGGCAACATTCGATTTACTTCTTTGCAGTATTTGGCATTGCAGGAGGTTGTGCTGACTCCGCTGAACGCCGAGGAGGATGTGCTGAGGGTGCGTTTGGGCAGCTATATTCTGCATTCGCCGGACTGCATTCCGCTCGATGAAAAGGACAAGGCTGTGTTGGAGAAGATTATGGGCGAAGACCCTTTGGCGTTGATTGAATACTGGAGTGTGGATCCCGATTACGACGGAATAACCTTCCGCTCCCTTTGGCAGGATTATCGTCAGAACACCGAGAACGACCAAGACTCTTTGCACTGTGTCTACTCCGCTTCCATAAGGGTGAAGAAGAAAGAGCAGAGAACGGTGTGCGTCAAGGCGGTGGACGTGTTCGGTTTGGAAAGCATGGTTGTACGAACGATTAAAACTAAGTAAGATGAAAGGAAATTTGCCTTTAAGATTGGCTGCTCTGCTCTCCGAAAGGGTGAATGCAGAGTTTGAATGCGGCAAAATGCTTGAAAAAGTCAGCCCTGTTACAAAAGACTTGCTGCAATATTGGTTTTGCGAACCATACACGGGCTTGCGGGAAACGAACTTCCACGCAGGACAGAGGCAAAGCATTCTGAACGTTATCTATTTGCACGAAGTGTTGCGGGTAAACAGCGTTTACGAAATCTATGAGAGTGTTGCACCGGAGCTTTTTGGCGAAAGCTCTCTGTTCGGCGAGCAACATCTTTTGCCGATTCTTGGAGAGGAGGGGTTGAATTTGCCGAAGTATCTTATTAAGATGGCAACCGGAACGGGCAAAACATGGGTCATGCATGCTCTTTTGCTGTGGCAGGTGTTGAATCGCAGGCATGAATAGATGCCGAGCGGCAGGTACTCTTGCAATTTTCTTATTGTGGCTCCCGGAATCATTGTTTATGAGCGACTTCTCGATGCTTTCAAGGGACGATTGAAAGAAAACGGAACGGAAAGAGACTTTTCCACCAACGATTTTGTGCAGAACATGGAGCTGTTTGTGCCGGGTGCATACCGGGACGAGTTTTTCTCTTTTTTGCAAAGCAATACCATCGGCAAGGAGGAGGGCATTGGTCGCAAGGTTACGGGCGAGGGCATGATTGCTTTGACGAATTGGCACTTGTTCTTGGCGGATAAGGATGAGGGAACGGCAATGGCAAAGGCGGATTTGGTGTCGGAACTGCTTCCCACACGTCCGGGTGCTTCGGCAGGCAACAGTCTCGATGTGCTTGATGCCAAGTATTTGAGGGGTACGGAGGTAGAGTTTTTGCAATCTTTGCCCGACTTGGTCATAGTAAACGATGAGGCTCACCATATACACGATAAGGATTTGCAGTGGCAGAGGGGTTTGAACAAAATCATATCCGGCGATGGCAAACAAAGGCTTCAGATTGATTTTTCGGCTACGCCTTACACCGTTAAGGGCAGCAATAAGAACGAAAGAAAGATTTATTTTCCGCATATAGTTGCAGATTTTGAGTTGCAGACTGCCATAACGGAGGGTTTGGTCAAAATGATAAGTCTCGACAGGCGAAAGGAGCTGACAGAGTTGGAGGGATTGGACTATTCTGCCGAAAGGGACGAGCGTGGCAGGTTTATGTCTTTGAGCGACGGGCAGAAGCTGATGCTGAAAGCCGGGCTGACAAGGTTGAACGGTTTGGCGGAGGGTTTTAACGCACTCGGAAAACATCCGAAGATGCTTGTGCTTTGTGAGGATACGGTTGTATCGCAGGCGGTCTGTGAATTTATGACGGGTGTGAGCGGTTGCGGTTTGTCGCAGGAGGAGGTGATGAGGATTGACTCCGATAAGAAGGGTGAGGTCAATGAAAAGGAATGGGCAGAAATCAAAGAGAAGTTGTTCAACATTGATAAGCACAAAACGCCCAAGGTGATTGTTTCGGTGCTTATGCTCAGGGAGGGTTTCGATGTGAACAGCGTTTGTGTTATTGTGCCTCTGCGTGCGGCAAAGAGCAATATTCTTTTGGAGCAAATAGTGGGCAGGGGTTTGAGGCTCATGTTCAGAGAGAGCGATTACCGCAGCACGAAAGCGGAGATAAGGCAGGCTCTGTTCAAGGGCGAAAATCCGAGTGCGTATTATGATGTTCTTTTTATAATAGAACACCCCATGTTCATAAAGTTCTGGGAGGATTTGAGGCAAGCGGGTGTCGGAATAGGCGAAATAGAGGAGGAAATGCCGGAGGGCGGTTCGGTGACGGGCGATGTGATAAGCGTGGGTTTGAAAGAGGTTTATGAAAGTTATGATATGTACATTCCTTGCGTTTTAAGCGAGAGCATGGACGAGATTTGCTTTGAAGATGTGGACGTAAGCCACTTTGAACCCATAAGGAACTACTCCTTGGAGCAGTTGCGTAGTATTCTTGCAAAGAAAGGTGAGGTTTTCGTGTCGCAGGAGGTTATTTCGAAGGGTCAATGGGGCAGTTACACGGTGGACATAGGGCTTTTTTCGGCAAGTTCGTACAATGCCTATTTGCAGAAGTTGGTGAGCAACGTGGGCAGAACAAGTTTGAACGGAAAGAAGAGCGGGGTGGTGTCTGCCATGCAGGTGTACAAAGCCGAGTTGACGGGCATTGCGGACAGTTACATAAGAACACGGCTGTTCGACTGCGAGTTTAATCCCTATGAGAATAATGATTGGAAAATTCTTCTCTCTGCCGATGGTTATGTTTCTTCGCATATTTTGAAGGTGCTGAACAAACTTGTTTTTGAATTGCAGCTAAAGCGTGTCAGAAAGGACGAGCAGGTGGAGAAGGTGAAGTTCTCTTCGGTTGGAAGTCTGAAAATGAGAGAGGGATTTTCGTTTGAGGTCAGAAAGACCATATATGAGCGTTTCGCTTATCCGAGCAACAGGGGCGGTTTGGAAAAAAGGTTCGGAGAATTTCTCGATAGGGACGAAAAGGTGGAAAGTTTCTTGAAGATAGATGAGTATAAGCATTATTTTGCCAAGATAGGCTACATGCGAGAGGACGGAATGCTTGCATGGTACAGCCCGGATTTTATCGTCAAAACGCCGGAACATGTCTATATAATAGAGACCAAAAGCACCGAAAGCATGAGCCAGGCGAACGTGAAGGCAAAGCAACTCGCCGCAACGGAGTGGTGCAAAAAGATAAACCGACTTGCAAAACAGAACAGAATGGAAAGAGAATGGGAATACGTCCTTTTGAGCGAAAGCATGTTCAATTCCTTTGCCGGAACGGGTGCCGATGTTGAGGACATTTGCGAAAGAAACCGTTTAAGAGCCGGAAACATTTACGGAGAGTTGGATTTCGATTGAGCCACAGCCCGCAAAAGTCTGTTTTCTGCACATTGAAAATCAACACTCTGCAAAAGGCATAAACAAAACGCCGATTCATTTTGCCGAAAGGTTGATTCATTTTGCTGAATCAGCCTTTCGTTTTCGTCGAATCGGCGTTTGGTTGAAAACAACAGCGGAGACGTTTATCGCAACGCCTCCGCTGTTCGTTGAATCAACAAAACTAAAAATGTTGATTACTTTGCGTAGTTTACGGCTCTTGTCTCCCTTATCACCGTTACCTTTATCATTCCCGGGAAGACCATCTCGTTTTGTATCTTCTTCGACAAATCGAACGAAATTTGGTTGGCTTCCTGGTCAGATACCTTTTCGGCAGACACAATGACCCTTAACTCCCTGCCGGCTTGGATTGCGTAGGTTTTGACTACTCCCGGATAGCTCATGGCCATTTCTTCCAATTTGTTCAATCTGTTGATGTAAGCCTCTACAACCTCACGCCTTGCGCCGGGTCTTGCGCCGGATATGGCATCACAAACTTGGACAATGGGAGCATAAAGACTTTGCATTTCTATTTCGTCATGGTGGGCTCCGATTGCATTGCTTACTTCGGGTTTTTCCTTATACTTTTCGGCGAGTTTCATTCCGTGTATTGCATGTGGAAGTTCCGGCTCATTGTCCGGCACTTTGCCTATGTCATGCAACAGACCTGCTCTCTTGGCTATTTTGGGATTTAAGCCCAATTCGCTCGCCATGGTGGCACAAAGGTTTGCTACCTCACGGGAGTGCTGCAAAAGATTCTGACCGTAGGAAGAACGGTACTTCATCTTTCCTATCATTCGCATCAATTCGTGGTGCATATTAACGATTCCCAAGTCTATGCATGTTCTTTTGCCTGTTTCTATAACGTCTTGCTCCACTTGTTTCTTTGTCTTTGCAACCACTTCCTCTATTCTTGCGGGGTGGATACGTCCATCTGTTACCAATTTATGCAAGGCAAGTCTCGCCACCTCTCTTCGCACGGGGTCGAAGCATGAAAGAAGAATTGCATCGGGAGAATCGTCTATTATGACTTCCACTCCTGTAAGATTTTCCAACGTTCTGATGTTTCTGCCCTCTCTACCGATGATTCTGCCTTTTACTTCCTCACTTTCGAGATTGAAAACGGATACGGTGTTCTCGATGGCGTTCTCTGTAGCAGTTCTTTGAATGGATTCGATGACTATCTTTTTGGCTTGTTGATTGGCAGTCAGCTTTGCCTCCTCCACAATCTCCATTATCTTGTTTGCAGCATCATTTTTTGCCTCCTCGGTAAGGCTGTCTATAAGTTGAGCCTTCGCCTCCTCGGCAGACAATCCTGCCATTTGCTCCAATTTTGTGATGCTTTCTCTGTACGCTTTTTCAACTTCCTGTTGACGAACTTGAAGTCTTTCGGCTTGCTTGTTGAGATTCTCTTTCGCAGCCAAAAATTCGGTACTCTTTTTCTGTAATTCCTCAACCTTTTGGTTCAAAGCCTGCTCTTTTTGCTTGATTTTGTTTTCCGTTTGCATGACCTTGTTGTTGCGTTCCTGCACTTGCTTTTCATGCTCGGCTTTCATCTGCAGGAATTTTTCCTTTGCCTGCAAAATCTTTTCCTTTTTCAAAATCTCAGCTTTCTCTTCTGCTTCCTTCAAAACCTGCACGCTTTTTTTCTCCAAAGCGGTTCTCAGTCTCGTTGCGGATAAGGCTATTCCGACTGCAAGTCCAACTGCCAATCCGATAACAATATAGATTACTACGTCCATTGTTTGTGTTTATAAATTAGTTATTTATTGAAGCATTCGAGCATTTGGAATATCGGAATCGGGTATTAGGAATAAGAAAACCGCACCAACTCGTTATGGAGTATCGTAAACTCCGAAATAAAAAGATTTGAGTGCCTTTTGTATCAAACTTCCACTGTCTCGATAAAGAGATTTCCTTGTCGGAAATGAGGCCTGTTTTCTCCAAAATGAGCTTAACTCGTTATTGTTTTTGTGTTGAGTTTACCAACTGTAACAAAATCGATGCGGTATATTGTTCTCTTGTTTGTCAAATACCATCCTCAAGACTTTGAAGCACTGCTTCCAAGCGTTCCGTAACCTTTCTGTTATTATCAGTCAGCGTCTTGTTCTGCTTGATAAATGCCGTAACGTATTGCAACAGCACCATGGCAAGTAAATCTTGTATATCCTTATAAGCATACTTTGCCTCATAGCCCTTTATTGTCTCATTGATCATTCTGGAAGCATCTTCAAATACGGCTTTATCACTCTCTCGAACATTGATTCTATACGTCCTTTGAGCCAACTCCACATTCACACAGATTGTTTTCCCTTCCATCGTCAACGTCTTTATTTTGTATTGTAACCAACAAAGCCAAACTCTTGTTCACCTTTTGCAACAATTCGTTTATCCTCGCCCTCAATTCGTCTATATCCTCATTCTGCTCTACTGCCTTCGTTAATTTTACTGTTATGTCTTTACTTTCTAATTCGTTCTTTTCTTTTTTCAGCACAGCATTCTCACTATTCAAACGTTCATTCTCCGCTTCAAGAGACACAATTCTCATTTCCAAATCCCTCTTATTCAAGAGAAGTTCTTCCACTTTGGTCTCTATCTTTGCTATCAATACATCGATCTCTTCCATCGCACTGCCATGCTTACCATTTGCAAATATAGTATTTTTATTTGTACCACACCAATTTTGCGACAGGTTTATTTGTCCGGCAAAATATGACCCATCTTTTCCTTCTTAGTTCTCAAATACTTTTCGTTGTACTCATTAGGCGAAATAACCAAAGGTACATTTTCTACAATCTTGATTCCATAACCCTCCAACCCACTTCTTTTTTTAGGATTATTGGACATTAACCTCAAGCTCGTGGCACCAAGATCTCTCAATATTTGAGCGCCAATACCGTAATCCCGCTCGTCGGCTTTGAAACCAAGTGCCAAATTTGCATCAACAGTATCCATACCTTGCTCTTGAAGATGGTAAGCTTTCAATTTGTTTACCAAACCAATACCTCTTCCCTCTTGGCTCATGTAAACCACCAATCCTTTACCCTCCTTCTCTATCATTTGCATAGCCGAGTGCAACTGCTCACCGCAATCGCATTTGCAAGAGCCGAATATGTCCCCGGTGGCACACGAAGAATGAACTCTGCACAGCACAGGCTCATCTTTTTCCCATTCTCCTTTCTTCAATGCCAAGTGCGTAACATTGGTATCTTTCTGAGTGTAGGCTATCAACTTGAAGTTACCCCAATGCGTAGGCAAAAAAACTTCCTGTTCCCTTTTTATCAGGCTTTCGGTCTTTATCCTATAAGCTATTATATCCTTTATCGTGATTATCTTCAAGCTGTACTGTTCTGCGAACTTCATCAATTCAGGCATTCTCGCCATTGTGCCGTCCTCATTCATGATTTCCATCAACGCTCCAGCAGGATAAAGTCCGGCAAGACGTGCCAAATCTATTGTAGCCTCTGTATGACCGGCACGACGCAACACTCCGTCTTCTTGTGCATACAGAGGATTGATGTGTCCGGGACGACCAAAAGTTGAAGGTTTTGAATCCTTGTCTGCCAATGCCTTTATGGTTGCTGCTCTGTCTGTTGCCGAAACTCCCGTTGAACACCCCTCCAATTTATCTATCGTTACCGTGAAAGGAGTGCCAAGAACAGACGTATTATCAACAACCTGGTGCTGCAAATCCAATTCTTTGCAACGAGAAATTGTTATCGGAGCGCAAAGCACCCCCCTGGCGTGTTTCAGCATGAAGTTAACTTTCTCGGGAGTTATCTTCTCTGCCGCTATTATTAAATCCCCTTCGTTTTCTCTATCCTCGTCATCGACAACTATAACAAAGTTACCCTTTTTGAATTCCTCTACTGCCTCTTCTACAGTGTTTACCTTAGTCTCCATTCCTACATGTTTTAGTCTGCAAAGGTAGGAATTTTATTTCAATCCCGAGCCAACGAGTCAGACTATTCGTCTTTCTGCAAGAAATACGCAATATCGCAAAAACATCGGCAACTACTTCAAAGGTAGCCATTTCCGTTCAGACGTTCGTCCACGGAGACAGCGAACACTCTTGCGTAACGACACACTGCTCAAAGCATTTACGATTTGCCCGACAACAGCAGACCATTCCGCATAAAGCAACAAGAACAAACACCATGGTTAGCACACGTCCACAATGCGTTTATCCATATTGAGTCTCTATTCCTTGTCAAACCAACTTGCATACATAGGATAGGCGTTTGAAATCCTTTTAACCGTTCCTTCCAAGCGTTCCTTATCTATGCTTTTTACCTTTTTTGCGGGACACCCGGCATAAACACTGCCACTTTCGCAATGAGTGTTTTCAAGAACCACCGCCCCTGCAGCAATTATGGTGTTACTCTCAACAACAGCACCGTCCATAACAATGGCGCCCATGCCAATCAAAACATTATCCTTGATTGTACACCCATGCACTATCGCATTGTGGGCTATTGAGACATAATTTCCTATGCTTGTGGGAGCGGTTTTATAGGTGCAATGCACTATTGCCCCATCTTGCACATTGACATAATCGCCCATTACTATTTTGTCTACATCACCCCTCACAACAGAGTTAAACCAAAATGAGCAATGCGATCCCGTCTGCACATCTCCGACTATCGTTGCATTGTCCGCAAGAAAATTCTCCTCTCCAAAACGAGGAGAAATACCTTTCACTTTCTTTATAAGAGCCATATCTATCGTTTTTTATTGATTCAAATGAGCAACCAAGCCCTCTCTACACTTATATCACACTATAAAAATTTCCAAAATTTCTATAGAAGGCTGTGGTTCTATCAGAGCATACTGACAAACCGCAGGGAGCATAATAACCTCACTTACCCTTAATGGAACTCTTCCGTTTTCTGTGCTTATAAATCCCTGTCCTCCAACACAGAAATAAAGAACAAATGTATCCAAGGCACTATAATCCTTTTTCAATCCCTGAAAACAATGCATATGATTAACCGTGAAAAACGGTGTTGTCAACATATTGGTCGTCTCATTCGGGTGATAATGATAATGTATTTTACCGGAATGTTTATGAGCCTTCAAATCCAAAACCTGTAAAGCCTGTTCCAAATGCAACTGACGTTCTTTGCCGTTTGCGTCCTTTCTTTGCCAATCATACAGACGGTAAGTTACATCACTGCTTTGCTGAACCTCTGCAAGTAAACAACCCTTTCCCGCACTATGCACCATTCCTGCCGGTATAAAAAACAAATCTCCTCTTTCCACCGACTCCACATTAAGAACATCAGGCAGACTTCCTTCTCTCACTCTGTTTATTATCTCCGCCTTTGTCATATTTTTGTTGAAACCGTCGCAAATTTTGGCACCCTCGTCCGCCTGCAAAACATACCACATCTCGTTCTTTCCGTTATCAAGCCCTATGCGTTCGGCATAATCATCATCAGGGTGTACTTGAACAGACAAATTATCTGCTGCATCAAGTATTTTCAGCAGCAAAGGAAAATCCTCTCCAAACTCGTTATAATTATCCTCTCCCAAAAGTTCATCGGCATACATTTCTATAACCTCACGGATATTCGCCTCTGCCAAAAAACCATTTGCCACAACACTTTCCTGCTCGGCAAGTCCCGACAAACACCACAACTCACCGCACGAAGGCAAAGGCGAGTAATCTACACCCAATAAATCTGCAATTTTGTGTCCTTCCCATATTCGTTGTTTGAATAGAGGCAGAAATTTCAGCGGATATATTCCTTGTTCCATATAATTTGTTTTTGCAAAGTTATGCAATTATCCCCAAACTCCGTTTCTGCGACAAACAAAAACAGAACAAATTACCTTTGTCGATTGTTCTATTTCATCCAATAGTAACAATTCATGCCAAGCTCTTGCTCTTATCTGCAATAATACTGCACCAAGAGACGTTTCTCGTTTGTCTAAATTTTGAAACACCGAGATGAAAACCCAATATATCGGTCTCTCAGACCTCGAAGTAGAAGAAAGTCGCTCGAAATACGGAGAAAATATAATGACTCCTCCCGCCAAAAAGCCCTTATGGCTTGTCTTTTTGGAAAAATTCAAAGACCCTCTCATTGTTGTACTGCTTGTTGCAGCCGTTTTGAGTCTCGGCATCTCCTTTTACGACTATTTCATACACCATTCACCAACGGCATTTTTAGAACCGGTAGGAATTTTTGTTGCCGTATTTTTATCCACGGGCTTATCGTTCTTGTTTGAGCATAAGGCAGAGGGTGAGTTCGAAATTTTGAACAAGGTAAACGACCACGAAAAGGTAAAGGTTTACCGCAACGGCAAATTGACAGAAGAAGATAAAAGCAAAATCGTAGTCGGAGACATTCTTGTGCTTTCATCGGGTGATGAAATTTGTGCCGATGCCGTTCTCTGTGAAGCCACAAGATTGCGTGTGGACGAAAGCTCGCTCACCGGTGAAAGCTCCTGCAATAAAACAACCGTTGAAGAAGAATTTGACAGCGAAGCAACATTCCCCTCAAACAAAGTTTACAAAGGCTCCAACGTACTGGAAGGAGAAGCGGTCTGCAAAGTTTTTGCCGTTGGCGACAACACCGAAGCAGGAAAAGTATTTGCGGCAAGTCAAATAGACAACTCCATGCGTACCCCGCTCAATGAGCAGTTGGAAAAATTAGGCGGCGTTATATCAAAGATAAGTTACTGCATGGCTTTCGTACTGCTCGCAGGAAGAACTGTACTATATTTTATCAATACCCCCTCTTTCGATTGGATTGAATTTTTGACTGCCACGCTGCAAAGCCTGATGATTGCAATCACACTGATTGTAGTGGCAGTGCCGGAAGGACTTCCAATGGCAGTTACATTGAGCCTTGCTTACAGCATGCAAAAACTTCTGAAAAGCAAAAGCCTTGTGAGACGTATGCATGCGTGCGAAACAATGGGGGCAATCAACGTAATATGCACAGACAAAACAGGAACGCTGACGCAAAACCAAATGACTGTTGCCTCTGCTTTATTTCCGGAACAACTGAAAGCAAACGGATTTGTTGCGGAAAGTCTTTCTTTGAACTCCTCCGCATACTTGGATTGCTCTGACAACGACAAAACAAAAGTGATTGGCAACCCGACCGAGGGAGCCTTGCTTTTGTGGTTAAAAAAAGAAGGACACGACTACATTAAATACAGAAATAAAACCGAGGTCTTGGAAAAACTGCCATTTACAACAGAGAACAAATACATGGCATCGGTAATAACCTCCAATGTACTCAACAAAAAAATTCTGTTAGTTAAAGGAGCACCCGAAATCGTATTGCAAATGTGTTCCGATTTTGAGCAAGGATTTGACCGAGAAACAGTAAAGTCCAACCTGTCCGACTTTCAAAACAAAGCAATGCGAACACTGGTTTTCGCATACAAGGAATTAGACGATAACCAAGTCGTAATAAAAGACGGAAAACTCGCCGTCCAAAATTTGCGTTTCATGGGTATGGTTGGCATCACCGACCCCGTGAGGAAAGGAGTGGCAGAGGCCGTACAAGAATGTTTGAATGCGGGCATAGACATAAAAGTCGTAACCGGCGACACCTCCGTTACCGCAAGAGCAATAGCCGAACAAATAGGTCTTTTGCAAAATGCAAATACAGAAAACAGTATAATAACCGGTGAGCAACTCTCTTCAATGAGCCACGAAGACTTGAAGAAAAGGATAAAAGACCTAAAAATTATTTCTCGAGCAAGACCGATGGACAAAAAATTATTGGTCGAAACACTGCAAGAAGAAGATTGCGTGGTTGCCGTAACAGGAGACGGAACCAATGATGCTCCTGCATTAAAGTCGGCTCAAGTCGGTTTATCCATGGGTGATGGTACAAATGTTGCAAAACAAGCCAGCGACATTACCATAACGGATAATTCGTTCAACTCCATAGTCAGAGCCGTCATGTGGGGAAGAAGTCTGTATCAAAACATACAACGATTCATTCTTTTCCAAATGACTATAAACGTGGTTGCTTGTTTCATTGTCCTTTTTGGAGCATTCATGGGCAAAGAATCTCCTCTTACAGTTACTCAAATGCTATGGGTAAATCTTATAATGGACACATTTGCAGCCATGGCTTTGGCTTCTCTTCCGCCGGACGAACGAGTGATGAACAACCCACCTCGAAAACGTAAAGATTTCATCATTACAAAATCCATGCGTAAAGGCATTATCGGAGTGGGAGCAATTTTCTTCCTTATCCTTATGGGGCTTCTTTATATTTTCCAACACTACGACATACAGAGCATGAAAGACATATTGTTGCTCGGTGGTTATACGGCAAAGGCTTCTTTATCCGATTACGAAAAAAGCCTCTTTTTCACTATTTTCGTGATGATGCAGTTTTGGAATATGTTCAATGCAAAAGCCTATCTGAGCAAACGGGGCTTTTTCCACTTCAAAAACTGCAACAGCTTTTTGTTCATCGCAGCCTTGATACTGATAGGGCAAATTCTTATAGTCAATTTGGGCGGCAAGATGTTCAGTGTAACACCTCTAAAGTTGCAAGATTGGTTCGGAGTAATACTTTCAACGGCTCTTGTGCTTATTGTGGGAGAAATCACAAGGTATGCAAAAAGGCATATCAAACCGAGACAGAACTAAAAAAAACACTCCTAATACTTTCAGTTCAAAATATACGGCAACAACTCATCTATCCTGCCAAGCGGAATAATTTCTATGCCAGCACTTGTCTGCAAGTGTTTTTTGGCATTGCCCTTTGCTATGTATATTCTTTCGAAACCGAGTTTGGCAGCTTCGTTTATGCGTTGTTCTATCTTCATTACACCCCGCAACTCTCCGCTCAACCCCACCTCTGCCGAAAAGCAATGACGATTGTTTATTGCAGTATCCTCTCCGGAAGATATCAAGCCTGCAACAACGGCAAGATCAATGGCAGGGTCAGACACTTTCAAACCTCCGACTATATTGAGGAATATATCTTTTGCCCCTATCTTTATGCCGACACGCTTTTCCAACACAGCCAACAACATGCTTAATCTTCGCAAGTCGAAACCTGTCGCATTCTTTTGAGCAGATGAATAATACGAATTGGCAACCAAAGCCTGAGTCTCTATAAACAGCGGACGATTACCCTCCATTGTGGCAGCTATTGCCGTACCGGAAAGCTCTTCCCCATTGTTTGACATAAGTATTTCCGAAGGATTGCTTACCTGTCTCAATCCGTAAGATTGCATTTCATAAATTCCCAACTCTTGAGTTGAACCGAAACGGTTCTTTATGGAGCGAACGATTCTGTATCCGTAATTCCTCTCTCCTTCGAACTGCAATACAGTA
The DNA here is from genome assembly GCA_964606345.1 of uncultured Bacteroidaceae bacterium. GTDB lineage: Bacteria > Bacteroidota > Bacteroidia > Bacteroidales > P3 > Onthomorpha. The sequence goes on along the minus strand of CAZSFV010000016.1, from coordinate 28,986 downwards.
TCGACCATATGTTCCAAAATTTTCGGACCGGCTATACTGCCGTCCTTGGTTATGTGTCCGACAATTATTATTGGTATGGCAGTTTGTTTGGCATAGTTGCTCAATCTTGCCGCACTCTCTCTTATTTGCGAAATACTGCCTGCCGACGAATCTATATCGACTGTTGTCATTGTCTGAATAGAATCAACAATAAGTATTTGAGCGTCCACCTCATCGGCACGTTCTATTATGTTTTCAACGCACGTTTCCGTCAACACGTAACAATTTCCATTCGTTCTGTTAATGCGTTCCGCCCTCATCTTTATTTGTCCGGCACTCTCTTCACCGCTGACGTAAAGCACTCTTTTGTCTTTACAATTCAATGCTGTTTGAAGCAGAAGTGTACTTTTACCTATCCCCGGCTCTCCACCCATCAAAACCACACTTCCTACAACAAGACCGCCACCCAAAACCCTGTTCAGTTCCTCATCTTTCAAATCAATACGCTGCTCACTCTTGCATTCTATCCTGCTCATTAGCATGGTAACAGCTTTTTGGGAAGATTGCACACTGCCGTTACCACCCACACTGCGGTGAATCACCTCTTGTTCATAAGAGTTCCATGCACCGCACTGCGGACAACGCCCAATCCATACAGCAGACTTTGCTCCGCACTCGCGACAAAAGAAAGCGGTTTTATCCTTTGCCATATCAGCTCGGTTTTATCTTAACCTTATACTTCATCTCTTTTTTGTGAGAGAACTTCTTTTGATCCATCAAATAATCGCTATGATAAGGACCTATTGGCAAATCAGAAAAAGTGTAAATCTGCATCTGTCCGCTTATTCCAAGATAGTTGTTTTCTTTATCGTCATTTAGCAGTCCTATGTCGCTCTTTGACTTGGCAGGCAGTTGCGAGTCATAATTGAAATCCGAATGACGAGAAAACAACACCTCTCCCGTTTTTGTGGAAATCAAATCGTATTGTGCATTCATGTTTATGTTGGTGGACCACCATTCCTTTTTCACCGAGTATACCGTTATATACAAAACGGCATCCACACCATGCGATTTTAGATATTTACGACTATCCGATTGTTCGCAATAACGGGAATTGAACATTGTATCGGACTTGTAGTCGTCCAATGTTGTCAAAGCAGGAAGCACATAGTAACCCTTGTTCACCAATTCCTTGCATGCAGAAACATAGAACATATCATCGGCAAATTTTTCCTTGCTTCTGTTCCATGGATACATAACCATGATTGTTTTCGGCTTCTCTTGATACATCTGATGATAGGAAATCTCCCTTTCCACCTTCTTCGGAAAAACCTTATGCCATGTTCTCTTTATAAAATTTTCCTTTTTCTCCCCTGTCTCCTCATGTTCCTTTGCAAGCTCTTTCAGATATTTCTTTTGGTCTTTCTTATCTATCACACTGACATTGCTGTCCGATTGCAACAACACCTCTTCAACCTGAGCAAATCCCATGCCCGCTCCAACAAACAGCAATACCGACAATACTATCACACTTTTTTTCATAGTCCTAATTTTTGCATGAGAGATTCAACATAAACCTTGCTTTCCGGATAAGTTACATACTCCTTTTGAAAATAAGTTTTGGCTTCATCTGTGTTGCCTTGCATGAAAAGCAAGTACGCATAATCCGCATATGCCCCCGGTGGAGGAACGCTGTTGGCTCCTTTCGGTTGCTCAATAATGCGTTTATATGATTTTATCAGCTTTTTCAAATCCTTTCCCTCCAATGATTTTCCTTGCTTTGCATAAAAATAAACCACCTCATCGTAATCATAATGGGAATACAAAGCCTTGCCGCACGAACATGCAACCAAAGCAGACAAAGCCGTAACAAAAAATATTCTCTTCATTTTGACTCGCATCTTAGAAAGTCCAAAGTTACGCATTTCCTGCGTAATTACCAACGTTTGCAAAGCGATTTTATTTGAACACCTCGGTTGCACGCTCAAATATTCCGTTCATATATGCTATCGCCAAACCGTAATTGCTGACAGGAATACCGTTTTCCAAAGCCGGTTTCAACCTTGAATGCAGTTGCTTCTCTGTCGCAACACAACCACCGCACTGAATAATCAAAGCAAAGTTTTTCAGAGGAATATCAATAGTATCCAAACCGCTCACAGCCTCACAAATTATATCTTTTCCCGTATATTTGCGGATAAGTTTCGGCAGTTTCACCCTCCCTATATCTTCACATGTAGGCTGATGTGTACAACTCTCCAACATCAACACCCTGTCTCCGTCTTTCAGTTTGTCTATAAATGGCGTTCCTTTCATGTAATCATCAAACAAGCCCTTCATTCTCGCCAATAAAATTGAGAAACTCGTCAGCGGAATATCTTTCGGCACAATGGCATTCACCATTCCGAAAACCTGAGAATCCGTAACAATCAAGTCCGGCTTTATCTTTCTTTGCCTCAAAACGCACTCCAATTCCGTTTCCTTAACCACCATGCATAAGCAATTCTTATCCAAGACCTCCCTTATCAGTTGCACCTGCGGCAAAATCAATCTGCCTTGCGGAGCGGCTGAATCGATAGGTGTCACCAACAACACAAGATTTCCCTCTGCAACAATGCCCTGCAACAAACTGCGTTTCTCTTTTTCTTCTGCACGAAGCATATTGCCTATGTTTTCTGCCAAGTCGAGCATAGCTTCCTTAGAGTGATTTTTCAACACCAACGGTTCAAGCAAACATACGCTCTTCGCCTCTGCCAGCACATCTGCATTTGCCTTACATACGTCCTGTTTGTTGTAAACCACAATACACGGCACATTGAACCTTTTGCATTCTTTCAAAAAATCCTTCTCGATTTCCGAAAACATGTTCTCGCTTATCACAAGCACCGCTGCATCTATTTTCTGCACCTCTTGAACAGCCTTTTCAACACGTTGGTGTCCCAATTCGGTATCATCGTCCAAACCAGCCGTATCTACAATAACCACAGCCCCATAACCGAACAACTCCATACTCTTTCGCACCACATCGGTAGTTGTTCCCCTTTGTTCTGAAACAATAGAAACACTCTGACCGGTAAGAGCATTTATCAAACTGCTCTTACCAACATTACACCTGCCGAAAAAACCGACATGCTTTTTGTCTTGTTTTGCCACATTATTCATACACATGATTGTTTTATGCATTGAACCGCTCTCTGCCACAGAAACCGATGCCGCATCAGAGCAGTACAAACCCAATGCAAAGATAATAAAATACCCGCAGGCAATCCCTTTTCAATCTACCGACAACTCATTTCGGGAGACTTCCGTAAGCTGTATTCAAGTGCTTTTATTCCCCTTGGATACAGGTACTTTTGTGCCGTTTTCGGCTGAAACAGTGAATGTTTTCGGTATTTCAAACAAGGTTGTCAACATTTAACCGTTAATAAAAAGGGGTTCGAGCATACTTTCAAGCCGGGTTTAGGAGTTAATTTAGCAGAATCAAAATCTACATTGTCATGAAGATACTTTTAAGTGGTTTATATTGTTTTGCAAGCATCGTTTTGTTTGCCTTTTGTGCTTATTCCCAAAAGGCAGACTTGAATGAGCGTTGTGTTTCCGACTACAATGCGGCTTACGATAACTACAAGAGCGGCAATTATTCTTCGTCATTGGAAGGCTTTGCCGACTTTCTTTCTCGCTATCCGCAAGAGGATAATCCTTTGGCAGAGTCTGCCTCTTTCTATCGTGCAGCAGCTTCGCATGCCTTGACCAATGCCGATGCCGATGTATTGCTTTCGGACTTTATGAAACAGTATCCGCATTCGCTTTACATGAATGAAGCATCTTTTATGTTGGCAGAGGTCTATTCATCGGCAAGCAAGTACGAACTCGCCTTGGAAGTGTATAGCCGAATGAACGCATCGGCAATAGAGGGAGAACGATGGTATGAGTATCATTACAAATACGGTCATTGTTTGTTCTTGAACGGCAATTACGACGAAGCTGTTACGGAGTTGGATAAGGTCAGAGAAGCGAAAAGCAAGTATGCAGCTTCGGCAAACTATTTTCATGCACATATAATGTATGAACAACAGCAGTACGAACCGGCTTTGAAAGAATTTCTCGACCTGCAACAGGACAAAACTTTCGGAAGGATTGTACCATATTACATTGCACAGATTTATTACTACCGAGGAAACTATGAACAGCTGATAGAGATTGCACCCCGTCTGTCGGAAAAGTCGCAGTCCAAACGTAGCGGAGAATTGAATCGCATGATAGGAGACGCCTACTACAAATTGGGACGTTACAGAGAGGCTGTTCCGTATTTGGAAAAAGCGGTGCAACAAGAGAGTGCAAGTTCACAGGATTATTATCTTTTGGGTTATACCCTCATGGAAGAAAAAGACTACGCCAAGGCAAAAACCTATCTTTCGAAAGCGACAGACGCAAAAGATTCTTTGGCACAAAATGCTTTTTATCATTTAGGAATATGCTGTCTTGAATTAGGAGAAAAGCAAAATGCACAAGCCATGTTCAAAGAAGCCGGCGAAATGGACTTTGACAAAACCGTTCAAGAGAAGGCTTTGCTTAATTATGCAAAGGTTTCGTACGAAACAGCCCCGGCGTACAACGAATCAATCAAAGCCTTTCAAGCATTCATGGAAATGTTCCCGGACTCGGACAAGGCGGACGAAGCAAAAGAATATCTCGCTCAGTTGTACGGAAACATGAAAAACTACAGAGACGCTGTTGAAATGTTAGAACAAATGTCCGAAAGGAGTTTGTCTGCAAATAAAGCCTATCAACGGCTGTGTCTCAATCGGGCAATAGAAGTATTTAATGAGGGAAGAGCCGACGATGCCTTGATATACTTGGACAAATCGCTTTCTCAAGCACATGATAACACTCTTACGTCCACAGCGTACTACTTGAAAGCCGAGGTATATTACCAGATGGGTGAATACAACCTGTCGATAAAAAATCTCAACACTTTCTATGCTTCGGCAGGTGCAGAGAAAAATCCGTATCTTGCCCAAGCCGACTACACAATGGGGTATAACCTTTTCAAACAAAAGAAATACTCCACTGCCAAAACCTATTTTCAGAGAACAATCGGCAAGCTCGATGCCAAACAAAGCGAAGACGCCGTATTGCGATATGCAGACTGTCTTTATATGTGCAAGGAGTTCAACTCCGCAATAGAGCAGTACGAAAAGATTGTCGAGGGTAAGCACCCCGATGCAGACTATGCCTCTTACCAAGTGGCTATGGCATGCGGAGCTTTGGGTAATTATGAACGTAAGAAAGAAGTTTTGGAACGTGCATACGAGAACTACAACAGGGGAAACTATGCCGCAACAATAAAGTACGAACTTGCCAACACTTATTTGACTTTGGAGGAGAACCGAAAGGCGATAGACGCTTATCAAAACGTTATAACGCAATATCCGCAATCGCTTCACGTGAAAGACTGTTACGCAAAGATAGGCATGATTCATTATAAACTCGGCGAAAATGACAAGGCGTTGGAGAACTTGGATAAACTGGTGAGAACATATCCGGAAAGCGAAGAGGCACGCTCTGCTTTAATGAACATAAAAGCAATATATGTTTCGGAGAACAGGGTAGACGATTATTTGACCTACACAGAAAAACTGCCGAGCGTAAGAGTGTCGGCAGGGGACAGAGACTCCATCAGCTATCAAGCGGCAGAAAATTTGTACATGGAGGGCGATTATACCAATGCAATCATAAGTTTTGAGCAGTATTTGAATAAATACCCAAAGGGCATCTTTGCAGTGAACGCCAACTACTACCTTGCAGATTGCTTGAACAGAACGGACAGAAAAGCAGATGCCTTAAAGCATTACGAGGCTGTAATAGACAATCCCAAGAATGTATTCACCGAAAAAGCCTTGCTTAAAGCGGCAGAATTGAATTTCGGAACAAAAAATTACGAACAGGCAGAGGGACAATACAATCGTTTGGAAGCAACAGCCGAGATAAGCACGCATAAACTTTTGGCATTGGACGGACAAATGCAAAGCTGTTTCCATTTGGGCAAATTCGACTCCGCAACAATGTATGCAAACAAATTGCTCTCTCTTGAAAAAGTCGACGAAACCATAAAAGAAAGAGCAACATATATTTTGGCGAAATCGCTGCTTGCAAACCGCAACAGCGGACAGGCGATTGAGGAATTGAAGCGATTGACCAAGGCAAAAAATCCTGAATACGCAGGAGAAGCTCAATATACCTTAGCAGAGTTAAGCTTTACAGCCGGAGATGTTGAAGGAGCTGAGAAAATGATACACCAAATAAACGCAAACCCGTCAAGCGAATATTGGTTGGCAAAAGCCTTTGTGCTTTGGGCAGACATATTCAAAAGCAAGGGCAATATTTTGCAGGCAAAACAAACCCTCCAAAGCATAGTGGATAACTACGAGGGAGACGAAGAGCTGCTCGAAACGGCAAAACAAAAGCTTCTCGAATTGAATGAAGCACAGAACAAGGCTCGTCAGGAAAAAGAAACCAAACGCATGGAACATAATGCAGCCGTCGACGAAGTCATAATAGAAGAACAAGAGCAATAACTATAACGAACAAATAAAGAATTTGACACATGAAAAGATACATATCGGCAATCATTGTTTTCTGTCTGTTGTGGTGCGGAGCAAAAGCCCAACAACCGCAAAAAGACACCTATAACGAAAGCGTTGTAATAAAGAGCATGTTTTCTCCGGTGGTAAACGAAGCTTACAAATTGACGAGCAAACCGACCGTATTCGATTCTACATTCAATCTTCCTGCTTTCAGCTACGACAAAACAGGCAAGCAATTTCCCACGTCTTTGACTTTCGACAAAATAAAGCCGGCAAACGTAAAAGACGAAAGGGAAGAGAAACTGTACAATGCACATGTCAAGGCAGGTATCGGCACTTATTTTTCTTCTCTTTTGGAAGCATCGTATTCGCAAACCCGTTCCAAGGACTTGGTTTACAGTGCCGATTTCAAGCATCGGGCGTCCCTTGGGCAAATAAAGGATTTCGCACACTCCACCTTTGCGGAAAACGACTTGCACCTGTACGCAAAAAAAATATGGACAAACTTTTCCTTAGATGCAAGCATTATTTATGAACATCAGAGGTACTATTACTATGGCTTTTCTGATACCACAGACAAGGCAAAGAGCGATTACCGCACCACATACCACACAATAGGCACCCGCCTCAACTATCGCAGCCTGTACAGAGACGAAAGCAAACTTCATAATCATGCTTCGCTTTCGTTCAAGCACACTTACGGAAAATGGGGATATGGAGAAACCGACATCAACCTTATGGCAGGAGCAGAAAAGCAGGTTTCGTTTTTCGATAATCAGAATCAACGCATAGGCTTGCAAGTCGGCTACAAGCAAGTCATCGGTTCTTATTCGGCGAAAGACCTTACGCCTTTTTTCAATCACGAGTTAAGCATAGAAAAGTATAAAAACAGACAAGGGGTTGTCGACATACACGCTTACATGGACTTTATGATAAAGCGTTTCAACATTCACGCCGCCCTATCCCTTGCTCCTTGTTTCGGAAACCATGGAAAATTTTACTTCTTGCCAGATTTGGTTGCCTCACTGCCCGATTTGACGGAGCATATAGGCATAGAAGGCGGATTGAAGTCCGAAACGGAGTTGCCTTCGCTCAATGCCATGGTAAGGGAAAACCCATACCTTTCGCCTTTGGTGCAAACCAAATTACAGTCCTCAACAAGCCTTTTTGCCAAAGCAATATACAAAGGTTCGGATAAGTTGCATGCGGAATTGGAAGTGGGCTTTGCTTCCATTCAAAACAAGTATTTCTACACTCTCGACACCAATGCAACGCTCAACAACATGTTCTTCCTTGTTCATGACAAACTTAAACGGCTTTATGTCGACTTTTCATTCGAATACAGCTTGAAGAGCATTAACTTGCGGGCAGATGCTTCTTTTCAGAACTTGAAAACAGATGAATTGGAAGCGGCATGGTATACACCGGCATTCAAAGCAGGCTTGTCGGTCGAATATTCGGTGGACAAATTGACCATAGCCCTTACACCGAACTTCTCAAGCTCGGTAAAATGCTTGAACGAAAAAGGAGAAATCGTCAAATTGAAATCCCGTTTCGACATCAACTTGCAGGCTTCCTACAAGTACTCGGAGCAGTGGACTTTCTTTGCAGACTTGAATAACCTTGCGTTTCAACGTTACTACAATTATTACAACTACCCCACACAACGCTTCGTCGGAATCATAGGGGCAAGGTATGCTTTTTAACAAATGACCGAAGTCGACAAGGAACACCTGTCGGAAGAACTCGACTTGACCATGGGCATTGATGCAATAGGTCGGTTCATCAGGCGAATAGAAGATGGGGAACTGCCTGTTGCTCTTTTCTACGACATAAGCATGGAAAGAAATGACCGAACAGGCTTTCATGCAGCCTGGATTTTGGAAAAGTTGTGCGAAAAAACTCCGGATTATGCGTGCTTGTTCATCGACAGCATGGCAAAGGACTTCAACAAAATTCAATACCAAGGCAGCATGAGGGCATATGCAAAATTGCTCTCAAGGCTTTTGCGGCAACAGAAACGTGGAAAGCTGAATGAAACGCTTTCCGCCAAGCTGCAATCCTTAAATCCCGACAAATTGATAGAAAACTGCTTTCTGTTTCTCCTCAATCCAAAGGTGCGTTTTTCGGTTAAACAAATGTGCTGCGAGTTGCTGCTGCACTACAAGGAAAAAGAAATTTGGATTGGCGAAGAACTGCATGCATTTGCCGCCGCTTTGGCATTACAAACTACGCCCTCGGCACAGTCCTACCGCAAAAAACTGCTCAAATCCTTAGCCTCATAAAGCACAATTCCTTTTCGAAAAATAAACAAGCATAACCCCTTTGAACGAAATAGGCATTCGGTTTATCAATCGTCTGCATAAGAGTGTCCATACCTCGAAAAACAAGACCGTTTTCCCGAAAACAATACAGCTGCTCCAAAAAAGAAAAGGCTCGATACATTCTGCAAACGTATCGAGCCTTTGTATTATCAAACTATCTTCTTTATTCGATGAAAAATTTTTTCGTCCCAATTTACTCCCATGCGGTCGCTTGAAATTTTAGTGGTGTTAAAACAAAGAATTACATCGACACACATAAGAGGGTGTTAAAATCAAAAGAATATCGGACAAAAGCCAAAGTCTCCCTTGGCACTCACGCCCCTATATTCGCAACACCCTTAATTGGTAAAGGTCTTTGGTGAGCAACAAATCGGTCTTCATGCTCTGAAGACGCTCGCTCAATATTCTCGTTTTGTGAAATTCAAAATCGCAAGGAGGATTAAAGCCGAATGCTTCTTGATGCGTATTCGCCTTATACCTGTTCTCCGAAAGAGCAATCTCAATATTGTCCCTTGTTTCGCAATCCTTTGCATTCAGCAACCTGCCGTAAGGCTTTGCCTCGCCCAACAACGACAAAGACGGCTTGAAAAGGTAAGGCGAACAACTGCGTACAGACACATCGACACCGCTTTGCGAAAACAACACCATCGCAAGCAATACCAAAATGTAAGCCAAGTTCTTATACCTTTTCATCTCTTCGGACAATATCCAAATACCTGCCGGCAAAGTTACGGCAAAATTCTTTCAAAAGCAAATTTTTCTTCATCAAAGGCAACTTTCATGCAGTTTTATCGGCAAATCGCAAGCACAAAGTTCCGTTTCGGCACAAGCTCCAAGCCCGCCGTCAAGCCATTTTTGTTCATTGGCACAAACTTCGCAAATAACCGCTCAAACCCTCTGCCGATTCGTCCGGAACGAAAGGCTGATTCAAAAAATTCTTTCGGCGATTCATTTTTTTGAATCAGCCATTCGTTTTCTTCTTTCTGCGATACGTTTTACTGCCGTCGAGCAAATGTGCTTTATCTTGGTTTCGGACGGATTCACAATAAGGATAACATTCTCTCAATAAGGAAAATAATGCCTTCTGTAAGCATATCGCAACAACAAACTTTGCCCTCTGCCAAACATCTTTTCGGTTTCGAAAAGCATTTGGCAGAGGGCAACGATATTTAAGAAGATGCGAAAAGAGCTTAGACTGAAATTCCGAAGTCTCGCAAGGTTTCGTTCAAGGAAGTCTTCTTATCCGTGCTTTCCTTGCGTTTTCCTATTATCAAGGCACAGTTTACGTTATACGTGCCTGCGGGAAAGGCTTTGGGATAACTGCCGGGTATGACAACGGAATTGGCAGGCACTACTCCCTTATACTCCACCGCTTCACTGCCCGACACGTCTATTATTTTGGTCGAGCCGGTTATAACGGTGTTCGCCCCCAAGACTGCTCCTTTTTTAATCAACGCTCCTTCAACAACAATGCAGCGAGAACCGAGAAAACAATCGTCCTCCACTATGACGGGATTTGCACCAACCGGCTCCAATACGCCCCCTATGCCTACCCCTCCGGCTATGTGTACATTCTTTCCTATCTGGGCGCAACTGCCGACCGTTGCCCAGGTATCCACCATTGTGCCGCTGTCCACATAAGCTCCTATGTTGACAAAGGAAGGCATCATTATGCAACCCTCTGCCAAAAAACTGCCATACCGAGCCACGGCAGGCGGAACGCATCTCACTTTCAATTTTTCGAAGTTCTGCTTCGTGGGTATCTTGTCCCAAAACTTCAAATCTCCGCCATCTATGGTTTTTATACCGCACAAGGGGAAATACAGCAAGATGGCTTTTTTAACATGTTGGTTGACAATCCATTCGTCGCCAACCTTTTCCGCAACTCTCTGCTTTCCGCAATCCAAATCATCGATTATGCCGAATACTTCCCGCTTTACGCTCTCTTCGTTCAGCAGACTGCGGTCTGCCCATGCTTTTTCAATCAATTCGATATTCATATTCAAAAAATTTCGGCAAAGTTAGCCAAAACATTTCACCTGCAATCATTGCATAAAGCCCGCACCGGCAACTTCGCCGGCTGATGCAGAGATTCTTTTCGTGTTAGCAAAAGGACAAAATCGGTTTTCCGCCTTTTTTGCTGCCCACAGAAAAGAGACAAGGCTTGGAACTGCACTCGGTTGAGTGAGTTTCCAAGCCTTGTCTTTACGATGGGTGTGTAAGAAACCTTACTTTACAATTTTCATTTCCTTGATAAGGTTGGTTGCACCCGCATATTTGTCTATTATGAACAGCACATAGCGTATGTCGACCGAAATACATCTTTGCAAATCGGGATTGAAAGCTATGTTTCCGCTCATTGCTTCCCAGTTTCCGTCGAATGCAATTCCGACAAGCTCGCCTTTGGCGTTTATTGTAGGAGAGCCGGAGTTTCCTCCCGTAATGTCGAGGTTCGAAATAAAGGCAACCGGAACTGTACCGTTCTCTGCATACTGTCCATAGTCTTTACTTTCGTACAGGCTGCGCAATTTTGAAGGCACTGTGAACTCCCACGATGAGTTATCTTCCTTTGCCATCACTCCGTCCAAGGTTGTGAAGTAGTTGTATGTTACTCCGTCCTTAGGCTTGTAGTCTTTTACCTGTCCGTAGGTATAGCGTATCGTAAGATTGGCATTTGGAGCGAAATGCTTCTTGCTGTCCATTTCCATAACACCTTTCACAAACAAACGATTCGCTCTGTTCAAACGCTCTCTGTACGATTGAACGGAAGACATCTTCTCGACCATGTTATTGACAAACTGATTGGTCAATATGTATGCAGGGTCGTTGGCAATTTGCGTTACATCGAGATTATCCAACAACTTATTCACTTTGTCGAGGCTCACCATCTGTGAAGTCTTGAACAAGTCGCTCGCCATCTGTTTGAAATCGTATCCGTTTTTGAAAGCATCGGACAAAAAGTCTTTGTCCTGGTGCAACAACGGAACATTGTGGAAATAGACATCTAAGCCGGCTGCAAGAAGTTTTTCCTCGGTTTCTATGTTGTAGTCTTTAAAAGTCTCGACATACAGCTCTTTCAACTTGGCTGCCATCTGCTTTGCCTTTTCGCTTTTGCCGTTTTTAATCAACTCTTCTTCAAGTGGCTTTATCATTCTTGCCACCGAGAACACGGAAGCACCTCTCAAAATTGCTTCGTTGGTGTAAACCCTCAAATAGTCATACTCATTGGTTGCTCCATAGCACTCTTCCAAATCGCTAAGCACACTTCCGTATTCGGATTGCCTTGCAGGATTTTCGCTTATCCATTTTGCCAGACGGTTTTCGAGTGCCATTTTGGTTCCTTTTACCCCGAGGTCTTTCAAACATTTGGTTTGACCCTGATAGAACTTCCAATAGTTGGAAAGACTGGCAAATTTGGCTGCATATTGTATGCGAACGCGAGGGTCTTTACGCATATCCTCGTCCATGACGTTACGCAAAGCCGTTCTTGCCGTTACAACCGACGGGTTGTAAACATCTATTGCTTGTTCCACTCCGTAGGAAGTTAGGAATCTGTCGGTTGTTCCGGGAAAGCCCATCACCATAACAAAGTCGTTGTTCTTCACTCCTTTTAGCGAGATAGGCAAAAAATGCTTAGGCTTCAAAGGAATATTGTTCTTTGAATACTTTGCAGGCTTTCCGTTACGGTCTGCGTACACTCTGAACACAGAAAAGTCGCCGGTATGACGAGGCCACATCCAGTTGTCTGTGTCAGAACCAAACTTGCCTATCGAACTCGGTGGAGCGCCAACCAAACGAACGTCTTCATAAACCTCATAGATGAAAAGGAAATACTGGTTGCCGTTGAACATTGTCGACACCTCGGCAGTATAACCCGTTCCATTCTCTGCATTCTCCTTGATTTTTTTCGCATTCTCACGAACGATTGTTGCCCTCTCCTGTTCTCCCATTGAGGAAGTAACGCCTTGCAACACCTGCTCGCTCACATCTTCCATTCTCACAAGGAACTTTGCCGTCAAACCGGGATTTGGCAATTCCTCTTCTTTGGAATACGCCCAAAAACCGTTGCTCAAATAGTCGTGTTCAACACTTGAATGTTGTTGAATCTGCGGATAACCGCAGTGGTGGTTGGTGAAAATCAAACCTTGGTCCGAAACGATTTCACCGGTGCAACCCCTGCCGAATTGGATTATCGCATCTTTGAGGCTGGAGTGGTTGATGTCGTAAATTTGTTTGGACGTAAGTTTAAGTCCTTTGGCTTTCATGTCTTTGTACGTTTGTTTGTCGATATACATCAACAGCCACATACCTTCGTCTGCCTTCAACAGCGGCATAAACGCAAACATGCTTGCAATGAATAATGCTGTGATTTTTTTCATCTGTTATTGATTTTTGTTGTTACTTGATTTCGCTTTCTTGAAACGGCGATTCGTCAGAATGAATCGCCGTTTTATTTTTTTGAATCGGCGATTCATTTTTCTCAAACGCCGATTCAATAATTTCCTCAAATAGTGTGCTTTGGCAAAAGGGCTATTCCTCGGATTTTTCTTCCTCTTTATCCAAGTCAATCATGTTTTTGGCGTTGAGGATTTTGTACCATGAAAACAATTTCTTCATGTCGGAAAGGTAGACTCTGTCCCTGTCGTAGTTGGGAAGCACTTGCTCCATGTATGCACGTATTTCCTTTTCGGGAGCTTTGTGATCTATGCAATCTCCGCCGTTTTCTTTTTCGTATATCTTTTGTAGTACTTCTTTCAAGGATATATCATCATCGGTAGTGAATATGCTTATGTCCTCCAATGCCGATATTTTATCTTTCGCAAAGGCAGGGTAACGTCTTGAATCAACCAAAGATTCGACTAATGCTCCGTTTTTCGTTTGAGAAACAAGTTTGTAAAGACCGGGCTTGCCCGAAATAGACAGAACTGTACTTAAATCCATTTTTAGCTTGATGTTTTGTGTTTATAATTATTTGATTCGTATTTCTTTTCCAAGAACCCGGATTATATCACCGCTTCTCAGCTTGGCTCTTTTGCGACTTTCTTTTTCTCCGTTTAACTCAACCTCGCCCGCAACCACCATTGCCGCCGCCATGGCTCCGTTCTCGGCAATTCCAACGGCTTTCAGCAGTTGCGTGAGCTGAATATAGTCCTCGTCTTTTCTCAATTCAAATTCCATGTATATGCTTTTCAAAAAATGCGAGTGCAAATATACGTCTTTATTGGTAACCATACAGTGGCAAAGCCACAAAAAAAGCTCCCGAAACACAGTTTCGAGAGCTTTTTTATGAGTTTTTTTCTATTTCGCCCGTCTGCTTACTTGGCCACTCTTTCGAGCCACTTAACCATTCCGAACATTACGCCCATTGAAATCAAGCATATTACAACGAATACCGACCAACACAACCACAACGGTATGCTGTTGTACATCATAGAGCCGAGGAACAAGAATGCGTTACCAACCGCTGTTGCTCCCAACCAAAGACCTTGACATACTCCAAGCATGTGTTTAGGCGCTACTTTGGAAACGAATGACAATCCAAGCGGAGAGATGAACAACTCTGCAACAGTCAAGAAGAAATACGTTACAAAGAACACCCAAACCCCTGCTCGCGATGCCGCTTGTTCTGCCTCAGGCAATGCAAGAAACTCTTGTGCAGAAGGATAGCCCATTATGTAAGAGAAAACGGCAAGGAATATGTAAGCCAATGCCGCAAGTCCCATACCGATGCCTATCTTTCTTGGGGTTGAAATGACTTTTCCCTTTTTCGCCAATGCAGCAAAAACTGCCATTATCACAGGTGTCAAAACTATAACGAAGAACGGATTGATTGCCTGCAAAAATTCAGGTGCCACTGTGGACGTATCCATAAAGTCTCTTGCAAACAAAGAGAACGAAGCTCCGTTTTGGTGGAACGAGAACCAGAAGAAGATTGCTATTCCAAGCACAGCAAACAGTGCATAAAGTCTTTGTTTGATTTCTTTCGCCATTGCTGCCTTCTCTTCCGGAGTGTATCCGACAGTCTCTGCGGCAACTTTCTTTGCAGGAGTAGGAAGACCTTTCTTTGTGCAAAGGAAGATTGTCAAAGAAATCAACATGGCAAGAACGGAAGCTATGAAGGAGAAGTGTACACCTTGATTGAATACTTCCAAATAAGCATTAGGATCGAATGTTGTACCTGCATCGACAACAGATTGTGCCGACAGGGTATTAAAGTTCTCCAATTTCTCTCCGGTAAGTCTACCCGACAATTGATCGTGGCAAAGAGCAGGAAGTTTGGCGTTGTAAATAAAGCCGTTTACCTTTAACCACCATGAACGGATAAGCGGAGCAACAAACGGTGCTATCAATCCGCCCACGTTGATGAAGACATAAAATATTTGGAAACCGGAGTCTCTCTTCTCTTTTGCCAATTTGAGTGCTTCCGGACCTTTCTTTGCTTCTTCGGCTTCGAAATTGTCATACATCTGTCCCACTATTGCTTGAAGGTTACCCTTGAACAATCCGTTACCGAAGGCAATCATCAAAAGCGCAAAGCAGGTCAAAGGCAATAACCACGCTTGGTTGGCATCTGTTGCAGTAATCGGAATGGCCAAAAGGATATATCCCGATGCCATGGTAACCAATCCGGCTTGAATTGTGCCTTTGTAATTCTGTGTTTTGTCGGCTATGATACCTCCGACCAAACTTAAAATGTAAATTCCGCAGTAAAAGCAGGAGTAAATAATCGCCGCATTGGCGTCGCTCAAACCGAACTTCGAGCAAAGGAATAAAACCAAAACGGCATTCATAATATAGTAGCCGAAACGCTCTCCCATATTACTCAGGGCTGCCGCAATAAGCCCCTTAGGGTGTCCTTGAAACATCTTTTCTTTTGTTTTTTGTTATTAAATCAATAATTGGTTTAGATTGAGAGTGCAAATATACAACCTCTTGGCGAATTTACCAAGTTGGCTTTCGATTTATTTCGGCAAAAGGGGTGTAAGGAATCTGCAAAGAGTGTTTGTGCCGATTGAGAAAAGGAGGTCTTTATGGGTCTTTCTCAATGGGTTTTCAGTAGAAGATTATTTGTGTTCATTCTTTGCATGTATTGCTGAACGATTGCTTTAAGTTGCTGCAACAGTTCCTGTTCCGCATCTGTTTTTCCTTTAAGATTATACTCCAGAAGACTGTCCTGTTTATAGCGATAGACTGCTTTCAGCTCGTTGCCGTCGAACTGTATGAACAAATCGCCTTTTGCGTATTGGTATATGCCGTTGTTGTAATTCACCATAAAGGTTTGTTCGGCAGGAGTGTGCAGAACATCGCAACCGAATGCGACATATGGTTTGTCGTATTGCAGCATTCCGAGCAGAGTAGGCATTATGTCTATTTGTTGCATTATTAGGTCTTCCCTGACTTCGGCTTTAAGGCTTTTGTCGGGGGTATAAAATATGATGGGTATGGAAAATGCCCCCAAATCTGTTTGATATTCGGCATGAGAGCTTGAACTGCCGGAGGTATGGTCGGCAACTATCACGAATATTGTATTGTTGAACCATCGGCTTTTCGAGGCCTTTTCGAAGAAACGCCGCAGTGCCATGTCCGAATAGCGGATACATTTGTACATCGGGTATTTTCCCTCGGGGAAGTCCGCCTCGTAGCGTTTCGGAATATTGAAAGGACTGTGAGAAGTGGCAGTAAAGACACTCGTCAAAAAAGGTTGCGGAAAGCTGTCGATGTTGTCGCAAAAGAATTGCAAAAATTCCTCGTCCCAAACAGCCCATTTGCCGTCCCAGTCTTTGCGACCGCCATATTTTTTGTCTTTGCTGTATTCATTAAATCCGAAATAGGCATCGAAGCCTGCTTGTTTTGCAAAGGCAGAAAAGCCCATGCTTATATTTTCTCCGCCGTGGAAAAAAGTACAGTAGTAGTTTTTGCTTTTCAATTCGTGTGCCAATCCTCCTATGTCGTTCAATGAGGCGTCCGTAAGAACAAACGGTTCTACAAACATGGGAATGCTTGCAAGTATGGAGGGCATTGCGTCTTGGCTTTTGCGACCATTGGCGTAGGAATACTTGAAACAGAGCGATTGTGAGGCAATGGAATCGAGAAACGGCGTCAGGCTTGCATTTCCTTCTTCGGAATAGGAGGGGTTGAAAAAGTTACTGTATTCCTTTCCAAAACTTTCCATGATGAGAATGACTATGTTCTTAGGCTGAAACTTGGTTCCCTCTTGCGGGTATATGATTGGTGTATATGTTTTTTCCATTTGTTCATTGCTCATATAGTCGGGCGTTTCGTAGGATCGGTGGCTGATTGTACGGATTATGGAGAACGGGGTGTTCAAAACCAGACCGGCTTCAACGGCACGGTTAATGTAGGAATTGGCGTTGCTTATTGTTATCGGTCTTGTGCCGGAAGAGAGACTTCCTCTTACACCGAGAATAAAGAAAGGCAGCAGAACAACGATTGAAAGCGTTTGTCCGAAATAGTATTTCGCTTTTTGCACCTGTCGGTCAAGCCTTGGCTTGCGGTAAAGTTTGCACAAGGCGAAAACCATAAAGGCAAAGATTATCGGAAGATACCAATATCGCAAAGCTTCACCAAGGATTATGCCGGCTATGTTGCTTTCGTTTGCAAATTCGTCAAATACGCTGAAAGTGGTTCGTCGACCTGTGTATTGAAAGTAGACACTGTCAATAAGGTTGCTTGCCACGCCTACTGCATTCGCAAAAACAAATATACACTTCAAAAGAGTGTGAAACGGCTTTCGCTCTTTAAGATGGAAGGGAAACAGGAGTAGTATAATATATAGGGAGTTCAGATACAACAATGCCGAGCTGTCGAAAACAAAAGCTCCTTGGCATATGGTCATTGCAGAAGAGCAATCTAAGTATGGGGCAAAGGTCGAATAGTTCATGAAGAAGAACACTATGCGACACAATGCGAATGCAACATAAGCCGACAACATGTTCACCGTCAGCGTACCGAAATTCGTATGCAGGAAGAACGATAAATATTTTTTCAGATGTAAGCGTTTCAGCATGGCATAAGCATTTTCGATTTTCCGACTGCAAAAGTACAAAATAAACAGACAAGGCAATTTATCGGTTTTTGCCTGCAATTATTTGTGAAAGTGCATCGTTGTGTCAAGAAATTGGTATCTTTGCATTCTATTAAACGTATAACTAATTATGGAGAACGAAAATTTGAACATGTTTACGCAGGAAAGAAAACGCAATGGAGCTTTGTCTATGCCTGCTTTAATGCCGAAGGTCTTTATTTGGATGACTTTGGCTTTGTTGATAACCGGATTTACTGCCTTTGCTGTGGCATCGAGTCCTGCCGTATTGGGCGTGATATTCGGAAACAGATTGGCGTTTTGGCTATTGATTATAGCGGAGTTGGCATTGGTATGGGCAATATCGGCAAGAATTGACCGTCTTTCGCTTGTTAATGCAACTGTTTTGTTCGTATTGTATTCGGTGATAAACGGAGCAACTTTGTCGGTTATCTTTTTGGCTTATGCGGCAAGCAGCATAGCAAGTGTGTTCTTTATCACAGCCGGCACCTTTGCAGCCATGACGCTTGTAGGTCTGACTACAAAAAAGGATATGAGCAGTGTGGGCGGGCTTTGCTTCATGGGCTTGATAGGACTGATAATAGCAACGGTTGTAAACTTATTTTTGAAGAGCGGAACGTTCGGAATGATTATCAGCTATGTCGGTGTGTTGATTTTTGTAGGATTGACGGCTTACGATGCCAATAAAATCCAGAACGCTTTGCAACAGATGGATAATTCAAGCGAACATGCGGCAAAAATAGCCTTGATTGGGGCTTTGTCTCTTTACCTTGATTTTATCAACATCTTCCTATACTTGTTGCGCATTTTTGGAAATAGGGATTAGTCGCACTCTTCAAGCGAAATAAATTCGGAATTCCTGCAAAGGTGTCGGCAAATTTTGATACCTTTGCAGGAATTTATGGTTTCGTCTTGCCGAGATGAACCGTTGAACGCAATAAAGTAAAAAGCAAGATGCAATTTGCACAAGTAGCAGGACAGACACATTTGAAGAACTCTTTGATTGAAGCAGTTAAAGAGGGACGCATTCCGCATGCTCAGCTGTTTGCAGGAGCGGAAGGATATGGAACGTTTGCGCTTGCTTTGGCTTACGCTCAATTTGTCAGTTGCACAAACAGACAATATTACGAAGGCAGAAAAGGAACCGAACTGATGGGAGATTCTTGTGGCAAATGTCCTTCATGCTTGAAGTACTCAAAGTTGGTACACCCCGATTTGCACTTCGTTTTTCCCAATACGACAACAAAAAAGATTGACAAGAACAATGAATCCTCCCTATTCATGGAGCAGTTTAGAGAGTTCGTATTGGAAAACGATGGATATATTGACATAAATTCTTGGCTTGAATATCTGAAGGTGGATAACAAACAGGGCGAAATAAATGTTCGCGATGCTGTTTCAATAGTTCGTGATTTGACAATGACGACCTACGAGTCTCCGTACAAGACAATGATTATATGGTGTGCCGACAGACTGCGACACGATGTTGCTCCAAAGTTGTTAAAGATATTGGAAGAGCCTTATGAGGGTACTTTGTTCCTTTTGATAACCGAAAACACGGAAGCAATTCTGCCAACCATTTTATCGAGAACTCAGTTGGTAAAAATACTTCCGATAGAAGACACCGCCATTGAGCATTACCTCATCGATACAAAGCATTTCGACCAACAGAAAGCGGCAACGATTGCCACCAATACCGATGGTAACCTTATCAAGGCTTTGCAATACGATGCTGAAACGAATAAAGAGTTTACGGAATTGTTCATCAAATGGATAAGGATAGCATTTCAGTACAGAAGCAAGGCGTCTGACCTGTCCGTTCTGGTAGAGCAAATCGCAAAAATGGGCAGAGAAACCCAGAAGAACTTCATTTCGCATGTTTCGGAACTGTTTAGAGAATGCCTTATGTGCAACATGGGTATGCAAATTAAAGGCGGGTTGTTTAGGGACGAGAATACGGAGTTTAGGAACAAGTTTTCAAAGTTCGTGAATACCGACAATATTTCGGGAATTACCCATTTATTGGAGCAGACCCGCTATCATGTCAGCAGAAATGCCAATTCCAAAATATTATTTTTTGATTTGAGCCTTCATCTCGGCATGTTACTGAACCAACAGTAAATAAGACCTTACTTAAAGACACAATACTTAGTACAGATGATAGAAGATACAACCGAAAATAAAGAGAATACACCGAGCGAACAACAGGAAAAGGCGACACAACCTGCTCGACCATCTACGCAATCAAGTCGCAGGACTGTGGAGCAAGACGATGTAGAAGCCGTTGTGGGCTTGGAGCAGTTCACACACCCTTATTTTGATGAAGAACCCGATATGGGCAGAACGCATTACGAACCCAATGTGTTGCTTTCGCGGGCGTGCTGTCGCAAACCGGAGTGTTACAAACCTGTCAGCAAAACCGATCGCGATAGTTGCTCAAAATTGAACGTTCATAATTGGATGGAGCATATCCATGCACCGGGTAACGCCGGTGAATGCGATGTTGTGGAAGTCAGATTCAAAAATTCAAGAAAAGATTTTTACCGTTTACCCGAAGGCTTGGAGATTTGCGAGGGAGATATTGTGGCAGTGGAGGGAACGCCTGGGCATGACATAGGAATAGTTACCCTGAAGGGTGAGCTGTGTCGTATTCAGATGAAAAAGAAAAAGGTTGAAGACGGCGATAACATCAAGAAACTTTACCGCAGAGCCAAGGTTACAGACATTGAAAAATGGTTACAGTCGATTGAAAAGGAAGACGGAATGATTTTTGAGACCAGACGGTTGGCAGAAAGTCTTGATTTGAAGATGAAAGTTAACGATGTGGAGTTTCAAGGCGACGGAACAAAGGCTATTTTCTATTATACGGCGGACGACAGGGTCGATTTCCGTCAACTTATAAAGTCTTTGGCGGAGGAGTTTCGCATAAGGATAGAAATGAAGCAGATTGGAGCAAGGCAAGAAGCCGGTCGACTTGGCGGAATAGGTACTTGCGGCAGAGAATTGTGCTGTAGCACTTGGCTGAACTCCTTCCACTCCGTGTCTACCTCAGTAGCCAAAACACAACAGCTCTTCCCAAATCCACAAAAACTTGCCGGGCAGTGTGGAAAGCTCAAATGCTGCTTAAATTACGAGTATGATGTTTACGTAGACGCTTTGAAGTCTTTTCCGGAGCAAGGTGTAACCTTAGAAACCAAGAAAGGCAAGGCTGTATATCACAAGACCGATGTTTTCAAACGCCTTATGTGGTATTCGTATCAAAATTCTCCCGAATTGATTCCGCTGCCGGTAAATTCTGTCAAAAAGATAATTCAAGACAACAAGCGGAATATACTTCCCGATGACATAGAATCTTTTGCCGAAAAGCATAACAGCAATAAATCCGACACACAGAAATGAGTCATATAACCGATTTTCTGAAATCCGTAATGCGGTTCGGAATGTTGAAACTTTATTTTGTTCTCCCGTTGTTGCTATTTCTTGCCGTCTCGTGCAACAGCAAGGTTGTCTACGACGAGAACAAGACGGTTGACTCCAAATCGTGGAAAGCGGAAGACAAAATCTTTTATGAGTTTGACCTTAAAAATACTTCAAGCAAGTACAAGATAGCCTTGAACGTGCGGAACACCGTTGATTATCCCTACAACAACATTTATTTTTTCATGAACACAATATTGCCCGACGGAAGCATTACCCGGACAGACACAATAGAATGCTACCTTGCCTATCCCGATGGAACGTGGAAAGGAAAGGGCAACTTCGATGTAAAGGATAATCGCTTCTGGATAGCAAAAAATGTGGAGTTTAAGCAGAAAGGACGTTATGTCTTTGAGATTTATCAAGCCACAAGCGATAGTTCACTCGTCGGCATCAGAGATGTAGGGCTACACATAGAGTATCAAGATTAAGCAAAACAAGAAGCTGAAAACAATATGCAGAACAAGAAACCATTAAAGAAACAACAACAGAATAGCGACAACAGAAGATATATCAAAATCATGTGGGTGAGCTATCTTTGTGTTCTGTTTTTGGTGGCAATCTTTTTTACAATGTTATCTTTCGGCTGGTTGGGTTTCATGCCTACTTTCGAAGAATTGGAGAATCCAAAAGCCAACCTTGCCACCGAGGTGTATGCCGATGGCGGAGAACTGTTGGGTTACATAGGAATACAAAATCGTTCCAATGTCAATTACAAAGACATCTCCCCCAACATGATAAACGCACTTATTGCAACCGAAGACGTAAGGTTCAGGGAGCATTCCGGCATAGATGCCCGCTCTTTGTTCAGGGTATTGACCAAAACAATATTGGGTGGCAACAGAAGCTCCGGAGGTGGCAGCACACTGACACAACAATTAGCCAAAAATCTTTTCCCAAGAGAAAAAAAGTCAGCCGTCGGCACGGTTTACGCCAAGTTGAAAGAGTGGATTGTTGCAATAAAATTGGAAAGGAATTACTCAAAAGACGAAATCCTTTCCATGTATCTCAACACCGTGGACTATGGAAGCAATGCTTTCGGCATCAAAGCAGCCTCTCACACTTTTTTCACCAAACTTCCCTCCGAATTAGAAGTCGAAGAAGCGGCAGTATTGGTCGGATTGCTGAAAGCTCCCACCGCATACAACCCGGTCAGAAACCCCGAAAATGCACTAAGACGAAGGAATACCGTATTGGCTCAAATGGAAAAGTACGGATACCTTACACACGAACAGGTAGAAGCCAAATCTGCCAAACCGATAAAGCTCAAATATAACCCCCAGGCACATGATGAAGGCATTGCAACCTATTTCCGCGAAATGCTTCGCAACTATATGAAAGATTGGTGCAAGACCCACTACAAACCAAACGGCGACAGATACGATGTACACAAAGACGGATTGAGGATATACACCACAATAAACTACCAAATGCAAAAAAACGCCGAAGAAGCGGTTAAGGAGCATTTCAAGTACTTGCAGAAAGAATTTTTCAAGCACACAAAAGGTTACCGTGATGCACCGTTTACCGGCATAAGCAGGGCAGACATAGAAAAATATTACCTGCAAGCCATGAAGAACTCCGACCGTTACAGGGTGTTGAAAGAAGAAGGATTAAGCGATAAGGAAATAAAAGCCAACTTCGAACAGAAAACGCAGATGAGAGTCTTCACCTGGAACGGCGACAAGGACACAATGATGTCTCCTTGGGACAGTTTGCGATATTACAAGTATTTTTTGAATACCGGAATGGTTTCCATAGAGCCTCAAAGCGGACATGTAAAAGTCTATGTCGGCGGAATAAATTACAAGCATTTCAAATTCGACAATGCAAAGCTCGGTCGCCGTCAAGTGGGTTCAACCTTCAAACCCTACGTCTATGCAGCAGCAATGAAAGACAGCGATTTGTCTCCATGTTTCGAGATTTCCAACACTCCGGTAACCTTTGAGGATTACGACAACTGGTCGCCAAAAAATTCCAACAAATCGAGAGAAGGAGAAATGGTCTCTCTGAAATGGGCATTGGCAAACTCCGTGAACTTCGTTTCGGCGGCACTGATAAAAGACTACACCACACCGCAATCCGTCATCAACCTTGTAAAACAAATGGGCATAACCACCCCCATGCCGGCAGTTCCGTCAATCTGTCTCGGCACAGCCGATCTTTCGGTGATGGAAATGGCAGAAGCAATGGCAACATTTGCCAACAAGGGCGTGCATAAAACCCCTATCTTCATAACGAAAATATGCGACAACAAAGGCATGGTTTTGGAGGTCTTCAACACAAAAAGCAATGCAGCTTTGGACGAAGAAACGGCATACTTGGTTCTGGAATTGATGAAAGGAGTTGTGGACAGCGGAACAGGAGTACGGTTGAGATATAAATACGGAATACGAAGCACTATTGCAGGAAAAACAGGAACAACAGACAACAATTCCGACGGTTGGTTCATAGGCATCAATCCAAAACTCGCAACCGCAGTATGGGTCGGTGGAGAGCTTCGCAGTATACACTTCCGCAGCACGGCACTCGGCCAAGGAGCTTCCATGGCATTGCCTGTCTACGGACTTTTCATGCAGAAGTGCGAAAAAAATCCTAAACTCAACTTCTATAAAGGCGACTTTGACCGACCGCCTTCATTGGAAATAGATATGGATTGCAGCAACTACGTGCAGGAAGTGCAACACAACACCGTCAGCGACGAATACACCAAAGACTGGTAACAATCCTCTTCCCCAACAGCAACGATAGTGCAAAGAAAACCTTTGGCTCTTTGCACGATCGTTGCCGTTTGGGGATGTCAATAACGGAAAAGCATTAGCTTCCGCACTGTTTAGTTGCCATATCTTCCATGAGAATTTCGCTTTATGCAACAATGGCTGTTGCATACCGTCATCGCCATAATTGTTTCCATAAACCGGTAACGACAATGCCGTCAACCTGCTTCCAAATAAAAATGGAACATTCCTACTTTTCGGAATGCTCCATTTCATTTGGGAAAACATTATTCCCCGCCACTGTTTCGGCAATTACTTCTCTATCCTTATTCTTGCGTCAACGGCAACAACGGCTGTCGGAGAACCCAACAAAGGATTCAAGTCCATTTCTGCTATTTCCGGAGCAGCCTGAACCAATGCCGACACCCTTGCTATTTGATCTGCATACAAATCTTCGTTCACCGCATCTTGACCTCTTACGCCTTGAATGATTTTGTAGCCTCTCAATTTCTTTATCATCTGTTTTGCTTCCTTTATTCCAATAGGAGCAAGTGAAGATTGAACATCTTTCAAAACCTCTATGAATATTCCGCCCAAGCCACACAACACTTGATGACCGAAAAGAGGTGTTTTCATGGCACCGATGAATATCTCCGTTCCGAACAGCATAGGATATGCCTGCACCGCATAAGTGTCTTTTATCTTCATCAATCTGTCAAATTCGGCTCTTACGTGAGCTTCGTCTTTAACATTGAGACTCACTCCTCCCACATCGGATTTATGAACCGGTCCAACAACCTTCATTACCTGCGGATAGCCCGTCTTGTTTGCAAAAGCCACTATCTCCTCAACATTGTCCGATGATATGTCTACGGCGTGATTGATGCCTGCTGCGTCAAGCAATTCGTTCAATATTTTGACATCGAGGTATCCGTTCTCGCAACGAGAGATTATTTCTCTTATTTTTGCGGTGTCAATCTTTATTGTATCGTCTTCGCATGCCGGTTTCGGAGTTGCAACTATGCGAGCCACGGCATTACCGAACACAGTCTCATCGGCAAAATAGGTGTTGCCTCTGTCAACGAACTCCCTCACTTCTTCGCCTGCCACAAGCGTCGACGGCAATATAGGGAAGATTGGCTTCTTTGCCTTTGCCATCTTGTCGGACAACACTCTGTACGCCTCATGTATTGGAGCAAGTCCCGGCGTTCCGAAGATTACACACATTGCATCGATGTTGTCGAACTTCGTATCGCAATAATCGATGATTGTACCAAGCTGTTCCGGAGTTCCCGTTGCAAGAAAGTCGATAGGGTTGCCAACAGCCGAACCCGGGAAAAGTTTGCTCAACAGCTCTTCTGCCTGCTTGCCTTCAATGTGAGGAATGTTCAACCCTGCCTTACTTAGAGCATCTGTAAGCATTACGGCAGGACCGCCGGCGTGAGTTATGATTGCTATGTTCTTTCCTTCGAAATGCGGATAGGTAAATATGTTTCCAACCGTACAAAGCTCTTCCCTTCCGTAACATCTCACTATTCCCGCCTTTTTGAACAACGCATCGACAGCCACATCGGGGCTTGCCAAAGCACCCGTGTGCGAAGAAGCGGCTCTTGAACCTGCTTCCGAAGAACCCGACTTTATGGCTGCAATCTTGCAACCCTTATTCCTCAAACTGCGTGCATGTTTCAAAAGTTTCTGAGGGTTCTTGATGTTCTCTATATACATCAATATAACCTTGGACGAGTTTTCGTTGAAACTCTCATCGTGATATTCCAATATATCCTCTATTCCCAACTGTGCAGAATTGCCGACTGCCCAGCAGTGATTGAAGTGCAAACCTTGCTGCATACCGATATCCATGATAAAGCAGCCGGTTGCTCCGCTTCCTGTGATAAAATCCACTCCCTTAGGTGAGGATTTTGGGAACGGTTTCGAGAATATGGCATGATGATAAGGCGTAAAAATTCCGGTACAGTTCGGACCGATAAGGCAGGCACCTGCCTCCTCAACCATTTTTACTATTCTTTGTTCCAACTCCTTACCCTCGTGGCTCTCTTCGCCGAAACCGGCGGAAATGATAATGAAAGCCTTGGTGTTCTTTTCTTTTGTGAGAACACTGACAGCGTTTTCCGTGGATTTGGCAGCTATTGCAATAACAGCCAAATCCACCTGCGGAAGGTCTTTCACGTCTTTGCAGCACTTTATTCCTTGGATTTCGTCCTCCTTAGGATTGACCACATACAACTGACCTTTGAAACCACCCTCTTTGATGTTTCTCAATATTGCTCCGCCGGGCTTTGCCGTGTCATTGCTTGCACCAACAACAACTATGCTCTGCGGATTTACCAACTGTTTGGTTACTTTACTACTCATATATTAGTGTTTTACTTTTTACTTCTGCTTGTTGAAAGCCGTATAGGCACAATTAAATTTTTCCCTCAACTTGCGAGCGGTGTAATTATTCAAATCCGCAATATCTATTTGCGGATACACATCAGACGAAAAGAAGATGCCCTTTATGGGAATATTGGCAAAATCCCTTTCATCTTCCTTTGCCACCACATACCTGCACTCCAAACGCACGCCGTCTTTGTCGTACTTGCATTCATGAGGTCTCAAAATATACTCCTTGCCGTTCCCAAGCTGAACATACGCCACATTAGAGCTGTCAATCACCATTTTTCTGTCGCCCTCCGTGGTTATGGCAATAAAATACCTCTCTTGCGAATACTGAAATTGCAGACAGATTCTCAACTCCTTGTATTCGGTGTTGATATAGTTTTTCTCACCCTTGTAAACCACTTTTCCCATTTCTTCCACCTCCGTAAAATTACAAGGTGCCTCCTGAGAAAACAAACTCATTGCCACAAAAAGGGACAAGACAAATGCCGATACATTTTTCATTTTTACGTGTACTTTTAGGTTGTTTTGCAAAGATACGACAAAGATACGAAAGAACAGTCCGAATATCGAAAAGAATGCGTCCTCACTACCTTTACCAAACCAATCACCCCGTTTGAAACTCACTCAACCCCTGTCCGTAATCCATTACCAGAAAAGCATTTCGACCCTCCGCCGATTCGCCGCAAATAAAAGGCTGATTCAAAAAAATGAATCAGCCTTTCGGCAAAATGAATCGCCGATTCATTTTCGTCGAACAGCCTTCGGGGAAAATGAGGCTGCCTTTGTGTTCTTTTAATGTGTGTAAGAAGCTTTTCTGTTGCTCGCAGGCTCGGCTGCCTCTCAAAAAAAATCCATACCTTTGCAGATTGGTAAAATTCGACGGCTATGAAAAAATTATGTTTATTACTTTTGTGCTGTGTGGGTGCGTGTTGCGTTTCTGCACAAAAGGCGGTGGATGTCTTGGGTGTGTGCGGTGAATATTCGGCTGTGCTGCCCGTTATGTTGGATTCTGCGGACAACAACGGCAACGGCTTCGATACTCTCGGCTCTTTCGGTTTTGTGGGAACGTGCAGGGACTGCATCGGCAGCATTCACGCCGATGAAGCAGGCTTTTTCCGATTCAATTCAACAGAACAGGGCAGAAAGGTAGTTGCCACGGCTTTCAAACTTTTTGTACCCAAGCAGGAAAGCGTTAAGTTCTCCATCGTTTCATCATGTGCCTTGAAAGCGGATTTTGCCGTGGGCAGCAGAGAAAATAAAAGCGGAGAGAGAGATACTCTGCACTTTGAGGGAGAATACGAAAGCGGTGTTTATGATATATGTATCACCCTTTCCTGCGACAAGGAAAGCGAGTTGAAGGTATTGTATGAGGCAAAGCATGCGAGTGCCGAGCCGATGGAAGCGAAACAAGCCCTGTCCTTGGAGGCAATGCTCGAAGGCAGGCATCTTTATGCAGTGGAACTCTCACCCAAGGGCAAGTATTATCTTTTGAAATATTACGATACCGACAACGAAGGCAACAATCATTGGGCTTGGCAGCTGCGAGAATGCGAAAATGACAGGCTTTTGACTGAAAGCGATAAGCATTTCTACACCTTTTGGCTGCCAAAGAGCGATTTGCTTTACCATACAGAAGTGATTAACGGCTCAAACAGCTTGGTTGTCATGAACCCTCAAACGATGGAAACCGGCATTGTGGCAGAGAATGTGCCGTATGGCAACATTACTTTTTTGGATAACGAACAGGCTTTCATTATTTCGGTCAGCGAAAAGTTCGACAAAAAGAAAGAGGACTTGAACCGACTGCTTTCCCCCGAAGACCGAGCGGACGCAAATTGGCGAAACAGAAGTGATTTGTGGCTTTACCGTTTGGGCGAAAGGAGCTTGCAGCGATTGACTTTTTCAAACAGCGGCGTGGTTCTGTGCGATGTTTGGAACAATGAGCGTTTGCTTATATCTGTTACAGAGGAAGATTACACCCGCAGACCGTTTTCTTACCGCAAATTCTATGAACTCAACCTAAAAAGCATGACCTTAGACAGTCTGTTTACCGATGCCTTTGTCGACAATGCGAAATACTTGGACGAAAACACCGTTTTGTTGCTTGCTTCCTGCGAAGCATTCAACTCGGTTTCGGCAAGGGTGAAGAAAAACCAAACACCCAATATTTTTCAAAAGACAATCATTTCTTGGAACAAACAAAGCCGTAAGGCGGAAGCGGTGTTGGCTGATTTCAACCCCTCGATAAACAACTTCTTCGTAAGAAAGGACAGAGTGTTGTTGGAATGTACAGATAAGGATTCGGTCGATATATATGTGTTTTACCCCATGCATGACAACAAGGTGGAGAAACTGCCGCTGCCTTGCGATGTAGTGAGTTCGTTCAGCTGCACTGAAGATTGTTCCCGCAGTCTTTTCATCGGTCAGAACTACAA
>CAZSFV010000015.1:0-49846 GCA_964606345.1 uncultured Bacteroidaceae bacterium | reverse complement strand
TTTTTGAATCAGCCATTCGTTCCCGACGAATCGGCAAACCATTTTTCGGCTGTGTGAACAAAATGAATTTCTTGGCTGTTGTTTATGTGATTTCCGCAGAGGGAGAGACGGTTGTTTGTCTTTTCGGTCTGCGGTGTTTATTAACCAAAATCATTAGTTTATCATGTTTTGTTATCAGTGTCAGGAAACAGCCGGCGGTAAGGGCTGTAAAGTTGTCGGAGTATGCGGCAAGGGTGAAGAATTGGCTTCGGTGTTGGATCGTCTTGTTTTTGAGGTGTTGGAATTGGCTGCGGTCAACGATAGGTTGCGAAAATCGGATTTGGAAGATGTGGTTGCAAGTCGTCTGATTACAGATTCGCTTTTTGCTACCATAACGAATGCGAATTTCGACATAGAGGCTGTAAAACGGAAGCTCTCGCAAGTCAGAAGCAAAAGGCAGGAATTGACATCAAAGGCAAGAAACAGGGGGTTGTCTCTTGATGATCTCGAATTGGTTGAGGGAGAACCTGCTACAAATCAAATCGGTGTGTTGGCTGAAAAAGATGAGGATGTCAGGAGTTTGAAACAGTTGATAATTTATGGGGCAAAGGGCATGGCGGCATACTTGAAACATGCTCAGCGGCTTGGTTTTGAGGATATGGCGGTTTATGAGTCGCTCGAAAATGCTTTGTCTGAAGTCAGAAGAGGTGATATTTCTAAAACCGAGTTGTTGTCTCTTGTTTTGGAAACGGGTGATGCGGGTGTGAAAGCTATGTATTTGTTGGACAAGGCAAATACTTCGACTTTCGGCAATCCTGAAATAACGGCAGTGGATACGGCTGCGGGAAATCGTCCCGGTATATTGATTTCGGGTCATGACCTGTTGGATTTGAAAGAGTTGTTGGAACAGAGCAAGGACAGCGGAGTGGATATTTATACTCATGGAGAGATGTTACCGGCTCATTATTATCCTTATTTCAAGCAGTATAAGCATTTCAAGGGAAACTATGGTAATGCGTGGTGGAAGCAGAAGGAGGAGTTTGAGTCTTTCCATGGTCCTATTCTTTTTACTTCCAACTGCATAGTTCCGCCGAGGGCAACGGCTTCATACAAGAACCGCATCTATACCACAGGCTCTTGCGGGTTGCCGGGTGCAAGGCATATTACGCAAGACCCCATAAGCGGAATTAAAGACTTTTCGCAACTGATAAATCATGCCAAAACATGTTCTCCTCCCGAAAAAATAGAGGAGGGAAAGATTGTGGGCGGCTTTGCGCATAATCAGGTGCTGATGTTGAAAGATAAGATTTTGGCTGCAATCAAGAACGGAGATGTGAAAGGCTTTGTCGTTATGGCAGGTTGCGACGGAAGAATGGCATCGAGGAGCTATTACACGGATTTTGCAAAAGCTCTTGATGCTGATACCATTATATTGACGGCAGGTTGTGCAAAGTATAGATACAACAAGCTGCCTTTGAAACCGAATAAAGAGTTTCCGAGGGTGCTCGATGCCGGTCAATGCAACGACTGTTACTCGCTTGTCGTTATAGCGGACGAGTTGAGAAAAACCTTGGGGTTGAAGAACATAAACGAACTTCCTATTGTTTATAACATAGCGTGGTATGAGCAGAAGGCTGTCATAGTGCTGTTGGCACTGCTGTCGTTGGGCGTGAAGAATATTCATCTCGGTCCTACTTTGCCGGCTTTCGTCAGTCCGAACATACTCGCTATTTTGCAGAAAGAGTTTAATATAGGTGGTATAAGCACGGTGGACGAGGACATTGAGGCGTTTATGAAAGCATAAGCATCAAAGTATTTTGTTTAATGTTATTGATTCTTCTGTCTGCTCCTTTGGGGCAGGCAGTTTTTGTTGAGAGGGCGACACTGTCCGGCAGTGAATTTCGCCCGAGGGATACTCAAATAATAATTTTACACTGCTTGCAGTCTGTGCATTCGGTCTTTCTTTGCAAGAATAGAGGGGCTATGCTTGAAAGACGCCATGCCAAATCTGTCTCTTGGAAAACAACAGAACCATCTGCCCACGCCATTGAAATAGAAATTAGAGAGCAAACACGGCGGCATGCCTAAACCGCTTGCAACTCACTGTGTATCTTTTCCTTTTTGCCTTTTTAGTTTGCCAAAACCGCCGTAAACTTGATGAAAATAAAACTATGCACGAGGAGAACAAATTGCCCCTTGACCGTATGCCGTAAAGCTGATTCCGGTCGGTGCAACAAATGACACTTTTGGAAGCGAGACGATGCGTTTGTTCTCTCTTGTGCTGCGGGGAAAAAGCATTTTTGCTCATGCGGCTTAATTTGCCCCAAGTATTCGGGCAGATATGTAAAGCTCGGCGAGTTTTGCATTTTGTTGTGCGGACTTTGTCGGGCTGAATGCGGCATGTTGCGGCAAGGGACTGCTATGGAATTGCAGAAAGTGAGGCTCGGTCTTGTCGGACTTGTCTTTGCGGCAATGGGGTGAGGATTTGAAGAGAGAACCTTTGGCAAGGTGTTTTTTTTATTGTGGAAGATGATTTACGGAGGGTGGCGGAAAGCGAATGCAAAATCGAAACAGCGGGAACGGAAAATAAGAAAAGGCAGTCGGGAATGTGCTGCCCGGCTGCCTTTTTTGTGTATTCGACTCTCGGTTACGCCTTGTCGGCAGAACCCAAAACGTCGACTATTTTATGCTCATACATGAGCTTCAAGTTGTCTCTTGCAGGTCCGAGATACTTTCTTGGATCAAACTCTGCAGGTTTTTCGCTTAATATCTTTCTTACCGTTGCAGTCATGACCAAACGACCGTCGGAGTCGATGTTTATCTTGCATACAGCCGACTTGGCAGCCTTTCGCAACTGCTCTTCCGGTATTCCGATGGCGTCTTTCAATGCTCCACCGTATTGGTTTATGATTTTAACTTGGTCTTGCGGTACGGAAGACGAACCGTGCAACACAATAGGGAAGCCGGGTATTCTTTTCTCTACTTCTTCCAAGATGTCGAAACGCAATGGCGGCGGAATCAACACTCCTTCGGCATTGCGAGTGCATTGCTCGGGACGAAATTTGTTTGCGCCGTGAGAAGTGCCGATGGAAATTGCAAGAGAGTCGACGCCGGTCTTCTTTACAAAGTCTTCAACGTCCTCGGGTCTTGTGTAGGAACTGTGTTCTGCCGCTACTTCGTCCTCAACTCCTGCCAATACTCCCAACTCGCCTTCCACTGTAACGTCGTACAAGTGAGCGTAATCGACAACCTTTTTTGTTAAAGCGACGTTTTCTTCATACGGGAGCGAAGAACCGTCTATCATAACAGAAGAAAAGCCGTATTCAATGCAAGATTTGCAAATCTCGAAGCTGTCTCCGTGGTCGAGGTGCAGTACTATGGGAATGTTGTATCCCAATTCCTTGGCGTATTCCACCGCTCCTTGTGCCATGTATCGCAACAAAGTTTGGTTGGCATACTTTCTTGCACCTGCCGAAACTTGCAAAATGACGGGGCTTTTCTTGGCAACGCAAGCCTGAATGATTGCTTGCATTTGCTCCATGTTGTTGAAATTGAAAGCGGGTATCGCATAGCCGCCTTCCATTGCCTTGGCAAAAATTTCTCTCGAATTTACCAAGCCGAGTTTTTTATATTCTACCATTCTGATTTTAGTTTATGTTGTTTATGATTGTCTGTAACTTTGTTTGAAGCTGCTTTGAGGCTTTTGCAAGCGGCTGTCTCACGTATGAAGATGTGATATTGAGAATTTCCAATGCGGCTTTTATCCCCACGGGATTGCCTTCCTCAAAAATAGCTTTTGAAAAAGGAAGCAGCGTTTCGTGGATAGCTCTTGCTTTTTTCATGTTTGACTTCAAGCAATGGTTCACCAATTCGCTCATTTGCTTTGGAAAAGCGTTTGCAGTTACCGAAATAACGCCCTGCATTCCCAATGCCATAAGCGGTAATACCAAAGCATCTTCACCGCTTACAACGGTAAATCCTTGCGGTTTGTTCAAAAGAATATCCATGCACTGAGATATGTTGCCCGATGCCTCTTTAATTCCGATTATGTTGGGAAAGTCTTTTGCCAACTGCACACAGGTTTCTGCCGACATGTTCACTCCGCATCTTCCGGGCACGTTGTAAAGAATTACCGGCACTTCCGACGCCTCTGCAACGGCTTTGAAGTGGGCGTAAAGCCCTTTTTGATTTGGTTTATTGTAGTAAGGAGTAACTGAAAGTATGGCAGCGATGGAGCTGAGGTCTGTTTTCCGTATCTTGTCCACAAGATTGCGAGTGTCGTTTCCGCCCATTCCCAAAACGATAGGCACTCTGTTGTCGACCGTTTCTATCGTGTATTCCACTATTGCCATCTTTTCCTGCTCGCTGAGCGTAGGATACTCACTCGTTGTGCCAAGGCAAAGGAGGTAATCGACACCTCCGTTTATCGTATGCTCTATCAGTTTGCCGAAAGCCGTGAAATCTATGTTTCCTTGCCTATGAAAAGGCGTAGCCAAGGCGACACCCGTCCCTTGTAAGTCGAATTTCTTCATATATTGTTCTTTTTCTTGAAACTGGAAACGTAGAAGAGGACTTGGTTTATGTAGTCTTCCAACTTCGATTCCTCTTCCATGTTTATCAACAAATCAAAATATTTTCTGTTCTTTGCCGTATCGTTTGCCACCTTGAAGCCTGCACAAGACAAAAGGCAGACATATTCTGTTGAAAAATGCTCCGACAGATCGCAGTTGATGAGAATGTCGAACCGCTCTTTCAAAAATTCGCTTACCTTTTGCCCCTTGGGTAATCCTGCCATTCCGAACTCCGACAAACTGCACATCACCGTATTCATCGTCTCAACATACCACAATGGTTTTACTTTTCCGGGGTATATTCCAAGCACCATAACCTTTGCTCCCAAAGATTGAAACATTCTGACAGCCGGTTGAATTTCTTTCCATTGTTGTTCCTCCTCAAAAAAGCAAACAAAGCCGACAGACTTGGCTTCTGTCATGCCGCAAGCCTTTCTGTCCCGTCGGACTTTCTTCATTTTCGCTTGTAGATACAGCCTTTGCAAGTGGCTTTTCAAGGACATTTCGATACGTTATTTGAAATTCAAAATTACAAAAAAAACAATTACCAAACCTTTTGCCGAGATGAAAATTTGCCATGTTAGAAAAACTTCGGTATTTTTGCAGTCTGTTTTTATGGAAACTGCTATATGGGATACAGCTTCAAGAGTCCGCGTTTCAAATGGATTTTTCTGATAATAGGGTTTGCGATAGTGATGATATTTTTCATCGAAATCAACAAAATCATTACGCAATTACAGAAAGAGGAACAAGTAAAAATAGAGTTGTGGGCAAATGCGGTAAGTCGTAAAGCCAAATTCGTCGAACATACCGAAAAGTTCTTCCACACAGTTGCCGAGGAGGAGCAAATAAAGTTGCAACAATTCATCGATGCACACAAGATTATTCTCTCCCAACCTTTAGATGCAGAGTTGAATTTCTTCTATGATTTTATTGTCAACAACAAAACCATACCTGTAATCATAACAGACGAGTTCAATAACATACAACTGTCTCAAAATATTAAGATACCGAAGAACCAAAAGGTATTGGTTGGAAATCTTTTGAAGCAATTTTCCGAGAATCCGCCTTTCGAGTACACCGTAAGCGGCAT
Organism: uncultured Bacteroidaceae bacterium; assembly: GCA_964606345.1. Lineage (GTDB taxonomy): Bacteria > Bacteroidota > Bacteroidia > Bacteroidales > P3 > Onthomorpha. The sequence goes on along the minus strand of CAZSFV010000015.1, from coordinate 44,203 downwards.
GCACTTCAAACTGTATTACTGCGAGAGTACTGTGTACACCGATTTGAAAGAAACGCTTACCTATTTCACCAACAATTTTCTCAACGAATTGGTAAATAACTCGGTGTTCATTCCGGTTATAATAACGGACAGCACAATGACTCACGTGATTGCTTCCGGTAATGTTGAAAGTTGGCAGATAGATGACGAACATTTGGCGGAGACAATCAAGGAAATGAAAGAAGAGAACGGGGCGTTGGTTATCAATCTTCCGGAGCGTCCTAATGCCAAAGTCTTTTATAAGCGGTCCAAATTCATAACGGCACTGCAATATTATCCCGTTGTGTACGTCGGAGTAACCATTTTCTTTGTCTTTCTTATGTTCCGACTGTTCCATGCCATGAAAAAGAATGAGGAGAATCTGCTCTGGATAGGCATGAATAAAGAAACAGCGCACCAACTCGGCACACCCATATCTGCCCTTGTCGCCTGGGTGGAATATCTGCGGTTACAGCCTGAAAACGAAAGCATTTGCAACGAAATAGTCAAGGATATAAACCGTTTGAGCATGATTACGAAGCGTTTTTCTCAAATAGGCACTAATCCGGAGCTTGTAAAGCAAGACTTGATACCGATAATAAAGGACGCAATGTCTTACCTTTCGTCCCGAAGCTCAAAAAAAATAACATACAACATAAATCTGCCACAGAACGAAGCCATATTCCTACCTGTCAATCAGTGCCTTTTAGAATGGACTTTGGAGAATCTTTCAAAGAATGCCATAGATGCGATGGGTGGAATAGGAACTCTTTCGCTCGAACTGACGCAAGATGCAAAAAGAGTCTACATCGATGTGGAGGATACCGGCAAGGGAATGCAGCGAAAGCAGTTCAAAAAAATCTTTGAACCCGGATTTACCACAAAGAAAAGAGGGTGGGGCATGGGGTTGTCTTTGGCAAAACGGATAATAGAGGAATATCATCACGGAAAGATATTTGTCAAGCAGTCCGTTATAGGCAAGGGGACAACTTTCCGCATCATACTGAAAAAAGATATTTGACATGTCCGGCATATACGTACATATCCCCTACTGCACTCAAAAGTGCATTTACTGCGACTTTTATTCCGTTCCCACACGCAAGAGCAAAAAGAATTACCTCCTTGCCCTTGCAAAAGAAATGAGTCAAAGACGAGACAGTCTTGCCAATCCGGTAAAAACAGTCTATTTTGGCGGAGGAACGCCGAGCAATCTCGATGTTGAGGAAATGTCGTTTGTGCTTAAAAATCTGAGAGAAAATTTCGATTTGTCGCAATGCGAAGAAATGACCGTTGAAGCCAATCCGGAACACCTCACAGCCGAATACCTTTCATTTCTTCTCGGAGCGGGTTTTAATCGAATCAGCATAGGTGTACAAAGTTTTGATGACAAGGATTTGCGTCTCCTTTGCCGCAAACACTATTCCATGCAGGCAATTTCGGCAATACGAACGGCAAGAGAGCAAGGTTTTGAAAATATCTCACTCGATTTAATATTCAATCTTCCTGCCCAAAGTTTGGACAAGTGGAAACAGAACTTAGACACCGCCCTCGCACTGCGTCCCGAACATCTTTCGTGCTATTGTTTGGCGATAGAAGAAGGTACCGTTCTGCATAAAATGATACGGAAAGGCTTAATCGACATGCCCGATGAAGAAGTCGGTTTATCGCAATTCGATTTCACCATGCAGCAAACAGCTTCGGCGGGTTACGAACACTACGAGGTTTCGAACTATTGCACTGCCGACCATCGTTCCAAGCACAACACAGCCTATTGGCAGGGAGTGGAGTACATGGGCTTGGGAGCCTCTGCCCATTCTTTCGATACCCACACTCGCTCATGGAACCCTGCCGACATAGACACCTACATACACAACACCGAATGCGGAATACTGCCGGAGTCTGAGCGTTTAAGTGCAGAAGACGGCTATAACGAATACATAATGCTTGCCTTGCGAACCGTCGAAGGCGTCAGTCGAGAGTACATAAAAAAGCACTTTCCCGAATTTCTTGCCCATTACGACCGTCAATCGAAGAAAGTGCTTTCTTTAATGCCTCAAAGATGGCACTTTGTCAACAGTATAGCTGTCGAACTGATGATTTGAATCAATCCTCCAAGTAATACGTTATCGTACTCACCACCCTGCATACTTTCATGTGAGGAGTAGTCTCATCAAAGTCTTCAATGTCTATTTGACCTTGCCAAGCCGTTTTCATTTTGCCCAATTTGCTTTCCGCATCTTTTGCAAATTGTTCGCCGGCTTTCTTTGCGCTCTGCATGCTTTCAGTTATCAGTTTCGGTTTTATTGAATTGATGTCCGAAATCTTATACCTGGCTTCCGCCCAATAATTATCAATAACAACGCCTTTCTCATACAACGCCCCCAAGTTGTTTTCCAACTCCCTGATTTTATCGACGCGATTGCTCTGTACCGTGATTTTTTGGCTGCCTGTGTATCTGTAAACGGCGTCCTTGTAGTCGTTTTCATTCAGAGAGAGACGTCCCACAAGTATTTCCTCTTCTGTGAAGCCCATGTCGGTCAAAAAATCCTTTACCAAAGCCGTTTTCGTTTTGGCATTTGAACTTATCTCCGACAAACTGTTGCCTTTGAGCGAAAAATTTATCGGTATGCTTGCCTCATCGGCTTTAACCACTATCTCCGCCTTGCCTTTAACCGTTACGACTCTTTCTCCCATCGATACTTTCTTCAAACCGTTGTATACAAAGATACCGATAAGAAACGCAGATGCGACAACGGCAACACCCGTAATCATTGTGCTGCACCTGCTCTTGCATGAATTGTTTTCTTTTTCCATGATATTATCCATTTTTATAGTAACAACTGAATTTTACGCTGCAAAGGTAGTTAAATCCTGTATTCAAATGCGTTACTACCAATAGAAAAATCGCTTTTTCTTTATTTCGCTCTGTAAGTCAATGAACAAAAAGGAACGAATGTGAGTTTATTTTGTACCTTTGCAAGTGATTTCTCCCGAGAATGTGCTTTCGAGACCATTCAATGCAGGAATCGTATCACTAAAAAAAGAATTGTGTATCTAATCCAAAAGCAGGACTGATGGAAAAGAGAATAGGCACTATAAGCATAGTCATCAGAGAGAGAAAGATGGCGGAAAAGGTCAACAGACTTATTTCCGACTACGGTGATTATGTTCTTGCACGTCAGGGATTGCCCTTTCCCGAAAGAGAAATCTACATAATAACCCTCATAGTCGAAGCACCGACGGACAAAATCAATGCTTTGACCGGTTCTCTCGGAAGATTGGAACACACTGAAGTGAAATCCATATTGTCAAAGATAAAAATTTCAGAATCATGAATTTGGAAGAAAGGAACAGAAATTTCATCGACAGGGACAAACTCTATGGTTTGATTGACGGCAAAGTGCCTTCAAGTTCCGAAATCGATGAAATATTGAACAAAGCCTTGAAGTTGAAAGGGCTTGATTTGAAAGAAGTGGCAACGTTGTTGCGAGTTGAGGACAAAGATGCCATACACCGAATAATGGAATGCGCCCAAACGGTAAAAGAAGCCATTTACGGCAAACGTCTTGTGCTTTTCGCCCCCATATATACGGGAAACGTCTGCATGAACAACTGTCTCTACTGCTCTTTCCGTAAGGACAATAAACTGATAAAGCGTAAAATCCTCAGCATGGAGGAAATCGCCGAAGAGACCTCTGCTCTTTTGAAGCAGGGACACAAAAGAGTGTTGTTGATATGCGGCGAAAACAACAAGAACGGCACTGATTACATGGTAGAAGCCATAAGAACGACCTACGGAGTTCGTGAACGGGGAGGCAAGGACTACATAAGACGTATCAATGTCGAGCTTGCACCGATGGAAGTCGGCGATTTTGCACGTCTGAAAGCCGAAAAAATAGGAACCTATGTTTGTTTCCAGGAAACCTACGACGAACAAGAGTACAAAGTTTTCCACCCCGCAGGCACTCCAAAGGCAGATTACCTTTACCGATTGAGCGTTATGGACAGAGCAATGGAGGGCGGTATAGACGATGTGGGCATAGGAGCCTTGTTCGGACTGACCGACTACCGTTTTGAGGTGTTGGCAATGATTGAACACGCCGCACACTTGGAACGATGCTTCGGTTGCGGACCTCACACTGTCTCAGTGCCGAGAATGGAACCTGCAATAGGCGCTCCGGCTGCCGAAAATGTTCCTAATCCCGTTGGAGACGACGACTTCAAAAAGATAGTTGCAATAATAAGAATAGCCTTGCCATACACCGGCATTATTCTTTCCACACGAGAAAGCGACAAAATGCGTAACGAACTGATAAAGTACGGCGTCAGTCAAATATCGGCAGCCAGCAAAACCAACCCCGGCAGCTATGCACACGAAGAAGAAGGAACGGGAACGCAGTTTTCGACGGGCGATCACCGCAGCATGGAAGAAGTGATTTCCTCATTGATTGATGCGGGATACATACCTTCTTTCTGCACCGGCTGCTATCGCAAACACAGAGTGGGCGGCGACTTTATGGATTTGGCAAAGCCCGGCTTGATAAAGCAGTACTGCCTGCCGAATGCAATGTTTACCTTTACCGAATACTTGGAAGACTTCGCCTCCGAAGAGACTAAACGCAAGGGAAAAGCCCTCATCAAAGAAATGTTCGTCGAAATGGACAAAAAAGAGTTGGTCTCAAAGGTGCAAGACAATCTTTGTCGCATAGAAAAAGGCGAAAGAGACATTTTCTTCTAAGAGGACAATGTTTTTTGCCGCTTCTTTGAACGGCATTCCGCCCTTTCGGGTAGGCGATACAAAAACCACAAAAAACGCTTCGCCGATTCGATGAAAACGAATCGGCGATTCATTTTTTTGAATCAGCCATTCGTCAAAATGAATCGGCGATTCATTTCCACCCAAACGGCGAAGCGTTGCAGCAATGCTTCCATCGGGCTTGGAGTTTCGCCTATTTGTCATTCGCCATGGTGCATTGTCGGTTATTTTCCGTAATTTTGCAATATGGCTAATTTGGAAGAGAAGTTGTGTTTTCCCATTTTCAAACTCATAGGTCAGGCGGCTGATGAGGCGAATTTGGAAACCTATGTTGTGGGTGGCTTTGTCAGAGATACTCTGATGAGGCGACCGTGCAAGGATATAGACATTGTAACCATCGGAAGCGGCATACGATTGGCTGAAATGCTGCAAGAGAAAATAGGCAAAGGAGCAAAGATTTCGGTTTTCAAGAATTTCGGCACGGCAATGTTGCATTTCAGAGAGGGGAACGAAGATTGGCAAGTCGAGTTCGTTGGAGCAAGAAAAGAAAGCTATTCTCACGACTCACGCAAACCGGTTGTGGAAGACGGCACTTTGGAAGATGATCAGAACAGACGGGACTTTACGATAAACGCAATGGCGATTTGTTTGAACCGGAATCGCTATGGCGAATTGATAGATCCCTTTGACGGTTGCTCCGATATAAAGAAGCAGATAATAAAAACGCCTTCCGACCCCGATATAACGTTCTCGGACGACCCTTTGAGAATGTTGCGAGCCATCAGATTTGCAACACAGTTGGATTTTTCCATACACCCCGACACCTTTGAAGCCATAAAACGCAATGCTTATCGCATAGAGATAGTGTCGATGGAAAGGAACATCGACGAAATCAACAAAATGATACTCTCGCCACACCCTTCCATGGGGTTCAGATTGATGGACAGAAGCGGACTGTTGGAGATACTGTTTCCCGAATTGGTGAAATTGAAAGGCACAGAGTCGGTTGGCGAACGGACACATAAGGACAATTTCAAGCATACCATGGAGGTGTTGGAAAATATTTCGAAGAAGTCGGACGATTTGTTTCTTCGTTGGGCAGCCTTGCTGCACGATATAGGCAAACCGTACTGCAAGCGATACGATGAGAAGACGGGATTTTCATTCCACGGGCATGAGCTGAAAGGAAGTCGCATGGTCAAGCCCATCTTCAAACGATTGAGGTTGCCGTTGAACGAAAAAATGAAATATGTCGAAAAGTTGGTCGCCCTGCACCTGCGACCGATAGTGCTGGCGGAGGACATAGTTACGGATTCGGCAGTCAGAAGATTGCTTTTCGATGCAGGAGACGATGTAGACGACCTCATGTTGCTATGTCGTGCAGATATTACTTCCAAAAACAGCTTCAAGGTCAAGCAATACATGCACAACTTCGAGATTGTCAAGGAAAAGATGCTCGAAATAGAAGAAAAGGACAGGATAAGGAACTTTCAGCCGCCCGTTTGCGGTGAAGAAATAATGGAGATATTCAATCTGGCTCCGTGCAGAGAAATAGGAGTGCTGAAAAATACCATCAAAGATGCCATTTTGGACGGAGTGATTCCCAATGAAAAGCAAGCAGCCATAGAATTGTTGTATTCGGAGGCTGCAAAACTCGGATTGAAGCCGCATGAGCAATAAGCGATTGATTGTTGTAGTAGGTCCGACGGCTGTCGGCAAAACGGCAGAGTGCATTCGTTTGGCTCAACTGCTGAATACGGAAATCGTTTCTGCCGATTCGAGACAGTTCTACAAGGAAATGAACATAGGCGTTGCCCGTCCGAGTGAAAGCGAACTCAAAGCGGTGCAACACCACTTTATTGCCCATATATCCGTTTGCCAAGCCTACAATGCAGCCACGTATGAGAAAGAAGCATTGAATACCGTCGAGGAACTGTTCGGTCGAAAGGACGATGTGGTGCTGACAGGGGGCAGCGGACTTTATGTGAACGCCCTATGCAACGGCATAGACGACATTCCCGACAGCGACAAAGCAATCAGGGAAGAGCTGAATCGTTTGTTTGAAGAACAGGGACTTGAACCCCTGCAAAGGGAATTGCAGGCAAGAGATCCGGAGTATTGGAACATTGTCGACAAACAAAATCACATCAGATTGATACGGGCGTTGGAAGTATGCAGACAAACAGGCAAAACATTCACCTCCTTTCGTTCGCAAGAGAAAAAGAAGAGAGACTTCGACATAATCAAGATAGGCATATGGCGAAGCAGGGAAGAACTATTGGAAAGAATTTACCGGAGGGTGGATTGCATGATTGAGCAGGGGTTGATTGAGGAAGTAAAAGGACTTTATGAGTATAGAAACCTGCAAGCCTTGAACACGGTGGGATATAAGGAGCTGTTTGATTTTCTTGAAGGCAGGGCAAGCATGCAGGACGCCGTAGAAAGAATAAAAATCAATACTCGAAGGTACGCCAAAAGGCAAATGACATGGTTTTGTAAAGATAAGGAGATACAATGGTTGAATGCAGAAAAGGATTTGGATTGGAAATTTCTGTCAAGATAGCGGCATTGCTTTTTGTTACTTGCTTTGCAGGCATGCTTTCTTCGCAGGAGAAAGAGAAAACCAACCTTATATATAATGGTTCTTTTGAACAACATACGGCTTGCCCGCAAAAGATAGAACCATATGGGCAAATGGTTGAGGTTGAGGCTTGGTGGCAGCCCACGGCAGGCTCTTCGGATTACTATCACCCTTGTGGAGGCAGGCAGTGTCAAGTTCCCAAAAACAAATTAGGCTATCAGTATCCGCGTAACGGCGACGGCATGGTCGGCATCTATGTTTCCAAAACCGATTACCGCGAATACATACAGACCGAGCTCAAAGAACCATTGTCGGCAGGGGAAAAGTATAAGTTGAGGTTTTGGGTCAGCCTGTCCGAGTACTCAACCGGAGCAGTGGCCACCATAGGCGGTTTGTTCACCGAAGAGAGGATACAAGACGACACAAGAGGTATTTTGACGAACAACAGCAAAACCACACACGCCAACGGAATCAGACAACAGATTTCAAAAATCTTTCCGCCGCAAGTTGTAAACAGTTTTGAGCGTCCGCTGCTCGATACGGAGAATTGGCAGTTGATAGAAGGCGAATTTGAAGCCAAGGGAGGGGAACGCTTTTTGACCATAGGCAATTTCTATCCTGCCGAACAGAGTAACCTTGTCTTTCCGACCTTTCTCAAAGAGATTTTGCCGGGGGCGTATTACTATATAGACGATGTGGAACTTTATTGCCTGACGTGCAGCGACAAAAAAGAGATTGCAGAAAAGCAGGTAACCATAACCACAAAAAAGGATAAGAAAGAGTACGAAGTGGGGCAGGTTGTGGTGTTGGAAAATATTTTCTTCGACTTCGACAAAAGTGTTTTGCTGCCTCAGAGCTTTGTGGAGTTGAAAAAACTTACCGAATTGTTGTCTGTCTATCCCGAAATGGCAATCGAACTGTCGGGTCATACGGATAACAAGGGTAAAGACAAGTATAACCAAACGCTTAGCGAACAGCGTGCCAAGGCTGTTTATGATTATCTCATAGAAAAGGGCATAGACAAAAAACGACTCAAATATAAGGGCTGCGGAGCAAGGCAACCCATTGCCGATAACGCCACCGATGAGGGCAGGGCGAAGAACAGACGTGTGGAATTCAAGATAATTTCAATGTAAACTTCTATGGAAAAGCAGATACACCCCTTTGTGGACAAACGAATCGAGGACTATTGCAAGCAACACACCTCCGAGGAAAGCGAAGAGTTGAAATACATAGACCGTCAGACGCATTTGCGTTTTCTCAAGCCCAATATGTTGAGTGGAAATTGGCAGGGAAATTTATTAAAGGTGCTTTCCTTGCTTGTGAAGCCTGTGTCTGTTTTGGAAATAGGCACGTTCACGGCTTATTCAAGCCTTTGTCTTGCCAAGGGATTGGCAGAGGGCGGCGTTGTTCACACAATCGAAAAAGACCCTTTGTTGAAGGACTTCATTCTTTCGGTGATAGACAAATATGGTTATAAGGACAGAATTAAACTGCACATAGGCTCGGCTTTGGAAGTCATAGATGAGATAGAGGGAATGTTCGATTTGATTTTCATAGACGCCGACAAAGCCAACTATCCTGCCTATTTCGAAAAATGTGCCGAGCGTTTGCGAAGCGGGGGACTGCTTATAGCCGACAATATTCTGTGGTACGGAAAGGTGGTCCTGCCCGTAAAGGAGTCGGACAAGGAGACGAAAGCAATAATGCTTTTCAACGAAAAGATAAGTCGGGACGAGCGTTTCGATGCTCTTATATTGCCACTTCGGGACGGGCTTATGGTTGCCAGAAAGAAGTGAATGCTCCGCCGGGAGCAAAGCCATCTAAGAGAGGATTGCAAAATCCGTGCATGGAATAAGGACTTGCGTAAGACGGATAAGGTGTGTAGGGCATGAACGGTGCATTCGATTCTATATAAGTAAAGGAAAGACTGAGCAAGGTTTCGTTTGAGAATTTGTAAGTCATGCTTGCATTGAAGCCGTTGGTGTATAAGCGAGACGCTCCAAAGTGTCGGTTCATTCCGTTCAGGTTAACGTTGTCGAAGAATGCGGTGAAGCTGATAAGCATCTTGGGGTTGACCACATAATCCAAACCCACGTATGCCGATGTGCGGCGATGAGCTTTTGAGTATGGGGCTTTGTCTTCGCACTCGTCCAAGAATGAGGACGAAATCTCGCCAAGATTTGCTCCCAACCTTATTCCGACTTTGGGATTCAGCCGTTTGGAGTATTCGAACGAAACATTGTCGGAGAAGAACGTGTCTCCCCCAAAATTTTTACCCATTATCATGTTTGCGGAGAGCCTCATCTTTCCGCTGTCTGTGCCGTCGCTTTTCTGAGAGTAAGCCCCAAGGAAAAGGCAGAACACAAAGAACAATGTAAATACCAACTTCCTCATGAGGGGTAAACGTAATGCCAAACCGTTTTGTTGTTTCGTTTTCGACAAAAGGCTACCACCTTATGCCGTGTTGCCAATTATCCAAAAAGTAGCTCAAAGAGACGGATATAAGGTGCTGACGCGGCGAAGTGGGTGCATCTATGCCGAAGTAATCGAAAGAGTTGGTGTGGTTCATGTTCTTTGAGGTGTAGCGATTCTTAAATTCTTTGCCGTAATTGTAAAGAGGGGTGAGGCTGTATTGGTAAGAGACCGACAACTGAAAGCTCTTGTACTCGCAGCCCAAGGCAATTTGCAAGCCTGCATCGATTGCCCATGTGCCGTCGGAGGCAAAGGTGTCGTCTTTGTCTTTCCAAAACACTTGCCCGTGTACGGTTGGGTCGAAGCAGATGAGGTTATGCTCTCCTGTTTCGTGATTCAAGGTCGGTTTGTTGGCGTTCAAGTGCTGTCCTCTCGGGTGTTCGTCCTCTCCGTAGTGGTCTTCAAAGTAGGTAAAGCCGTAAATGCCCACGCCGAAGAAAGCACCAATCGAACCGATCAGCCTCCAATCATCGCTCAACTCGTACTTATACATAAGCTCGACGGGAATTTGAAGATAATCGGCGTTTGTGCTGATTTCAACGTTTTGAGTGTTCAACTTATACCCTTTTGTGGAGAACAAAAGATTGGATTGCAAAAACCAGGAGTCCGAAAGTTGAGCCTGTGCCGCCAAACCGGCATTAAAGCCATACTTAAAAGGCTTGGTATCGGTAAATCCTATGTAGTTCAACTTGTCGTCAAAATAAGCAAGACCGTTGTATATGTCCAAACCTTTGGCAGAAGTGAGGTCGCTCATGTTGAAGCCCGCTCTGAAACCCAATCTCACCAAAGGCGCACGGTTTTGTCGTTGTGCCGAAAGCTCCGCACAAAGCGTCAGAGCCAACAAGAATAACAATCCCCCAAAAAAGTATTTTCTTCTATTCATAGTCCGAAACAAAATTTACTTCAAAGATGCAAATATACCACTTTTAGAGATATTGCCGATGCTTTCAGACAAAATTTCTTTCCTTATTCGGAATTTTGCTCCGTTCATTCGCTGTTGTGGAAAGCAAATCCGATTTTACGGAAAGCCGAAATCACATGTCCGAACAGCCGAAAGAAACGCCTCAAAGAAAGAAGCCCGAAAAACGAATCGCCGATTCGCCGGAATGGATGGCTGATTCAAAAAAATGAATCAGCCAAAGAATTTTTTGAATCAGCCTTTCGTCAAGGGCTTGTGCCTGTGTGGTTTGCGAAAACGGGGGAAGGGGAAAATAATGCTTTTGAAATGTGTTGACAATCAGTCGGTTGAAAAAATATTACGAATAAAAAGCGTAAAAAAATTTGGAGAGTACGGGCTTTTGGCATATCTTTGCAGCGAAAACTCCTTGATTAACGAAAACGAAAAGATTATAGAGCAGAATTATTACTTCTTTTACAGAAACAACCAAATGACGATTTCGGGCGAGCGGACGCAGCCCGTTGTTGAAGTTTATAAAAAGGAATGTTTATGAGCAGAGTAGATGAAAGAAGTGATTTTGATTTGGTCAAGGCTTATGCTTCGGGCGAAAAAGAGGCGTTCGAGGTGTTGATGACAAGGCATCAGCAGAGGATATACAATTATATATTCTCCATGGTCAAGGATAGAGCTTTGACGGACGACATATTCCAGGAAACTTTCATAAAAGTGGATTCCACACTCCGTGCCGGAATTTATCGGGACGAAGGAAAGTTGATACAGTGGGTCATGAGGATTGCCCATAATTTGGTCATAGATCATTTCAGAAAGAACCAAAAATTGCGATTGTTGCATTCGACTGAAGACAATGACATATTCGACGTTATAGACAGCTTCGACGAATCGGCAGAGAACAGAATCATTCGCAAGCAGGTTCACAAAGATATAAGGAAATTGGTAAAGCAGTTGCCCGAGGAGCAGCGTCGTGTTCTCATAATGCGGCACTATGCCGACATGTCGTTTAAGGAAATTGCCGACAAAACAGGCGTGAGCATCAATACCGCCTTGGGCAGAATGCGTTATGCCCTTATCAACATGCGGAAGCTGGCAAAGAAAAATTCCATAGTCCTTACCTTCTAAGAAAGCATAAAAGCCGGGTGGCGATACAATATTGAGTTGCCTCGGTCGTTCCCTTAGTGTATCCAATCACAAACGAAGGGAACGCATATGGAGGATTTTTACTATTTCAATAAGCAAATAGAGCTTTGGGAAGAGGACTTGGAAGAGCAGGTGAAGCATCTGAATGCAGGTGAGGCGGCAGAGGAGAATGCCGTAAAGGCAAAGCGGAGAAATAATCCGGCTGTTTACACCGTCTTTAGCAAGAGTTTGAATGACGAGATTGAGATTTGTCTCAACTGAAAAGTTGCTGATAGCCGGTCCTTGCTCGGCAGAAAGCAGGGATATGCTCATGTCGGCAGCAGCAAGGCTCACAGATTATCCCGATGTCTTTTTTCGGGCGGGCTTGTGGAAGCCTCGCACCAGACCCTCGGCGTTTGAGGGAGTGGGAAAGGCAGGCTTGGCGTGGCTCACTGATGTTCGAAGCACTTTCGGGCTGAGAGTATGCACCGAAGTGGCAAGTGCGGAACACGTAGACTTGTGCCTGCAAAACAATATAGATGCACTGTGGATTGGAGCGAGAACCTCCGGCAATCCTTTTTCGATGCAGGAAATAGCAGATGCGTTGAGCGGAACGGATATGCCGATATTCGTAAAGAATCCGCTCAATCCCGATTTGAAATTATGGATAGGGGCGATAGAACGTCTGCAAAAGAGTAATTGCAAAAACGTTTATGCCATACACAGGGGTTTTTCGCTTGCCGACAACGGTATCTATCGACAGAGTCCGCTGTGGCAGATACCGATAGAGCTGCGACGACTCATGCCGGAGCTGAAAGTGTTGTGCGATCCAAGCCATATAGCAGGCAAAAGGGAACTCGTCTTTGAACTTGCACAGACAGCCATGAACCTGTGCTTTGACGGGCTGATGGTGGAAACACACCCTTGCCCGCAACAAGCCAAAACAGATGCCGAACAACAGCTTACCCCCGATGAACTTCACAGCATGATAGAGAAATTGAACATCACATGCGAAGAAGACCAAGAACAAACCGATTTGGAGCTGTTGCGTGAGGAGATAGACAAGATTGATACGGAAATAATCGGTCTTTTGGAAAAAAGAATGGAGGTTTCGCAACGAGTTTCCTATATAAAGAAGCAGAAAAACATGTCTGCATTGCAACTCAACCGATGGAATAAGTTACTGAAAGAGCGTATGCAGCAAGCCGAAAAGAAAGGTCTTGCTGCCGAGTTCGTTAAAGACATATTTGAACAAATCCACAAAGAATCGCTGTTCGTACAGAACGAAATGCTGAAAAAGAACGAACAAACGTGATGGTAAACACTTGTGTTACAGTGGTAAAAGAGGTGAAACGAACAAAAACACCTCAAAATATTGCAATGGAGCGACTTTTTTTTGTACCTTTGCCCCCGCTAAGAAACATATTCACTTTAAAGCATTTATAAAATGAAATTGAAAAGAGTATTTTTGGGAGCAGCCGTAGTTGCATTGATGGCTGCATGTGGCGGAAAGACAGAAACCACAACCGAAATTGCGACTCCTGCAGAGGAGACACAAGTAGAAGAGGTAGCAGAAGCTCCTGTTGAAGAGGCAGAAGCCCCTGCTGCAAATGATGCAAAACCTGCTGCAAAAGCAAATGCAAAGTCTGATAAGGCAGCTCCTGCTGCAAAAGAAGACCCTTGCAAGGCTAAAGTTGAGAAGTTCGTTAAGTTTGCTGATGAGTTGGAAGCAGCTCAAAAGAACAAAGCTAACGGAACAGAGGCGTTCAAGAAGTATAAAGAACTATCACAAAGAGCAGAGGCTGAAGAGGCTGCTGTTAGTGAATGCTTGAACGAACCTGCATACAAGGGTACAGTACAAAAAGCATTGGTTAAGTCTAAAAAGAATAGAAAATAAAATAGGTAAGCCTGCTGTGCAGGCTTGGGAGTAGTCCGAAAATCCTTGAATAGAGTAGGAATAAAAAGTAAAAGTTTAGTACTATGAAAAAAGCATTGTTTATTTTGGGTGGCGTTGCCATGTTTGCATTCGCTTCTTGCAACAACAAATCAGATTGTGATTGTCAAGCAACTATCGATGGAGATAATGTAGGAGTTGTAGGAACTGTTACAGAATTCGATGGAGATTGCGATGAAGTTAAATTGGGAGATCTTACATTGGACGACAAGTGGCAAAATATAGAAGGACTTGGTACAGTCGTTCTTTCTTGTGAAGAAAAGTAATCTAAACTAAGATTTATGGTGGGGAACGCTTCTTTCCAAGGAAGGAGTTCCCCTTATTTTTGTTTGATGATAAATGAAATTTGATATGAAAAAGGTTGTTTTTTCGGTTGGAGTGCTTGCTGTTTCGCTTGCATTCTTCTCTTGTGCAGATACAACGGATTGTCTTTGTGAATACAACAATGGAGATACAACGTTGGTTGCCGACTATGACGGAGATTGCTCTACTTTGAAGATAGACGAGCTTTTGAATAAGAAAGCAGCTCCGGGAGCTTCCGCTACCGCTGTGGCTTGTTTCGAAAATTAGGCTTATGGAGGCGAAACGAACAATCGGCATTGCGGCAAGGGTGCTGATAGGAGTGGTGTTTGTGGTTTCTGCAATCACTAAGTATTTGTCGATTGATGCGGTTGATATGTTCGTTTTCGAACATAAGTTGTTCTCGTGGAATGTTACTCAGTTTCTGACAAGGTTTCTTGTCGGATTTGAGGTGTTTGTGGGTTTGTCTCTGATTGCGGGGCTTTGCCAAAGGCTGATGCGTTGGTTGGCGGTGGCTTGTTTGGCGTTCTTTACCCTGTATGTGTTGCTCAAACCCGTTTTGTTTGATGTGTCTGATGAGAATTGCCATTGTTTTGGCACGGTGCTGATACTTTCAGATGGTCAGACAATCATAAAGAATGTTATTCTGTTGGCTCTGTCCTACTTTTTGTTTTGGCAACAGGGCTTGAGAAAAAAATGGTGCAAGTGGTTGTGTTTGGCTCTCTTTGTGGCAAGCACGGCAACGGCTTACATCATAAAGGCTCCCGATTTGATTGTTTATTCTCTGTACGACAAGAGTGCGAGTCTCAATATGGAGAAGTTCAACGAGCTTTTGAAGAATGACGAACTTGCAGAATTGAACGTGGAGAAGGGGAGAAAGGTGTTGTGTTTGTACTCTACGGGTTGCAAGCATTGCAAAAGAACGGCAATCAAGCTGAACGTGATGATAGAGAGGCATGATTTGGCAAAGGAGAACTTTGCAGTGGCTTTTTGGGGCAATGAAAAAAACATAGATAAGTTCTACTCTGCCACAGGAGTGGAGCGTTTGCCTTCCGTTCTTGTTCCTGCAACGGATTTTCTTTCTGCAACAAAGGGCAGGCAGCCCTTGATTGTGTTGTTGGAGGACGGTAAGTTGGTCGATTTATTCAAGTCCATAACTTTAGACGAGGGCAGGATAGTGGATTTCCTCAAATAGTTTTCTAAGGTGTATACCAATTTCGGACGATGAGACGTTTGAAATAAGGAAAACGTTTTAATGGAAATCAGATGGCACAGATACTTTGGGTTGATGACGAAATCGACTTACTCAAACCGTATATTCTTTTCTTGGAGACTAAGGGCTATGAGGTGTTGCCGGCAATAGACGGCAATGAGGCTCTTGATATTTTGTCTGCTCGCTCGGTTGATATCATTTTTTTAGATGAAAATATGCCCGGATTGACGGGTTTGGAGGTGCTTACGATGATAAAGAACCGTTATCCTGCTTTGCCTGTAATCATGATTACCAAGAGCGAGGAGGAACATATAATGGAGCAGGCGATAGGCAGCAAAATCTCGGACTACCTCATAAAGCCGGTAAATCCGAATCAGATATTGCTTACTTTGAAAAAGCATTTGGAGACAAAACGTCTTGTGAGTGAGCAATCTACCATGAACTACCGACAGGAGTTTAATAGGATTGGGTTGAGAATGATGGAAAATCCGGATTTTGAAGAGTGGGTTGATATTTATAAAAAGTTGGTCTATTGGGAAATAGAGCTTGCCGAGTCGAACGATAAGAGTATTTTTGAGATATTGAAGCAGCAGAAGGCGGAGGCAAATGTTCAGTTCTCGAAGTATTATGAGAGGAACTACGTCTCTTGGATAAAGAAAAAGGACGATGCAGTGCCTTTGCTTTCGCACAGGTTGTTGCAGAAAAAGGTTTTTCCGAGCTTGAAAGAGAATAAGCCGTCGTTTTTGATTGTGATAGACAATTTCCGTTTTGACCAATGGAAGGCCTTGCAGCCGATGATAGAGCCTTATTTGCATGTGGAGGCGGAGGAGCTTTATTACAGCATTATACCATCGACTACGCAGTTTGCAAGGAATGCTCTCTTTGCAGGTTTGATGCCCTATGACATAAAGAATACTTATCCGGACTTGTGGCTGGACGAAGATGAGCAGGGAAACAAAAACCAGAATGAGCATGCTTTTTTGCAAAAGCAGCTTTTGCGGCACAATATCAACATAAAGACAACGTATCACAAGGTTTTGAATGTTACGTACGGCAAACGGATGATAGACAATCTGCCAAACCTTATGCACAATAAGCTGAATGTTATAGTGTATAACTTCATCGATATGCTTTCTCACGCAAGGACGGAGTCGGATTTGGTCAGGGAGTTGGCAGAAGACGAAAAGGCTTACAGAAGTGTTACCCAAACGTGGTTTGCTCATTCTCCGCTTTTGGAGGTATTGAAGTTTTTGAGCGATAAGGACGTGAATGTGTTCATTACAACCGACCATGGTTCGGTCAGAGTGAATAAACCGATTAAGATAAAGGCAACGAAAGAGGCTTCGGTAAACCTAAGGTATAAGGTTGGTCGGTTGTTGGATTATAATGATAAAGAAGTGTATGCCGTCGGCAAGCCGGAGGATATATTGTTGCCTCGTTTGAATATTCTTTCTCCATATATATTCGCAAGGGCAAACGATTTCTTCGCTTATCCGAACAACTTTAATTACTATGTGCAGTATTACAAGAACACATTCCAGCATGGGGGAATTTCGATGGAGGAGATATTGATACCGTTCATACATTTGGTAAACAAGAGAGGGTAATGGAAAAGGTTTACAGGGTAGAAAGTTTATCGGAATTGGAGACTGTGGCGAAAGATGTGTTGTGCCTTTGCGGCAAGGAGAGAGTTTTTGCGTTGGAGGGGAAGATGGGAGCAGGTAAGACAACTTTCACCAAGGCTCTTTGTAAGGTTTTGGGCTGTGAGGATAATGTTTGTTCGCCTACTTTTGCGATAGTGAACGCTTATTTCTCCGAAAGCGAGGGCGAGATTTATCATTTTGATTTTTATAGATTGAACAGCATACGTGAGGCAGAGGAAATAGGGGTGGAGGAATATCTTTACAGTGGCAGCTATTGCTTTATGGAGTGGAGCGGAAGGGTAAAGGAAATATTGCCGGAGCGTTATGTCGTAATAGAAATAAAGACTGTGGCGGAAAACGCAAGAGAGATAAGACTTGTTCTTTAATTATTTCGTACCTTTGCGAGTTCAATTTGAATGACAGAAATGAGCAATACCGATAATCAGCAAATCACAGCGTGCTTTATAAGTTTGGAAAGATTGATAGCAAGCAAGAATAAGAAGTTGCTTCGTGTCTTGCCCAAATTTCTGTTGAACCGTTTCAAGAAACTTATTCACCTTGATGAGATAAACCGTATTATATATCAGTATAGGGATTTCAAAGGTGCTGCCTTTGCGGATTGTGTCATAAAAAAGGAATTGAATGTCAAACTTGTGGTGAATAATCCGGAAAATGTTCCGAGCGATACTCGTGCTTTGGTGGTATCGAACCATCCGATAGGAAGTATTGACGGCATGTCGTTGATAAGCGTTGTCGGAGAGAGAAGGAATGATGTTCTTTTTCCGGTTAATGATTTGCTGTGTGCATTGCCAGGCTTCAAAGGGACGTTTGTGCCGATTAACAAGTACGGAAGGAATGCTTCTAACCATGATGTGTTGAACGAAGCCTTTGAAGGAGATGCCTGTGTTATGTTCTTCCCTGCCGGAACGGAGTCAAAGTACATTGATGGTAAGTTTCAGGATTTTCCTTGGAAGAAAACGTTTGTCAAAAAAGCTGTGGAGTTCAAACGGAATGTTACTCCGGTATATATAGAAGGTATGAACTCCAAACGTTTTTACAGACTGTCGCGACTTCGCAGGCTGTTCGGAATAAAATTCGACTTGGAAATGATATTGTTGCCCGATGAGATGTTCCGATACAAGAATAAGACGATAACGCTTACTTTTGGCAAACCTATATCTTACACAATCTTCGATAAAAGTCGGACTTATTCGCAATGGGCGCAGCTGATTCGCCGACACGTTTACAGCCTCAAAGATAATCCGCAGGCTGAGTTTAACCCGCAAAACATGAAAGCATAATGGATAAATCAATAGATACTTCTTACGTAATAGCTCCCGTTGATAAGGCTCTGATAAAGGAGGAGCTTGGAGCGGCAACCTTGTTGAAGAAAACGAATTATGGGGGCAGGGAAATATATATTACCACCGCCCATAAGACGCCGAACATAATGAGGGAAATAGGACGGTTGCGTGAAATAAGTTTTGGTGCCAACGGAGGGGGTAGCGGCACGGAGTGCGACATTGATGAGTATGACCTTGCACCGGAACCTCATTGCTATAAGCAACTCTTTGTTTGGGATTCCAATGATGAGGAAATAATAGGCGGGTATCGTTACATTGTAGGAAAGGATATATTCAAGCAAGCCAATGGAGAGCTGTTGAGTGCCACTGCTGATTTGTTTGAATTTACCGATACGTTCATCAATCACTATCTTGACAACACCATGGAACTCGGACGTTCGTTTGTCCGCCCCGATTACCAGCCTACGCACAACCTTCGCAAGGGTATGTACTCGTTGGATAATCTTTGGGACGGCTTGGGCGGCTTGGTGGTGAAAGATGAGAGCATCAAATATTTTTTCGGTAAGATTACGATGTATCCATCGATGAATAGAACGGCAAGAGATTACATTCTATACTTTTATAAGAAGCATTTTCCGGATAATGAAGGCTTGGTACTTCCTAAGGAGAGCGTTGAGATTGAGACAGACTACAACCTATTGGTCAAGCTCTTCAACGGAAAGAACTATAAGGAAGATTATCAGATATTGGTCAGACATGTGAGGGAGTTGAACGAAAATATCCCGCCGTTGGTTAATGCTTATATGAACTTATCCTCCACAATGAAAAGTTTTGGAACCTCAATCAATAAGCATTTCTCCGATGTGGAGGAGACCGGTATCCTTGTAACCATAGCGGACATATACGAAGACAAGCGGAAACGCTACATTAAAATCTAATTTCTCAACCAAGTATGATTATAAAGAAGGCAGAGTTTGTCAAAAGCAGTTCAAAGAATGCCGAATGCCCTGCACCGGACAGACCGGAGTTTGCTTTTATAGGACGAAGCAACGTTGGAAAGAGTTCTCTCATAAACATGCTTGTCGAAAAAAAGGATTTGGCTAAAACGTCTTCACAACCCGGAAAAACGCAGCTGATAAATCATTTCTCGATAAACGATACATGGTATTTGGTGGACTTGCCGGGCTACGGATACGCCAAAACGTCTATGGAAAACAGGAAAAGGTGGAAGCAGATGATAAACAGCTATATTTTACAGAGGGAAAATCTGCTTACTGTGTTCGTATTGGTTGATTCTCGTTTGGAACCTCAAAGGATAGATGTTGAGTTTATCAATTTTTTGGGCGAGAACGCCGTGCCGTTCGTTGTGTTGTTCACCAAGACAGACAAACAAAACACCGAAAAAAACAGGCTTTCTTTGCAGAGATTCAAAGATTGTTTGTCGGAATATTGGGAAGAACTGCCCGAAGTGTTGCTCACTTCTTCCGAAAACAAAATGGGCAGAGACGATGTATTGAATAAGGTGGAGGAGATAATCCCTTGCTTTAATGAAATAGGAAAGTTATGAAAAGACTTATGGTTTTGACCGGTGGCGGTGATTGTCCCGGTTTGAATGCTGTTATCAGGGCGATAGTGAAAAGGGCTTCTCGAGAGAAGGATTGGGAGGTTATTGGTTGCATAGAGTCGTTTAACGGAGTATTGAGAGAGCCTACCGAGGTTGTGGTTTTGGATCAAGACAGTGTATCGGGCATATTGGTTAAGGGAGGAACGATTCTCGGAACGACAAACAAGGGTGGTCCTTTTGCTTATCCCGTAAAAAAATCCGATGGTACATGGGAAACCGTAGATGTCAGCGATCAAATGATACGCAAACTGCAATACATGGGAGTGGATGCTGTGATAAATATAGGCGGAGACGGTTCGCAGCGTATTTCAAAGGCATTGTACGAAAAGGGTTTGAATATAATAGGAGTGCCAAAGACGATAGATAACGACCTATCCATGACGGATTTTACTTTCGGCTTTCAAACGGCTGTGCAAATTGCAACCGAATCCGTCGATAAACTCGTTACAACAGCAGCAAGCCACAATCGTGTTTTTATTTTGGAAGTAATGGGTCGAGATGCCGGTTGGATAGCTTTGAATGCAGCCATTGCAGGAGGTGCCGATGTGTGCATAATTCCGGAAATTCCCTACAACATAGAAAGAATCAAAGAGAAGATAGAAACTCGATACAAAAAGGGTCGCGGCTTCTGCATAATAGTTGTGGCAGAAGGAAGCAGGAATGCAAAAGGTCAAAAGGTCGGCTTGAAACCAAGTGAACCCGGTTATGCCAATTTCAAACTTGGCGGCATAGGGCAGGCATTGAAATTGGAATTAGAGGAAATAGGCGTTGAGCATGACATAAGGGTTTCCGTTCTCGGACATCTTCAGCGTGGCGGCACACCGATTGCATACGACAGAGTACTCGCTTCGGAGTTCGGAGTAAAGGCTTTTGAGCTTGCAATGAAAGGAGAGTTCGGAAAAATGGTTGCGTACAAGCACCCCGACATAATAGCCGTCACATTGGAGGAGGCACTGCGTGAGCCTCATTTGGTGTCTCCCGATAGTTTCATCGTTCAAACGGCAAAAGGGTTGAATATAGAGTTCGGAGATTAGGACGGCAGTTCTTTCTCCGGCTCTATATGAACGTTGATTTGGGTTTCGTCTCCAAATTCCTGTTTTAAGTTTTTTTCCACCGTGCTTGCTATATCGTGAGCCTCCACAATGCTTATTGTTCGTCTCACTCTGATATGGCAGTCTATGATTTTGCTTTGGCCGTTACGTCTTGTCTTCAAGTTGTGCATATTCCGCACGCCTTCTGTCGAGAGAATTATGTCCGTTATTCTCTTTTCCGTTTCTTCATTCAAAGACTTTTCCATAAGTTCCTCCATCGGAGGTTTTGCCATCTTTAAGGCAATGAACAATATTGCCAAACCGATTATTGTGGCAGCTATCGGGTCGAGTATGGTCCATTTGTTGCCCAATATTACAGCCCCGCCAATTCCAAGTAACGAGCCTATGGAGGACAACGCATCGGAACGATGATGCCAAGCATTGGCTTCGCATGCCGATGAGTTTGTTTTTCGAGCAACAAATGCCGTATATCGGTAAAGTATTTCTTTTGAAATAATGGATATGCCGGCAGCCACGAGGGCAATGTAACCCGGTTTAGGCAACACATTCCCCGAAAGTACCGACAGTATACTTTGCACAGAGCTTGCAACAAGTCTTATTGCAACAACCATAAGGATAAGACTGACAACGAGTGTTGCAAGTGTTTCAAATTTTCCGTGTCCGTATTGATGATTCTTGTCCTTGGCTTTTCCTGCGATGGGAACGAATATCAGAACGACTATGTCGCTCGCAAGGTCGCTCAGCGAGTGAATACCGTCGGCTATCATGGCACTGCTCTTGCCCACGATTCCCGCCACAATCTTTATTGCAGTCAGCAGAAGGTTTACGATGCTGCCAATAAGTGTAACCCTTGTTATCTCTTTTTCCCGAGTTCTCATGCCGTTAAAACAAATCGGAGCCCTCTTTGCTCATGTCAACAGAGTTCTCCGATTATTTTGTGATAAGGTTATACAGATTATTTTATAAGGAAGGTGTATTCGTCGTAGTGCTTCAATGCCATACCGGTGCCTCTTGCCACTGCCCTCAAAGGGTCTTCTGCCACATGAACCGGAAGTTTTGTTTTTGCTTGAAGTCTTGCGTCCAAGCCTTTCAGCAAAGCTCCACCGCCGGCAAGATATATACCGGTGTGGTAGATGTCTGAGGCAAGCTCCGGAGGAGTCATTGCAAGGGCTTCCAAAACAGCACTTTCAACCTTTGCGATAGATTTATCCAAAGCATGTGCAATCTCTTTGTAGTTTACATACAGCTCTTTCGGTATTCCCGTAAGCACGTCTCGACCTTGAACGGCAAAGTCCTCGGGCGGATCGCTCAGCTCGGGAATGGCAGCACCGACGGCAATCTTAATCCTTTCCGCCATTCGCTCACCAATGTGTATGTTATGCTGCTTACGCATATAGTCGATAATGTCTTGATTGAACTCATCGCCGGCTATTCTTATAGACTTGTTGCAAACGATACCCCCCAATGCTATGACGGCTATTTCACTCGTTCCGCCCCCTATGTCTATAATCATGTTGCCGACAGGTTCAAGCACATCAATGCCTATACCTATTGCGGCAGCCATTGGTTCGTGAATAAGTCTCACGTCCTTTGCTCCGGCTTGTTCGGCAGCGTCTCTCACGGCTCTTTCTTCCACATTGGTAATACCGCTCGGTATGCAAATCACCATTTTTAGAGATGGTGGTATTATGGTCTTTTTTATGTTGATCATTTTGATAAGCTCACGAATCATATCGTTTGCCATATCGAAATCGGCGATTACTCCGTCTCGCAACGGTCGTATGGTCTTTATAGCCTCGTGAGTTTTGCCGTCCATCTGCATTGCTTTCTTACCCACAGCAATAATCTTCTTTGTGGTTTGGTCGACTGCCACTATGGAAGGCTCGTCCACAACCACTTTATCGTTGCAGATAACGATGGAATTGGCAGTACCCAAGTCTATCGCCACTTCTCTGGTTAAAAATGAAAATAATCCCATATTTACTTCTTGTTTCCTCCTTTTACGATGGTTTCGGGTCAGTGTTTCAATTTATCTTCCGAATTTGTATCCTAATGTTTGAAATGGCGAAATCCTGTCATTGCCATTGCTATGCCGTGTTGTTCGCAGTATTCTATGCTTTTCTTGTCATTGACGCTGCCCCCCGGTTGTATAACCGCCTTTATTCCCTCTTTGTCTGCTATTTCAACACAATCTGGGAAAGGAAAGAATGCGTCCGAAGCCATAACGGCGCCGTTCAAATCGAAGTTGAAACTTTTTGCTTTCTCAATGGCTTGTTTCAATGCGTCCACACGGCTTGTTTGTCCCGTTCCGCTTGCACACAGTTGCTTGTCTTTGGCAAGCACAATGGCGTTAGATTTTGTATGTTTGACTATTTTGTTCGCAAAAGCGAGGTCTTCTTTTTGTTTGTCGGTCAAAGAGGCAGAGGTGATGGAGCAAAGCTCTTCTGCTTTTTCTGTTTTGCTGTCGGTATCTTGCACCAAAACACCGTTAAGTGCAGAGCGGAACATCACCTTCGGCATTGCTGCATCTTTGCGTTTCAAAAGAATGCGGTTCTTTTTGCATTTCAAAATTTCCAATGCCTCTTCCGAGTAGTCGGGAGCTATGCAGATTTCCATGAACAAGCTGTTCATTTCCTCTGCCGTTTCTTTGTCTATTGGGCGGTTGCAAACCAAAACACCGCCGAAAGCCGAAACAGGGTCGCCCGCCAAAGCATCGGCATAAGCCTGTTTCAAAGTAGGGCGGCTTGCCAATCCGCAGGCGTTGTTGTGCTTGATTATGGCGAAAGTCGTTTCTTCAAAATCATCTATCAGCCTGCATGCGGCATCTATATCGCCTATGTTGTTGTACGAAATCTCCTTGCCGTGAAGTTGCTCAACAAACGAAGTCAAATCTCCGAAAAAGCAACCCTTTTGGTGTGGATTTTCTCCGTAACGAAGGCTGTTTGCTTCATGACAACTCTGCTTGAAGACAGGCAGATTCTCGCTGCGATTGAAGTATTCGAATATCGCAGTGTCGTAATCCGAGCTTTGGGCAAAAGCGTATGCGGCAAAACGTCGGCGGTCTTCAATGCTTGTGCTGCAGTCCTTGGTTTTGATTAAGTTCAGCAATTCTCCGTAATGCTCAACGGAAGGAACAATAAGCACATCGTTGAAGTTCTTTGCGGCGGCACGTATAAGGGAAATTCCGCCTATGTCAATCTTTTCTATTATGTCGCTCTCGCTCGCTCCGCTTGCCACAGTCTTTTTGAAAGGATACAAATCGACAATCACAAGGTCGATTTCGGGTATGCCGTATTCCTTTGTCTGTTCTGCGTCTTTCGGATTGTCTCGGCGAGACAATATTCCGCCGAACACTTTCGGGTGAAGCGTCTTCACCCTGCCACCAAGAATGGACGGGTAACCTGTGAGACTCTCTACCGTCTCGGCTTTGATGCCGAGATTACAAATGTAGTCGTAAGTTCCTCCCGTGGAGTAAATCACCACTCCGTTTTCATCAAGCTGTTTTACTATTTCGTCTAAACCGTCTTTGTGAAAGACTGAAATCAATGCACTTTTTATCTTTTTCATTTTGTCAATCTATAATTCAAAATCAAATTTTCGTATTATCTGAAACAGAGAGTATTATATGGCTTGGTAAATTGCTTGCAGCGAATCGCCGATTCAAAAAATTAAAACGCCGTTTGGGAAAAATGAATCGCCGATTCGTTTTTGGCGAATCGCCGTTTCGCAGTAAGCATTTGCCACTACCTTACCGTACCTCCGTTTTTAATTGTTTTTTCAGGGGAAACAAAGCACAAAGAACCATCTGGATTCTCTGCCATAAGTATCATGCCATGGCTTTCAATGCCCTTTATGTTCTTTGGGGCAAGGTTCACAAGCACCGATACTTGCTTTCCGATGATTTCCTCCGGTTTGCAGTATTCTGCAATGCCGCTCACTATCGTCCGCTTGTCTATGCCGGTGTCCACGGTCAGCTTCAAAAGTTTTTTTGTTTTTGCAACCTTTTCTGCTGAGAGTATTGTGCCTATGCGTATGTCCGTTTTGGCAAAATCGTCAAAGCTGATGGTTTCCTTTTGAGCCTCTACGCTTGCCTCCGACAGAGCATTTGCTTTTTTTGTTTGCTGTAATTTTTCTATTTGTAAATCGATTGTTTTGTCGTCTATCTGCTCGAACAGAAGTTCCGGCGGATTTATTTCGGCATTTTCGGACAACAATTCCGTATTTCCGGCTTCAAACCATGCGACAGGCTTTGCGTTCAACATTTTTGCGAGCTTCTCTGCCGTTATCGGCATAAACGGAGAGGATAGAACGGCAAGGTTGGCACATATCTGCAAAGAAATATTCAGCACGGTGGCTGTTCTCGCCTCGTCAACCTTGATAGTTTTCCACGGTTCGTTCTCAGTAAGGTATTTGTTGCCCGTTCGAGCAAGATTCATCAACTCATTCAATGCTTCACGAAAACGATACTGTTCAATGGAACGCCCAATCCTTTCGGGATAAAGGCTTATTTCCTCCATTGTTTGTTTGTCGCAGTCGGACAATTCGCCTTTTTTCGGAACTTTTCCGCCGAAGTATTTGTGTGTAAGAACCATTGTGCGGTTGACAAAGTTGCCGAATATGGCGACAAGCTCGCTGTTGTTGCGAGTTTGAAAGTCCTTCCAAGTAAAATCGTTGTCCTTTGTTTCCGGAGCATTGGCACACAAAACGTATTTCAGCACATCTTGTTTGTTCGGAAAGTCTTTCAAATATTCGTGGAGCCAAACCGCCCAGTTGCGAGACGTGGATATTTTATCGCCTTCAAGATTAAGAAACTCGTTGGCAGGAACGTTATCCGGCAAAATATAATCTCCTGCCGCTTTCAGCATTGCGGGGAAAATGATACAATGAAAAACAATATTATCCTTGCCTATGAAGTGAACTAATTTGGTGTCGTTGTCTTTCCACCACTTTTCCCATTCATCGGGTTTAAGCTCTTTGGTGTTGGAAATATAACCTATCGGAGCATCGAACCAAACGTAAAGCACCTTTCCCTCGGCATCGGGAAGCGGAACTTTGACACCCCAATCCAAATCCCTTGTTACAGCTCTCTCTTGCAGACCCTGTTCAATCCAACTCTTGCATTGTCCGTAAACATTGGTCTTCCATTCCTTGTGTCTTTCCAAAATCCACTGCCTCATGAAGTCCTCATATTCGTTTAAGGGCAAATACCAATGTTTTGTCTCTTTCAGTTGCGGAACGGCACCGGAAAGGGTCGACTTGGGATTGATTAAATCCGTGGCAGAAAGAGAAGTGCCGCATGCCTCGCATTGGTCGCCATATGCCTTTTCGTTGCCGCAATGCGGACATGTGCCTGTTATATATCTGTCTGCAAGAAACGTTTCAGCCTCGGCATCGTAGTACTGTTTGGACGTTTTCTCTATGAATTTCCCTTTGTCGTACAAATCTTTGAAAAAGTCCGATGCCGTGCGATTGTGTATTGGGCTTGTCGTTCGAGAGTAAATATCGAACGAAATACCGAATTCTTGAAAAGATTGCTTGATTATATTGTGGTATCTGTCCACTATATCCTGCGGACTTACACCTTCCTTTCGTGCTTTTATGGTAATAGGCACTCCGTGTTCATCACTGCCTCCTATCAACAACACGTCCTCTTTCATCAATCGTAAATATCTGGCATAGATGTCGGCAGGTACATAAACCCCTGCCAAATGCCCTATGTGGACAGGTCCGTTTGCATAAGGTAAAGCCGTGGTTATGCAATAGCGTTTGAACCTGCTGTCGGTTTTTAAGTATCTCATATTCTCATTCTTATACTCAGACTTGCAAAGGTACGAAAAAAAAATAAGCTACATGGTTTAGACACACCATTTTACGTAATCGGTCAAGTATCGAAAGGCTGTTTGAGTGGAAAAACGACCTGTTCGGCGGACAGTTGTCGCTTTTTGATATTCAGTCTGTTTATAGAAAAACGGTTGTGATTGCTTTGGGATAATTTTGTCATGAACGGCAAAAGCAGTACCTTTGCACACCCACAGCCTTTTACCGGCTTTAATTTGTTTTCTCGATATGGAAAATGACAAAGATTTAATCGAAAGTGTAACAAACGAGCAGTATAAGTACGGATTTGTTACAGATGTGGAGACGGATTTGATTGAAAAGGGATTGAATGAAGAGGTGATATGCCGAATCTCCGAAATGAAACAAGAACCCGAATGGTTACGAGAATTTCGCTTGAATGCCTATCGTAAATTCCTCAAGATGGAGATGCCGAAATGGGCGCATTTGGATATACCTCCGATAAATCTGCAAGACATTATATATTACGCTGCACCGAAAAAGAAGAAACAGCTCGAAAGCCTTGATGAGGTAGACCCCGCATTGTTGGAAACTTTCGACAAATTGGGCATTTCGCTCGATGAGCAGAAGCGTTTGAGCGGAGTGGCAGTTGATGCGGTGATGGATTCGGTGAGCGTGAAGACCACTTTTCGGGACACATTGGAAAAAGCCGGCGTCATTTTCTGTTCGTTCGGAGAGGCTGTGAAGAATTACCCGGATTTGGTGAAACAGTACTTGGGTAGTGTTGTGCCTGCAAGTGATAACTATTTTGCAGCATTAAATTCGGCAGTGTTTTCCGATGGTAGTTTTTGTTATATTCCAAAGGGCGTTCGTTGTCCGATGGAACTGTCAACCTACTTTCGTATCAATGCAAGCGGTACGGGGCAATTTGAACGCACTTTGATAGTTGCCGACCAAGGAAGCTATGTTTCGTACATGGAGGGTTGTACAGCACCGAGACGAGACGAGAACCAGCTTCATGCGGCAATAGTGGAAATAGTTGTGATGCAAGATGCCGAAGTCAAATATTCTACGGTTCAAAATTGGTATCCGGGAGATAAAGAAGGCAAGGGAGGAATTTATAACTTTGTAACCAAGAGGGGAATTTGTAAGGGTAACAATGCTAAGTTGTCATGGACACAGGTGGAGACAGGTTCTGCCATAACGTGGAAATATCCGAGCTGTATATTGCAGGGAGATAATTCCGTTGGAGAATTTTATTCCGTTGCCGTTACCAATAACTGCCAACAGGCTGACACGGGTACTAAAATGCTGCATATAGGACGCAATACCAAAAGTACGATAATAAGCAAAGGTATATCGGCAGGCAGAAGCCAAAACTCTTATCGGGGTTTGGTCAAAGTGAACAAGGCGGCTGAAAATGCGAGAAACTACTCTCAATGCGATTCGTTGTTGCTTGGAGACAAGTGTGGCGCCCATACCTTCCCTTACATAAAGGTGGAGAATCAGTCTTCCGTTGTGGAGCATGAAGCAACCACATCAAAGATTTCGGAAGATCAACTTTTCTATTGCTGTCAGAGGGGAATAAGTCAAGAACAGGCAATAGGTTTGATTGTGAACGGTTATGCAAAGGAGGTTCTGAACAAGTTGCCAATGGAATTTGCCGTTGAAGCCCAAAAGTTGTTGAGTTTAAGTCTTGACGGCTCTGTCGGATAAAGTTTGTAAAGGGATATTTCTGTTTGGTGTGAAAAAAAAAATCAAGCTAAAGAAAATTCTGGTAATCAGATTCAGTTCTATCGGAGACATAGTGCTTACAACGCCGGTGGTAAGGGCGTTGAAGAATAGTAACGATGGACTTGAGTTGCATTATTTGACGAAAAGCCAAAATGCAGCCTTACTGCAAAACAACAGATATATAGATTGTGTACACGTTCTTGACGATTGTATGCATAATACGGTCTGTGAACTTCGCAGGGAAAGGTTTGATTACATAGTCGATTTGCAAAAGAATTTTCGCAGTTGCAGATTGAGATTGTCTTTGGGTGTTTCGGGGGCTGCTTTTCCGAAATTGAATTTTCGCAAGTGGCTCTTGGTAAACTTCAAACTTGACATGATGCCTGAAATACATGTGGTTGACAGGTACTTCAAGGCTGTTCAAAAAATCGGAGTCTGCAATGACGGTAAAGGTTTGGATTATTTCTTGCAGGAAGATGATGTTGTGAATCCCGATTCTTTGCCTTTGGATTTGCAAAACGGGTATATAGCCTGTGTGGTTGGGAGCAAACACATAACAAAGCAAATGCCAGTTGAAATGATTGAGCAAATATGTAAAGCAATCCACAAGCCGGTTATACTCATGGGCGGAGAGGAGGATAGAGATAAGGCTGCCGAAATAGAAAAAAGCGTGGGAACGAAGGTGTTTAACGCTTGTGGAGTATATGACATAAGCAAGAGTGCCTATTTGTTGGATAAATCACTCGGTGTTGTAACTCCCGACACGGGTCTTATGCATATAGCGGCAGCTTTGGATAAAAACATAATAGCGGTATGGGGAAATACCGTGCCGAAATTCGGCATGTATCCTTATAGAGCCTCTGCCGGAAAAGCGAAAACGTATAACTTTGAGGTAGAAAACCTAAGGTGTCGACCGTGCAGTAAATTGGGGTATGACAAATGCCCGAAAGGTCATTTCGATTGCATGAAACGGCAGAATGCTTTGCAAATCGCAGCCATTGCAAACTCTTGGTCGGACGAAGAAAGTAAAAGAACAGAATAGACTATGGAAAAAAGATACGAAGAAACATTGACGTCTTTTGCCAAGTTGTTGGAAATAATGGACACATTGAGAGAGCAATGTCCATGGGACAGGAAACAGACGAACCTTTCCTTAAAGCCCAATACCATAGAAGAGGTTTATGAGCTTGCCCAAGCCATAGAAGACAACGATGTTGAGGATATAAAGAAAGAACTCGGTGATTTGCTCTTGCACGTTGTTTTCTACGCCAAGATAGGACAGGAAGAGAATAATTTTGACATAAAATCCGTTATAGACAGCCTTTGCGATAAACTGATACGTCGCCACCCGCACATATACGGAACGGTTAAGGCGGACACGGCTCAAGAGGTTAAGAAAACTTGGGAGCAGATAAAATTGACAGAGGGAAGGAAAGGAGTATTGTCTGGCGTGCCTCGTTCTTTGGATTCCATGATTAAAGCGTTTCGATTGCAGGAAAAAGCGGCAGGAGTGGGTTTTGATTGGGATAATGCCAAAGGCGCCTGGGCAAAAGTTGAAGAGGAAATGGAAGAATTGAAGGCGGAGGCGGAGCAAACAGACAATGAGGAGAAACTGAGTGAGGAGTTCGGAGACCTGTTGTTTGCAATGATAAACTACGCTCGCAAGGCAGACATCAATCCTTCGCATGCCCTTGAACAATGCAACAAGAAGTTTATACGAAGGTTTGAATATATCGAGCAAGAGGCAGAGAAAAAGAATATAAGTCTGCCGAGTATGTCTCTCGAAGAAATGGAAAATCTTTGGCAAGAGGCAAAGCATAAAGAAAAACGCAGTAGTAACAAATGAAATAGGCATATATGGTAGAGATAATTCCGCAAAATCATTTTGGAGTAAATACCTACGTCCTTTATGACGAGACGGGCGAGTGTGTTTTGGTAGATGTATGTTCACAGACTTCGGGTGAAGAAAGGGAAATCATCGATTTTGTAAATAAAAAGGGCTTGACGGTGAAATATCTTTTGCTCACCCATCCGCATATAGACCATTTGTGCGGTGCCGAGTTTGCTTGCAGAGAGTTCAGACTTCCATTGAGTATGTCGCATGACGGATTGGAAGTGTTGAAAACAGCCTCTTGGCAGGCAGAAGCCATGGGATTCAAAAAAATAAACACAGATGTGATTAAAACAAATGCCATCTTCCCGGGTGATGAACTCTTTTTCGGAAAAGCAAGCCTGAAAGCACTTGAAACCTCCGGGCATTGCCCGGGCAGCTTGAGCTATTACAATGCAAAGGAATCGTATGTGGTTACAGGCGATGCCTTGTTTTGCCAAAGCATAGGCAGAACCGATTTGCAGGGAGGCGATTTGGATTTGTTATTGCACAATCTTAAACAAAATATTCTCACGCTTCCCGACAATACCGTGGTATATCCCGGACATGGTCCGCAGTCAACAATAAAGGAAGAACGGGATTATAACCCTTTCTTTTTGTAAACCTTAATCGATTGGGAGAATGAAGAAAATATTCACTCTTTTAGTTGTCGTTTGTCTGTTTGTCGGAATGATGAAAGGGCAGAACTTCAAAGCCGGATTGTTCGCAGGGGCAGTGCCTTCGCAGGTTGATGGAGACGGAATGAGCGGTTTTCACAGGATTGGTTTTACAGGAGGATTGTATGCCAAGTATGAGAGCAACGAAAAATTGTTTTTTCAGGCGGATATAGCCTATACAACCAAAGGAAGCAAGCAAAAAAGCAGTAAAGATGTAGATTTCTCACGTCTGAACGTGTATACCTCCTATCTTGATATTACATTAAGTTGCGGATATAAACTTATGGACAATTTGTCTGCAAGGGTGGGTCTTGTGCCTGCCGTTTTACTTTCGCATAAGGAACAGACGATGGGCGGGGTCGAAATAACCGACGGATATGAGTTCAAACCGGTAAATTTATTGGCAATGGCAGAAGTGAGTTATTCTTTTTCGAAGCATTTTGCGCTCAATATATCGTACAACTATTCCGTTATCAGCATCAGAAAGGGCGGTATGGAAGTGTTCGATTACAATATAAAAGTTCACAATGCCCAATATCATAACTACTTGACGCTGACACTTGCCTACCAATTTTGATAAGGCATGGCACAAATAAAGCCTCGAAAAGCCGGAGAGGCATTCGCTCATAGAAGACCATTAGAAGCATAACATGGAAAGAAGACAACTTGAAAACAACCGAAGAGTTTGCAAATTTTTCCGCTGGACAAAAAAGTCCTATGCGGTGTTCAATAGCTTGCACAAGGTTATCGAAATATCGAGGCTCCGTTCCTCTGTTGTCGATAGTTCTCTGCCCAAGTCGAATAAGGCGATAAAAGTAGCAAGCGAAAGAAGCGACATGTTGGAAGCTTGTTCGAATTGCAGTAAATCCGATGAGCGAGTGTCGGAGGAAACTCTGCCGTTGAGCATTCTTCATTTGGTCTTAGCTCTTCCTCTTTTTGTCGCAGAGTTTTGTCGATGCTTACCGATAGAAATAGGTCATAATAATATATTTTACACAATCAATAACAGTTGCAGCCGTTTTGTTTTTCGGTTGCAACTGTTTTGTTTTCAACAAAAGCAATGATGATTCAAGAAATCAAAAACAAAGTGCTGTCGGGTGGCAGTATCAGTGAGGAAGAAGCGGAATGGCTTTATTATTCGGCTGATGCTGATGCTTTGCTTGCCGCAGCCAAGGAAATAACATTCAAGTTTAATTCCGATAAATTTGAAATGTGTTCCATAGTCAATGCAAAGAGCGGAAAGTGTAGCGAGGATTGTGCTTGGTGCGCTCAATCTGCCAAGCATAAAAGCGACTGTGAGGTATATCCTCTTTTGAATTATGAGGATATACTCAAACTTGCCAAACAGAATGAGGCGGAAGGAGTGAAGCGGTACTCTTTGGTATGTTCGGGCAGGCGTTTGAGCGGTATCGAAATAGATAAACTATGCGATATAGTGCAGAAATTGCGAAAGGAAACCAAGTTGCAAATATGTGCAAGCCTCGGTTTGCTTGATGAAGCGGCAATGCAGAAACTTTTCGATGCAGGAGTGAGCCGCTACCACTGCAATTTGGAAACAGCACCGTCCTATTTTTCGGAACTTTGCTCCACACATACAACGCAGGACAAGATAAACACCCTGATGTATGCAAAAAAAGTCGGCATGGAAGTATGTAGCGGAGGGATTATCGGCATGGGTGAAAGCGTAAAACAGCGGATAGAATTGGCATTCAGCTTAAAGAAGTTAGGCTTGCAAAGCGTTCCCGTCAATATACTTAACCCCATAAAAGGTACACCGCTTCAAAATGCAAAGCCACTTGAAGACGAAGACATACTTCGAACATTGGCAATATTCAGGTTCATTTTGCCAAACGTACAACTGCGTTTTGCGGGCGGCAGACGGGCATTAAAGAAGGAAACAGTGGGGAAAGCCATAGCGACAAGCGTAAATTCGGCTATAGTGGGCGATATGCTTACCACCTTGGGTAATGATGTAGAAGAAGATAAACGAATGATAAAATCAAAAGGATATGAATTATAAAGAATTATTGGATTACGACAAAGCACATGTGTGGCATCCTTATTCAAGTGCCACAAATCCTTTGGCAGCTTATGGAGTTAGAAGAGCGTACGGGGTGAATATCGAGTTGTTCGATGGAACTGTTTTGATAGATGGCATGTCTTCATGGTGGGCAGCCATACATGGCTACAACAATGCAGAACTAAATCATGCGGCAGAGCGACAGCTGAGGCAGTTTTCCCATGTAATGTTTGGCGGATTGACCCATCTTCCTGCCATTCGCTTGACGGAAAAATTGCTAAGCATAGTCGACAGCAGTTTTCAAAAGGTGTTTTTTGCCGATTCGGGTTCTGTTGCTGTGGAAGTGGCAATGAAAATGGCTGTTCAATACTTCGCAGCCATCGGAAAGCCAAAGAAAACTAATTTCATAACAATTCGCAAAGGCTACCACGGCGATACATGGAATGCGATGAGTGTTTGCGACCCTGTTACAGGAATGCACAGTCTGTTTTCCAAAGACCTTCCGCAAAGATTTTTTGTTGCATCGCCCACAGACGAAAGCACCGAAGAACTTGAGCAAATAGTAGCCGAACACAAAGACGAAACAGCAGCCTTAATACTTGAACCTATTGTTCAAGGGGCAGGCGGAATGAGATTTTACAGCCCGGCTTTCGTTGAAAAGGCTGTTAAGATTTGTCGTGCAGCCGGTTTGCTTGTCATTTTCGATGAAATAGCAACAGGTTTTGGACGAACAGGAAAACTTTTCGCTTACATGCACACCTCGGTCGTTCCCGACATCATGTGCATCGGCAAAGCCTTAACCGGCGGTTACCTTACCCTTTCGGCGGTGCTTACCAATGACAAAGTTGCAAAGGGAATAAGCGACAATCCTCCTTACGTCTTTATGCACGGTCCAACATTCATGGCAAACCCACTTGCGTGCAGCATAGCTCTTGCAAGCGTAGATTTGCTTTTGTCCGCACCATGGCAAGAGAAAATAAAAAGCATGGAATCAAGAATGCGTCATTACTTTTCGGCAGCAAAGAATTATTCCGATGTAGCCGATGTGCGCGTGCTTGGAGCCATAGGCGTTATAGAGATGAAGCACGATGTAAACATGGAAAGCATAATGCCTAAATTTATAGCGGAAGGAATATGGGTCAGACCGTTCGGCAAGCTGATTTATGTAATGCCTCCGTATATCATATCCGAAGAAGAACTGTACCAACTATGCCACAGATTGCTCAAAGTGATACGATCGGAAGGTTCAATGAAGTAGCCTCAGAGCTTGAAAAACTGAAAAAGAATGACATGTACCGTTCGCTGCCTTTTGTTGAGGTTGCGGGAGGCGGAATGGTAGCAGACAGGGCAGGGAATAAGCTTGTGGATTTATCCTCAAACGATTACCTTGCCCTTGCGGGGGACGAGACATTAAGAGAAGAGTTTTTCCGTCTCTGCAAACCCAAGAGTTTTTCATCGTCTTCGTCTCGATTGATGAGTGGTTTTGATACCGATACAGTGGAGTTGGAAAATCGTATATCGAGGGATTACAACAGAGAAGCAGCTTTGATATTTTCTTCCGGCTATCATGCC
The DNA here is from genome assembly GCA_964606345.1 of uncultured Bacteroidaceae bacterium. GTDB lineage: Bacteria > Bacteroidota > Bacteroidia > Bacteroidales > P3 > Onthomorpha. The sequence goes on along the minus strand of CAZSFV010000015.1, from coordinate 9,582 downwards.
AATACATCAATATTGCCTGCCATCTGCAATTCAGATACACTGATACTTGCCGACAAACTCGTACACGCAAGTCTGATAGACGGAATACGATTGTCAAAATGCGAATTTCGCAGGTTTGAGCATAACAATATGAAATCCTTGGAACGAATCCTTGAAAGCAAGCATGCCGATTACAAACACATCATCATAGTCAGCGAAAGCACTTTTTCAATGGACGGGGATAAATGCGATTTGCGTTTTTTTGTTGAGTTGAAACACCGTTTCGACAACGTATTGCTCTACATTGACAGCGCTCACGATGTAGGCACCACGGGCAACAAAGGGCTTGGAGAACCGGAGGAACAAGGAGTTCTGAACGAAATAGATTTTATAGTCGCAACCTTTGGCAAGGGGTTGGCGTCGTACGGAGCTTTTGTCGTATGCGACGGAATTGTAAAAGAATTTCTTGTCAACAAAGCGAGAGGATTGATTTTCTCCACGGCATTGTCGCCTATCCAAATGCAATGGACGCGTTTTGTGTGGGAGCAACTGCCAAATTTTGCAGACAGAAGAACAAGCCTTGTATCCAATGCCTCATATTTTCGTTCGCAACTGCAAGCAAAAGGCATACAAACACCCTCCGCTTCCCACATCGTACCTATCATAATCGGGCAAGCATCGGAAACCTTACGCAAATCCGAACAATTACGTTCGGCAGGCTTTCATTGCCTTGCCGTCAGACCGCCGACAGTTCCTCAAAACCTTTGCCGCCTGCGTTTGAGCATAAACTCAGCAATGACAAAGAGAGAATTAGATGCAGTTTTGGCGTGTTTGTAAAAAGCAAAAGAACAAACAATTATGGAAATTCGTTTTTTGAATAGGAGGCAAGGCAGTAGAAAATTGAGGATAGCCTTTCTCGGATTTTCGTTCGACACAGACCTTGTTTTGCAACTGTATCCCGAATTATTAAACTCAAATCTCGTTCAGAGAAGCAAGGATTTTGACGTGGCGATGGTAGACTTCTCTTCCGCCATTCGCCATCTCTCGAAGCCCGGTGAAGCAGAAAAAATATCTACATCTGTCAATGAAATATTCGATGACTACGATGAGGTTTGTGTTTATGCACACAGTTTCGGCGTCTATGCAGCCGGATTATTCTTTTCCACAAAGTTCAACTTCTGTTCAACCGAAACAAAAAACAAAATACACACGGCTTTTGCCTATTCGGGAACGCTGAACCCAATAAACGATGAGCAGGGAATACCTTTACGGGTATTTTCCCTTACTCGCCGTGATTTCAACGACCGCACCTTGCAAAACTTTCGACAACGTTGCGGCGTAGAAATGCCTTTTTGTGATGAAACATCGGAGTGTCGGCAATGTGGGAATAAAAAAGACATTCAAATGTTTGCCGAAGATTTAGAACTTGCCGAACAAGTGTACCTCCACCACGGTAATCCGGGTTTCCGTTACGACTATGCACTTGTGGCAATGAACGATAAGATATTCCCTCCCCGCAACCAAGTTGCCGCATGGCAAACTTGTGCAGAAACAATTCTCCAAAACTGCAACCACTTCGAAGCATTGAGCTTAATGCTTGGCAATCTTACAAGTCAAAACTTGCATACCTTGCAAAATGAGTGAACCTCAAACCTTGCAAGAGGAGATATATCACGCCCTTTGACTTATGCAATAAACGCCCTCTTGCATGAGCATAGTGTCAAAACCGTCTCTACGTAAAGCTGCGATTTTCCCGAAATTCTCGACACCCGTTTGTCGTTAAGTTTACAGAAACCCAAAATCTTTACACTCTGCATCATCGGTCTTTCAACGAAAAAGACTATCTTTGCAACTTGTTCATACATAAATAATAGCAAGATGGGTTTGTTAAAATGGATAGCCGGAATTTTGGGAGTGGCATTTGGGGGCGGTGTATTCGGCGGTATAATAGGCTTTGCAGTCGGTTCTCTTTTGGAAAAGATGATAAAAAAAGAATATGTCCAAGGAGAACAGCATGGCGATTTTATCATGGGTTTGCTTATACTCACGGCAGCAGTGATGAAGGCAGACGGAAAGGTAATGAAAAGCGAATTGAACTTCGTAAAAGAGTATTTCGCAAAGAATTTCGGAGGAGAGAACCTGCAAAACAAGTTAGACATTCTTCGCCAGCTGTTGGATAAAAACGTAGATGTTTATCAAGCCTGCGAAAAAATACGTGTCGCTTTTCCTTATGCAACAAAATTGCAACTGCTCCACTATCTTTTCGGAATAGCTGTTTCAGACACCGAATGCTCACGAACAGAGCGTGATTTGATAGAACGTATTGCCAACCTGATAGGCTTGTCCGGTGCCGACTACCGAAGCATAGAGGCAATGTATTTTGAAATCACAGACTCTGCCTATGTGATTTTGCAGGTCGACAAGACTGCTACCGATGAAGAAGTAAAAAAAGCGTACAAGCGTATGTGCATAAAGTACCACCCGGATAAGGTTGCGAGCCTCGGGGAAGATGCCCAGGCAGCAGCAAACGAAAAGTTCAAGGAAATTCAAAACGCATACGAAAAAATCAAAAAGGAACGCCACATAAACTGACGCCATGTTCACCGAATATACCCTGCTTTGGTTGTTTCCCATATTGCTTTTGACAGCTGCAATCACCTATTTTGCATACTTCTTCAAAAAGAACACCGCATATTCTGCAAAACAACGAAACACGCTTGCCCTGTTTCGTTTCCTGTCCTTATTTCTGATACAGTTCCTTTTGTTGTCGCCGGTAGTGAAAACCTCGGTCAACAAAACCGAAAAACCTATAGTAGTCATTGTTCAAGACGATTCTTCGTCACTTATGCTCACAAAGGATTCTCTCTACTATCGTTCCAATTACATGGAAGAACTGTTGAAGTTTGGTGAAAGACTGAATGAACACTTCGATGTGAGAATCAGAAAATTTGCCGAGCAAAGTGAAGTATTGGATACGGAAAAGGCAAAGAGCAGTTTTCGATTTAATGGAACTCAAACCGATATTTCCAAATGCTTGGAGGAAATACAAAACGAGTATGTGGGGCAGAACCTTTCGGCAATAGTGCTTGCCACAGACGGCATAAGCACCACGGGAGCCAATCCCTTGAATTTTTGTGAACAAACAGATATTCCCATCTTTACCTTGGCTCTTGGCGACACAACCCGGCGAAGGGATCTTGCCATAAGCAATGTTCGTTGCAACAAAATCGCCTATATGGACGATGAATTTCCCATAGAAATAACACTCAAAGCACTTAAAGCCGACGGAATAAGCACAACGTTGCAACTTTTTCATGATAACAAACCGCTGTTTTCAAAACAAATTTCCATAAGCGGCGACAGATATTCGCTCACCCTGCCGTTCAAAACCTCTTGTTCAAAGACCGGCATAAACAAGTTTACGGTCAAGGTGGCAGGATGCAAAAACGAGGCAAACAAAGCTAACAATACAAGAGAGTTTTTCGTTCAAATACTTGATTCTCGCCAGAATATCATTCTGTTGTCAGCCGCTCCGCACCCCGATATTTCCGCAATAAAGCAAAGCATTTCAAAGAATAAGAACTATAATGTGGAATCCTTCTTGTTTTCGCAGCGAAGCGAATTGTCAAGCACACAAATCGACATGCTTATTGCTCATCAAATGCCCTTTTCCTCCGAAAGCTATGCCTATCTTGCTTCGCTTCAATCCAAGGGAGTACCGATTTTGTATATCCTCGGAGGTAAAACTGACTTTACTCTGTTCAACCGCCTTGATGCAGGTTTGACCGTAACCCCCTACAACAAATCGGCACAAACCCAATCACAAGCCCTGTACAATCCGAACTTTACATTATTCTCTCTTGGCAAAGCCGCTTGCGATATGTTCGGAGATATGCCGCCTTTGACCACACCTTTGGCTCGCTTCAAAACATCTCCCGCAACACAATCGCTTGCTTACCAGTATATAAATGGCGTAAAGACAGATTACCCCTTACTCTGTTTCCATAACAATGCACAACAAAAGAGCGGTATAATTTGCGGAGAAAATATATGGAAGTGGAGATTGCAAAATCACCTTGTGAATCAGAGCGGCGATGAGGCAGATGAAATAATTGCCAAAAGCATTCAGTACCTCGCAAGCAGTGCAGACAAAAGCCTGTTCAGAGTTAAGCACGACAACCTTTTCAATCGAGGCAGCGATGTTTCCTTTGAAGCGGAATTATACAACCAATCCTACCAGCTCATCAATACCCCGGAAGTTACAATCACCATTCGCAACAAACAAGGCAAAGAATACAAACATACTTTCACAAGAACAAACAACGCCTATTTTCTCAACATCGGAGCTATTGAAGCCGGCAGCTACTCCTATCTTGCACAAACCACGCTCTCGGGCGTAACCTACAAGGCAGAAGGTTCCTTTATTGTGGCAGAGACAGAAGCCGAAGCCGTAAACCTTGTGGCAGATCACGGCATGTTGACCACCCTATCGCAAAAGACAGGAGCAAAAATGCTCTATCCCTCACAACTGAAAACATTGGAGCAATTACTCTTGCAAAACGACACTATAAAACCCGTAATCCGCACAGAAACGCACAACCAAAAGCTCATAGAAAGTTTTTGGTATTGGGCAGCCATCGTGCTTTGCCTTGCCGGTGAATGGTTTTTGCGAAAATATTGGGGCAGAATATAGAATACCGACCTCAATTTCCCGCTTAATACTCTGACCTCCGTAAAAGCAGACCCAAACCATCGGTTGCTATTCAAGTCTTGCGAGAATTGTTCTGCACAAACCGATTAAATGGCAATTTGTAAGGCGGGTGAAGAAAAGGAGAGGGACTTGTCGAAGGTGATTGTTCAATGAAAGAAGTCCTTCCTGTATTATACCAAAGCGTATTCGTTTATTGTGTAGTTCAGATACTGTTCCAAGTCTTTGGAATTGAAAGTGTAATAGCCTCCGCTTTTGTATTTTTTCAAGGCTTTGACGTATTGCATGAATTTCTCGCTTTTCAGCATCGTGCAAATGTCTTCATACGGTACTTTTGTCAAGATATACAGCCCCGAATAGACGCCGCAACCGCTCGTTACGGGCTGTATTTTCAAACTTTCTTTGTCTTTGATTATGGTGTTGATGCTTATCTTGTCGCTGAATACGTCTTTCAGTGCCTGAGTTCTTCCATATAAGTACCATAACGGACATTCTTCTTCGCTTTTTCCTTTCAGCAGTTCGCTCTTTCGGGCGTTCATATAGTCGCATACGGCTTTTTCGGAAAACAATTCGTCTTTTGAGAGCGGTTTGCCTGCCTTATCATAAGGGTAAAAGGCTTTTTGCCATTTGCCGGTGGAGGCTTTGATTATGTCGATTGTGTATGCGTCAAACGGAAGATTGCCGATGAATACACCGTCTGCCAATGTGGCAAAGCCGTTCTTCACAACGGCGTATCGTTTTGTGAGCTTGGCTTGTTTGATTAGTCTCAGCCTCCGCAGAGAAAGGGTGTCTGAAAGGTAGAAAGCGTCTCCTATGTTACAATCCCTCAGGCTGATGGTCTCCACCTTGCATATGGATTTTGTCTCTTCATCAAAACGATTATAATCGAAGCATTCGTTTAGGTGCTTTTGGTCGAAGAGGGCAATCAGTGAGTAAGTGCTTATTTTGTCGAAGACTTGGAAGTGTTCAAAGTCCGTTATGCTTGCGAGATTACGATGTTCCACTATATAGGAACGCAATTTTTCTCCTGCCAATGAGTTGAGCCACGAACTCGGTGTGATGTAGCACAGTTTGCCGCAGGCATTCAGCATCTGGAACGACTTTTCGAAAAAGGCAAGGAACAAGTCCGTCATGCCCGAAAGGGTGAAAGAAAGTTTTTTGACTCCTGTATATCGTTCCGAAAGGTTGTGAACACGAACGTAAGGCGGATTGCCCACAACGTAGTCCATGCAATGGTCAAATGCGGTGCAGTCGAGAGCGTCGGCATTCAATATATCCCATCGAACATTCTCAATCCCGAATGTTTTTGCCGTCTTTTCAAGGTTCGAAAGACAGTCGTCGTACACCTCTTTGTCTGTTTCAATACCGTGAATGTATGTTTCCAAGTCTGTTTTCAGAGCGACGACATTGTCGTTTGCCTGCAAAAATGCCCTACAATAGCGTCTGACTATTTCGCAAAGAAAAGCACCGTCGCCGCAACTGTTTTCCATTATATGTTTTTGCAGTATGGCAAGCGGCGAATTGTAATTGCAAATCTCAAGCATTGCATTTACTATGGCAGGCGGGGTGAAAACTTGTCCGTTTCCCTTGATTGATTTTGCGGATCGCATTCGACCGGAGTTAAATCTCAAATTCAAACGGAAGCAGTGCCGAAACGGCAGAGAATTTTGCGAACCTGCCGCCCTTCAGTCCCACTATCACAGACAGTTTGCAGCCATGGCGTTTTTCGGTTTCGGACATGACCTGGCGACAAGCTCCGCACGGGTAGGCAGAGGCGGCTTCGCCCTTTTTGTTTTTTGCAACCACCGCCATGGTTTGCGGCTGTGAGGATTGCATTCCGCAGGCGAACAGCGCCGTTCGCTCCGCACACAATCCCGATGGGTAGGCTGCATTTTCTTGATTGGTTCCCTGCACTATTGTTCCGTCTTCCATTCTGACGGCTGCACCCACTTTGAAGTTTGAATAGGGCGAATACGACTTGGTTCTTGCCTCTTCGGCGGCGGCAACGAGTTCCCTGTCTCTTTCGTCTAACTCTTCAATGCTTTCGAAAAGCGTAAAGTCTGTTGTGAAGCGTTCTTCTCTCATGACGAAAGGCTCAATCTATTATAAAGGTATAGGTAAGCGAGGCGTTAAGGCTGTATTGGTTTTCCAATCTCCAAGCCTTGAAGCAATAAGGCATGCTTATCTCCAAACCGAAAGCGTGTCTATGGTTGGTGCTTACCAAAAGACCGACCTTTGGAGCTACGGCAAACCTCCAGCCGCTTTGTCCCTCAAAATCTCTGAGGTAATACTCTTCGGTGCTTGCCTCGGTGCTGAGGCTGTAATCGTATCTTCCCCATACCGTTCCCACGGCTACACCCACAAAAGGCTTGAATACTTCGTTGTAGAAGTAGTAATTTGCCGTCAGGAACAAAGGCGTTTGATGTGCTGCCCAATTATATTTTGTTTGAAGATAGTTTCGTTTGAACGATTGGGGAACACAATAGTTGTAAGACAGTTCCAAACCGAAACCGAGCCTTGTTTCCTCCATTTGTATTTCAAGAGCCAATCCTGCTCCGTAAAGATAGGTATAGTTTTTGTTGAAATCGCCGAATGCCATTCCTCCCATGGGTTTTACGCTTAGGAAAATGTCATAAGGCTCTCCGCTTGCAAAGCGATGCCTCTGCTGTGCGAATGCACTGCAGGCAAGCATTAACGCCACAACGAGAAGAATTTGTTTTTTCATATCTCTTTAGCTTTTTGCGGTTCTTACTTTTTGCTCCACGAGTCTTTGAGCGTACACGCCCTGTTGAAGATTAGGTGTTCCGGTGTGCTGTCGTAGTCGACGGAAAAGTAACCGAGACGCTCGAATTGGTACTTATCCAAGGCTTTAACCGAGGAAAGAGCGGTTTCGGCTTTGCAGTCGGTCAATACTTTCAACGAATCGGGGTTCAGATTCTCCAAAAAGCTGTGTCCTTCCTCCACTTTGTCGGGGCTTTCGCTTTGGAACAATCTGTCGAACAGCCTTACCTCCGCATTGCAATGGTTGTTGGCGTCAACCCAATGGATAGTCCCTTTTATTTTTCTGCCGTCTGCCGGATTTCCGCCGCGAGAGTTTTCGTCGTAGGTGCAATGTACTGCCGTTATTTCGCCGTTTTCGTCTTTTTCTACACCGGTGCAACGGACTATGTAGGCGTATCGCAATCTGACCTCTTGCCCCGGACTCATGCGGAAGTATTTCTTGGGAGGGTTTTCCATAAAGTCGTCTCTTTCGATGAACAATTCCTTGGAAAAACTTACCTCTCTTGTTCCGGCGGTTTCGTCCTCCGGATTATTGATTGCCTGCAATGTTTCGCTCTTGCCGTCCGGATAGTTGTCTATAATCAGCTTTATTGGGTTTAGAACGACCATAACACGGCGGGCTTTTTTGTTCAAGTCGTCTCTCAGTGCATTTTCCAATCGTGTATAGTCGATAACGTTGTCTCGCTTTGCAACGCCTATGTTTTCGCAGAAGTTCCTTATGCTTTCGGGGGTGTAGCCTCGTCGTCTCAAACCGCAAATGGTCGGCATTCTCGGGTCGTCCCAACCGCTTACGTAGTTCTCTTTCACCAACTGCAAGAGTTTACGTTTGCTCATTACCGTGTAGTTGAGGTTGAGCCTTGCAAACTCGTATTGATGCGAAGGGAAAATGCCGAGTTGTGCGATGAACCAGTCGTAAAGCGGTCTGTGAATGTCAAATTCCAAGGTGCAAATCGAGTGTGTTATGTTTTCTATGGAGTCGCTCTCGCCGTGGGCGTAGTCGTACATTGGATAAATCGACCATTTGTCGCCGGTGCGGTGATGGGAGGTGTGAAGAATGCGGTACATTATAGGGTCTCTCATGTGCATGTTCGGATGTGCCATGTCAATCTTCGCCCTCAATGTTTTGCTTCCGTCGGGGAACTCTCCGTTTCGCATTCTCTCGAAAAGGTCAAGGTTTTCCTCAACGCTGCGGTCTCGTTGCGGGCTGTTCTTTCCCGGTGTCTGCACGGTGCCTCGGTTTTCGCGCATTTGCTCCAAGCTCTGGTCGTCTACGTATGCCAATCCCTTTCGTATCAAATCGCATGCCCATTGATAGAGTTGCTCAAAGTAGTCCGACGCATAATGCTCCTCTGCCCACTGAAAGCCGAGCCATTTGATGTCTTCCTTTATGGAATCCACATACTCGGTATCTTCTTTGACGGGATTGGTGTCGTCAAACCTCAGATTGGTTTTTCCGCCGTATTTTTTTGCTATGCCGAAGTTCAAGCAGATGCTTTTGGCATGTCCTATGTGCAGATAGCCGTTCGGTTCGGGCGGGAAACGAGTTATTATGCTCTTGTGTTTGCCGCTTTTCAAGTCTTCTGAAACTATTTCCTCAATAAAATTAAGCGTCTCATGCTCCGCATTTTCTATCTTCTCTTCCATCTTCTTTGGTGCTTTCGATTGGTAAATAATCCTGCAAAAGTACGAAAATCATGGCGTATTTCCTTACTTTTGCAGCAAAAAAAACGAGACAATATGTTGTTGGTTGGCGAATGTATAGTGAGTGATGATATTGCGAATGCACGCTTTTGTTGCGATTTGAGCAAATGTAAGGGCTGTTGTTGTGTGGAAGGAGACGCCGGAGCTCCGCTTTTGAAAGAGGAAAAAGAGCTTTTGCAGAAGTTGCTGCCCGAAATCAAACCCTATATGGAAGAAAAGGCTGCCGAAATGGCAGAGGAAAAACTTTGGGAAACGGACTTTGAGGGTGATTTATGCACAAGGACGATAGAGGGACGGGAGTGTGTTTTTGTCAAATATGAGAACGGCACGGCTCTTTGTGCAATAGAGCAGGCGTACAGGCAGGGCAAGATAGACTTTCCTAAACCGGTTTCTTGCCATCTTTATCCGATACG
>CAZSFV010000014.1:0-51147 GCA_964606345.1 uncultured Bacteroidaceae bacterium | reverse complement strand
CTTTTTCTCATACTATACTTTCCCTTTATGTCCCGCCTGTTCATAGGAACAATTATACTTACTTCCTACAACAGTTTGTATTCACTGCGTGCAAAGGTAGCAATTATTCTCAAAAACAAGCCATTCGGCGGAATTGAAAAACGAATCGCCGTTCGGCTGAAACAGATGGCTGATTCAAAAAATTCTTTCGCCGATTCATTTTTTTGAATCAGCCATTCGTTAAAAGCTTGATTTGTCGCAGCTTGTCGGAAGCGTTTTTTTGCTTGACGCAATGAGCTGTCGGGATTTGTCCATTTCGGGAAAAATGACTACATTTGCAAACTCATACCCCGCACAACGGCAGGTGTGAATATGGTGAAACCAATATAATTTTATATGGATTTTATAGAAGTTAATTCCGAAATAGGACAGCTCGAAGCAGTGATACTTCATACTCCGGGAACGGAGATTGAACAAATGACACCGGTCAATATACACAAGGCCTTGTATAGCGATTTGCTTAACCTTGATATTGCGAAAAAGGAATATTCGTACTTTGAGAAGGTTTTGTCGAAATGGACAAAGACATACAAGGTAAAGGATTTGTTGACGCAGGTATTGTCGCAGAATACGGCTAAAAACGAGTTGTTAAATAAGGTATTGACAACAGAAAACAAGCAATTTCTTTTGCCCGAGTTGATAGAATTGTCGGCAGAGCAGTTGGCAAGGGTACTCATCGAGGGCTATCCTTACGTGAAGGGCGAACACCCGAAGGAATTTGAGCAAGAGAGGTTTATGCTCAACCCTTTGTATAATTTGTTCTTCACAAGAGATGCCTCTTCTTCGGTTTACGACAACGTTCTCATTCATTCGATGAGTACAAGTGTGCGAGACAGAGAAAGCTACATAATGGAGAGTATTTTCAAAAACCTTTTCGGGGCAGCCACCATAAACCCCAAATTGTCCGAAGGCGCACACACCGAGGGCGGAGACGTGCTTATAGCAAGGGAAGACGTGTTGTTTATTGGCAACGGCTGTCGTACGAACAAGAAAGGAATAGAGTTTTTGGCAAAGTACTTTGCCTCACGCAAGGACAGGCAACACATAGTGGTGCAGGAGCTTCCGGCAGAACCCGATTCGTTCATTCATTTGGACATGGTGTTCACCATGTTGGACAAAGACAAGTGCATGGTCTACGCTCCATTGATACTGAACTCGGCAAGCGGCTTTGCCACAACGCACATAGAGATAGACAACGGACAAATACGTTATCACGAAAGAGCAAACTTCATTGACGCGACCAAACACTTGGGCTTCGATTTGGAACCGGTCGTTTGCGGAGGCGACGACCTGTGGTATCAGCAGAGAGAGCAGTGGCATTCGGGAGCCAACTTCTTTGCGTTGGGCGAAGGCAAGGTTATCGGCTATGCACGCAATACTCACACGATTGAAGCCTTGAATAAGGCAGGCTTTGATGTGTTGAGAGCCGAAGATGTCTGCTCGGGCAAGGAGGATATGCACTCTCATGACAAGTTTGTCGTAACCTTTGAGGCGGCAGAGCTGCCGCGTGGCGGCGGTGGGGCAAGATGCATGACCATGCCGGTAAGACGAAAAAATGTAAAATGGTAGAAGAAGAGCGGAACTAAACACCAATAACACCGATGAAAAGATATAATTTGATTAACAACATACTCGGTTGGGCTGTTTTTATAGTCGCCACAACGGTTTATCTTATCACAGCCGAGCCTACCGCATCGTGGTGGGATTGTGGGGAATACATTGCAACGGCAGACAAACTTCAAGTAGGACACCCGCCGGGAGCTCCAACTTTTCAACTGATAGGCTCTTTGTTTTCTAACTTTGCAGGCAACGATGTAACCAAAATAGCTTACACAATCAACGCAATGAGCGCCTTGTGCAGCGGATTTACCATCTTGTTCCTCTTCTGGTCGATTACAATGTTGGCAAAGAAGTTTGTGAAAAAGGCGGAAGAAATGACGACGGCGCAAATGATAGCCATATTCGGCAGCGGAGTTGTCGGCAGCTTGGCGTACACATTTTCGGATACCTTTTGGTATTCAGCCGTTGAGGGCGAGGTTTATGCAATGAGTTCATGCTTTACAGCCATAGTGTTTTGGGCAATATTGAAATGGGAATCCCAGGCAAACGATGCCCATAACCTGCGATGGTTGGTGCTTATAGCATTCCTGATAGGCATAGCCATAGGTGTGCATCTGTTGAACCTGCTTACAATTCCCGCAATCACCTACGTATACTATTTCAAGAAATATCCGAATGTCCAAAAGGGAAAGAAGAAAAAGTTTATCCTTGTCGGCATTGTGTCAATGATTTTGGTGGCATTCATATTGTACTTTGTAGTGCCTTATATCGTGATATTCGCAGGCAAATTCGAGATATTCTTTACCAATTCCGTAGGATTGCCATTCAATACCGGAACCATAATCTACTTTTTGCTGTTGATAGCAGCCATAGTCTTCGGATTGTATTACACAAAGAAAAAGAACAAACCCGTATGCAATGCGTGCATATTGTCTTTGCTCTTCATATTGGTTGGTTACACCACCTTCTTTGTGTTGGTCATAAGAGCAAATGCCAATACTCCGATAAACGAAAACGCTCCTAAAGATGCGACTTCCTTGTTGACATATTTGAACAGGGAACAGTATGGAGACACACCGCTTTTCCACGGACAGTATTACACGGCTAATGCGATAGAGCAAGAAGAAGGCTCTCCCAAATACATTAAAGACGAAAAGGCAAAGAAGTACGTTGAGGTAAGACAGGGCGGCAAGGTTGTATATGATGCGAAGCATACGACCGTCTTCCCGAGAATGTACTCCAACGATGCAAGCAGGAATCACCCTGTTTACTATAAAATGTGGAGCGGCATACAAGAGGGTTCGGAGAGAAAACCTACTTTTGCCGAAAACCTTACCTATTTCTTCCGTTATCAGATAAACCACATGTATTGGCGTTACTTTATGTGGAACTTTGCAGGCAGGCAAAACGATATTCAAAGCTATGGATTGAACTACTCCGGCTACGAACCAATGTCTGAAAGCAACGGAACGAAAGACCTTTTGCACGGAAATTGGATAACAGGTATTGACGCCGTTGATGCATGGAGACTCGGTCCTCAAACGGATATGCCGTCGGATTTGGCAAACAATCCGGGCAAGAACCGTTTGTTCTGTTTGCCTCTTTTGTTGGGAATAGCAGGTTTGATTTTCCACATAAAGAGAAGTCCGAAAGATGCGTTTGTTGTCTTTTTGTTGTTCTTTATGACAGGCTTGGCAATTGTTCTTTATTTGAATCAGCCGCCTTGTCAGCCGAGGGAACGTGATTATGCTTATGCCGGCTCGTTCTATGCTTTTGCAATATGGATTGGCTTGGGCGTTTATGGCATTTTCGAGTGGTTGAAGAAGTTGAAGATGTCGGCAACGGTCAAGGCAGCAGCCGTAACGGTTGTATGCTTCTTTGCCGTTCCCGTACTTATGGCAAGCCAGGAATGGGACGACCACGACCGCAGCGGCAGGTATCTCACAAGGGAGTTTGCAAGAAACTATCTTGAAAGTTGCGAACCTAATGCCATTCTCATAACCTTTGGAGACAACGATACCTTCCCGCTATGGTACGCTCAGGAAGTGGAGGGAATAAGAACCGATGTAAGGGTTTTGAACTACACCTTGTCGGGAATGCACTGGTATGTGGAGCAACTATATAATAAGGTATACAAATCGGAAAAACTTCCGTTCACCTTGGATAAGTCTTACTATCGTTTGGGGCTTGATGTTTCTCTTTTGGTTTCATCGAATGAGCCGGCACGAGACGTAAGAAGCGTTTTGAAGGAGTTGATGACCAATCCGCAAACCACACTCTTTCAACCGAACGGAGATTCCTTGAAGGTGTTGCAGACCAATCACTTCTACATTCCTTTCAATAAGGCGAAGATGGCAGCCAAAGGCATATATCCGAAAGAGTTGGTCGATGACCAAGAAGGCAGAGTGGAGTTCTCAATCCCTATAAGGGAAAACTATCAGTACGAACAGCTGATTCGAAATGAATTGATGTTCCTCGACATTTTGGGAACCAATGCCTTCGAGCGTCCTATCTATGTGATGAACCCTCGTTATATGCAAAAGGTGTTCCCCAACATAAGCGAATATATCCGTCAGGAAGGTTTGGTTTACTGTATTGTGCCTTACAAGGCGGGCGGTGCTTTTGAAACGGTTCGCAGCTTCGATTTGATGAACAATAAGTTCAAATGGGGCGGAGTGAATGACCCGGGAGTTTATTTGGAAGATGCAGTAAGCGTGAATAATTCAAGAAACATGAGACAGAATTATGTATTGCTTGCAAGCCAACTTGTCGACAAAGGACAAAAGGACAAAGCTCTGCAGACCTTAAACAAAGCCGTCAAGGAATTTCCTGATGACAAGTTGCCGTTTGACCGTTTCGATATGTCGCTTGCCGATGCTTTCTTCAAGGCAGGGGATGCCGTCAAGGGCAAAGAGGTGCTGAACACCATAATCGACCACTACATTTCTCACTTGAACTACTACAAACGCTTCACCGGCAAAAAAGCCCGCAGTGTTGAGGGAGAGAAGCAACTCGCAGTCTATTTGCTTGCCGAATTGAGCAACATGGCTCAGCGTTACGGCTTGCAAGATGAGGTTAAAAAACTGTCTCAAATTCCCGAAGTGGCACAAGTGTCGCAGGCAAACGGAATAAGGGATTTGATAAATACTTATTCTCAACAGCTCAACGAGGCTTCGCAGAAAGCACAGGGCGGAAACAAGTCCGATGCGGAGACAATATTCAACGAAGTGTTGAATGGAATAGAACAGAACCTGCTCAATACAGGAAATGATCAAATCACGGAGCATGCGTCCAACATGGTGATGTTCGTTTACTCCATTGCAAAGCGAACGAACATGCAGGGAGTTTGTTTGAGGATAGAGAGCAGTAAAGCTTTGGCAGAGCTTGTCAATCAAGCCTCGCAAATGATGCAGGCAAACAACCAATAGCGGACAATCTTACACTTTTCATAATTCAGTTCCGCCTGTTCCTTGCAAATAAAATGCACGGAGCAGGCGGTTTCTTTTTAACCTCTTGCTCCGAGGGGTCGTTACAACGGAAATGAATCGGCGTTCTGCAAAAATGAATCGCCGATTCATTTTTCTGAATCGGCGTTTTAATTTTCTGAATCGGCGATTCAATAATGCGTTGAAACACAATATAGTTTTGAAGCACAGATTTGCCCTGTGGAAAAAGAAAAACGAGCTTCGCAATGTTTTTTCTTGACTTGTTTTGCGATATTGTGATTTTTTCGTACCTTTGCCACCTTAAACGAGTAGTGGATTTAATTGGAAATAAACGAGAATACATTATGAAAAGCAGAAAGTTACTCTTAAGTTTAGCAGTTTTCTTTCTTGTCGGGGCTTTTGCACCGATGAAAGCGAACCCTGTTGTGGCAACAGACGGGGAGAACGACGAGCCTGAGGCAAAGGGCTGGGTGTCCATAGGACCCGATAATGTTGCCGGACGTGTTCGTGCCATTATATTCGATAAATTCAATGACGGCGTCATGTATGCCGGAAGCGTCGGAGGCGGCTTGTTTGTCAGTGTGAACGGCGGCAATAACTGGCGAGAAGTGGATTTTTCCAACGGACAATGCTTCGCAGTCTCTTCCTTGGTGCAAGGAGAGGACGGAACGATTTACGTCGGAACGGGAGAGGGCTTCTACCAAGATTTGTTCGTCGGACAAAACAATCGTAAGGCAGGAATTGTAGGTAACGGCGTGTACAAGGTGGCAACGGGCAATGCTCAATGGGCAGCCAACCTTGCAAGCGACGAAGCAAAATACGCATACGTTGCCGAAAACTTTTCTTCGGAACTGATACCCGGCACACAACCCGAAGTGAGATACGATGTAACAAGCGAGTTCGGCTTTGTCAACGACTTGGCTTGGGCAAACGGCAAGTTGTACATTGCAACGAGAAACGGCGGATTGAAAATCTGGGACGGCAGCAGCCTTTCAACAGCAAGCATAGACGAAGCTTCGGCAGTTAATGTTACCGACATCAAGGTGAACAGAGAGGGGAAAATAGCAATAGCCTACAACGGAGGAACAAGCTATGCTGTGGCAATGCCTTCCAACGAACAAGGAACCGAGTTCAGAACCATCACTTTCTCCACACAAGGAGATTCTGAGGCTTTCGGCAGAATAGAACTTGCGTTCGGAGTAAAAGATAACAATGCTCTTTACGCACTGGTTGCAGCAAGCAACGGAGCAATCAACGGAGTGTACAAAGCAGATGTTTCTGCCGACAATGTAGTCTTCGGAAACAAGAAAACCTCAAACACGACAAGCCTCGGATACGGCATGGAAGAGGCAATGTCCATAGCAGTGAACGACATGGAGCAAGAGTACATATACATAGCCGGAAATGCTTTGCAAAGATTGTTTGACGCCAACGGAACGGACGTGTTCTATTCAGAAGCACAAACATCGCCTTATGCAGAACTAACCTCGGGAAGCTATGTTGCACCAAACATTCACAGCATACTATTCAAGGAAAACCCGCAAACAGCGGAAGATTCCAATAGAATATACTTGGCAACCGATGCAGGAATTTTTGTGTATGCCTTGGACGCAACACAATCCTACACATGGAGACCGGCAAACAAAGGATTGGTTTCAGCACAATACTATAACGTGGCAGTAGGAGCGGACGGTTCTGTAATGGGAGCGGCACAAAGCAACGCAATCAACTATATCGCTTCTCCGTCATCAGACAGACAAAAAACAGCAGACGTTATCTGGTCTCCGAACAGCACAGGATATGTTTTTGCATCGAGCGAATATTCCTATGCAACGGAAGCTCAAACCGGTACAGAGGTAGTCGGTTCAGCCATACACAGAAGCAAACCAAGTATTCGTAAACCGTTCATCTTGTCTCGTGCATACAACGAGTTGACAAGAACATACAGCGATGGCAATGACTACACAGAGATAAACGACCAAACATGGCATTATGGCAGTGGCGAGGCTATGTTGATGAATAACACAATGACAAGTTCTTCTGCTTACTCTTTTGTATCTCCTATAGTATTATGGGAAAGTTTTGACGCACCTGAGGCAGCAAGAGACTCGGTTAAATTTACTTTCTCTGTTGCAGCAACCAGCGATGACGCAATAGGAGCAACCAGAATATTCAGAGGAGAAGAGGTAATCAGATTTGTAGCAGGCGAACCTTTGAGAGACGGAGATAAAATCCTTGTCGAGAGCAACAGCTTGGAGTATCCGTTCTTCTACACATTGACCGCAGACAGATTTGGTGCAAATGATGGCGTTTTGGACTTTGCACCTATCCAAGATACCACAATAAGCATTCCTAATCCTATCCAATCGAGATTGTTCGTTGCAACAGGTAACGGAGTGTTCGTATGTAAGGAAATAATGAACTTCAAGAAAACCTTTTACAGAACAGCAGACGGACTTCCTTGGGTTAAATTGCTACACATTGCAGGGGACGATGCAACAATCTACCGCAATCCTGTTCGTGCAATGGCAGCATCTGCCGATGGCAATGACTTGTTGATAGCAGTGGAACACCTTGCCGACAACACAAGCGACCTTATCAGAGTAAGCGGATTGAACAGTGTAGACTTGGGAAAAGTGAATGTTTCCGGTGGATTTAACGGTTCGTTGAACGATGTAAGGAGTTTCACTCTCGACACTTTGGCAACATTTGACAGGTTTATTTCTTCAATAGCCTATGAACCTAATTCGTCAGACGTGGCTTATATCACATTTGCCGGATTTGCCAACAGTGCAAACGTGAAGAAGATAAACAACGTTTCAAGCGATGTTGCGGATATTCAATTCTCAGATTTGTCTGTCGGAGAAGAGGACAGCCCTGCTTACACCATACTTTTGGACGCATTTTCTGCCAAGGCGTATGTAGGAACAGACAGAGGACTTTATGAAACAAGCAACCGTGTAGCATCAACTCCTTCTTGGAGCAAGACAGCCGGCATTCCTAACGTTCCAATCTATGACCTATACCAACAAACAGCCAACCTACCCACACTTTCATACACCACATATTTGAGCAACAATGCAACCGAGAACGTATTCGAAGGAACACAATACTCCGGAGCTATTTATGCAGCTTCTTATGGTAAGGGCTTGTTCATGAACAGAGATAACTTGCAAACACCGCAAGAACCGGTTAACGTAGGTCTTGAAGACGTTGCCTCATATGGCGAAGCAAGTATCAATCTCTTCCCTAACCCTGCAACAAACAGCACCACATTGAACTACAACTTGGAAGTGGCATCTAAGGTTGTTATGAACATCTATGATATGAACGGAAGATTGATTTCGAGCTTGGATAAAGGAACTCAATCAGCAGGAAGCCATTCTCAAATAATTGATTTGCGTTCGATGGATAAGGGAGTTTACATGATACAAATGCTAACCAAGGGAAGCATTAAAACAATTAAGCTCATAGTTCAGTAAAGATACATACAGAACACAATATTCAAGGGGAGGACTTCGGTTCTCCTCTTTTTATTTTGCTTGATTTGCAGAGATTGTCCGAAACTTTGTCAAGCGTTTTGGGCATATGGTTCTTATTTTGTGAGTAATTTTGCACAATGAAACATTTGACGGAAAGATTTTCCCGCCAACAACAGGTCGCTTCTTTTGCAGAGAAGTTGTCGTTGTCAAGAGGAAAATTTGCTTTATGCGGATTGAGAGCATCTGCTTTGAGTTTGTTTACATCGGCTTGTATAAAGAAAACCACCAACAGCGTCCACCTTTTTTTGTTTGCGGATAAGCAGCGAGCCATTTACTTTTACAACGATTTGGAATTGATTTACGAACAGAGCGAACTGCCACAGGAGGAGAAGAGCATAGTGTTCTACCCCGCTTCCTACACACACCGGAGCGACGTCTCTTCCGTTGAGAATGCAAATGTGGTACTTCGCAACATGGCTTTGCAGAAATTACTTTCAGGAAAAGCCGAGGTTGTCGTCTCTTATCCGCAGGCGTTATGCGAAAAGGTGATGTCCTCGCAGAGACTATGCTCAAAGACCATACAAATCAGCAAAGGTGATATGCTGAATTTAGATAATCTTATTGAGCAATTGGAGGATTACGGATTTGAACGAGTTCATCAGGTTTATGATGCAGGACAATTCTCCATTCGAGGGGGCATTGTAGACGTTTATTCCTTTTCATCGCAGCGACCCTTTCGCATAGAATTGTTCGGAGACGAAGTCGACAGTATTCGAACCTTCGATATAGCCACCCAACTGTCTGTAGAGCAGCAGGAAAGCATTAAAATCCTTGCGGCGAATCACGAAACAGAAGTCTTGCAACGCAGTGTTACCTTGGAGAATTACCTGTCCGATGATACCGTAATATGGATAGAGGACAGGGGGTTGTGCTTGTCGGAATTTAGTAAGGTGGAGCAGTTGAAGGACGAGGGCGGAAATGTTTTCGCAGGCAGGAAAGAAATGGAGCAATGGTTCGCAAGAGTGCGTACTGTCGATATGTTGCCCATGGCATTGACTGATATGAACGGGTACGATGAAGTTGTGCAGCAGGATTGTGAAGCTCAGATGCAGTTCAACGGCAGTTTCGAACTCCTGCTTGCCGAGTTGGAAAAATGGTTTGAGCAATCGTATGACTGCTATTTCAGCGTTTGCGACGAGAAACAGAAGAATCGTATAGAGAAAATAATAGAAGAATTCAAACCAAAGGGGCATTTGTTGCAGGTGAACTTCATAAACGCCGGCTTTTACGGCGGTTTTGTCAACCATTCGAACAAAACCCTGCTCTATACCGACCATCAAATTTTTAATCGCTTTCATGCAAGCCGCTTAGACGATAATTCCTATCAGCGAGAGAGGCTTACGATGGAAGATTTGTTGAGCTTGAAGCCGGGGGATTACGTTACACACATCGATTACGGCGTCGGCAAGTTCGGCGGCTTGGAGAAAATCAACAATAACGGCAGAATACAGGAGGCAATCCGTCTTATATATAAGGACAACGACATTCTCTATGTTTCAATACACGCCTTGCATAAGGTAAGTCGCTATGGCGGCAAGGAAGGAGTGGAACCCAAGCTCAACCGTCTTGGTTCGGCTGCATGGCAGAGGCTTAAAAATAAAACAAAGAGCAAGGTAAAGGATATAGCCAAGGAATTGATTGCCCTTTATGCCAAAAGAAAGATGAGCAAGGGTTTTGCCTTTTCGGCTGACAGCTATCTGCAAAATGAGTTGGAAGCCTCTTTCCTTTACGAAGACACCCCCGACCAGTATAAAGCCACAAGAGATGTGAAACACGACATGGAGTCGCCTTGTCCCATGGACAGGCTGATATGTGGCGATGTAGGATTTGGCAAAACCGAGGTTGCCATACGTGCAGCCTTCAAGGCGGCTTGCGACGGTAAGCAGGTCGTTGTACTCGTACCCACAACCGTTCTTGCTTTTCAGCACTACAAATCTTTTTCCGAACGTTTGGAACCCTTTGCATGCAGAGTCGATTACCTGAATCGCTTCCGCAGCCGGCAGGAAATAAAGAAAGTGTTGAGCGACCTGCAAACAGGCAAGATAGACATACTGATAGGAACTCACCGAGTGCTTGGCAAAGATGTTAAATTCAAGGATTTGGGATTGCTTATCATAGATGAGGAACATAAATTCGGCGTCAGCGTAAAGGAAAAGCTGAAAACCTTAAAGGTGAACCTCGATACGCTCACCCTTACAGCCACTCCCATTCCTCGAACGTTGCAATTCTCCCTCATGGGGGCAAGAGACCTTTCCATAATCAACACCGCACCTGCCAACCGGCAGCCCGTAAACACCGAAATCATACCTTTCGACAAGGAAAGGATAAGAGACATTGTCATGTTTGAACTTTCTCGCGGCGGACAGGTCTATTTCGTCCATAACAGAGTGCAGGACATAGAAGAGATTGCCGACATGGTGAGGCGACTTGTGCCTATGGCGAGAGTGATTGTGGGACACGGGCAACAAAGTGGCGAACACTTGGAGCAGGTCATGATGGACTTCATAGAAAACAGGTATGACGTTCTGGTATGCACCACAATAGTTGAAAACGGCTTGGATATACCTAACGCAAACACCATGTTGATAGACAATGCACAGAACTACGGACTGAGCGACCTGCATCAGCTGCGTGGCAGAGTGGGAAGAAGCAACAAAAAAGCCTATTGCTACCTCATATCTCCCGATGCCTGTCTGCTGAGCGAGGAAGCCGCCAAGCGATTAAGGGCAATAGAAGAATTTTCTGCCATAGGCAGTGGCTTTGCCATAGCCATGCGGGATTTGGATATACGCGGAGCAGGAAACATATTGGGAGCAGAGCAGAGCGGATTTATAAGCGAAATAGGTTTCGAGACCTATCAAAAAATACTGAATGAAGCAATACACGAATTGAAAGCCAACGAGTTTAAGGATTTGTTCGCTTCGGAAGAGGCAAATGGCAATTCTCTCGTAGAAAGCTGCACAATAGAAACCGACCTCGAAATCTTCATACCCGATACCTACGTAAGCGATGTTGTGGAGCGGTTAAAAATCTACAAGCGTCTCGATACAATGGTCGAAGACGAGCAAGCCGAACAGCTAAAGAGAGAACTCGTCGACCGTTTCGGCAAACTGCCAAAACAAACAGCCGAACTCTTCGAAGTGGTCAGATTGCGGCGGCTTGCAAAGCATCTTGCAATAGAACGCTTGACCATAAAACGCGGCAGACTTACCGCAAACTTCGTTTCCGATAAGGAAAGTGCCTTTTATTCCGGCGAATTGTTTGGCAAGGTGCTTCATTACGTGCAGTGTTATCCGCGTCGCTGTGTTTTGCAGGAGCAAGGCGAGCATTTGGTACTTGTCATAAGCGAAGTGTCCGATGTTTACACCGCCGTAAAAACGCTTCAAAGCATGACAGGAGCAGAATAAACCGTGCGTATTCGAAAAAAACAAGCATCAAAGCCTGCCGAAACTCAGCTCGGCAGGCTTTCTGTTACTATGAAACGACCCTTGCGTTTTTGCAATTCAAAGCTCCGAAACCCCAAACGCCGTTTCGCCAAAACGAAAGGCTGATTCAAAAAATTCTTTCGCCGATTCATTTTGCTGAATCAGCCTTTCGTCCCGGCGAATCGGCGTTTGGTTTTCGGTGTTTCTTTTTCTGTTTTTATGGGGCTACCAATCTATGGGCGAAAGTGCGTGTGCGGAAAGGTATTCGTTTGTTTTTGAGAAGTGTTTGCAGCCGAAAAAGCCGCGGTATGCACTCAACGGGGAGGGATGTGGGGCTTTCAGTACCAAATGCCTCGTTTCGTCGATAAAACTTCCCTTTCTTTGGGCGTAGCTTCCCCACAGTAGGAAGACAACATGCTTTTTTAGGTTTGCAATCCTTTCTATTGCTCTGTCGGTAAACTCTTCCCAGCCTTTATTTTGGTGAGAACCTGCCTTGTGTTGCTCCACGGTCAGAACGGAATTGAGGAGCAGAACCCCTTGTGAAGCCCAATATCCGAGGTCTCCCCCGCATGAGCTTTCTCTTCCTATGTCATCATATATTTCTTTGCGTATGTTAACCAATGAAGGGGGCGGCGTGCATGGCGGAAGTACGGAAAAAGCCAGTCCGTGAGCCTGATGCGGTTCGTGGTATGGGTCTTGACCGAGTATAACCACCTTTACCTTGTCGAAAGGGCAAAGATTGAATGCCGAAAAGATGAGTTTGGCAGGCGGAAATATGGTTTTTGTTCTGTATTCCGAGTGAATGAAGTCGCGAAGACGGGAAAAATAATCCTTTTCAAACTCTTGGCAAAGCACGCTTTTCCAACTTTCATTTATGCTTACGTTCATTATGTTTATGTTATTGGTGATATGATTTACTGCCGACAGGGGTTACCTGTGCCGAACTTCTCACAGACGATGCAGACCTTGCTTTCGTTTTTCAGCGTGGCGAAAAACAGATACACCTCTCCGCCATCGGCAAGATTATGTTGCTTCCTTATTTTGTCAACCGTTTGAGGGAAATTGCGGATTGCCACATTGGCTTTCTTTATGCTGCGTATCCGCTTTGAGCCTGCGGGCAAAACTTCTTTCACCTCAAAGCTTCTGCCGGGGAAATGCTCTGTCGGATTATCGGAAGTGAAGAGATGTGTGTTGCGATGCAGTTTTCTCAGTCCGTATTTCTCCGTCAATGGGGAAAAGCACCCTATCTTCATAAGCGAAACATCGGGATCGAACAAATACTTGCCCACAGATGGCAATGCATTGTCGGTTCGGCAAGGCGTTGACGCTTCCTTGCGGCTGAAAGACAGCACTCCGAAGCCCCCTTGCGACAAATCAGCCGCATGATAAAGCACTTCGCCGGCATAATCTCGGCGTATCTCCACAAGGACTTCCTTGCATTCGTTCTTCAAAGACAGTACGTGTATGTCGCTTATGTTATTCAAATCTCTCTCCAATGCTTTCAAGTCAATCATAGGTGAAAGCTTTATGATTATGTGCGGAGCCACCGAAAGCAAATCCTCCATCATGTCCGTTACATTGGGAGAACAATCCTCCATTGCATAAACCCGCTGTTTCGTATTCTCGTCTCTGCGTGATGGGTCAAGGTAAAGAGTATCGACAGAGACCGCACCGTTGTTCTGTAACAGTTTGGCAACAGATTGTTTGGACACATCGGCACAAACGAAACGGCAGTTTGCAAGTCCCAAAACGCCGAAATTGTATTCCGTTATTTCGGAAAGCCAAGCCTCTTTCTCTATGCAGACAAGGTTTGCGGCTTTCTGTGCAAAATAGTAGCTGTCCACACCAAATCCGCAGCAAAGGTCGACAAGACTGCTGCCCGTTTCTATCAATCCCTGCTTATATAAGGCAGTCTCTTCGCTTGAAGATTGTTCCAAATTCAAGGAAGGCGGAAACACTATGCGGCAATCGGCAACAAAGCGGGGCAGTTTGCGTGCATGCTTTCGGCGTGCCGCTATTTGTGCGCAGCAAAAGGCAACGTCCAAATCCTTATCCGTTGACTTGGAATAGCGAAACAACAACTTGTCTGCGGCTTCTGCTGCATGCTCTTGCATGAAGACCGCCTCCTTTTGGGTAATCCGATGTACCATTGCGAGTGATGCCCGTTTGATATGGGCTTTCGTTTGCTTAAAAACGCTAGTAAAAGTATTTTAGTATCGTTGCGCTCAGCCCTTGTCCTCTTTACAGAAAACAGATAACTTATACAAGTCGAAGAAACGCATGGAGGGGTTGCCGCTTGCAAGGTTTCTCAACACCGTCGACTTAAACAAAGAGAACAAACAGCCGTACAATTTCACCATGCGGTATTTCCGCAAGGCGTTATAGGCTTTCACGAGTGGCAAATGTGCAAACTCCTGCTTGCAATCACTTGTTTGGCAGAGGGTTTTGAGATTCTGCACGCCTTGAACGGTCTTTTTCATGAAGCCGTCGAAGTCCGAAAGCTGCAAATGCACTACGGGGTTGTCTGTGTCAACTATTCGGAATCCTTTTCTCTTCAACTGAAATCCGAAAAGGGTATCCTCATGCCCGTAATCCCTGATTGCTTCGTCGAACCTGACGCTTTGAAAGACCTCTTTTCTTATCATAAAGTTGTTGCTCAGAAAAACATTGTCTCCAAGTCTGTTTTTGAAACTTTCCCTTTCCACTCCGCACTTCCAATTCAGCATATACTTTGGTTCTGTTCTGTCTTTGGGCAGATAAATCCTGCCACCGCAGACCACATCTGCCGTAAGAATTTTTTCAGAATACTTTTTCAGGAAATCTTCTCTCACAATTCCGCTGTCGCAGTCCAAGAACAAGAGCTTGTCCCCCTTTGCGGCGTCAGCCAAAAGGTTTCTTATGGCAGAGCGTCCTATGTTGGAGGGAAGCTCTCGGTAAACCACTCCGGTCATTGAGGCAAGCATTCGATTGTCTTCCCGTTTTGTGGGAGAGCCGTCGTCGAATACCAATATTTCGAACGCCTCCGACTGAACTTTTGCCTGCTCTCGCAAATCATTTACCAAGCTAATGCAATTTTCTTCGTACACAGGTATCAGTATGGAAATCATCTGATGCAGTCCGTTTGCTTTATGAGTTCGTAAATCTTTTTTTCTTCATTATCCCAACAAAGTTCCGCTGCGGCTTTCAACGCATTTGCCGCAAAGAAATCCGCCTTTGCATTGTCGCAAAGCAGTTCGTTTATCTGCTTTGCCAATTCGGGCGGATTGTAGGAGCGGACAAATTCACCCACATTGTACTTCTCCACAAGCGGTTTTATCTCCTGCAAGGGCGAAACAAGCATTGGAACACCGCTTGCCATATATTCGAAAATTTTGTTGGGCAGACTGATTGCGTAATTGCCGTTTGTCGGTTTGTCTATCGAAACGGCAAGTTTTGCTTTCTTTGTGTTATTCATCATTTCCTCAAAAGGAAGTCTGCCGAGAAAGCTGATTTTATTTCCGAAAGGGTATTGCTTGACAGTTCTCTCCAATTCCTCCTTTATTCTGCCCTCTCCCATTATCACAAGCCTGCCATCGACAAACTGCATTGCCTCACACAACTCCTCCAAGCCCCTTTCCATGTTAACCACTCCCTGCCAAACAATGATATTCTCCTTTTCGGAGGCAGGCACAAGGTGGTTTGTTGCTGCCTTTTTGGGAGGCATGTTTCTGACAACCACACTCTCCACTCCGTACTCGGTTTTGAAATAGTCCCGTATCGGTTCGCAAACAGTAACAACGCCATTGCATTTTCTGATGCAAAATCTCTCTACGGTTTTCCACACTTTGCGAGCAAAAGGATTGGCTTTCAGCTCCGGCACACGGGTGAAATGCTCATGCGAATCGAAGATCAACGACTTGCCTTTAATCTTGGCAACAATGCAACAAGGCAAAAGCGTATCCAAATCATTTGCCCAAATAATGTCCTGCCCGGAAAACAACAATCGAAAAAAGAGACGCAAATTCAATTCGGCATAGTAGAATGCATTTCTCTTGAAATACACCCTAAGTCTGTCGCATTTGTAGTTGCGAGAGGGCAAAGCAGGCGAATCTGCGAACCTTCTGCCGATGAGTTTCACCGACAGACCGCACGAGGCAAGGCTTTGACAAGTCTTATCCACCCTGTTGTCGCACACCAAATCGTTACTTACGCAAACACAGATTTGTTTCATGGCAATCTTCCACCGTCTTTTCGAACGGATAGCGTGAACAAATATTGCAATACAGCCCTGTAAGCATACCACTCCAAAGCAAGAAAACACCAAATCCACACATTCGCAAGTCCGTTACCAAACCTTGAAAATAAGAGATTTGAAAACACAAAAACGAAAGGCTGATTCATTTTCACGAATCAGCCATTCATTTTTTTGAATCAGCCATTCATTTGGGCGGAACGGCGATTCGGTTTAGGGAAACGGGGGTTTGCGTTTTTTGAAGCTATGTTTGAGAGGTAAAATGTATCCTTTTCCTCTTTGTTCCGTAAAGTAGGAGTGAACAAATAAAGAAACAGAAATAAATTATGCTGATAAATATTTTCAAGAAGAATTATCCCCTGCAGCTGCTTTTGCTTGTGGCGTTGCCTTTGGTGCTTTGGATACCGGCTTTTGTCAATCCGCCGGAAGTTTTCACCACAAAGTTCGACATGCCTTTGTACAAGGTGATTGTAAGTTCAATGAAAGATATGCAGTTGATGGCTGTCGTGTGTGCTTTTGTTTTGGTTGTGTTGCAGGCTTTGGCGGTTAACTACCTCTTTACGAGGAATCACTTGTGCCAAAAAACGACTTTCATTCCTGCTTTCATATATATGCTTCTTATGAGTTGCAATGTGCAGACCATGACCCTGAGTGCCATTCTCTTTTCGAACTTGTGCCTTATCATTGCCCTGCATTTCTTCTTCAAGTGCCACGACAAGAATGAGGGAATAGATGAAATATTTCAGTCAAGCTGTTTTTTGTCTTTGGCAGGTTTGTTTTATGCTCCGTCTATCTTTTTCATATTGTGGATTTGGGGCGGTTTGATTGTTTATAAGCTCTACAAATGGAGAAGTTGGAGCATGAGTATTCTCGGCTTGCTCACTCCGTTTCTGTTGCTGTCGGTTTACTACTACTTGATGGACATTTCGCCGATGGAACGCCTACTTTCTGATTCAACGGAGTGGCTGAACATAAATACCGACTTTTTGAACATACCGATACAAGTGGTTTATATGGCTCTGTTGCTCATATACCTTGTGCCATCTTTGTTCTACACTTTAAGCTCACGGTCAAACAGAATAATAGAGTACCGAAAGAAAAGCGGAGTTTTGGTTACCATGTTCGTTGTTTCGCTCATACCCTTTGTGCTAAGCAAAACACAAGAAAACATGTCCTTTGTGTTTGCCATTCCTTTCACCTTTTTCCTTTGCAATCTCTTTATGAATCACCCCAAGGAAAAGCATGCAGACACGTTTTTCATAATCCTGATATTTTGTTGCATTGCCAAGGTCTACCTGCCTTTGTGAACGCAGGTTCATTCAACGGAAATATCATCTGTTGTTTGAAACATGTTCCGTTCGGATAGGCAAAACAGCCTTGTTTTTGCAGCCACATCGATGGAAATTCGTAACTTTGCGGACTTGAAACCTACAAAAAAGATATAGAAATGAAGTTTGGAGTTGTTGTATTCCCCGGTTCTAACTGCGACCACGACATGGTGTATTTGATAAAAAGCAAATTGCAACAGCAGGTCGTTGAGTTGTGGCATAAAGAGACCGATTTGCAAAATTGTGATATGATAATACTTCCCGGAGGTTTCTCTTACGGGGACTATCTCCGTTCCGGAGCCATAGCAAGTCTCTCTCCTGTTATGGAAAGCGTGAAGAGGTTTGCCGACAAAGGCGGGTATGTGTTAGGCGTTTGCAATGGTTTTCAAATATTGTGCGAATCCGGTTTGTTGGACGGAGCATTGCTTGCGAACGATAACCGCAAGTTTGTTTGCAAAAACCAATACATAGCCACCCAAACCAATTCCACCATATTCACAAAGAAAGCCGTGAAAGGCAAAGCATTGAACGTTCCGATAGCTCACGGCGAAGGCAGATTCTTTGCCGATGCGGATACCATAAAACGCCTCAATGACAACGACCAGGTTTTGTTCCGCTATTGTGATGCCGAGGGAAAAATTTCTCCGGAGTTCAATCCGAACGGCAGCATAGAGAACATAGCCGGAATAACCAATAAAACAAAAAATGTGTTCGGCATGATGCCTCACCCCGAAAGGTGTTCGGACGAGGAACTTGGCAATACGGACGGACGCATCTTGTTTGAAAGTTTGTTGGAGAACATAGCAGGTTAAGCAATTTGTTGAAAGAGTTCTTTTCTGAGAGAAAGATTGTGGAATGCGGCTGTGATGAAGCAGGCAGAGGCTGTTTGGCAGGACCTGTTGTTGCGGCGGCGGTTGTTCTTCCGCAGGGTTTTGAATGCGAGGGGCTGAACGATTCCAAGAAATTGAGCGACAAACATCGCAGACTGTTGCGAGAGATTATTGAAACAAAAGCCGCGGCTTATGCCGTGGCTTTTGTAGATAATGAAACGATAGACAAAATAAACATATTGAACGCCTCCTTTTTGGCAATGAACAATGCCGTGAAGGAATTAACGATAAGACCGGAGCTTCTGCTGATTGACGGCAATAGATTCCGCAATCAAACAGACATTCCTTTCGAATGCATCATTAAAGGAGATGCCAAATACAGCAGCATAGCCGCAGCATCGATTCTTGCCAAGACATACAGAGACGACTTCATGCTTGCAGCCCATGAAAAGCACCCTCAATATTTTTGGAACAAAAATATGGGGTATCCGACCAAGCAGCACAGAGAGGCAATCAGGCAGTTCGGACTCACTCCTTTGCATAGACGAAGCTACAACCTTTTAGGACAGCTCAGTCTCTTCTAATCGTAGAGAAGAAGTAGCCCTGGCATGCTTACAAGCGGTCGAGTGCTTGCTTGATTTTTGCAATGCTTTCGGTGATTTGCTCATCTGTTATAATCAAAGCCGGTTTCAGACTGAGGCATTGGGAATTGAACAGATGCGTTCCGGTTATTATACCCTCCTTGAAGCAAGATTTGAGAGCCTCTTGCCAGCTGACCTTTTCCGAAAGTTCGATGCAGTTAAACAAACCCTTGCCTCGCACCTGCTTAATCAGCGGGTGTGTCAGCTCTTGTCTGTATCGCTTGCCCTTTTCTTCCACTTTATCCATCAGCCTGCCCTCAATAATGCAGTCAAGTGTTGCAAGAGCAGCCACACACGAAACAGGGTGTCCGCCGAAAGTCGAAGCATGACCTATGAGCGGGTGATGATTGTTCAAACTCTGCATTATATCTTCACGACCGACAAAAGCACCGATAGGCATTCCGCCACCCATTCCTTTGGCTATGCAAAGTATATCCGGCACAAGCCCTTTGACGTGTTCGAAAGCAAACAATCGTCCCGTCCTTCCAAAGCCCGTCTGTATTTCATCGAAAATCAAAACCGTTCCTGTCTCGTTACAACGCTTTCTTACCGCTTCCAAATACCCCTCTTTCGGCAGTTCCACTCCTGCTCCCACCGAAATGGGTTCGATAACAAGGCATGCAGTTTTTTCGCTTATCTTTTCCAAGTCATCGAAATCGGTATATCTTATGTTGTTGCAGTCAGGTATCAACGGGCGAAAGCCTCGCGTGAAAATCTCTTGCGAAAGCATTGACACGGCACCGAGGGTTGAGCCGTGGTAAGCGTTGTTACATGAAATCACTTCGCTTCTCTGCGTGAACAACTTGGCGGTTTTCAATGCTCCTTCTATGGCTTCGGAACCGGAATTGACGTAAAAAATTTGCGAAAGGCTCGGTGGCAGAAATTCTTTCAGTCGTTTGATGTACTTATATTGGGGACTTTGAATAAATTCACCGTAAACCATTACGTGCATATACCGATCCAATTGTTCCTTTACGGCGGAAACGACTTTCGGATTGCGATGCCCTATGTTGCCTACGCATATTCCGCTCAACATATCCATGTATCGCTTTCCGGAAGTGTCCCAAACGTATATTCCTTCCGCCTTTTCAACGTCTATCATTATCTCGTCTATTTCCCCGACTTGGGCAACGACCTGTCTGAAATCCTTTACCGATGTTTTCATCTCTCAATACAGTTTTGTCTGCAAAGGTAAAATTTATTCGGCTTTGCAGTTTACTTTTTCGTCCTTTTGTTGTCCATTCTTGCGGTGAAGTGCTAACTTTGCAAAGTTTTGAGAGAAAAATTTGGGACGTATGAAGAGAAGAACAGTTCTGTTTGTTATTGTTGCCTTGCTTGGTTTTGTTCAGACGATTAAGGCTCAGTATGAAATAAAACTTGAAATAGCGGGCTGCAAAGACAGTTGCCTTATTTTGGGACACTATTACTTGGACAAGACCTACGCCATTGATACGGCTTGGAACAAGAATGGCAGGTTTGTATTCAAGAATAAGGATAAGAAATTGGAGAGCGGGATATACTTTTTCAGTACCATGAAAGGACGGTTCTGCGAGTTCATGGTCGATAAGGAGCAAAAATTCACTCTGAAGACCGATGACAAGGATTGGACTTACAACATGAGGGCGAAAGGTTCCCGAACTGCCGAGATTTATTTTGATTACATGAGGTCCAACAAGGTTCTCGGAGATGGCTTTACTCAACTCTCGCAGGACAAAGCTTCGATTTCGGAACAGGAGTATGCGGAAAGATTAAAGCAATTACAGCTCTACGGCGACAGTTTGAAGAATGTGTTCATCGAAAAGCACTCCGACCACCTTTTAAGCAAGGTTCTGACTGCAACAAAGCCTGTTATCATTCCCGATATTCCCGTTCCGACAAAACCGGACGGCTCTTTTGACAGCATCGAATGGCAGAATGAGCGTTGGTATTACTACAAACAGCATTATTTTGACAACATCGACCTCTCTTGCAGCGGTCTTTTGAGAACTCCGTCGGCTGTTTTCAATCGTTCTTACGAGTATTTCTGGAACGAGGTCATGAAATACGAACCGGTGGACAGCATAATCGTTTATGCGGATAAGGTCATCGAAAGAGCCAACGGCTCAAAGGCAATGACTCGTTTCCTGATACACAATATCACGGAGCGTTTTCTGCAAAGCGGAATAATGGGGCATGACAAGATTTATGTCGAAATGGTTAAGCGTTACTTCAAAGGCGGCAAAGTGGATTGGCTTTCGCCTTCTTCAATAGAGACCGAGGTTCTGAGAGCCGAAAAATGGGAGAACCTTTTAATAGGCAAACAAGTTCCAAACCTTGCCTGCCCCGACCAAAACGGTGATTGGCACGAATTGTATGAGTTGAACAATAAATACAAAATGCTGATTTTTTGGTCTGCCGATTGCGGACACTGCACCAAAGAAGTGCCTAAGTTCAATGAGTTCTACAAAAAGTATAAGGATACATACGATTTGGAAGTCATGGCGGTGAATACCGAAAGCGATACGGCTCATTGGAAGAGTTTCGTAGCCGAGAAGAATTTGGATTGGATAAATTTGAACGGATTGGTTGCCAATTTCGACTGGCGGGAATACTTCGATGTTGTAAAAACTCCCGTTGTCTACATCTTGGACAGGCGAAACGTAATAATAGCCAAAAACATACAGGGAGACAATATTGAAAAGGTTATGGAGTTGTTGGATAGTGGGAAGTTGAAACTTTAATGCGATGACATCTTTTTTTTGCTTGACAGAAATGAATCGCCGATTCAAAAAAATGAATCGGCGAAAGAAAAAAATGAATCGGCGATTCATTTTAGCGAATCGGCGTTTCGTTCAAACGGTCTTTTGTTCTGCATTCGTGTTGCTTTTTTGCGGCAAATCCTCTGCCCAATTTTCAGACTACGAAGTGAAGTTGTGGATACATGATTTTGAGGACAGTCTTATTTTTATCAGAGGTGCGTACGGACAGAATGCCAATTTGTTTTTAGATTCTTTGCACATGCAGAAAGACGGCAGCTTTCTGCTGAAAGGAAACTATCATTCCGGGATAGTTGTGGCTTCGTCGCCGCAAGAGGACTTGTTCAGCTTCCTGTTGGACAAGGAGAAAGTTTTCACCTTGGACATATTCCCCGATGGTTTCTACGAAGTCAAAGGTTCGATTGAGAATGATCGCTATTTGGAATACCAAAAAATGAACAAGGAATACCGAACGGTGATGCATGAATGCAATGCCATGGCAAGGCAGCAGCCGGAAAAGAAGGACAGTCTGCAAATCGTTCTGCGTGATGCGAGAAAGACTTTTTCCGATTACCAACAATCGTTCTACAAACTGTATCCCGAAAATCTTATGAGCGTATTGGTGAGAGCCGTAACGGCTCCGCAAGTCGGCAAAAAGTACACAGACGAAAACGGAAATGTCAGAAAAGGCATGGAAGCCGCCTACGCCTACGCTTATCGCAGCAGTTTTTGGGACGGTTTCGACTTTGGCGACGAACGTATAATGGGAACACCGTACTTCTATAAGAAGTTCCAAACCTATATTGATAAATTGACAATGCAAACGGCAGATTCCGTATTCGCTTCACTCAAATACTTTATAGACAAAGCCAACTCTCGCGGCGGGCAACTTTATTCCGACTACATCATCGACTTGTACCTCAACAAGTATTCGAGGCTTCCGTTCTCGTTTAACGAAGCAATATATGTGCAAATGGTCGATTCGCTTTTCAACGACAGCTACACACCTTGGCTCGGTTCGAGCGAAAGGGAATTTCATCTTGAAAGAGCCGAGAAAATACGCCCGTTCCTTCCCTCGAATCCCTTTCCGAACATAACGGCTCAAACCATTGAAGGTAAACCTTTGCGATTGTACGATTTGAAAAACCGCTACACCGTGGTCTTCTTTTGGAGTGCCGGATGCGAAAGCTGCAAAAAGAACATAGACGAACTGAAAAACTTCTACAAAGACAACAAAGCCAAATATGACTTCGAGATATTTTCCATCGAAATGAGCGGAAATATAGAGCAAACACAAAAGCAGCTTCAAGCCGAACCGTTTGAATGGATTGTGGTGCAATCCAACCCGACCCAAATAAACAAACTCTACGGCTTGGACATAGATCACACCCCCGAAATTTATATATTGGACAAGGAAAAGAGAATACTGAACAAGACGGCTTTATATCAGCACGTCAGAGCGGTGATAGAACAGGCAGAAACGCTGCAAACGACAACAGAACCTTGACCCCCGAGAAACAGTGAATGTAGAAAAATTATCCATTTGAGATGAAAGTACATTTTATAGCCATAGGCGGAAGTGCAATGCACAATTTGGCAATAGCATTGAGCAAAAAAGGTTACACGGTAAGCGGAAGCGACGATGAAATCTTCGAACCGGCTAAATCACGCCTTAAAGAATACGGACTTCTGCCCGAAAAGGAGGGTTGGAACCCCGACAAAATAAGCGAAAACACAGACGCAGTAATCCTCGGCATGCATGCAAAGGAGGATAATCCCGAATTGCAAAAAGCAAAAGCCCTCGGCTTGAAAATATACTCCTATCCGGAGTTCCTGTATGAGCTGAGTCGGGACAAAATCAGGATAGTGGTAGGCGGAAGTCATGGAAAAACCACCATAACCGCAATGATACTGCACGCTTTGCGAGCAATGAAAATCGAAACCGACTACATGGTTGGAGCAAAGTTGGAGGGCTTCGATGTGATGGTCAAGACAGACGAGAGAGCCAAGTATATGGTTTTGGAAGGCGACGAATACCTTGCCTCAACCTTGGACAGAAGACCCAAGTTTCACCTTTACAAACCGAACATTGCCATAATCAACGGCATAGCATGGGATCATGTGAACGTCTTTCCGACCTTTGAAAACTATGTGGAGCAGTTCCGCATATTTGCAGACAAAATAGAGAAAGGCGGAACGCTGATTTATTGCGATGAGGACGAGAATGTACGCAACATTGCAACGAATGCAAGAAAGGATATACACCTTATGCCCTACAAAGCCTTGGATTATGAGGTTGTAAACGGCGATACGGTGGTTTTGAGCGGCGGAAAACGGTATGTAATGCAGGTTTTCGGCAGGCATAACATGATAAACATGCACGCAGCAATGCTTGCATGCGAGAGCATAGGCATAAGAAGGGAAGATTTCTTGCAAAGCATGACCACTTTCAAGGGAGCATCGAAGCGTTTGGAGCTGTTGCAAAAATCATCACGCAAAGCGGTGTTCACGGATTTTGCTCACTCACCATCGAAACTCAGAGCCACCATAGCGGCAGTAAAAGATCAGTATCCCGATCGGTTGTTGCTTGCATGCATGGAGCTGCACACCTTTTCCTCCCTTTCTCACAATTTTCTGCAAGAGTACAAGGGTTGCATGGACAGAGCCGACATTGCAGCGGTTTACTTTGACAGACATGCGATAGAGCTAAAACGCCTTGCCGATTTGGATTGCAACGAGGTTGCAGCGGCTTTCGGCAAAGAAGGATTGAGAGTTTTTACCGACAAAACGGCTCTTGAAGAATTTATACTGACAAACACAAAAGATAATACGAACGTTCTTATGATGAGTTCCGGCAATTTCGGCGGTATGGATTTGAAGCAACTCGCCAAAGAACTGATAGCAGAACAACAATAAAACGTACACAGATGGGAAAGTTCAAAATAGGAGACAGAGTTAAGTTTTTAAGCAACAAAGGCGGCGGAATAATTCGTTCTTTCGCTGCAACAAATGTTGCAAATGTGGAAGACGAAAGCGGATTCGAAATCCCTACACTCACAAGCGACCTTATACTCGACGCTTGTGAAGATAAGGCAGGTGCATTCTTCTGTTCCCCGCAAGAGAGCAGGCAAGAGGAACAACAGGAAACAAAACAAACCTTTTCGCAAGCCGACTACTACCCTTCGGAAGAGGAAGAGAGCAAGGTCGAGCAGAGAATCAGTCCGCTGTACCTCAATAAAATGAGAGACCAAACAAGCGAAGGTATTTATCTTTGCTTTGTTCCTCACGAGCAAAGATGGCTTGTGTATGGCGACATAGACATCTATCTTATCAATCACACAAAACACAGAGTTATTTACTCGATACTGTTGGCAGATGAAGAGAAAGGCTTCGTTTCGGAGGATTTCGGCACGTTGGAAAAGGCTGAAAAAATACTTTTGGAAACCGTTTCGAGAGAACGGCTTGAAGCATGGAAGAAGACTTGCGTGCAGTTGATGTTCCATGACGATGAATCGGAAAAAATATTCCTGCCGGTGAATTGCGAGTTGAAGATAAGGACGAGCAAGTTCTTCACCGAGGGCAGCTTTATCCATACCGCATTTTTTGAGGAGAAAGCAATACTCTACCCTGTTTGCTCCATGCTTGCCGTAGGCACTTTTCTGCAAAATACCGCTGCCGGCAAAAACGAAGCAAACGAAAAGACCGACAAACAAATCATCAATAAGATAGGCAACAACATTGCAGACACACTGCTGAGCAGGCATATGTTGGACGCAAAAACCGCCGAAGTAGATTTGCACATAGAAGAGCTGACCGAAAACGACAAAAACATGAAACCCGAACAAATGCTGAGGTTGCAACTCGACTATGCCATAAAATGCCTCAACGAAGCCATGACGGAAAAGTTGGATAAAATCATCTTCATTCACGGAGTTGGGCAAGGCGTTTTGAAGAAAGAATTATGCAAAGAGTTTGATAAATACACCGGCATACACTATTTCGCCGCCTCAATGGCAAAATACGGGACGGGAGCAACGGAAGTGTATATCGGCAACAGCCTTGCAAAAACACGATAACCCACAACAGAAAACCCAAACGCCGATTCACTCCAACGAATGGCTGATTCAAAAAAATAAATGGCTGATTCAAAAAATTCTTTCGCCGATTCATTTTGCTGAATCAGCCTTTCGTTGTAAACGTTTCGGCGTTTCGTTGTGGCGAATCACTGTTTTGTTGTGGCGGATTGGGTTTTCTTGTCCGGGAAATGCCGACAGAGTGGCGTAGAGCTTTGATATGATTGAGCGATGCGGTTGAACAAAGAGCCGGATTCTCTTTTGTGAGAAATCCGGCTCTTTGTTCGTTTATTTGTTTGGCATGTTTGCGCTATGCTACGCAAGCAAGTCTTCTGCGCTTTGACTTATGCATCGATGTTGGCGTATGTTGCATTTGTTTCTATGAACTCGCGCCTTGGCGGTACATCGTCTCCCATCAGCATAGAGAAGACTCTGTCTGCTTCGGAGGCATTTTCTATCGTTACCTGCCTCAATATGCGGTTTGCAGGGTCCATGGTGGTTGTCCAAAGTTGCTCTTCGCTCATCTCACCGAGACCTTTGTAACGCTGTACTTCCACTTTGCCGTTTTTAGACATCACTTCTGCTACGGCTGACATACGTTCCTCTTCCGTCCAACAGTATACGCCGTTTTTGCCTGCACTTTGCGATACTCTGTAAAGGGGCGGTGTTGCAATGTAAACGTGTCCTTCTTCTATCAGTTCTTTCATATAGCGGAAGAAGAAGGTCAAAATAAGGGTTGCAATGTGCGCTCCGTCCACGTCGGCATCGGTCATGATGATTACTTTGTGGTAGCGGAGCTTTTCCATGTTCAAAGCTTTGGAGTCGTCTGCCGTTCCTATCGATACGCCCAAGGCTGTATATATGTTCTTTATCTCTTCGGAATCGAGAACCCTGTGTTGCATGGCTTTTTCAACGTTTAGGATTTTACCTCTCAAAGGGAGTATGGCTTGGTGTTCTCTGTCTCGTCCCTGCTTGGCTGTTCCGCCTGCGGAGTCTCCCTCCACAAGGAAGAGTTCACAAATTGTAGGGTCGTTGCTTGCACAGTCTGCCAATTTTCCCGGCAGTCCGGCAACGCCCAATATCGTTTGACGTTGAACCAAATCCCTTGCCTTGCGTGCGGCATGGCGTGCGGTGGCTGCCAATATGACTTTGTCGACAATGAGTTTGGCTTCTTTCGGGTGTTCTTCAAGGTAGTTTGTCAGTATATCGGACACTGCTGCTGCCACTGCGGGAGCTACTTCGCTGTTTCCGAGCTTTGTTTTTGTCTGTCCTTCGAATTGAGGCTCTTGAACCTTGACAGAAATAACGGCTGTCAGTCCTTCGCGGAAGTCATCGCCTGCTATGTCGAATTTCAATTTGTCGAGCATGCCTTCTTTCTGTGCATAGTTCTTCAAGGTTCTTGTCATACCCATACGGAAGCCCGTGAGGTGGGTTCCTCCTTCGTGTGTGTTGATGTTGTTGACGTAGGAGTGAAGGTTTTCCGTGAATCCGGTGTTGTATTGCATTGCTATCTCGATGGGAATGCCTTGTTTCTCTCCCTCGACATATATAGGTTCGGGAATGATATGCTCCCTTGTTTCGTCGAGGTAGGCGATGAAGTCCTTCAATCCGTTCTCCGAGTAGAAACGCTCGCGAGTGTATTCTCCTTGTTCGTTTTTCTGCCTCAGGTCTTCTATGGTCAGCTCTATGCCTTTGTTCAAATATGCCAATTCTCTCAAACGGGCGCAGAGTGTTTCATAGTTGTATTCCGTTACTGTGAAGATTTCATCATCGGGGGTGAACTCTACAACGGTTCCTCTCTTGTCGGTGGTTCCCACTTCACGAACTGCGTACAACGGTTTGCCCTTTTCGTATTCTTGTTCGTAGACTTTGCCGTCTCTGAAAACGGTAACCTTTGTGTGTTTGGACAAGGCGTTGACGCAGCTCACGCCCACGCCGTGCAGACCGCCCGAAACTTTGTAGGAACCTTTGTCAAATTTTCCTCCGGCGTGCAGAACCGTCATCACGACTTCCAAAGCCGAGCGATGTTCCTTCGGGTGCATGTCAACCGGAATGCCTCGTCCGTTGTCTTCTACCCTGATGGAGTTGCCTTCCAACACGCTTACGTTTATCTTGTTGCAATATCCTGCCAATGCTTCGTCTATGGAATTGTCCACAACTTCATAAACCAAGTGGTGCAAGCCCCTGACGTTAACGTCTCCTATATACATCGCCGGGCGTTTCCTCACTGCCTCCAAGCCTTCCAACACATTGATGTTCGCCGCCGTGTATTCGCCTTTCTTTACTTCTTCACTCATTCTTTATTGCTCTTGATTTTTCAGACTACAAAGGTAAGAAATTTCTTTCAAACGAGGCTTTGTGCCGAGAGGCTTTTGTCTCCGTAAAAGGAGTGCGGTTGCTCCGGCTTTGCTCCGGGCTTTTGCCGAAACAAGATAAGGAAAAGAAAAACAGAGGCTTTGGTTTCTCGCTAGCGTTTGGGGTTGCCCGACCAATGTTAAATGTTTCAAATCACCGAAAATAAACTCCGAAAACTTTTTCGGTTTCATTGGTTTTCTGTAATTTTGCACCCGTTTTCGGAGGTCGAAATACCAAAGCAAGAAGACAACGTTTAGGTTATGGCTTTATTGCTTCGATTCGTCGAGAGAAAAGGTGGTTTTGTCGAATCGCCGATTCAAAAAAATGAATCGGCGTTTCGTAAAAATGAATCGGCGATTCATTTCAGCGAATCGGCGTTTCGTTTTCCGCAAGAATAATGAGGATATGGAGAATGCACAAAAGAACAAGATAATGGACGCCGCTTGTGCCTTGTACAAGCAGAAACGGTCGTGCAAAAATGTTACCATGGACGAGGTTGCGGCGTATTGCGGCATATCGAAGAGGACTCTGTATGAATGTTTCAACAATAAGGAGCAACTGCTCTACGAGAGCATGAACAGAATCGTGGACTATGTGCTTAGAGAGTGCGAACAGTTCAGATTAGTCGCCAAACACTCTTTCGAAATGTTTTTCGGGTCTCTCAGAATCGTACACAAATACTTCAAAGACATCTATGCGTTGGCGTTGGAGATAAGAACGAACTACCCGGAGGTGTTCAAGAAAATCATTTCCTCCCATATGGTTTTTGCAAAGACCAATATGAGGTGCTTTTTCGAGCAAGCCAAGAAGGAGGGTTTTATTTACGAGCATATTGATGAGCAGTTTTTTATCAGTGTGTTGGAAATGAATATGTACTATTCCTCTAAGACGGCTTTTTTGCGGGCAAATGCAAAGTTCGGAGAAGAGAAAATAAGATTTATGGTCTTGTATGTAGTATTGAGGGGCATATCCACAGTTAAGGGGGTAGAATACATAGACGATACATTGGCGAAACAAAAGACGGAATAACAATAATAAACACTTAAGTACAGAATGAGAAGAAGGTTTTTTTCGAAAATCGGGAAATTATCCCTTTTTGTATGTGCGGCACTCCTGTCGGATTATGCAGTTTGTCAGAACGATGGGCAAGAAACCTTGCGATTGGATTTGTCGACGGCTCTCAAAATAGCCCACGACAACAATCCGACGATAAAGGTTGCCGAACTGGAAATCCAAAGGGTTGACTACAGCAAGCGGGAAACCATGGGCAATCTCTTGCCGACCCTGTCTGCCTCAGGACAATACACCAACAACATTAAGAAATCGGTCATGTTCATGCCGGAGAGCTTTTCTACCATGATGGGAGGGCAGAAGTATATGGAGATAGGCTACAAAAATTCCTACGCAGCGACGATTTCGGCAGCTCTTCCATTGGTTAATTTCTCTCTATGGGAACAAATCAAATCCAAACAAAGCGAGATAGATTTGATATTGGAGCAGGCAAGAGCCTCCCGAATAGACATGACCAAGCAGGTGAAAGATGCTTACTTTGCAGTCTTGTTGGCAAAAAACAGTTTGAAAGTATTGGAAAGAAGCATCAACAACGCAAAGGAAACACTCAAAACAACAGAAACATCTTTTGAACAAGGATTGGTTTCGGAATACGATTTGATACGAGCAAAGGTGCAAGTCAGCAATCTGAATCCTTCCTATATTTCTGCGAAAAACGGTTTGGAATTGGCAATACTCCAACTGAAGATGATTCTTTCGCTGCCTGCCGAAACCGAAATGGAGTTTACGGAAGATTTGGAAGACTTTTCGGAGGGAATGAACAGCACCTTGACGTTGGAAAACAGTAAAGCGGTCAACGAGAACTCCGAAATAAGACAGTTGGACCTGAATATAGCGAGCTTGCAACACAGCTTGAGAATGGTGAACAGTCAACATTTGCCATCGTTGTCGGCATTCGGACAATATTCATACCAAACCCAAGCCGAGGATTTCAAGTTCGGAGACTATAATTGGGTCGGCAGTGCGGCTATAGGCTTGCAGTTGAATATTCCCATCTTCAACGGAAGAACCGTTGTCAACAAAGCAAAGCAACTGAAGATAAGTTTGCAGGAG
This sequence comes from uncultured Bacteroidaceae bacterium, assembly GCA_964606345.1. Classification (GTDB taxonomy): domain Bacteria; phylum Bacteroidota; class Bacteroidia; order Bacteroidales; family P3; genus Onthomorpha. The sequence continues at coordinate 20,818 of CAZSFV010000014.1, read as the reverse complement.
TTGGAGCTGCAAAAGCAGTATGCGATAGACGGAATGGATTTGCAAATCCGTTCGGCGGTCAACAGCATGAAAGCGGCACAGGAACAGCTTAGCGTGAACAAAGAAGCAATCGCCCAAGCCGAGAGAGGATACGAGATTGCCAAGGTGCGATACAATACAGGTTCGGGAACAATACTTGAATTGAATGACAGCGAACTGTCGATGACGCAGGCGAATCTTAATTACCAACAAGCGCTGTACAACTTCTTGACAGCACAAACAAACCTTGAAAAAGTATTAGGCAAAGAATAATCAACGAAAGTATAAACAACAACAAACAACGAAGAGTATATGAGAAAACTTATTTACCTCGCCATATTGACCCCGTTGATGTTGATCGGGTGTTCTAAGAAAGAGGGAGCAAAAAAGGAAGCTAAAAGTGATGTAACAGACGTTAAAGTCGAGAAGTCCGTAACTCAAGAAGTAGACAGAGTATATGAATTTTCTTCCACGGTAGATGCAGAAGTCAAGAACTACATCTCTTCTGCCGGAGGCACGAGAATAGAAAAGATAATGGTAGAAGTCGGCGACAGAGTGAGAAAAGGTCAACAGCTTGTGAAGATGGAAAGCACCACATTGGCAACCTCTACGGCTCAGTTGCAGAACATAAAAACGGAATTGGACAGAATGCAGGCTCTTTACAACTCCGGCGGAGCCAGCAAGCAACAATTAGATCAGATACAAGTGCAATACGACGTTGCAAAAAAGAACGTAGACAATCTTAAGAGCAATATCTACCTTGCTTCGCCTATCGATGGAGTTGTAACCCAAAGGAACTTCGACAATGGCGACGTTGCCGGTTCGCAACCCATATTGCAAGTCATGAAAATCAACCCTGTGAAGTTGAAAATCAATGTTTCCGAAACCTTTTACACGAAAGTGAAAGTCGGTATGGAGGTTAAATTGAAGACAGAGATATTCGGAGAGGAAGAATTTACGGGAAAGATTTCTTTGATATACCCAACAATAGACGCAAACACCAGAACATTCACCTGCGAGGTTAAGATAAACAATGCAGGCAGCAAGTTGAAACCCGGAATGTTCGGACGCGTGAAATTGAACTTCGGAAGAGCCAACACAATTCTCGTTCCGGATAAGGCAATAGTTAAACAGTCCGGTTCAAACGACAGATACATCTATACAGAGAAGAATGGCACAGTGGAATACCGCAAAGTAGAATTGGGAGGACGCTTTGGCGATAAATACGAAATACTAAGCGGCATATCCGAAGGCGAGAATGTTGTGATAACAGGACAATCCAAATTGTTGGACGGCTCAAAGGTAAACGTGATAAAGTAACTCAAAGATTTCGATTAAGAATATGAAGATATATGAGTCATCAGTAAAGAAGCCAATCACCACCGCCTTGATTTTTGTGGCGATAATAGTGTTGGGTCTCTTTTCTCTGAATAAATTAGCAATCGATCAGCTGCCCGAAATCGAGATGAATACGGCGATAGTTATCGTTACGTATCCCGGAGCGAGTGCAGAGGACATCGAGAACAACGTTACAAAGGTGATGGAAAGTGCTTTGAGTACAGTCAGCGACTTGAAGAAATTAACCTCCACCTCAAAGGAAAATACTGCCATCATAAGTGTGGAATTTAACTGGGGAACCGATTTGGACGGAGCGGTGAATGACATGCGTGATAAGATAGAGATGGTGAAGAGTTATTTGCCCGACGGATGTTCGAACCCGATGATAATGAAGTTATCCACCGATATGATGCCGATAACCATCATTTCCGCAACGGCTGACGAGAGTACATCTGCTCTTTACAAGATTTTGGACGATGGAGTTGCCAATCCGTTGAACCGTATCAACGGAGTAGGTTCCGTATCCATTTCAGGAGCTCCGCAAAGAGAGATAATCGTCAACTGCGATCCCACAAAGTTGGAGGCGTACAACCTTACGGTGGAACAAATAGGCTCAAAGATTGCAGCAGAAAACGTGAGTACTCCCGGCGGTAACATAGACGTCGGCTCTCAAACCTATTCCCTGCGTATGGAAGGGGAAATGGAGGACAGCAAAGAGCTTAACGATGTTGTAGTCTCTCAATTCGGAGATAAGACAGTGTTCCTTAAAGATATTGCAACGGTGAGCGATACCGTGCAGGAGAAAGCACAAGAGAGTTTTGTCAATGGAAAGAAAGGTGCAACCATAGTTGTGCAGAAGCAAACGGGTGCAAATTCCGTTGAGGTAATGAAGAAGATTCGCGAACAGCTGCCTCAAATACAAAAAAATCTACCGAGAGACATTCATCTTCAAGAGGTGATGAACACTACCGACAACATAGAGAATTCCATTGCCTCTTTGGTTGAGACGGTCGTGTTGGCGTGTTTGTTTGTCATAATAGTGGTTTTGTTCTTCCTTGGAGAATGGCGGGCAACAATCATTATCATGGTAACCATTCCGGTTTCGTTGATTGCATCGTTCATTTACCTGTTCATAACAGGCAATACGATAAACATCATTTCGCTATCGTCCATTTCCATTGCCTTGGGTATGGTGGTCGATGATGCCATCGTGGTGTTGGAAAACGTAACCTCCCACATAGAGCGGGGCAGCAAGCCGAGAGAGGCTGCAATCTATGGAACAAACGAGGTGGGTGTTGCCGTCATAGCCACAACCCTTACCTTGATAGCGGTATTCTTCCCGTTCACTATGATGACCGGCATGGCGGGTATCATGTTCAAGCAGTTGGGTTGGATGATTTGTATCATGATGGTGGTGTCTACAACGGCGGCTTTGTCGCTTACGCCAATGATGTGTTCACTGCTGTTGAAGAGAAAGCAGGACAAGAAAGAAAATAAGCTGTTCAAAAAAATCTATTCTCCAATCAGAAGGTGGTTAGATGCACTTGATGTTTGGTATGAAAAGCTTTTGACTTGGGCAGTAAGGCACAAAACCACAACCATCGTTTCATCGGCTTTGTTGTTTATCGTTTCGCTTGTTTTGGCATTCACTTCTCTTGGAACGGAATTTATTCCGGCTTCCGACAACGGTCAGATTTCCGGAAGCATAGAGTTGCCTACCGGGGCGAATGTGGAAAGGGCGAAAGAGGTTGCAAGCAGGCTCCAGAAGAAGGTGAAAAAAGATTTTCCCGAAGTGCGGACTTTCACCTATACGGTCGGCGTTCCGGGGGACGATGACGACAACACCTTTGCCTTGATGAATACATCGGGAAGCAACTACATCAGTTTTCGTATGAAGTTGGTCGACCTTGAGGACAGAAAGCGTGATATGTTCGAAATTGCCGAAGAATTGAGAAAGGAAATTGGTTCATACACCGAAGTAGATAAGTTCTCTGTTTCGGCAGGCGGTCAGAACAACATGATGGCAGGAAGTACCATTGATGTGGAAATATTCGGATACGACTTCCAAGTAACGGAACGCATAGCCGATACCTTGAAAGCAAAAATGGAAAAGATGCAAGGTTTTAAGGACGTTACCATCGACAGAGAGGAATACCGTCCTCAGTTCCAAATAGACTTCGATCGAGAGAAGCTCGCCTTGAACGGATTGAATGTTGCCACTGCTTCAACCTATGTAAGAAACAGAATAAACGGTATGACCGCCTCCGTGTTCAGAGAAGACGGCGAGGAGTATAAGATTAAGGTCAGAAACGACAGGTCGCACCGTCAATCGGTTGAAGACATAGAGAACATACTTATATACAACAACCAAGGCAAAGCCGTAAGACTTTATGAGGTTGCCGAGGTTGTCGAGAGAGAAGCACCGCCTTCAATCAAACGTCAGGACAGGGAGCGTATGATTAAGGTCTCTGCAACGCTTTACGGAGCAACCATTGATGTGGCAGCAGCCAACATACAGGCAGAGTTGGATAAAATGGACATTCCGACCGAGATAGGAACGAAAATAGGCGGTTCGATAGAGGATCAGCAGGATTCGTTCTCCGATATGGGAACATTGCTCGTTCTTATTCTGTTGTTGGTTTACATAGTGATGGCAGGACAATTCGAATCCTTGCGTTATCCGTTCATCATAATGTTCTCCGTGCCGTTTGCATTTGTTGGTTTCATCTTCTCCTTGCTCATAACGGGTACTTCGGTTAACTTGATGAGCCTTATAGGTGCCATAATGTTGGTAGGAATTGTTGTTAAGAACGGTATAGTGTTGGTGGACTACATTAACTTGAACCGTGAAAGGGGAATGGGTATATCGCAAGCAGTCATCTTGGGAGGAAAGTCAAGATTGCGTCCCGTATTGATGACTTCGCTCACAACAATTCTCGGTATGGTTCCGATGAGTCTCGGAATAGGAGAGGGTAGCGAGCTATGGCAACCCATGGGTATTGCCATAGTCGGCGGTTTGACCGTTTCCACGCTCGTAACACTGCTTATCGTGCCTACCGTTTACGGAGTCTTTGCATCGAGAGAGGTGAAGAGCTACAGAAAGAACCACGCATTGAGATTGAACAAAAGAACCATAAAAGCATAAGTAAATGAAAGCAGCATTCATAGCATACAACCAGGCACACATAGAGGAAGTGGAAAGCATATTGCATCAGTTGTCAATCCGAGGCTTCACCCGTTGGCAGGATATACAGGGAAGAGGAAGCAAAACCGGGGAACCGCACCTTGGTTCTCACGCATGGCCGGCAAAGAACATGGCAACCCTCTGTGTGGTTGATGACAACATCGCACCCATTCTCAAAAAAAGAATACAGGCTCTCGACAACAGCATGCCCGAACAGGGTTTGAGGGTGTTCTTTTGGGACGTGGTCGATGTATGATGAAGCAATACGATAAGAAATCATAATTATCTGATTGTTTGTAGTGGGTTCAAGAGGAGGATAAACCGAGTATAATCGGTGATATTCTCCTCTTGTTTTTTACATTGTCTCAAAGCATCAATCAAGCAGGGAAACCGAGCGTTTCAAACAAATAAGCCCGCCGACTTAATCCGTCTTCCGCAGAAAGAACTTCAAAAAACAAGCCTGTTTTCATGCTTGTGAAAATCAAGCCTTTGCAAATCGCAAAACGAATGGCTGATTCAGCAAAATGAATCGGCGAAAGAATTTTTTGAATCAGGCGTTCGTTTGAGCGGAACGGCGTTTGGGTTTTCTGTTGCAAAGAACCGTTTTTGTTGTTCGCCAAAATGAGAAAGTGTTGTTATCGCTTATTGTCTTTTTGCTGAGACACCGGTAACCGTCTTCGGGTTATACATGGCGAGTATTGTTGTGCGGTTCTCTATGTGAGGAACATATTGGTTGATTACGGCACATCAAGAAACGGTTTTGAGTAGGGGCAATTACAAATCTGTTGTCGGATTGTTTTCCGACTGCATACAGAATGTTAATATCGGCTTTCGCTACATGCTATCACTGCAGGAGTTGTGTTTATCCGCTTTATCGATGCTTGCATGCTCGTTGTTTTCTTGTCTTTCGGTTGCTTGATGGTTTCAAAGGTGGATTTCGCCATGGAATACCGCTTCTGCTCCTCCTTTGAGGTATACTTCGGAGAAGGTGTTGCCTTGTTTGCAGAACGAAACTTGCAATTTGCCTCCTCTGGCAAGTATTGCGGTATTGTATCTGCCATCTGGTTTGTTTTGTTTCAGTGCGAGGGCGATGGCTGCTGCCGTTATGCCTGTACCGCAGGCGAGAGTTTCGGCTTCAACGCCTCTTTCGTATGTGCGTATTGAAACGGTGTTATCGTTTTCTATGCTTATGAAATTGGCATTGCAACCTTTGTATTGTTCAAATCGTGTGTCGTATCGCAACTTTCTGCCTTCCGTCTCTATGTCAAGCTGTTCCAAATCATCTACAAAACGAACGAAGTGAGATGTTCCCGTATTCAGGTATATACCGTCGGCAAAGGTTGTGATGAGGGCTGGGTTCACCATTTGCAAGCTTATGCCGTCTTCGTCTACTCTGCCTTTATGCATGCCGTCTGCTGCTTCAAACACACAGTCTCTCTCAAATAATCCCGCCGCAGAAGCGAATGCGATTATGCATCTGCCTCCGTTGCCGCACATCATGCCTCCCGAACCATCGGGATTGAAGAACTGCATCGCAAAATCGCTGCTTTTGCTTTCTTCAAGCAGGATAAGACCATCGCTTCCTATGCCGAAATGGCGTTCACACAAGTTCTGTATTTGCGATTCGGTAAAATTGTAGTGCAGCTTGCGGTTGTCTATAATCACAAAGTCGTTTCCCGCTCCTTGATACTTGTGAAATTCGATTGTCATTTTGTACTGAATTTGTAAAGGAGCGACAGACCCAAACGCCAATTCGATAAGCGTTCCCTGCAAACGGCATCTTCATATTTCACACTTGTATACTCCACAGTGCTGCAAAGCAATAGCCCGTTGCTTATGAGAAAGTCGAGCCGAGGAGCAATACGGAATACGTTCTCCAAGGACATCGAGGTACCGTAACGCTCAATGTACGAATTGCCTTTGCTTCCGTGCGATGCATATCCGAGAAAGATTGCAGGCGTAAACCTGCCGGAATACACAATGGCTTCAAACCAAACGGCGTTTATGTCGGTCGGTTTGTAGTCATAGCCTTTGGGCTCTTCGTTTCGCTCTTTGGAGTAGAAGCCTCCGAACAAGCAATAGTCGTTCATGTTTTCTCCCCAAAGGGCTTGGAGCTTCAGGTTCAGTTTGTCGGTCTTATAGTTCACGAAAGCATTAAAGGCATAGGTTGTAAGTTTGTTATCGTATTCCTCTCTCGGTTGTATGGATTTCATTTCGCCCGTAAGACCGGCAAGAATATTCTCATCTAAGAATTGGAATTGCAGATTGACTTCCGGAATGCGAGTTGCCAACTGTTGTTTGTTGTCTCTTGTGTGATTAATCCCTATCGAGGCGTAGTCCTTTTGCCAACCGAGTGAGCCGATGAGCTTTATATTATTGATGGGACGGTAATCCAATCGCAGTTGGTTCAGTCTCGAGAAAGGGTGAAAGGGCGTTCCGTTATTCAGTTCCTGCATTTGCGGCATCATCTCGGGAACACAAAAAACGCTCCACGCATGTCCGGCAGTCAGGGACAGGGTTTCGTTGCGGCTTATCTTCACATTGGCTTGACGAAGTCGCAAAAGGTGCATGTTGGCATCGCTTTGTCCTGTGAAGTCTGCCTCTATATTGCCGACTACTTGCAAGTTCGCCACGTTGTTGAGGTATATCCTTGTTCCGATTCTTGTTGTTGCGGCAGAAAAATTGTGATTGCTTTTGGCATTCGAGTCTTTGCCATCTTCGGAATAGCGTGGTGGCAACGGGTAGAGACTTAACAGTCCGTCTCTTGCCCCTGCCGTATGTCGGCTGTTTAGAAAATATTGTGGGTTTATCCAACCGTAAAATTCGAAATCGTAGTTCTTGTTCTGCGAAAAGCCGATAATGCCGGAGAGTGTCATGACCGACAAAAGCAAAGCTTTTACGAGTGATTGCAAGTTCATTTTTCGCTTATTTCTTTTTCAGATTGGCAATGGACAATATAACACCCAATGCAACGCCGAGCAGTGCCGCAAAGAGTACTCGGTACTGCGGCGGCAACATAAAGGTTATGGTGTGTGCAGGGTACCAAAAGAACGGTATCGTTTTCATGAATACGAAATTCCATTGCACTTTCCAATTAAGATTTTCGAAGATTCGTCCGAACGGTATAGGTGAGAAAAATCCTTTAAGCGTTCCTCCCGTATTGAGAATGTGCGTATCCGTTATTTTATGTATGGTCATAAAGACAGGAGCAAAGAATGTGTTCATCAGAACAGACACACAGGCGGCATAAAGCAAACGAATGCCGAATGTTTCGCCACTTATGTTTTGGTTGTTCAAATCAAGACCGAAATAAGACAGCAGGTTAAACGTTCCGGACGAAAATATACCCATAGCCATCGTTATTGCAAGGCCGAGAATGCCCCATACCAAAGCACGAGGAAGCACTCCGAAACCTTTTCTGTTATATACGCCGCTGCTTATCCTCAAACCAATGCACTCGCCAAGGGTTGCAAGCACTCCGAATTTAAGAAACGCCAAAACAAAGTACCGCCAATCGTGAGCCTTACTCCAAGACATGAACCACTCGTTGAGCGGCGGCAAAACAAAAAACAATGCCACAACAACGGCACACGAAACCACAAAAATAAAATCCTTTTTCTTCATTCTCTTATCTATGTTACATAAAAACAACAGCAGGAAAAAACTCTGCGAACTTCCTGCAAGCCTGCACAAACTGTTCTATAAATTATTCCTTGATGTTTTCTGTTTGGTTCTCTTCGGCATTCGCCTTTTCGAGTTCCGTAACCTTCTTAACCAAAGAGCATACCAAGGCAATCATATAGCACAAAATTCCGACCACTACCACAAATCCGAGCCAGAATTTGAACGTTACACTATCGGGATAGTACTGAAATATCCACATCACCAAAACCAATACAGCCGCAATGACGGCTTTAAGCATGTTTCTAAAAAAGAATTTCCTCATATCAGCCCTTTGAATCATTAACACCAATATCGCTTGCAAAGTTACGACAAATATCAATAGAGTTACAAACAACCAAAGGAAATGTTCTCTGTTACGTTTGCACGGCACTACATAACGAAAAGGCGAAAAGGCTTATCCGAACCCCCTCTTTCGGAAGCATGAAAACCAAACGCCGATTCATCGGGAACGAATGGCTGATTCAAAAAATTCTTTCGCCGATTCATTTTGCTGAATCAGCCTTTCGTTTCAAGGGTTTGTAAAGGTGTGATTTTTAAAGCGGAAAAAATGGCTTTCGGACGGGTTTTTGTTCGGTGAAAGATGCTCATTTCATTGTGGTTTGTGGGAAATGTAGTAATTTTGCCGGCTGAAAAAACGGACAGTACGGTGAAAAAAATAAAGGTTTACTTTTCTTCGTGGAAGAATTTCGGGAAGCTCTGCTATAATGTGGCTCTTTATGGTTTTGCGCTGGCGGGTCTTGCCATAATAGGGGCGTGGGCGGTCTATCAGTTGGGGTGGACAAAGAACAGAGGTGCCGTGGACAGCAACAATCGTTATCTTGCCCAAGTCTCCGAAATGAATGCGAAAAACAAAAAGACGGGAAAGATAGATGTAGATAAGCTGGCAGAGGATTATGCAAAGCTTTCGGTAATTTCGAAGCTCTATCCGAGAAATGCGGAGCTTATGATGCAGGCGATAAACAATGCTCACGGCGGTGTGGATGTGTCGCAGATGATAGCGGCTTGCGAACTGTACATAAAAGATGAGCCGGAATATGCATCGCTTCTTGCAAAGCAAAAGAGCAGCTTGGCTTCCGTTGCCGCCAAAGAGACAGGCAGGCATGCCATATTGTGGATGAACACTCCGGAATGGGAAGCGCTGAAAGCGGCGATAGTGAAAGATAAAGCGTTGATAGACAGTGCCGCAATGGTAACAGGTGTGGAGGCTCGTCTTATAGTGGGTTGTCTTATCGGTGAGCAGATACGTCTGTTCAATTCAAAAAGGGAGATGTACAAAAAGTACCTCGGACCGGTCAAAGTGCTGTCTGTGCAAAGTCAGTTCTCTTTCGGAGTGAACGGAATAAAGGACTTTACGGCGGCATGGGTTGAACGAAATCTGAAAGACGATACTTCCGCTTTCTACATGGGTAAACGTTACGAACACATATTGGACTTCAAAACGGCGGATCACCAAACCGAAAGAATAAATCGCTTGGTGGATTATCGCAACCACTATTACTCATACGTTTATACGGGCTGCATAATTCATCAAACGAAAAAACAATGGGAGCGGGCAGGCTTCGACATCAGCAACCGCCCGGAAATCCTTTTTACATTGTTTAATATAGGCTTCTCAGAGAGCCATCCGAGCGACAATCCTCAATGCGGAGGCTCACACATAACCGTTGCAGACAAGGTATACACCTTTGGAGCCATTGGATTCGACTTCTACTATTCAGGAGAATTGGCAAAAGAGTTCCCATACAATGAAAAGCATTTCGAAGACTGAATATTGTTGCGATAAAAGCACAAAGGCAAAATTTCGTTGCCGATTTAATGCACTTGAAACCCTCAAAAATAGGAGAAAAACGCCGGAACAATTTGGAAGTTCGGGAAAAAGTTGTACCTTTGCAAACTCGTAGAAGTAAAGAAAAGTAATAAGTAAAATAATAATCAGGTAAATATGTATTTGACAGCCGAAAAGAAAAGAGAGATTTTTGCACAATACGGCAAAAACGCAGCTGATACAGGGTCGACAGAGTCTCAAATTGCGTTGTTTACGTATAGAATACAAAAACTTACGCAACACGTCAGAGAAAATCACAAGGATTTGTTTACCAAAAGGTCTCTTGTGAATTTGGTAGGAAAGAGAAGACGTTTGTTGGACTACCTTAAAGCCAATGATATAGAGAAATATCGTGAGCTTATCAAGCAATTGGGTATCAGAAAGTAATTTTCTGGAATAGGAATAAATGATTTGGAAAGGCAATTAGCGGCTAATTGCCTTTTTTGTTGTATAGGGGCATGGCAAAGAGCGTTTTGCCGTATCGAAGTTCGGGTTGCCCCACCGAAAGAGGTTAAAAGAAAAAGTAAGTTGATGTTAGGAACAAAGAAAGTCTTCTCATTGAAAGACGGAAGACAAATCGAAATCGAAACAGGCAAGTTAGCCAAGCAGGCAGACGGCTCGGCAGTGGTACGAATGGGCGATACAATGATTCTTGCCACCGTTTGTGCAAAAAAAGAAGCCGGAGAGAATGTGGATTTCATGCCACTGACGGTAGATTATCAGGAAAAATACGCTTCCACGGGCAGATTTCCGGGAGGATTCTTCAAAAGAGAAGCTCGTCCGAGCGAATACGAGATATTGATATCCCGTTTAATAGACAGGGCATTGAGACCACTGTTCCCAGATGACTTTCACGCAGAGGTGCAAGTGCAGGTAACATTGATTTCAGGCGATCATTCCAATCCGCCTGACGCATTGGCAGCTCTTGCGGCTTCATCGGCATTGGCTGTGAGCGACATTCCGTTCAACGGACCGGTTTCTGAATGTCGTGTAGCCCTTGTAAACGGAGAGTTTGTGATAAATCCGGATTACGAACAGATGGAAGCGGCGGAGTTGGACTTGATAGTGGCAGCCACAGCCGACAATATAATGATGGTTGAAGGCGAGATGAAGGAAGTCTCCGAAGACACGATGCTCGAAGCCTTGAAGCAAGCACACGAAACCATCAAATTGCATTGCCAAGCTCTCAATGAATTGACAGAAATGGTCGGAAAAACTCAAAAGAGAGAGTATTGCCACGAAGAAAACGACCCTGAACTGAGAGAGAAGCTCCACAATGCCGTTTACCAAAAGTGTTACGATTTTGCACATAAGGGAATAAAATCAAAGAGCGAAAGAGGCGAAGGCTTCGATGCCATAAAGCAGGAATTTATTGCCACGTTGAGCGAGGAGGAAGCAGAAGAAAAAGCCTTTATGATAGACCGTTACTTCCATGATACGGAGAAAGAGGCTATGAGAGATATGGTTTTGCAGGAGAGAGTCAGACTTGACGGCAGACAACTCAACGAAATACGCCCTATTTGGGCAGAAGTGGGCTATCTTCCAACTCCTCACGGAAGTGCGATCTTCACAAGGGGAGAAACACAATCCCTTTCTACTTGTACGCTCGGAACAAAACTCGATGAGCAAATAATAGACGGAGCTATGATTGAGGGAAAGAATCATTTCATTCTCCATTATAACTTCCCCGGCTTTGCCACCGGCGAGGTGAAACGAGCAGGCAGCACATCAAGGCGAGAGATAGGACACGGCAACCTTGCCATGAGAGCATTGAAACAGGTTTTGCCTTCTGAGGAGGAGTGTCCTTACACAATAAGATTGGTATCCGACATTTTGGAATCCAACGGTTCTTCCTCCATGGCCACGGTTTGTGCAGGCTGTCTCGCACTTATGGACGCCGGCGTTAAGATTCGCAAGCCCGTTTCCGGTATAGCGATGGGGTTGATTGAAAAGAACGGCAAATGGGCTGTGCTTTCAGATATTTTGGGAGACGAAGACCACTTGGGTGATATGGACTTCAAGGTAACCGGAACAAGAGACGGTATCACCGCCTGCCAGATGGATATAAAGTGTGACGGTTTGTCCTACGATATATTGGCACAGGCATTGGCACAGGCCAAAGAGGGTAGAATGCACATCTTGGACATAATCGAACAAACGATACCTGAACCGAGGGAGGACTACAAACCAAATGTTCCAAGGGTTACAAAGATGTTGGTAGGCAAGGAATTTATCGGTGCAATCATAGGACCGCAAGGCAAGATAATCCAAGAAATTCAGAAAGATACCAATACGATAATCACGATAGAGGAAGTGGGCGAACACGGTTCCGTTGAAATTTCTTCTGTTAACAAGGAAGGCATAGAAGCTGCCATAAAGAGAATACAAGGCATCATTGCTGTTCCCGAGGTAGGCGAAGTGTATGAGGGAACGGTGAAAAACATACAGACTTTCGGAGCTTTTGTAGAGTTCCTTCCTTCAAAAGACGGACTGTTGCACGTGAGCGAAATCTCGTGGGACAGAGTGGATAATGTGGAAGACGTTTTGCACGTGGGAGATAAGGTGAGCGTGAAGTTGATTGACATAGACAAGAAAACAGGCAAGTTCAAACTATCTCGCAGAGTCCTTATGCCCAAGCCCGAAGGCTATGTAGAGCCTCGTCCTCAACGACCTGCAAGACCGCAGGGAGCAAAACCACAACGCAATAATCAACGTACAAACGACTAATATTGCTATAATTCCAAAAAACGAGGGTTGCAAACAAGCTGCTCTCGTTTTTTGTTTTTCTAACGGTGTTTGAAAATCAATGCAGCGGACTCTTGGTTCACTGTTTTCGGAAAACAACAATTCAATTTCTTAATCACAAATAAATTATTGGCAGATATGCAGGAAGTTTTATTCAGTGCAGCAGGTCTTTGCGGGGCAACCATTTTCGGTTCTCTTTTGGGATTTGTCATAAAGCGTCTTCCGCATAAATGGAACGACATTATATTGGGCTATTGTGCGGGAGTGATGTTGGCAGCAGCCATTTTGGGTTTGATATTGCCTGCCGCCGACATGGTTTCCGCAAAAGGCCTATTGTGGATAGTGGCAGGAGTATTCTCGGGAGCTTTATTCTTGAATATTCTTGACCGTTTGACGCCACACCTTCACAATATCACTGGTCTGGACAAAGAGCAGCATCGCAACAATGCCCGCTTAAACCATATCCTTTTGTTTGTCCTTGCAATAGCCATTCATAAACTGCCGGAGGGAATGGCAGCCGGCGTTGGTTTCAACGGCAACAATCCCGGCAATGCATGGATGGTTACATTTGGCATAGCATTGCAGAACATACCGGAGGGAATGGTGGTCATATCACCGCTTTTGCTTGCCGGTGTGAGCAGAATGCGAACTTTTCTCATAGCACTTGCAATAGGACTTTTGGAAGTTATCGGAGTTATGATAGGATACTTGGCAGGACACATTTCCGAAATCCTTTTACCCGTGATGCTGTCCTTTGCCGGGGGAGCAATGCTGTATGTGGTGAGCGATGAAATGATACCCGAAACACATGCACACGGCTTTCAGAAACAAGCAACCTATGCATTGTTACTCGGCTTTCTGACACTGCTCCTAATAGAGAAAACAATCAACTTTTGACACTTTTCACCCAAACGCCGAACCCTTGAAACGAAAGGCTGATTCAGCAAAATGAATCGGCGAAAGAATTTTTTGAATCAGCCTTTCATTTCAGCCACACGCCTATTCATTGCACCCGATTGCAAAGAATTGATTTTGCATCGCTTATCTGCCGAAGCTATTCTTGCTTCGACTTGTCTTCTTTCGGCAAAGGACGCTCGTTAATTACCATCACTATCGGAAAATGGTCGCTCACACCGCCTTGATAATACATCCCTTTGTAGGTGGAATAAGGTGTGATGAGACGGTGCTTAGGATTGCCGTCCGTAAGAAAGTCGGCACGGAACACATTGCCCGTTTTGCTGCTGTCTATGCTCTCGAAAAGAGAACGACTGACTATAAACTGATCGAAGCTCTGGTAAGAGCCGTTGTAAGCATACGAACCGATTTTATTCTTGTTGTTCTGCATCAGGTTAACAAGCATTGGCTGAGGATTATGAGCCGAAACGATTGTGCGAAAACCTCCCTCTACAGCCGAATCCCAAGGATTGTCATTCATATCCCCCATGATTAAAAAATCGGTTTCCCCTTTCGTACTCATCAAATGGCGAATATGCTGATAAACAGTGTCAAATATTGCCTGACGAAGAGCCTTCTTTATGTTGTGTTCCCGACGTGAAGGGGCGTGAATGACATATATATTGATTTTGTTGCGACCGAGCAAACCGTTAACATAGAGTATATCCCTGGTGCGGTCTTCCGCCTTGTCAGATTCGTAAGTTATTTTGTAGTGTTCCAAAGGTGTAAAACGCGAAGGCAGATAAAGCAAAGCGACATCAATACCCCGCACGTCCTCCGAGTTATAATGAATAAACTTATAGTTACCCTTTCGGAGAATTGTACCTTTGCAAAGATCGTTCAGCACATTGTCGTTCTCCACCTCGCACAAACCTATGAGCGAAGGCAGTTTACCGGCTCCGGCTGCTATGTATGTTTTGGCAAGAGCATTCTTCTTTTTGTTGTAACGTTCAAACGTCCAATGCTTTTTGCCCTCGCTTGTAAAGTCATCGTCCTGCGTGAGCGTGTCATTGGTCGGATAGAAAAAGTTCTCGCAGTTGTGAAATATCACTATATCCTTTTGTGCAAGCACCACATTGTTAAGCAGGCAGAAAAACAAAGCCAATCGTTTCGAATTACCGCTGCTTTTCCGCCTGTTGTCGGAAAACTTTGCTTTCATCGGTACAAATATAAAAAATGTCGGTGCAAGAACTTGCACCGACAAGATTAATCGATTGCGTTACTATTGATTATTTCCCTTGTAGAAAGGCATCTTCACTACTTTCGCTTTCAACAATCTTTCTCTAACCTTTATAAATATCTCGGTGTCTTTCTTGCTGAATGCCGTCTTCACATGAGCCGTTCCTATTGCTACTCCGCAAGATGGAGATTGTGTTCCGGAACATACCTTTCCGATAACGTTGCCGTCTTTATCGCAAACTTGATAACCTTGACGAGGAATACCCTTGTCAATCATCTCAAAGCCCACCAATTTCTTGCTTACGCCTTCGGCTTTCTGCTTTTCCAAACGCTCTCTGTCTATAAAATTGTTGCCGTCTACAAATTTGGTAAGCCAATTCAAGCCTGCTTCAATCGGAGAAGTCTCATCGTCTATCTCATGTCCGTAAAGGCAGAAACCCATCTCCAAACGCAAGGTATCACGACAGCCCAATCCCGCAGGTTTTATGCCGAACTCCTGTCCTGCTTCAAAGACTGCGTCCCATATCTTATCGGCATACTTCTTGTCAAAGTAGATTTCACATCCGCCTGCACCGGTATATCCCGTTGTTGAGAGAAGAACGTCCACTCCTGCAAGTTTCAAAAACTTGAAAGTGTAGTATTCCATGTCTACAATCGGCGTATCAGTAAGCTTTTGCATTGCTTTCAACGCCAAAGGTCCTTGAACGGCAAGCTGTCCGTAATGTTCGCTCTCGTTAACGAAGTCCGTACCGACTTTCAAACCCATTTCCTCGGCTATTTTGCTCATCCAAGCCCAATCCTTGTCTATGTTGGCAGCGTTGGGAACCATAAAATATTCGTCTTCCGCTATTCTGTATACCAACATGTCGTCAACAATACCGCCTTTGCCGTTGGGAAGTACTGTGTAAAGCACCTTGCCATCGTATAGCGAAGCTATATCGTTGGAAGTGCAATATTGCATAAATTCAAACGCCTTGGGACCTTTGGCTCTGAACTCTCCCATGTGAGAAACATCGAAAACGCCGACTGCGTTTCTCACATTATTGTGTTCTATAATCAAACCCTCGTAAGAGATAGGCATATTGTAGCCTGCAAACTCTGCCATCTTCGCTCCCAAAGCGATGTGCTTTTCTGTAAATGGTGTTGTCTTCATTTCGTTGTTGTTCTATAAAAATAATATCTTTGTTCTCTCGCTTGAAAACTGCAAAATTACTAAATTATTCTGCCAAATCAAAGTTTTTCAAACACAAGTTTTTTCCGTCCCATTCGGCATAGGGACTTTCCGTTTCCCAGAAGCCCGTGTTTATGTAGCGACTCCCGTTTTTCAATGGCAGGTTGCATTTGAGGTGTCGGTGTCCGAAAACAAAAAAATCGATGTTTCGCTTGTCGAGTTCAGCCATACAATATTTATATATAGGCTCTTGTTCGCAGCGGTTTATCTTATCGTCTTCCGAATGCGACAATCGGCTTTGTCTGCTCCATGACTTGCCGACGGCATAAGCCCATCGAGGGTGCAATGATGCGAAAACGGCTATGCAGAACCGGTTTTTGAACAGCTTGTTCAGGAGTTTATACTTCTTATCCCCTGCGTCTAATCCGTCTCCGTGTCCTATCAGGAAAGACTTGCCGTCTATCACAGTTTCGAATGCCGATTTGTGGACAATGAATCCCAAATCCTTTTCAAAGTAATCCCTTATCCACATGTCGTGATTACCGCAAACAAAATGTATCCTGCAACCTCTGTCCGACATTACAGCCAATTTGCCCAATAATCGCACCCAGCCTTTCGGCACAACGTCCTTATATTCGAACCAAAAGTCGAAAACATCGCCCAACAGGAAAATCTCCTTGGCTTCTTCCTCTATGCTCTCCAACCAACGAACGATACGCTTTTCTCTCTCGCTGCTTGCCTCCGCATCGGGTACGCCAAGATGAAAATCACTCGCAAAATAAACCTTATTTCTTTCCTTCCTCTGCAAGTCGTTCATCGTTCACTCTCTCTTTCTCCGCTATAAATTCCTCCAAGGTTTTGGTATGCTGATTTGTCGGTTGGGTTTTCTTCAGTTCGTTCAACACTTCGTTGTATATTGTGAGGTCGTTGCGGTAGTCGAACAAAGGTCTGCCCTCAAAGGTTCTGTAAAGGGCAATCAAACACGTCAATGAACCCTTGTGCGAGCGTATATAGTCCTCCGTATACGCCACCTCGCTGCCGTGAATGTCCCTAAGGCGTATCAGAAACTCGTGTTTGACCGAATCAACGTTGTCTATATTGTTTATTTTCAAATAGTCGCTCATTGTTTTCAGTATGGAACGAACCTTATGGTTATGTTCGTTGAGTTCTTTAAGCCATTCCGATTCTTTCGAACCCGTTACGGTGTAGGAACCCGAAAAATCATCGGCATATCCGTTTATGGCAATTTTCTCGCCCGCCTTCGGACACAAGGTAATGTAATCCTCCTTATACGAAAGCGAGTACAGTGTTTCTTCTTCCATTCTTACGACTTTGGAGAAGTTGCCTTTGTCGTCCGTTTTGAGTGTATCGGCAGATGTAAAGCCGTTTTTACCTATTTCCATCAAAATAAGCCACGGAGCATCACCGCCTTGCACCCTGCCGGACAAAAGAAACTCCTTGTCTCCCATCGTTTGCTTTCCCCCACATGCTGCCATCACCAGGCTTAGAACCACTAAAATCAGTTTTTTTGCTTTATTCATTTTACAGCCGTTTATTATCAACACATTTCATCAAGTCCGCAATTACCAATGCAGCCATGGCTTCCACCACAACGCCACAACGCAGAACCGGTGCCACATCATGCCGACCCTCGTTCCTCACCTGCTCCAATTCACCGTTCTTTCCTCTGCAAACAACCGTCCCTATGCTCGCCGCTGGCTTAAACCCGACAGAAAAAACAATCCTTTCGCCATTGGAAATGCCGGCTTGAATACCGCCGCTATGGTTTGTCAGCGTACCGCCGTCCGTTTTCCATTTGTCTATATCCTCGCTACCGAAACGTTTGCAGCTCTCCAATCCGTCGCCAAGCTCAAAACTCTTTGCGGAAGGAATGCTCATTTGTGCATGTGCCAAAAGTGCCGATAACTTGTTGAAAACAGGCTCGCCCAATCCCGCAGGCACATTGTCAATCTCGCATACTATCTTTCCCCCGAGGCTGTCCCTGCTTTCATAAGCCTGCTTCAACCTCTCAGCCACCTTTTCCTTTTCTTTCTCACAGTCAAAGCCGCCAAGCTCTGCCGTTTTGGAACGGAACTCTATGCCGTATCTTTTTAGGAATAACTTTGCCAAAGCTCCGCCTGCCACTCTCACCGCCGTCTCTCTTCCCGAAGCACGCCCACCTCCGGAAGAAGCACAAATGCCATACTTTTTGAAATAAGCATAATCCCCATGCGAGGGTCGGAACTTGCCTTTGAAACAATCATAATCCTTTTTTCGAATATTGTTATTGCGAATGATGAAAGCCAAAGGCGTGCCGAGGGTAATGCCCTCCTCCAAACCGGAAATAAATTCCACTCTGTCGTCCTCCACCCTTGCAGTGGAAAAAACACTCAACGGTCTGCGACGCCCAAGCTCCTTGTTTATGAAATCCATATCCAAAAGCTCTCCGCCAGGAAAGCCGTCCACCGTGCCACCAATATAATCGGAATGACTTTCCCCAAAACTCGTCAAAGTAAACAACTCGCCGAAGGTATTGCCCCGCATCATGACTGCTCAAAGATTTACCTGCAAAGGTACACATAAAACACCAATTCACGCAAAAGCAACATAAAATAAATACATTTCCCCTCTTCCGACACTGCAACATAGAACAACAGACCTGCCTTGCCGAGATAAACCGAAAAACATGAGTTACACACTCCCCGCCCGCCATAAACATCTGTCGTTTCACCCTATACGATAAACATTTCCGCTTCTTGCAGGCTTGTTACTCCGATTCTAAGCTGGTTTGATGCATAAAAGTCGTTCCCTTCGCACGAGAACAGCAACGTCCCATGAGAAAGATTTGACATCCCTGCCGACAAATGCAGCCATCTCGGCATTCGGCGACTTAGGTTAGAGACACAAAACAACAGGAACAAAGTTTTGTGGTTTTGTTTCCTGATTCATTTGAGCAGATTGCAAAGCAACAAAACCGTTTTTGCCACAAAGCCGAACCTGCCGGTGGAAAAAATCTGCCGTTTTCAACTCTCGCCACACCCCTCTCAACTCTGAAAAAACCAAACACCGATTCGCTAAAACGAATGGCTGATTCAGAAAAATAAAAGGCTGATTCGTGAAAATGAATCAGCCATTCGCTTGCGGCGAATCGGTGATTCGGTTTTCCGGTGCAGAAAATCGCTGTTTTTGTTCTTTTGAGGTGCATGATTTGGTGTTGAAATCGTGGTTGTGCGTTGCTGTTTACGGCGTTTGAAGGCTGAAAAGGACAAAATAGAATCTGTGTAGGTGAAAATTATTGCGGTGTTTATCAGTCTATTATGTGAAATAGCAAATAAAAATAGCTCAAAAATTTGGTAGGTATCGGTTTTTGGTATACCTTTGCACTCGTTTTCATAAGGATGAATGTTTGATAGCCTCCTTAGCTCAGTTGGTTAGAGCACATGACTGTTAATCATGGGGTCTTAGGTTCAAGTCCTAAAGGGGGCGCTAAAAGAAGAAAGAGAGGGATTCGGAAGTTCGAGTCCCTCTCTTCTTTTTCTGTCGTAAGAAGTCTTCTTATAGAAGAGGCTCATTGAGCCGTCGGCTTCATTCTTTTGCTTATGTAACGATTGGAAAACAGTATGTAAAGCAAGGTTGTGGCTATGTTTATCAAGGCAATGGAGGTTGCAATTCCCGTTGTTCCGAAACGTTCTGCCGAAAAGGAATATAGAAAATATCCTGCAAAGGCTCCGCCAACAGATGTGAGCATTGGTATATGTGTTTTTTCAAAGTAGGTAAAGTAATTGAAGTAGTACAAAATCAGTGCGGCAAAAACCTGCGAGAGCAGCAAGAGGGGCAGGTAGCTTGTTATCTCTCCGTAGTTTTGTGGGAAGATGCCCCATCGCAAGAGCAGGTATGCGCCTAACCATATAAACAAGGATAGCATCAGAAGCAGTGCTAATATCGCTATTGCGTTGCGATTGTTTTTCTTTTTGAGGATTTGGAGATTCTTTTCTCCGAGAAAGTTCGGCAACCACACAAAATTGAAAGACTGAAAGACTATCAAAGGTATTGTGGCCAAAAGAGTGGCAAGGTTATAAGCCCCCATGGCTTCGCTTCCGCAGTAAAGCATTACGAATTGCTTGTCTCCGAAGTTCACGACCGAATTGACAAGCCCCACAAAGCTGAGCGGCAAACCTATCTTCAATGCTCGCAACATGTAATCTTTGCGATACTTGCACCAAATCTCTTTTATGAAACTTCGTGCAAATACACAACACAGCAAAAATTCTATCACGTAGGTTATGCTCAGGCGAAGCAAAACGGTATCTGCGTTTTTGCTGCAATACAGCACTGCTATGACGGTGATATTGCAGGCAAACATACGTACTAAATTAAAGATTTGTATGTTTCGCACTTTCTTTGCCGATATGAAGTAATAGGTCAGAAAATTGGAAAATATCATTGAGGCGAGGGCAACGAAGAGGTATGGTCGGTAAGTCTTGTAATTGAATCGCACATTCTCACCTTCGTTGATAATATTGAAGAAAGCGTAATCGGCATCGGTAATGCAAAACAATGCAAACATGAATACCAAAAACCCAAACAGACTTATGCTCAGTGTGAACAGCATGGAGGCGTTGTCTTTCTTGCTTTCGGCGGTTTCGATGTACAATTTTGGCAAAGCACTGTGGTAACCGAGGTTGAGGATAAGCGAACAAGTCATTGCAAAGTTGTATAG
>CAZSFV010000013.1:0-53958 GCA_964606345.1 uncultured Bacteroidaceae bacterium | reverse complement strand
GCATTATGTCGCCCACATTGTACGTCGGGTTTACCGCTCCCGAAGCATTGGTTACCACAAGCAGCTCTATGCCCAAGGCTTTCATCACTCTGATTGGGAAGGTTATCTGTTGCATGGTAAATCCCTCATAGTAATGAAAGCGTCCCTGCATACACATTATTTCCTTGCCGCCCATAGTGCCGAAAAGCAGCTCTTCCTTATGTCCTTTCACCGTGGAAACAGGGAAATGCGGTATATCTTTGTACGCCATTCGGCTCTCTACTTGCATGCCTTCGGCAAAATTGCCCAATCCGCTGCCCAATATGACCGCCGTCACGGGCTTTATGGACGTGCGTTCTCTAAGGTACTGAGCTGTTTGTTCGATTGTTTTGTACATATACATTGATTTATTATTGTTTTCAGAGGTTCGCAGGTTTGAGGATAAGGCTCTGCTGCCACATCTATGGGAAGCACATAAACCTCGGCGGGAAAGCTCCCTATTCTTCCGGCGTCTTTTTCCGTTGTAAGCAAAATGCTGTCTGTTTTTCCGAGCTTTTGAAACCGTTGCAGAATGTGAAGACAATCCCTTTGCGAAAAATCATGGTGGTCGTTATAGGAGATGGAGCCGAGTAAAAGGGTTTGGCTTTTCAGATAGCTTATTATATGAGAATTGTTCGCTATGCCGGTAAAGAGAACCACGCTGTGTTCGGACAGATTCAGCGTTTGGCTTTTGTCGGTCAAAAGATAGGGCGGTTTGTAACGTATTTCGGAAAAAAACACTCTTTGATTCGGCAAAGGCTTTAAGCGGTCGACAAACTCCTCCATGGCTTTTTCGTTAAGAGGAGGACACTTGGTTACTACAATGCAGTCTGCCCTTTTGTAGCCCTTGCGATACTCTCTCAGCAAACCGAAAGGCAGCACTCTGTCTCTAAAAAAAGGACGATTGTATTCGGTAAGCAATATGTTTAAGTCCCGAGCAGTGTATCGGTGTTGGTAAGCATCATCAAGCAGAACAAGATTTATATCCGAATGTTCAGCCTCTATTATTTCGAGGGCCTTGTTCCTGCTTTCGCAAACAACAAACAGCACATTCGGAAACTTTCTCGCCATTTGCAAAGGCTCATCGCCAAAATCCCTTGCCTCACCGACAGGGTTCACAATCCTGTATCCTTTTGTCTTTCTGCCATATCCGCGAGAGACAACGGCAATCCTGAAAGAGGAAGAAAGCAAGCGAAGAAGGTATTCCACAAAAGGCGTCTTCCCCGTGCCTCCAGCTTTCAAGTTCCCGACGCTTATGACCGGCACATTGTGGGAAAGTGTTTTCAGAATGCCCTTATCGAACAATCTGTTGCGAATATGGTTTATCAGTCCGTACATTCAGCTAATTATTACAGTTGTTCACCCAAAGGTATAAGCCATCGAAGTAAGAACAGTAGGTGTAGAGCGACCGCTTGGCAAGACTTCCCTGAATGGGAGAACCATCATAGGAAATGTATTTGGAATCGCATTTCGGACAACACAATATAACATTGTTGGAAGCATCGACCTCCAATCTGCCATGGCAATCCTTCGCCACACAAGTGCGTTCGAAAGCGATGAACTCGTCCCAACTGTTGCGGAACACGACAACGCCTCTCGCCCCGCCCTCAAA
This sequence comes from uncultured Bacteroidaceae bacterium, assembly GCA_964606345.1. Classification (GTDB taxonomy): domain Bacteria; phylum Bacteroidota; class Bacteroidia; order Bacteroidales; family P3; genus Onthomorpha. Next base: position 52,328 of record CAZSFV010000013.1, on the reverse strand, counting down.
ATACTCCCAGCCTCGGTTGCCGTAGTTAAGGTTGTAGTATTCCGCACTCTCGGGGTCTATATAAAAATTCACATACGCATAATCGGGATAATCCTCCTCGCATGAGGAAAACAACAAAACGCTCAAAGGAAACAACAACAGAAGAAGCCTTTTCATTCTCTTTTGCTTACAAACGATTCATGCAATGTATCACTGCATGAATCGCATAAAGTGTTTGCATGGAAAACGTTATTGAACGCTGTATATTGTGGTAAGACAAACCTCTCCAACCATTTTCAAAGTCCGTTTGTCCACATAGTCCATGTTGTCCTTCACCGTGTGCCAATGAGGGAAGAAACTGCTTGCAGGGTCGTTCTGCACAATATCTATCATCGGTATTTTGGCATAAATATTGACCCATACATGGTCGTCCATTATGGGATAGGTCTTTTCGCTTACGAATACATCGGAATAACCCTTGCTCGCAGCAATATCCCACACCTTGTTCATTATTGAAGAGGCATATCCCATGGACTGAGCCTCCTTTGTGAAACGAGGATTGCCGTAACCGACCATATCCAAGAGTATTCCATAATTAGCTTTGTAAAACGGAATATGAGTATTCTGCGACCAATATTGAGAACCAAGGCACCAGTCGGTTTGGTCTTCAATATCCACATCTTCAGCCCACTGAGGCGAGCCTTGGTCTTCCAAATCGAAAAATATTATATCTACACCTTGCGTTGTCGGTTTTTGCTTCAATACCCTCGCAATCTCCATCAAGACACCCACTCCGCTGGCTCCGTCGTTGGCTCCGAGTATAGGAGTTTTGTGGTTTGCAGGATTTGGATCGTGATCTGCCCAAAGACGGCTGTCCCAGTGAGCGCCGAGAAGCACCCTGTCCGTTGCATCAAGATTGAAAGAAGCAATAATGTTGCGACCCTTGACCTCCGTCTTGTCCCACAGCCGTGAGGAAAACTCCTGCACATAAACAGTGTCGGCATATAAGCTCATGAACCCTATAAGATAGTCTCCGCACGACTGAGCCGCCTTTCCGTTTGGCGTTCTCGGTCCGAAATCACACTGAGTCTTGACATAATGATAAGCACTGTCGGCACTGAAATTCGGAATCTCAACCTTTGAATAATCGATACCCTCAACAGGCGAGGTCTTTTGCTTTTTGCAAGCGACCAATGCTATAACAACAAGCAGCGACAAGCCGCATAAATATATGCTACGCCTTATTTTCATCTCTGATATGGTTTTTGTAACTACTCCATCGTCCAACTTGCACCGTCTTTGCCGTCTTTGATTATAATCCCCGCCTTTGCCAAGGCGTCTCTTATCATATCGCTCTTAGCCCAATCCTTGTTGGCTCTTGCCTCATTGCGGAGCGAGAGAACGACTTGCATCAACGAATCAATGATATGCAGAGAATTATCCGTCTGTTCGTTTTTCATTCCGAGAATATCGTTGAAAACAACAGCGAAATGCTCCTTCAACAGTTGCTTATCCTCCTTGCTTATCGTCTCTTTCTTATCGGCAACAAGGTTTACAAGACGCGTGATTTCGAAAAGGTCTGCAATGACCATAGGTGTGTTGAAATCATCGCACATTGCCTCAATACACCTGTCAAACAGGGCAGAAAAATCAACGCTTGACTTATCCGAAGCAGGCAAAGCCTCAATGGTTCTCTGTGCTTCGAACAACTTTTTCATTCCCTTTTCGGCAGCCGACAATGCTTCGTTGGAGAAATCCAATGTAGAACGGTAGTGAGCCTGCAAAACAAAGAAACGTATGGTCATAGGGCTGTAAGCCTTGTCCAATTTAGGGTGCTTGCCCTCGAAGAACTCGTTCAAGGTTATGAAATTACCCAAGCTCTTGCCCATCTTCTGCCCTCCGATTGTTATCATGTTGTTATGCAGCCAGTACTTGGCAGGTTCGCAGCCAAAAGCACAGACAGATTGAGCTATTTCGCTCTCGTGGTGAGGGAATAACAGGTCTAAGCCCCCGCCATGAATGTCAAATTGTTCTCCAAGGTACTTTCGGCTCATTGCAGTACACTCCAAATGCCAACCGGGAAAGCCTACGCTCCATGGAGACTCCCATCGCATGATATGTTCCGGCGATGCCTTTTTCCAAAGGGCAAAATCGGCAGGATTGTGTTTCTCGTTCTGTCCGTCCAACTCCCGAGTGTTTGCAATCATTTCGTCAATGACCCTATTGGAAAGTATTCCGTATTTATGGGTATCGTCATTGTACTTATTGACATCAAAGTATACGCTGCCGTTGCTTTCGTAGGCGTAACCCTTTTCCAATAATATTTTGATAATGTCTATTTGCTCCATTATGTGTCCCGTGGCGCATGGCTGAATGCTTGGACGCAGTACGTTCATTGCGTCCATTGCATCAAGGTATCGCTTGGTATAGTATTGGGCAATTTCCATCGGTTCAAGCTGTTCTAACCTTGCCTTCTTTGCAATCTTGTCTTCACCGCAATCGCTGTCGTTTTCCAAGTGTCCGACGTCCGTTATGTTTCTTACATATCTCACTTTATACCCCAAGAATCGCAAAAAGCGAAAAACGGTATCAAAGGTCAATGCCGCTCTTGCGTGTCCCAAATGGGCATCTCCGTAAACGGTGGGACCGCAAACGTACATTCCCACAAACGGAGGATTGATAGGTTCAAATTCTTCTTTCTTTCTCGACAAGGTGTTGTAAACAACCAATTTCCCTTTATTCATAACTACAATTCTAATTATCTGTTGCTATTTTAATTCTTCTGACCATCACACCGACACAAAGACTTGCAATCATCATAACGAGCAAAAACACGCTTATTATATCGAATGCTCTCAATTCTACGGGAAAACTGTCCACCACAAAGCCGCTTGTGCCGATTTTTATCAAGCCGAACTGCTGTTGAACGAAGCAAAACAGACTTCCGATAAGTAATCCCGCAATGCTTCCGCAGCTGCTTAGCACCGTGCCGACAATAAAAAAAATCTTTCTGATACTTCTCAAGTCTGCTCCCATGGAAGAGAGTATTTTTATGTCGTTCCGTTTCACCATTGCAAACAAAGAAACGGATCCCATCACGTTAAAGCTCGCTATAAAGACGATAAAGCCGAGTATAAGGTAAACGGCAAATCTTTCAGCCTTGACTACCTTATAATATAAGGGGTCTTGCTCGAAGCGGTTCTTCACCACGAGGCTCGAGTCTGCCATTTCTTCTATTTCTTTCTTTACTTTTTCGGTCTTCGTTCGGTCTTCGGTCAATATGTTCAGGCTCGTTATCTCATTTTCTTCATATTCCAACAAATCTTGTGCAAACCTCAATGGCACGAATGCCGCTTTTCTGTCCATGTCTCCTTCTGTCATGAAGCTGCCTGCGTATTCCGCCACATCGGTATTGAGATTCTCTTCCGGAATAAACGAGCTGCCCATATTGCTTTTAGGACTGCAAAACTTCAAAAAGGGTCGCATCTTCTCCGCTCCCCGTCCCAATCCCATTTCCATTGTCAAAGCATAACCGAGAACGGCTTTTGCTTCTTCCGCCGTACCCAAATCGAAATGTCCGTTCTGCATTGTGGTGTCCATTCCGCTCAAACGAGGGTAGTCCTTTTCCACTCCCCACAATTCGACTATTGTCTGCCTATCGCCGCAGTTCATAAGCACAGATTCCTTGACCACTTTGCCGCAGTACTTCACACCCTCTGTTTTGCGAATCTTGTCCAAGTCTGTTGCATCTATCGAAAAGGTTTTTCCTTTCTTGCTTTCAACACTTATCTCGGGGTGGGAATACGACAGCATTTTGTCTGCCACGCCGGTAAAACCGTTAAACACGCTCAACACCACAAGCAACGCCATAGACGAAACCAAGATTCCGATGAGCGAAATCAATGAAATGATGTGAACAATGCCCACCTCTTTCTTCGAAAAGAAGTACCGCCATGCTACAAAGAAAGAAAACCTCATCTCTTTGCGGATTTATTCTTTAAGCAAACGCTCTATGTTTTCGCTGTAGTCCAAACTGTCGTCCACAAAGAAGCTCAAATCCGGTATTATCCTCAACTGATGCCTTTCCAAGGCTGCCAACTTCATTCGGAGAAGTATTTTGTTTTTTTCAATCAGAGCAAACACCTCTTCGGTTTTCAATCCGCCCATCGCAAAAATGCTTACATAAACCTTTGCTATCGACAAATCTGCCGACACTCTCACTCTTGTGGGTGTAATCATTGCGCCGCCGAACAGGTTCTTTGCTTCTTCTCTGAAAATGGAACCCATATCCTTTTGTATCAAACGGGCAACCTTCTGTAATCTGCTATTATCCATATTTTGCAAAGATACAAAAAACAGATTTCTCATCGCCGCTCGTTCATATTTTTTTGAAATACCCGCTCTTACGGATTTGCATAAGCGATTATTGATTACCTTTGCACCCATGAAAGTAAGACTGACAAAGGAATTCTGTTTCGAAATGTCGCACGCCCTAAACAATTACGATGGACTGTGCAGCAATATACACGGACACTCCTACAAACTTTTCGTTACCATAAAGGGTGAACCCATAGGGGACAAGAGTAATCCGAAGTACGGAATGGTTATGGACTTCGGCGATTTGAAACGCATTGTTCAAAGGAAAATCATAGACATTTACGATCACGCTTTGGTGCTGAACAAAGACAGTCGTTTTCTTGCCTATGCGAACAAAATGAACACCAAACTTGTAGTGTCGGACTACCAACCCACATGTGAGAATCTGCTTGCCGACTTTGCCGAAACCATTGCTGCTGAATTGCCTGCCGGAGTGGAGTTGCACAAGCTCCGTCTGCACGAAACCGCAAGCTCCTACGCCGAATGGTACAGAGAAGATAATCCAATCAAAAGCCAAAACAAGTGAATAACGACAAGTTTCAATTTTCGCAAGTAGCCAAATGGATTGTATCCATACTTATTGCCGCAGGGGTATTCTTTCTGATATGGTATTTTCGCTTTATCGTAATCTGTATTTTTGTGGCTTTGGTGGTTGCGTTCATGGGTGCGCCCATACAGAACTTCCTTTCAAAAATACGTATAAGGTCTTTCGGGATAGGGAAGACACTCTCGGCGAGCATAACGCTGGTACTGCTTTTCAGTATCTTCGTATCGCTCTTTTATTTTCTCGTTCCGCTCATCATATCGCAGGCAATGACCTTTGCCGATATTGATGTCTCTCAGATTGCCGACTATTACGCCGAACCGATAAAGAAAGCGGAGACATTCCTCTGCAAATACCGTCTCATTTCACCCGATACCGATTTGCAGACATTGGTATCCACACAAATATACGCCACTTTCAACACTTTCAATCTGCCAAACATGGCAAACAGTTTCATAAGCCTTGCGGGCAATTTCTTGATGGGCATGTTCATAGTGCTGTTTGTCGCCTTCTTTTTTTTGAAAGACAACAGCCTTGTCGCCAAATTCATAGAAGCAGCCACGCCCGACCTTTACCTTGACGAGGTTCACAAAATCATAAGCTCATCGCGAATACTCATAAGTCGCTATTTCATCGGTGTGTTCTGCGAAATAATCTGCATGATACTTCTTTTGAGCATTGGGTTCTACGTTGTGGGGCTGCCGAATGTTGTTCTCACTGCCTGCATCTGCGGAGTGATGGTCATATTGCCCTATATAGGCGTGTTGATAGGGGGAGTAATAGGCTTGATAGTCTGTTTGACGAGCTATTTGAGCGTCGATGCATCGTTGGACATTGTTCCCATAGTTCTTAAATTTGTTGCCGTTTTCGGAATCGTCAAACTGATAGACGACTTTGTGCTTCAGCCGCTCATCTATTCCAAAAGCGTCAAAGCCCACCCCTTGGAAATATTTCTTGTCATACTTATGGCAGGCGAAGTGGGCGGAGTGGTAGGCATGATACTTGCCATACCGGTTTATACCCTTTTCAGGATTATAGCCAAGGAGTTTTTCAGCAAATGGAAGTTCATAAAGAAGATAACCGAGAACCTGTAAATTCCGCCATAGACGCCATTGATTTTCAGTAATAAAACACTTGTCGCAACGAATGGCTGATTCATTTTGCCGAATCAGCCATTCATTTTTTTGAATCAGCCTTTCGTTTTGGCGAATCGGCGTTTGGTTGCGGCAGGGTGCTTTTATGGTTTTTCAATACGGCAAGGTGGGAAAATATTGCAGGGTGCGGGTGCGGGGAAATGAAAATAATATATACCTTTGCAGCATGGTAGAAAAGTTGTATTACAGCATAGCCGAAGTGTCGGAGTGTTTGGGGGTAACCCAACCTACTTTGCGTTTCTGGGAAAAGGAATTCGGCAGTCTCAAACCGCAGCGTACTTCCACCGGTTTGAGGAAATACAGCAGGAATGATGTGGCTTTTTTGAAGAAGGTGGTGTATCTGACAAGGGATTGCGGATATACATTGGAGGGAGCCAAGAGGGTGTTGCGGCAACAGCGACAAACCAAAACCGATGCGGCTGCCGAATTGGCTTTCACACTGAACGAGATTAAGCAATTCCTTACCGACATGAAACACAGCCTCTCTCATTCGGAGAAGACTATCGATAAAAACGACAATATTCAAAATCAGTGAACGGTATGAAGAAAAACATTGCCTTGGTCGCAGGCGGATATTCGGGAGAGTTTGAAATATCCGTTGCTTCGGCGAAACAGATATGTGAGGACATTGATAAGGCGAAATACGAAGTTTATCTTATAATACTTACCCGCAAGAGGTGGTACTGCGAACGCAACGGGGAGTGTGCGGAAGTGGACAAGAATGATTTCTCCCTTACTTTCGGGGCGGAAAAAGTGCTTTTCGACGCTGCCTACATAACGGTTCACGGAACACCCGGCGAAGATGGTTTGTTGCAGGGCTATTTCGATATGCTTCAAATTCCCTACACGACCTGTTCGACTGCCGTTTCTGCCATTACTTTCGACAAATCGATATGCAATGCCGTGGTAAGAAGTCTGCATTTGGTCAATGTGGCAAACAATGTCATCACAAGAAAAAATTCCCCCTTGTCATTGGCGGAGATAATGCAGAGGGTCAGCCTGCCGGTTTTCGTAAAACCCACTTCGGGCGGTTCGTCGATAGGAATGAGCAAGGTTTGCAAGGCGGAGGATTTGCCCGCAGCCATAGAGAAGGCTTTTGCGGTTTGGCAAGATGTGATGATAGAGGAATTTATCGGCGGCAGAGAGTTCAGTTGCGGGGTTATGAAAATAGGTGATGAGGTTAAGGCTCTGCCGGTAACCGAAATTGTTCCAATGAACGAGTTCTTCGATTACGAAGCCAAGTACAAGGGAAAAAGCAAAGAACTGACACCCGCACCCGTAGAAGCGGAATTGACACAGAGAATACAGCATTTGACCGAGGAAATATACAAAGGCTTGCATTGCAGCGGCGTTTGCAGGGTGGATTTCATTCATGACGAAAGTCAGGACAAAATATTCTTTTTGGAAATCAATACCACGCCCGGACAGTCGGCACAGAGCATAGTTCCGCAGCAGGTGAGAGCCATGGGAAAAGACACTAAATGGCTTTACAACACCATATTGGACCAACTGAATTTGGAATAAGAATGAAAAGAGCGTTTTTTGTGGTCTTGTTTTCGGCAATGTGCTTTGCCGGATTTTCGCAACAAAAGGTCAAAAACGTCATTTTGTTGATAGGAGACGGTATGGGCTTGGCTCAGAGCTATGCGGCATACATGGCGAACGGCGATTCGCTTGCCATGTTTTCAATGCCATATATCGGTCTTTCCATAACCACTTGTGCAGACAGGAAGGTTACGGATTCGGGAGCGGGCGGAACAGCCATTGCAACGGGACACAAAGCAAATTACAATGCGATAGGACTTGACGAAAACGGCTTTCGGCACCCCTCGCTTTTGAAAATTGCCAAACAATGCGGCAAGTCGACCGCCGTTGTCTGCTCCTGCGATTTGACACACGCCACTCCGGCGAGTTTCATGGCAGGAGTGAAAGACCGTAAAATGCAGGAAGAGATAGCTTTGAGCTATTTGGAGGGCGATTGTGATGTGGCACTCGGCGGAGGAAGCAAGCGATTTTTACCCAATGGACGGAAGGATAGAAAAAACCTTGCGGACAGTCTCAGGGCAAAGGGCTTCGATGTGGTGTTTTCGCAAGAGGAACTGCAGAGGAGCAAGAACGACAAAATCATAGGACTGTTTGCCGAGGAGCATTTGGCACAAGCCGCCGAGAGAGGAGGCGTGATGCAGAGCAATATGCGGAAAGCCTTGCAGACGGTCGCCCAAAACGAGAAAGGTTTTTTCATGATGTTGGAGGGAAGCAAAATAGACATGGAAGCCCACTACAACAAATATGAACCAATGATTGGGGAACTGCTCGATTTTGACCGTTGCGTTGCCATTGCTTTGGACTTTGCCCGAAAAGATGGCAATACCTTGGTTGTCGTTACGGCAGATCACGAGACCGGAGGGCTGACACTGCCGGCGGAGGGCAAAAAAACAAAAGCCGCATGGTCGTCATTGGATCATACGGGCGTACCTGTGCCGATTTATTCCTTCGGACCGGGAGCGGAGAACTTCACGGGTGTGATGCAGAATACAGACATATTTTTTGAGATTTATAAATTGATGAACTAAACGCAAAACACGATTTGATATGACCGACAATACATTGAATTATAAAGTGGCTGATATTTCTTTGGCTGAATGGGGACGAAAGGAAATAGAGATTTCTGAAAAGGAAATGCCGGGCTTGATGGCTTTGAGGGAGAAATACGGAAAGCAAAAGCCTTTGAAAGGAGCCAAGATTATGGGTTCGTTGCACATGACCATACAAACGGCAGTGTTGATTGAGACCTTAGTGGAGTTGGGAGCCGAGGTGAGATGGTGTTCCTGCAATATTTTCTCGACGCAAGACCATGCGGCTGCAGCCATTGCGGCAAGCGGAGTGCCTGTTTTTGCCTGGAAAGGAGAAAGTTTGGAGGATTATTGGTGGTGTACGAACATGGCATTGTCTTTTCCGCAAGGCGAAGGTCCGGATTTGATAGTGGACGACGGCGGAGACGCCACTTTGTTGGTACACAAGGGATATGCTGCCGAGGAAAACCCGGCTTTGCTCGATGCCGAAACGACTTCAACGGAAGAAAGCATAATATTGAAAACACTTAAAGCCGTTCAAGCGGAGGATAACCGTAAATGGCATAAGATAATGAAGCGTTTGAAGGGCGTAAGCGAGGAAACCACCACGGGCGTACACCGTTTGTACAGAATGATGGAGAAAGGCGAGTTGCTTATACCGGCAATCAATGTCAACGACTCGGTAACAAAGAGCAAGTTCGACAATCTTTATGGTTGCAGAGAGTCGTTGGCAGACGGCATAAAGAGAGCCACGGATGTCATGATAGCCGGCAAGGTTGTGGTTGTGTGCGGTTACGGCGATGTGGGCAAGGGGTGTGCAAGGAGCATGAGAGGCTATGGAGCCAGAGTGTTGGTTACGGAGATAGATCCGATATGTGCATTGCAGGCGGCAATGGAAGGCTTTGAGGTAACAACACTTGAAGACGCTTTGCCGCAAGGAAACATTTATGTTACCACCACAGGCAACTGTGATGTCATCACAGCCGAAGACATGGCTCGCATGAAGTCGGAGGCAATAGTGTGCAACATAGGACATTTCGATAATGAAATACAGGTTGACAGGCTCGAAAAGTGGCAGGGAATAAAGAAAGTGAATATCAAACCGCAGGTTGACAAATATATATACCCCGACGGGCATTGCATATACTTGTTGGCAGAGGGACGATTGGTAAACCTCGGTTGTGCAACAGGGCATCCGTCCTTTGTGATGAGCAATTCGTTCACCAATCAAACGCTTGCACAAATAGAACTTTGGACAAAGGATTATGAGGTGGGCGTTTATCGTTTGCCCAAGACCTTGGACGAAGAGGTTGCAAGGCTTCACCTTGCCAATATAGGCGTGAAGCTCACCAAACTGACGCAAAAGCAAGCCGACTACATAGGAGTGAAGGTCGAAGGACCGTATAAGGCAGAACATTATCGTTATTAGTCCTTCGCAAAAGGGGCTTTGTTTTTAATTTTGGTTATATGAGTTTAGGCAGTTTCAATTTCAGAGAAGTATTGACCGCATTCATGGTCTTGTTTGCCGTAATTGACATAGTGGGTTCCATACCTATTATTTTGGACATTAAGGAAAAGGCAGGGAAGATACATGCCGGCAAGGCGGCAGGGCTTGCTTTCGGTTTGTTGGTGGTATTCCTTTTCATGGGTGAGGCATTGTTGAAGTTCTTCAATGTGGATATTCCGTCTTTTGCCATTGCTGGAGCGGTGGTGCTTATTGCTCTTGCAATAGAAATGACGTTCAACATAACCATATTCAAGAATGACTCTCCCGAAGGCAATTCTACCATAGTTCCGTTAGTCTTTCCTTTGATTGCGGGAGCCGGTTCGTTGACCACATGCATATCATTGCGTGCCGAGTGTGCGGCGATAAACGTCATAATAGCAATAGCGTTGAACATGCTCGTTGTTTACATTGTACTGAAAAAGGTAAACCTTATGGAAAAGCTGTTCGGAAAGGGTGGCATTTATATATTGAGAAAATTTTTCGGTATAATACTGCTCGCAATGAGTGTGAAGTTGATTGTAACCAACCTGAGTGCTTTGATGAAATAGCATATCGGAGAAGATTAACAGAAACTTGTTGAAACAAAAAAGGACAGGCTTGTGTTTACAAATGGGCAAAGTTTTACCTTTGCCTGTTTTTGAGTGTGTAATGAAGAATAAAATCAAGCAGACAAAGATATGGAATTCAGATTAAGCCCAAATGCGGAGGATATATTGAAAAACAGTCGCGGCGAAGCCATAAGGCTGAACTCGACTTGCATAGAAGTGGATCATATTCTGCTTTCCATTTTGCGTTTGAAGCAGTGTAGGGCATATACTTTTTTGAGCAGTCATTGCGATTGCGATGTTTTGAAGACAAGTATAGAGGATATGCTCAAATTAGTGGGGAAAAACACCGAGCCAAGGGGCGATGAAGACGATATTACACTTAGCGAAGCGGCTGAAAAAGTGATAAAGATTTCTCATTTGGAGAGCTTGAAGAGACGAAAAAAGAAGGTTGACAGCATTGACTTGCTTGCAGCCATTTTGTTCTGCAAGGGGTCTCTGTCGGAAAAGTTTTTGCAGAAACAGGGTATAGATTACAAACTGTTGGGAGGTAAATTGGCAAAAACAAAAGAAAGTTTTGAGTTTATCGCACCGGGCGATCAGGACAAGGAAAACAAGCCGTTCGGTATTCCTCTCAATCTTCCTTCCGATGCTTCGACCGACATAGAAAAAGAGAATAAAAACACGACAACTCCTTTGTTGGATAATTTCGGTAAGAATCTGTCTTCTCTTGCAGAAGACGGTAAGTTGGATCCTGTGGTTGGCAGAGACAAGGAAATAGAACGCATTTGCCGCATACTCTCACGCCGCAAGAAGAACAACCCAATACTGATAGGAGAACCGGGTGTGGGCAAAAGCAGCATTGCAGAGGGCTTGGCAATAAGGATTGCAGAGAAAAAAATTCCTTATTCGCTGATGAATAAAATTATTTACACCCTTGACTTGGCTTTGGTCGTGGCAGGAACGAAGTATCGCGGTCAGTTTGAAGAGAGAATCAAAGGACTGATTGCAGAATTGGAGAAGAACAGAGACATAATTCTCTTTATAGATGAAATACACACCATAGCAGGTGCAGGAAACTCGGAAGGAGGGCTCGACGCCTCCAATATCTTTAAGCCGGCTTTGGCAAGGGGTGAAATACAATGCATAGGGGCAACATCGATAGAGGAATACAGAAAATATATTGAGGCAGACGGAGCTTTGGAACGCCGATTCCAAAAAGTGTTGATAGAACCTACAAGTATAGATGAAACACTTACCATTCTCAATAACATAAAAGGGAAGTACGAAGCCTTTCATAATGTCCGTTACAGCGAGGAAGCCGTCGGGGCATGTGTCTTATTGACCGACCGATACATGCCGGAAAGAAACCTTCCGGACAAGGCTATCGATATGATGGACGAAGCGGGGGCAAATAAAAGAATACACAGCGGTGCTGTTCCCGCAGAGTTGCAGAAAATACAGATTGCGTTGAACGAGGCGAAGAAAGAAAAGCACGAAGCCGCCATAAGGCAGGAATTTGAAAAGGCTTTGCAGTTGAGACATAAGATAGACGCTCTGCAGATGCGTCTCAAAGAGGAATCGGACAAGTTTCAGTCCGCTTTGTCAGCCTCTTGGCAGGAAGTAAATGAGCAGGACGTTGCCGCAATCATCTCTCAGACAAGCGGAATAAGCGTAGAAAAAATCGGACAAAGCGAACAAAAGAAACTGCTTGACATGGAGAAAACCCTCTCTTCGCAGGTCATAGGTCAGGATTCGGCAGTTAAAAAAGTATGTCAGGCAGTCAAACGAGCAAGAACGGGATTGAAAGACCCGAATCGCCCTACCGGAAGTTTTATCTTCATAGGCTCTACCGGCGTTGGCAAAACCCTTTTGGCAAAGCGGCTCGCCGAATATCTGTTCGACTCACAGGAAAATCTTATACGCCTCGATATGAGTGAGTATATGGAGAAGTACAGCGTCTCCAAGCTGATTGGGGCGCCTCCGGGCTATGTTGGATATGAGCAAGCGGGGCAACTGACCGAGAAAGTCCGTAATCACCCTTATTCAATCGTGCTTTTCGATGAAATAGAAAAGGCACACGCCGATGTGTTCAACGTGTTGTTGCAAATACTTGACGAGGGGCAGTTGACCGATTCGGCAGGCAGAAAGACGGACTTCAAAAACACAGTGGTGATAATGACTTCCAATGTTGGCTCTCGCCGACTTAACGACTTTGGAGTGGGCGTTGGCTTCTCCACCTCTACAAGACAGGAGAATATGGCTTTGTTGGAACAAGACGTTATAGAAAAAGACTTGAAGAAAACCTTTGCTCCCGAGTTTTTGAACCGTATTGACGAAATCGTATTCTTCAATTCGTTGGGAGATAAGGAGCTTATACAGATAGTGGATTTGGAACTCGCCAATTTGGCAAAGCGATTGGGTGAGCTGCATTACACATTGAACGTAAGCCTTGCGGCTAAGAAGCACATCATAGCCAACACCACAGACAGTAAATACGGTGCAAGACCGCTCAGAAGGGGCATTCAGTCCCTTGTGGAGAACCCTTTGAGCGAGCTTTTGCTGCAAAACACCCAACATAACGGTGGAGAAATATCCGTCGCTCTGAAAAAGACAGACGGAAAGGCAGAGCTGAAGATTACAATAAACGAAAACGAAGAAGTTGAAAGCAAATGAAGAAGATAAAAAACTTCTTTGAGGAGTTCGGAGCTTATTTGCTGCTGATGAAAGAGGCATTTCGCCGACCTCAAAACGCCCATATCTTTCGCCGAAAGATGCTTTTCGAGATGAAAGCCTTGGGATTGGATTCCATACTTATTGTTTCCATTATATCCGTCTTTGTCGGAGCGGCGGTAGTCATTCAGTTGATTTTGAATTTGAGCAATCCGATTTATCCGGATTGGATTTACGGTTTTGCATCTCGAAAAGCTATAATGTTAGAGTTCTCTCCTACGATAATATCACTTATTCTTGCAGGCAAGTGTGCCTCTCGGATTGCCTCAGAACTTGGAACGCAGAGAATAACCGAGCAGATTGATGCCCTTGAAGTGATGGGAGTAAACACTCCTTCTTACCTTATACTGCCCAAAATAGTTGCTTCAATGGTATTTTTCCCGCTTTTAATTATCCTAAGTATCTTTATTGCCATATTGGGAGGGGCATTAGGGGCAGTAATGATGGGAACGCTTACAATGCATGCTTATGTCGAGGGCTTGCGTTTGGAGTATAGCAATATCGATATGGTGTTTGCAATAGTTAAAACCTTTGTGAATGCCATCGTAATCTCCACAATAGCTTCATACAGAGGCTATACGCTGAAAGGAGGCTCCATTGAAGTAGGAGTGCAATCCACAAAAGCCGTGGTGCAAAGCAGTATAGTGATAATGATTTTTGATTTGGTGATAACCAATTTATTCATGTAGCATTATGATAAGGGTAGAGAACGTGTCGAAATACTTTAACGGCAAAAAGGTTTTGGATAATGTTTCAACGGAATTTGAAAGTGGCAAATGCAATCTTATAATAGGAAGGAGCGGTAGCGGAAAAACGGTGCTGATGAAGTGTCTTGTCGGATTGTTTACCCCCGATGAGGGTTACATACACTTCGACGACAGAGTGCTTCGCCGCTTATCAAAGGAAGAGAAGGTCAATCTGCGTAGGGATATCGGCATGTTGTTCCAGGGAGGGGCTCTTTTCGATTCCATGAATGTTGAAGAGAATATCATGTTCCCAATAAGAATGTTCCAAAAGTCCGATTTCAAGACAATGAAAAAGCGTGTCGATTTCTGTTTGGAGCGAGTCAACCTCAACGGGATAAACAAACTGATGCCTTCGGAACTGAGCGGCGGAATGCAAAAGCGTGTTGCTATAGCCAGAGCAATAGCGACGCAACCCAAATACCTTTTTTGCGATGAGCCAAACTCGGGTCTTGACCCTCTTACCTCCATCGTGATTGACAAGCTGATAATGGAGATAACTCATGAGTACAATATAACCACTGTTGTCAACACTCATGACATGAACTCGGTAATGGAAATCGGCGAAAAAATAAACTTCATCAATCAAGGCAGGCTATGGTGGCAGGGAAGCAACACAAATATACTCTCGACCGACAATCAAGGCTTGAATGACTTCATTTTCTGTACCGCCCTCACCAAAAAATTGCGAGAAAAATAAATATCCGTATCATGAAGCACAAGTCCACCCGAAGACACAAATGGTTCCTGATTGCCAAACGCAGTTTCCAGGTTCTGTTAACGGCATCTATAATAGTCTTTGTTTTTCCTACCAAATCCTCTTTCAAGTATGAATTTACCAAAGGACAGTTTTGGAAACACGAAAACCTCATTTCTCCCATGGATTTTGCCATCAAAAAATCTGAAAAGGAAATCCGTCAAGAGAAGAAAGAGATTGAGCGGAATAAAAAGCTGTTTTTCAAAAAGGATAAAGACTTTGAGTCTGCCGCCTTGGAAGAATTTCACAATGCAAACGCCGAAAAGTTAGATGCCAAAAGCTTGGATTTTGCATTGGAAACCATAAAGCGACTATACGCAATAGGTATACTGCAAAATGCCGACGGCAACGAACAAAACGATATAGTCGTTGTGGAAAACAATGTGGCACAAGAATACGATGCCGATGAGTTTCTCGGTTTGCGACAAGCCACCGAGGAAGCCCAAAGGAACGTGGAGCAGAGTAATCTGCAGCGTAAAACGGAGTTGATAAAGGCAATAGCGGACGGTCTCAAAGCCAATCTCCGTTACGATGCCTCCATGACCGACCAAGTTCTAAATACCCGTTTGCAAGAAATCACACCGAACAAAGGACTGGTCTACACGGGAGAGTTGATTATAGGAAAAGGCGAGCAAATCACCGATGACAAATATCAAATACTCACATCGCTCAAGCAAGAGTACGAAGGGCAGAACGTATCCAAGGCAAAGCAATACACCATAACATTCGGGCAGTTTCTCCTTGTGGTGATTGCACTTTCTGCAATGATGCTGTTCATAAATCATAGCAACAAAGAGGTCTACAAAGACGACAGAAAAATTCTTCTTATCCTCTTTGTCATTCTCTTCATGAACCTTGTAATGGCAGGAGTCATGTTCATAAACTCCAAATATATTTATGCAGTGCCGCTGTGTATCGTTCCAATAATCATAAGAACCTTTTTCAACACCAAAACTGCCCTTTATGTTTTTCTTGTCAGCATCATAATAATAGGCTTTGCCGTTCCGAACAGTTTTGAATTTGTCTTTTACCAGCTGATAGCGGGCATGATGGCAATCGTAAGCATAGAACATTCCGAAAAACGTTCCAATTTTCTGTTGACGAGTCTTTTTATCTTTGTCAGCTACGCCCTCATTTATGTTGCAACCACCCTCATACAGAATATGGAACTCAATCAGCTTGAGTGGCAACGCTTCGTGATGTTTGCAATCAATGCAATAATGGTGCTTTTCTGTGTTCCGTTCGTCGTGATATTGGAAAAGATATTCAACCTTTTGAGCGACATTTCATTGATAGAGTATACCAATGCCAATACCAAAGTGCTGCGAGAACTTTCGGTCAAAGCACCGGGAACATTTCAGCATTGCGTTCAGGTTGCCAACATAGCCGAAGACTTGATTCACGAAATAGGCGGCAATGCCATGCTTGCACGAGCCGGAGCTCTGCACCATGATATAGGCAAAATGCTGACCCCAATGTTCTTTGTGGAGAATCAAAACACCGGTTTCAATCCCCACAGCGAATTGTCTTACGAAGAATCTGCCCAAATCATCATATCGCATGTTACCAACGGCGTTGCATTGGCAAAAAAATACGGATTGCCCGAACAAATAGTCGATTTCATACGCACCCATCACGGAACAAGCAAAACCAAGTACTTCTACAACAAACAACTTGCCGACTTCCCCGACATGCCCGTCGATGAACAGAGCTTCACCTACCGTGGTCCGAGACCTTTTTCCAAGGAAACGGCAATAGTGATGATGGTCGACAGCGTGGAAGCGGCTTCCCGAAGCATGAAGAGCCATTCCGAGGAAGCCATATCCGCATTGGTTGACGGAATAATAGATTCCCAAATAGCCGATGACCAATACTCCAATGCCGACATAACATTCAGAGACGTGAACAAAGCAAAAAGCATATTGAAAAAGAAGCTGCAAAGCATCTACCACGTCAGAATAGAATATCCCGTAAGCAAAAAATAAACATGGAAGCAATGATACTCGCCGCCGGCATGGGAACACGCCTCATGCCGCTGACCAAAGACCGACCCAAAGCCCTTGTGGAAGTGGCAGGTTGCAGCCTTCTCGAGCGGAATATAAGGAAGATGATAGACTTCGGCATAAAGCATATAGTTATCAACACACACCACTTTCCCGAACAAATACACGAACACGTCAAAAGCAAACGCTATCCTGCCGACATCTACTTCTCCGATGAACAAGAGGAATTGCTTGATACGGGAGGCGGTTTTTTGAATGCCGAAAAGTATTTTACCAAAACACAACCCATACTTCTGCACAATGTCGACATAATTAGCGATGTCGACTTCAATCAGCTCGTCCGGCGTCTGCAATCCGAGGATACACTTGCTCTGCTTTGCGTCAGCGAAAGGCAGACTGACCGCCATTTGCTCTTCAATGCGGCAGGCACGCTCTGCGGACGCGATAATCGACGAAGCAATCAAACGCAGATTGTTGGCAATCAAACTCCTTGCAAGGCTTACGCATTCAGCGGCATTCACCTTTTGCAAGCCTCAATCTTCGATTGCTTCACCCTCAGCGGCAGCTTTTCCATTTTGGAGCAGTACCTCCGTTTGGCAGACAATTATCCCATACGTCCCTTTCTTCACAGTGCCGAAAAATGGTACGACGTCGGCAAAATCGACAGCCTTAAAGCAATAGAAAAAGCCTTGGAAAACCGTTCGCGAGACTGAAAAGCCACTAAAAAGTTTTGTCTTGTGAACTATAAATAGTACTTTTGTACACCTAAACGAGAACAAAGTAGAACATAAATGAAAAAAAGAACAGCGACATTCTTATCCGCATTGGCATTGTTGGCAGGCGTGCAGGCGTACGCCCAAATCACGCCCCACACAACGGCAGATTACCGCCTCTTTGGCTATCCTCGGCAAGTCAGATACATGAAATTCGAATCCGACACCGCTCTTAAAAATCAACGCACCAGCTTTATAGAAGACTATCAACTGACCTTCGACAATCAACGCCGCCTCACAGAACGCACCAACTACATAGACGGCAAGCCGGATCGCCACAGCCGGTTCGAATACGACAACAACCGCCACCTTGCCAAGGAAACCCTCATGGAAGCCGACAACAAAATCGTCTCCATCACCGAGTATGCTTACAACTATCTCGGACGCGTGTCGCAAATCACCACAGTGGAGTATCCGCAGAGCAGGGGCGGAGCCAATACCGTGGTGAGGAAGGAAACATACGAGTACAATGCAAAAGGGCAACAAATCAAACAAACCGTAAGCTCAGATAACAGTCGGGAGAGTCGCACAACGGAGTACTTCTACGGACCGCAAGACAGCCTCATCTACACCATAACCAAATATTCCTACAACAACCATGTCGACAAAACGACCTACAAACGCGACTTCAACCACACCTTGATAGAAAAAACCGATGTTCGCAACGACAAAACCATACGACGCGAGACATATCACTACAATGACAAGGGATTGATGGACAAAAAAGAAGTCTATAACGGTAAAAACAAAAAACTACTTACTTACAACTACACCTACGACCAACATAACAACCTCACCGAAGAAGTGGCAGTGAACGACAGAGACGTAAAGACGATAGAATACTACTACAAATACGAAAAAGACAAGTATTTCAACTGGACGAAACGCACCGTATATGATGTTTGGGACGTAAAGTATACCGAAATCCGCAAAATAGACTATCTCGACAAAGAACACTGGTACGAAGATCTCAAAGACGAGGACACAAAACGCGTTGTGAAAGACCTTGATAAATAGACAGAAAAATGAATCGCCGATTCGATGAAAACGAATCGGCGATTCATTTTGACGAAAGGCTGATTCATTTTTCTGAATCAGCCTTTTATTTTGACGAATCGGCGATTCGGTGAGCGGCAACAAAAAACGCACATCGCAAATCGCTGTGCGTTTGCCCTTGACAGGGTGTCTAATTAAGGTGAAAACTACTCGGAGAAAAGCTCCGTTGTGCTTGTCCCCGCGGTTTGTCGCTCCTTGTTGACGTGCATGCGACTGAATGCAAATAATGCGGCAAGTGCAACAACCATAAGGGCGAATAATAACTCGTTTCTTATTTTCTTGTTCTTCTTCATGGGTATAAATAGTTTTAGCTGCGACAAAGGTACATTGATTTGTCGAAACGACAATACGGAATTGAATAAAGTTTTCCACTTTGTTCGGATTTGTTTATGGTAATCAGGTGTAATGTGCTGACACTTACAGATTTGTTCGTTTGCATCGGACGAATGTTTTTTTTGCGAGCGGCTTTGTTGCAATCGCAAAGGCAAAAGAATTTTCCGTAAGCACGGGGTATGGGTGCAGGACTAAGAGTTTTTTCACTACCTTTGCACTTCAAACTTAAAAGTTGAAGATAATGAAATATGATGTCATCGTTATAGGCAGCGGTCCCGGGGGATATGTTGCTGCAATAAGAGCGGCGCAATGCGGCTTTTCCACTGCCGTTGTGGAACGTGAGAATTTAGGCGGTATATGTTTGAATTGGGGCTGCATTCCAACGAAAGCCTTGTTGAAATCCGCTCAGGCATTCAACTATATCAAGCACTCTGCCGATTACGGCATAAGTGTGGAGGGAACATTCAAGCCGGACATGGACGCCATTGTCGACCGTTCCCGTACTGTTGCCATGAACATGGGCAAAGGTGTGGCACATCTTATGCAGAAGAACGGTATAACAGTAATCGAAGGCGAGGCAAAGCTGACAGCCGACCGCAAGGTTGCCGTCAACATGAAGGACGGAAGCGGCGAGCAACTGTTTGAAGCCGACCATATAATATTGGCAACCGGAGCAAGAAGCCGCAACCTGCCTAACATGCCGCAGGACGGAAAGAAAATAATAGGCTATCGCGAGGCAATGACTCTTCGCAAACAGCCCGAAAGCATGGTCGTTGTCGGTTCGGGAGCAATAGGCAGCGAGTTCGCTCACTTTTACCAATCCATCGGCACACAGGTAACGCTCGTCGAGTATATGCCAAACATAGTTCCCAATGAGGACGAAGAGGTCAGCTCCACCTTGCAACGTTGTTTCAAAAAGAACGGCATGAAAGTGCTTACTGCCACTTCGGTTGAGAGTGTCGATACCTCTTCCGACAAGTGCAAGGTGCTTGTAAAGGGCAAAAAGGGAGAGCAAACGATAGAATGCGACATCGTCCTTTCGGCGGTAGGCGTCAGCACCAATGTCGAGAACATCGGCTTGGAAGAAGCAGGCGTCAAGGTCGAAAGAGGCAAGGTGGAAGTAGATGATTTCTATCGCACAAACGTTGAAGGAATATACGCAATAGGCGACATTGTTCACGGTCCGGCGTTGGCACACGTGGCAAGTCGTGAAGCCATAATATGTGTGGACAAAATAAAGGGTGAAGACGTAAAACCGATAGACTACACCAACATACCGGGTTGCACCTACACCTCGCCGGAGGTTGCTTCCGTCGGTTTGACCAAGGCAAAGGCAGAAGCAGAGGGCAGAGAGATTAGAGTTGGCAAGTTTATGTACATGGCAAGCGGAAAGGCTGCCGCAAGCGGCAACAAAGACGGCTTTGTGAAAGTGGTGATAGACGCAAAGACAGACGAAATACTCGGTTGCAGCATGATAGGAGACAATGTTACGGAAATGATAGCCGAAATAGTTGCGGCACGTCAGAACTCCTTGAAAGCCTCTGAGGTTTTGGAAGCAGTGCATCCGCACCCTACAATGAGCGAAGCGGTAATGGAAGCCTTGGAAGCGGCATACGGTAAGGCTATACACGGATAAAATCTATGGAAGTCGTAAAAACGCCCATCGAGGGCTTGCTTGTCATCAAGCCCGATGTGTTTGCCGACAACAGAGGCTACTTCTTTGAGAGCTACAACCAAGAGAAGTTTCGCTCGCTCGGTCTCAGAACGGATTTTGTTCAAGACAACGAATCTTGTTCGAGCAAGGGGGTTGTCAGGGGATTGCATTTTCAAGCACCGCCTTTTGCACAAGCAAAATTGATACGGGTCATAAGAGGCAGCGTTCTCGATTTTGCTCTCGATATAAGGCGTGGTTCGCCGACCTACGGCAGTTATTTTGCCGTAAGGTTGGACGACAAACAAAAGGATATGTTCTTTATTCCCGAGGGTTTCGCACATGGTTTTCTGACATTGGATGACGACACCGTCTTTTCCTACAAATGCACCGCCCTCTACAACAAACAATCGGAGAGAGGGCTGCTTTGGAACGACCGAAGCCTGAATATCGATTGGCAGATTACCAATCCCATACTTTCGGACAAAGACAAGCAGTGGGGAAAGTTCGATGAATTTGTCTCACCATTCGATTACGACAAATGTCCTTAGATAAGGCAAGGGAAATACTGCAAAAATACTGGGCTTATGACGATTTCCGTTCGGTGCAAGGGGAGGTCATAAGCTCTGTTCTTTTGAGACAGGACACTCTTGCACTCATGCCGACCGGCGGAGGCAAGAGTATTTGCTATCAAGTGCCTGCCTTGATGATGCAAGGCGTGTGTATAGTTGTCTCTCCTTTGATTTCGCTGATGAAGGACCAAGCGGACGCATTGCGGGAAAGGGGAATAAAAGCAAAGAGACTGACAACCGACGATATGCCCAACGGCTTTGCCATGGCGTTGAACCATATCAGAACAAGCTCCGTAAAGTTCGTTTTCCTCTCTCCCGAAAGGCTGCAAAGCCCAACGTTCACAGAGTTTCTGCAAACGGTCAAACCTTGCCTGTTTGTGGTAGATGAGGCACATTGCATTTCGGAATGGGGACATGATTTCCGTCCGGAATTTCGTCAAATAGATGTTTTGCGGCAGTATCACCCCGATGTGCCGGTTTTGGCTCTTACTGCCACTGCAACCGAACAGACGGCAGGAGACATACAACGTTGTCTGCATTTTCGCAAACCCAATATCATCAGGGGTGAATTTAAAAGACCGAACGTCCGATGTATGGTCATAGAGGACAAAGACAAGATTGGGCGTTGCGTAAGCATAATAAACAAGATCGGAGGCTGCGGAATAATCTACGTGTCTACCCGTTATCGTGCCGAAATCTTGGCAAAGGAGTTGCAAACCGAAGGTGTGAATGTCAAGAGCTATCATGCGGGGCTTACGGATTACGAACGACGCGTGCGTCAGGAGGAATGGAAGAAAGGCGACTTGCCTTTGCTTGTGGCGACCAAGGCTTTCGGAATGGGAATAGATAAGGGCGATGTTTCATACGTCATTCACATGGATGTTCCCAACTCTTTGGAAAGTTATTATCAAGAATTTGGACGGGCAGGCAGGAACGGGCAGACGGCTTACGCCATTATTCTCCACAACGATGAGGATAAAAAGAAAATGCTTGAGCGAACGCTGCTCGATTATCCCGAAGAGAAGGTTATCCGCCTTGTATACGACAAACTGCATGCTTATCATAAAATACCCTATCTGTCGGGCAGGCATCTGTCCAAGCTCCTGGATTTGGACGAACTTGCGAAATATTGCGGCATAGGCAGGTATAGCGTTCATGCGAGCCTGCAAATCTTGTGCAGGATAGGCGTTTTGTGGATAAAGGAGCAGGAGTACCCGGTTTCAAAGGTCAAAGTATTGCTTTCGGGAAGTCAGTTGCGGCAGTTCTTGCAGAGTGAAGATGATTATTCCGAGCTTTTGACGGCTCTGTTGAGGCTTTGCGAGGGAGCGACCGGCATGATGACGCAGGTGAGCGAAGTGAGGGTTGCACGCTACCTTGAATGGACAAGGGAGAAGACCGTGATGATGCTGCACAAATTGGCAGATGTGGGGGCAATTCTTTATGAGCATTATCCCGAAGGGCAATATGTGGTCTTTATTTGCGACAGAGTGCCGGCAAAAGACCTTTACATACCTGCCAAGCACTATAAAGACCTCAAACAGTCCGCTCTCGATAAAGCCCAAAGCGTTTTGGAGTACATGGAAAAGGCGAAATGTCGCGAACAATTCCTGCTTTCTTATTTCGGAATAAAAAGCGGACTTTGCGGAGAGTGTGATTTGTGTTTGCGTAACTTGGTCAAGCCGAAGCAAATCCGTGAAAGGGTGATGGCTGTTCTTGAACAGGGGGAGCAGGATATAGATTTCTTTGCCTCCGATACTCAGTTCATTGGCGATGACAGGGTGTTTGCCGTTTTGAGGAACATGCTCGATAAGGACGAAATCACACTCAACGGCTCACGTTTGCGTCTTTCGCATTCGGGAAAGGGTAGATAAAGCATGGCAAAGAGCCTGACGACTGATTATTTTCCTATCTTTGCACACATAATTTAAGAATTACAAGAATGAAAAGAATATTGGTAACCGGCGGAGCCGGTTTCCTTGGCAGCCATCTTTGCAAGCGTTTGCTCGCCGAGGGTAATGAGGTCATTTGTTTGGATAACTATTTCACGGGAACGAAGCGTAACATTCTGCCTTTGCTCAATGAGCCGTATTTTGAGCCGGTTCGTGCCGATGTGTGTACGCCTTATTTTGCGGAAGTGGACGAAATATACAACCTTGCTTGTCCCGCTTCGCCTGTTCACTATCAATACAATGCCATTAAGACGGTCAAAACCTCAGTTATGGGGGCTTTGAATATGCTCGGCTTGGCAAAGCGGTTGAACATTAAAATATTGCAGGCGTCGACTTCCGAGGTGTATGGCGATCCCATCGTTCACCCGCAACCCGAGACCTATTGGGGAAATGTGAACTGCATAGGAGAGCGTTCTTGCTACGATGAAGGCAAGCGATGTGCCGAAACTCTTTTTGTGAGTTACCATAAGCAGAACGGGGTAAGAGCGAAGATTGCAAGGATATTCAATACTTACGGACCCAATATGCACCCCTCAGACGGCAGGGTGGTGAGTAATTTCATTGTTCAGGCTCTTCAAAACAAGGATATAACGGTCGCCGGCGATGGTTCGCAGACCCGCAGCTTTCAGTATGTGGACGACCTTATAGAGGGCTTTCTTCGCCTGATGGCAACGGAGGACGAGTTCATCGGTCCGGTGAATATAGGCAATCCATGTGAGTTTACGATTTTGCAGTTGGCTGAAAAGGTTATAGAGTTGACCGGTTCACGCAGCAAAATTGTCTACATACCGTTGCCGAGCGACGACCCAATGCAACGCAAGCCCGACATATCGCTTGCAAAAGAGAAATTGGGCTGGCAGCCCAGGATTGGATTGGATGAGGGCTTGCGAAAAACAATAGCTTATTTTGATGAACTTCTCTCGAACGGCGTTTGCGAAAAATGAATCGCCGAAAGAAAAAAATGAATGGCTGATTCAGAAAAATGAATCGCCGATTCATTTCAAGCGAATCGGCGTTCCGCAAAAACGGATTGCCGAAGCAAAGAAATAAACAAAAAGAATGGTAATGAGAAAACTATTATTCGTTTCAGCCTTTGTGCTGAGTACAGCTTTGTCATTGGGTCAGACGACAACGGTTGTCTTCAAACCCGGTGCAGTTGTGGGAAAGGATGCTCCCATAATGAAGTTCGATAACGATTGTATCGCAACTCCGGATACTGTAACGACTGCATATATGAATTATGGTTCTGAGGAAACCTTGTGGATGAAAGATTGGACGTGGAATGCCGTTGGTTGCAGCGGCGGAACATTTCGCTCGCTTTTATGTTTCACCGAGTTAAGCACAATACCGTCAAATGCCGTTATTCTGAGTGCCGTTTTACGTTTGTACGGAGTAAGTTCCGACAGAAATACTTCCTATCCCGGCTCTCCCGTAGGCTACAAGGAAAACAGTGTTGTGGTGCAACAGATTACCTCGCCTTGGGACGAAAACACCGTTACTTGGAACACGCAACCGTCGACCACTGCCACAAATCAATTTGTCATACCTCAATCTACCTCACAATACGATTGGAATTATTCAAACAGCAGTGCAGAACTTGTTGCCATGGTTCAGAGCATGGTTTCGGGCAATAATTACGGATTTATGCTTCGTTTGCAGACCGAACAACACTATCGCAACATGGTTTTTGCATCGAGCAATCACCCCGATTCTTTGTTGCACCCCGAGTTGGAGGTAACATATAAGGTTTGCAACCCCCATTTCTCCATGTTTATGGCAAATTCCGAACATCCCAACACCATAACCTTTTCAGCATTTGACCAAAGCGGACAACAC
The DNA here is from genome assembly GCA_964606345.1 of uncultured Bacteroidaceae bacterium. GTDB lineage: Bacteria > Bacteroidota > Bacteroidia > Bacteroidales > P3 > Onthomorpha. The sequence continues at coordinate 27,243 of CAZSFV010000013.1, read as the reverse complement.
AGTTGGGAATACGATGGTCAAATTCTGTCCACATCGGCAAGCTTTACGACAAGTTTGAATCAAACCAACAGTGCGGCATTGATTCACACCCTCATAAAAGACGGAGATACCTGCACCGATTGCATAAAGCTGTGCATGGGAGATATTCCTCGCAAAACAGTCGAAAAACCGACAGAGTCGAAAGTGCTTGTCGAGAGAGGAAAGGTGCATTTGGGTGATGTCATATGGGAAAGAAGCGAGGAGGCAGAGCTGAGAGTTGTGCCGAATCCTACGAAGGAGGTTTGGACAGTTTGCATCTCGTCTTTGGTTGACGATGAGGTGGAACTGGTGCTGTACAATGCCGAAGGCAGGGCTGTGCAAACTCACAAGGAGAAAATAAAAGCAGGCAGTAACGAAATCAAACTCGATTGCAAGTCCTGTGCAGACGGGCTGTATATAGTTTCCGTCAAAGGCAAGAAACTGTCTTTTGAACGAAGTGTGGTTAAAAGCAGGTAGGTGAAAGGTGATTTGTGTATGAAAAGGATATTTTTGTTTTTGTTGTTGTTATACTACGATTTTGAAAGTGTGGTGCTGCGGCTGGTAAAACCAAAAGAAAAAGCAGGCACACTCGTGTTAAGGGTAGATAATATAGGAGATTTTGTTCTTTGGCTTAATTCTGCCGCCGTGTTGAGGGAAAGGCTTTCTGGACATATTACTTTGCTTTGTTCCCCTGCCGTTGCAACGATTGCCGAAAAAACTTCGTTCTTTGACGAAATCATAACAGTCTCAAACAAGAAAATTGTGGCTAATCTGTCGTATCGTTTTTCTTTCATGTGTAGATTAAGACGAAAGCGATATGACAGGGTTTTGAATCCTATCTATTCGAGAGACTACTTTGAGAATGATTCTATTGTAAGAAATGTTTGTGCAGCAGAAAAAGTAGGCTTTGGTCGAGATTATCATAACACCGAAATGAAGATGGTAAGGTGTATTTCCGATAAGGCAATGCGTAAAAGAGTTTTGATGTCTTTATTGCGAAAAGCGGATAAATTTTATACTAAGATTATTGACACGGATGCCTGTGTAAAAATGGAGTTGAAGCGAAATGCCGAATTTGTTTCAAAATTGTTTGAAACAAACATTGCCGCAACCTTACCTAAATTGTGTTTTGATGTTCCAATGTTTGGTGAGGCAAAAAACTTTATAGTATTTTTTGTTGGTGCAAGTCAAGAAAAAAAATCTTTCGGGGGGGGAGAATTTTGCTTATATGGTAGATAGAGTGTCATCGTTTGTTGTTTTGTGTGGAGGCGAGACTGATATGGAAACGGCAAACGAAATAATGGATAAGGTTTCAATGCCGGAGAATGTGCTGAATTTGGTCGGAAAAACGAGTTTGTTGGATTTGTGTTCTGTCATAAGAGAGGCTCTTCTTGTTGTTAGCAATGATACAGTGGCTGCTCATCTTGCGACTATGATGAGAACGAAAAGTATTGTGATATGTCCGGGAGTTTTTTGGGGGAGATTTCACCCCTATGATATAGATGAAGAGTCGTTGGATTTGAAGACTTATTTTCCGATGGTGGTTAACTTTTTCATGGATTGTTATGGCTGTGGCGGTATGTGTAAATATACAAAGAGCAAAACGGAACGTTGGCCTTGCATTGGCAAAATAAGTCCGGATATGGTAGTAAGAGAAATAACAAAAGCCTTGGGGAATAATGAGTGAATTGAATAAGGAAAAGGCAGTCGTATCTGTGATAACGGTATGTTACAATGCGGCAGTGGATTTGAAGAAAACGATGGACAGTGTGCGGGAACAGACCTATGGGGCGGTTGAATATGTGATTGTAGATGGCGGTTCGAGCGATGGCACTAAGGAATTGATTGAAAGTAACGGCGATATTGTATCGCAGTGGGTCAGCGAGCGAGACGAAGGTCTGTATTTCGCCATGAACAAGGGCTTGGATATGGCAAGAGGTGAGTATGTCTTGTTTATGAATGCAGGAGATTTGTTCTATGAGGCAGAAACCTTGGAGAAGATGCTCGCCTCTGCCGAGAAATTGCAAGATATCTACTATGGCGATACAATGATTCTGTCAGTCGATGGAAAGCCTTTGGGCAGACGGCGTTTGTCCTTGCCGAAAAGACTGACAAGGCGGAGCTTTCACTGGGGCATGACGGTGTGTCATCAGTCCTTTTTGGTAAGGCGTGAGCTTTGTTCGCATTACGATACATCGTATTCCATTACGGCGGATTACGATTGGGTGCTTTCGGCAATAGAAAGGGCAGATGAAAAGAAGATAAAGAACACAGGATTGTTTGTGAGCTGCTTTTCGCAGGGCGGAATCAGCAGCAAACATGTTTGGAAAGCTAATTGCCAAAGGTTTAAGATAATGAGAAAGCATTACGGCTTGCCGATTACCGTTTGGTATAACTGCCTTATGGTTTTCAGATTGGTTTATACCTACTGCAAATTCGGACGTATGTGAGTTTGAAGTTCGAAGAATTGTTTGTAAATTTGCAGGCGTTAACCAAAAGGTGAATAGAATGAAGTTACTTGAAGAAAAGGTCGCTCTCATTACGGGAGCTTCAAGAGGAATAGGTAAAGCAATAGCTTTGGAGTTTGCAAAGCATGGTTGTAATATAGCGTTCAGCGATGTGAAAAGAGACGAAAACATGGAGGCATGCGAAAAAGAATTGAGAGAAATGGGCGTAAGAGCCGAAGGATTCGTTTCAAATGCAGCCTCGTTTGAGGATAGCGCCGCTTTGGTCGAAAACGTGGCAAAGCAATTCGGCAGAATAGACATATTGGTCAATAATGCAGGCATCACAAGAGACAATCTGTTGATGCGAATGAGCGAAAACGATTGGGATTTGGTCATGAACGTGAACTTGAAAAGCGTTTTCAACCTTACCCATGCTTGTCAGAAAATCATGCTTAAACAAAGGAGCGGCTCGATTATCAACATGAGTAGCGTTGTAGGCGTAAGCGGAAATGCAGGTCAAGCAAATTATTCGGCGTCAAAGGCAGGCATCATAGGCTTCACAAAGAGCATAGCAAAGGAATTAGGTTCTCGCAACATACGTTGCAATGCCATTGCACCGGGATTTATCATTACCGACATGACTGCCAAGTTGAGCGATGAGGTAAGGAAGAATTGGGAGCAACAAATCCCTTTGAGAAGAGGAGGAAAGCCCGAAGAGGTGGCAAAGGCTTGCGTTTTCCTTGCATCGGATTTAAGCTCTTATGTGAGCGGACAGGTGTTGCACGTTTGCGGAGCAATGAATTGTTAGGACGTAATCAAGTTAAAATAATACAGAATATAAGATGAAGAAATTCGATCCTGCAACAGCCATCAGCGCTGTGCAACAAATCTCTCCCGAAAGAGGAGTTAATCCGAGCATAAACGATTCGGCTACATTTACTTTCCCATATGGTCAAACGATGACGGACACTTTCCACGGTGAAACAGAGGGTTATTACCTGTATTCCCGCCATTGGAATCCGTCAAACTTCGCATTGTGCCAAGCTCTTGCCGCAATGGAAGGAACAGAAGCCGCATGGGTTACCGGTTCAGGCATGGCTGCCATCACGTGTGCCTTGATGCACTTTTTGAAAGCAGGCGACCACTGCGTTGCTTCGCAGACCGTATACGGCGGAACGTTCGCTTTCTTGAAGAATTACATAGTTAAGTACGGTGTAGAGGTAACTTTCGTCGATACAACTAACCTTGACGAAGTTAAAGCTGCAATGCGTCCCAACACAAAGGTCGTTTATACGGAGTGCATGTCCAATCCGTTGTTGAGAATCGCCAACATACCGGAATTGAAGAAGATTGCACAAACAACAGGTGCAAGATTGTTGGTGGATAACACCTTTTCACCAATGATATTCTCCCCTTACAAATTGGGCGCTGACGTGGTTATTTACTCTATGACGAAGTTTGTCAACGGTAAAAACGACTGTGTAGCGGGTGCAATCTGTGCTTCGCAAGAGGTAATCAATGCAATGATTGATGTTAACGACGGTACGGCGATGTTGTTGGGTCCCGTATTGGATTCTTTCCGTTCTACATCTATATTGAAGAACCTTTACACGCTCCATATCCGTATGCAACAGCACTCAAAGAACGCTGCATACCTTTCGAAACGTTTCAATGAAATAGGTATCAAGGCAAACTATCCGGGCAATGAGGATCACGTTGATCATAAATTGATGACCGAGTTGATGAATGAGGGCTTCGGATATGGCGGAATGATAGCAATAGACTTGGAAACGGCAGAAAGAGCGAATAAGTTCATGGAAGCAATGCAGGAGAAAGGCGTTGGCTACTTGGCTGTTTCGTTGGGATATTTCCGTACTTTGTTCTCCTGTTCTGGAAAGTCCACTTCATCGGAGGTTCCTGAGGATATCCAAAAGAAGATGGGTATGAGCGAGGGATTGGTTCGTTATTCCGTTGGCTTGGACAACGACATGGAACATACATTTCAGTTGATTGTTGAGGCTTTGAAGGAGATTAAGTTCATTTAATCTGCCATCGGGTAGGTAATAAGGACAAAAAGATTTTTTGTTACCATAGTTCAAGAGTGGTTTGCGGCAACGCAAACCACTCTTTTGTTTTTTAGTTAGGTTCTTGTTTTACTTGTTTGTTTTACAGTCTGTCAAAGAGTTTTTGCATGTCTATTTCCTCGCAACATGCGAATGTCCCGTTTTTGCATTTTTTTGCTCCGTGCAGTCCGCATGGCTTGCATTTTGGTTCGGGTTCGGCTTGCACGACGAGGCTGTTGCTGCTCAGTGGTCCGAATCCGAAATCCGGAGTGGTGGAACAGAATACTGCCGTAACGGGTGCATCGACTGCCGAACAGAGATGAAGCGGTGCCGAGTCGCAAACGAAGTTCATTTTTGCATTCTGCATGAGTGCGGCACTTTCCAACAAGTTTAGTTTGCCACAAAGGTTTTCGGCATTTTTGTTTTCGGCACGGTGTATAATGTTGTCGCATTGTGCGGCATTCTCTTTGCTGCCGAGAAGGAAAACCTTGGCTTCGGCTTTTTGTTTTGCCATGAAAGAAAGCAGTTTAACCCATTTTTCTGTACTCATTGTTTTTGTTTCCCAAAGCGAACAAGGCGAAATGGTGTAGTATTCCTTTGCATTGGTGCAGAGTTTTGCGGCTTTCTCAAAGTCGACAGCCGAAGGGTAGAGACGAGGCTTGGGTGAACGTTCGCACCATATGTTTGATAGCAGCGATATATTACGGTCGGTTTCGTGTATGCCTTTTTCAATCTTGTGCGGCTTGGCTTCGGTAAATAGAAAGGAAAGAGGATTTTTATCAAAGCCTATTTTGTACTTCGCTCCGGAAAGAACGCACATCAAACCTGCCGAAAAGAATCTTTGAATACACAGAACCACATCGTAGTGGTGCTTTCTTATTCCGCAAATGATTTGAAACAGGTTGCGATACTTGCCTTTCTTTTTGTTCCAAACCCAAATGTCTCTTACGTAGGGGTGATTGGCAAAGAGTTGTTCGTTAGGCGATTTAACAACAAGGTCGATTGCGGCAGAGGGAAACTTGTCATGCAGTTTTTCCATTAGAGAAGTGAGCAGTATCACGTCTCCGATGGAAGCTGTTTGAATGAGTAATATTTTTTCCATAAGCATACAAAAAACCGTTCCTTGGTATGAGCCTCGGAACGGTACAAATGAGAAAATTTCTATTTCTTTATTCTACAATAAGGTTCCAATGGTGTACGTCCTCAAGCTCACCTTCTTGAATACCTTTCAACTGTTTGTACAATTTTGTGCATACAGGACCGGGTTCTGTGCCGTAGTCGTAAGTCTTGCCTGTTCCTCGGTCTACAATCTTTCCGATAGGAGAAACAACGGCTGCTGTTCCGCAGGCTGCCACTTCCTCAAATTCCGACAATTCGGTAACAGGGATATGGCGTTGCTCCACCTTCATGCCCATGTCCTCAGCCAACTGACGCAAAGACATGTTTGTGATTGAAGGAAGTATGGAAGTGGATTTAGGAGTGCAGTATGTGTTGTTCTTTATGCCGAAGAAGTTTGCTGCACCGGCTTCGTCGATGTATTTCTTTTCCTTTGCATCAAGGTAAAGAACATTAGAGAAGCCCTCATCGTGAGCTCTTTGACCCGAACGCAAAGAAGCAGCGTAGTTTCCGCCCACTTTGTATGTACCAGTTCCAAGCGGAGCTGCACGGTCTGCATCTTCAACTATTTGAATTTGAACAGGCTTGAAGCCTTCTTTGAAATAAGGACCAACAGGACCTGCAAACACAACGAACAAGTACTCATCGGCAGGTTTAACACCCACTTGAGCTCCCGTTCCTATCAACAACGGACGCAAATACAAAGAAGCACCGCTTCCTGCCGGCGGAACGAATCTCTCATTACGTTTAACCACCTCTACGCAAGCCTTGATGAACAATTCCTCAGGCACCGGAGCCATCATCACGCCCTCAGCCGAACGAATCAAACGCTTTGCATTTTCATCAGGGCGGAACAAACGGATTTTGCCGTCAACGCCTCTGAACGCCTTCATGCCTTCGAAAGCCTCTTGACCGTAGTGCAAGCAGGTGGCAGCCATGTGCATGGTAATCTCTTCGGAATCCGTGTATTCCAATTCACCCCATTTTCCGTTTCTGAAATAGCAACGTACATTGCAATCAGTCTTGTAATAGCCAAACGGAAGGCTTTTCCAATCTATGTTATTCATATCTGTACAATATTACTTGGTGTTCAATTTTGCTTCATATAAGCGAGGGCAAAGATAGGCAATTATTTTTGATTGGAAGCATTTTTGGAACAAAATCAAAAGCCATTCCGAGCAGGTGTTTTTGCAAAGCATTTTTGCAGGCAGCGAAAAGGCACGGTTAAATGCCGCTGCAAAGCACAAAACACCACCCAAAAGAGTTCGCCTCATTCCTTTGAGCTTAGATGAGGCTTGCTCGCATAATCCTCTTCGGAATACATGCATATGCAAACAAGAAAAAGCAGTGGTCCCACATGCAAACAAGTCAACAAAAACAAGCTGCGGAAATGTTGAAACATTGAATGCAACTTTCTTTTTCAGACACTCTTTTTCCCAAACGCCGATTCGCTCTTGACGAATGGCTGATTCATTTTTCTGAATCGCCGATTCATTTTTTTGAATCAGCCATTCAATTTTGCCAAAGGGCGATTCGTTTCGGACGAATCTGTCTCCGTGGAAAATGTATCGATGATTTACAATGTCAAACGCAGAGAAAAACCGCCCTGTGTTGTGGAATTGGGGAACGAGTTGGATACGTAAGGGGTGTTTGCAGTCATTTCGAAATAGGCTTTCAAAACAATTTTTTCCGTGAGAGAATACTCGCCCGACAGGTTCAAGGTGAATACCTTGGAACCGGAGGAGATGAGGTTTATGTTTTGATCTATCTTTCGTAATGTGGTTTTATTGATGTTGACGGCTATGTCTGCTTTCACCAATATGTCGCTTTTGAGTTGTCGGGTGTTGGCTCCGCCCATTCTTATGTTGAGTTCGACGTCTTTGAAACGGTAACCTGCTCCTACGACATAGGAGGTGCGGCTGACCTCTGTGAGTTGTGAGTTGGAGAAGGAGAGGGACAAGTTTCTGTCTCGACGTACCTCAAAATTGGTTTGGAAACTGTTTTTGAGGTTTATGTCAATCTTGAAAAGCGGACTTAGTTGCTCGCTTATGGTTACTTGGTCTATGACGTCTTTTGCAATGAAGTTGTTGCTTATTTGGTTTCTGACCCATTCTGTTCCGTAGTCGTAGCTATCGTCAAGCGGCACGCGGTTGTCTGTTGTGAATGCTCCTATGTTGTAATCGCAACTGTAATTGGAGGAAAGGGTTATGGAATTTGCCCATTTCTTCACAAATTCTGTTTTGCTCAATCCCGTATAGCTTATTTTCCAGTTCGGCATCGGCATTTTCAAGAACGGACTGAGGCTCTGAGCGGAGGCGCTTTTGCCGGTGTAGGCTGCAAGAAACGCCGGTATGAGAACTTGCTGGCTTAATGCACCGTAGCCGTCCGGGTAAAGCACACCCGTTACGGAATCGGCTATCATCATGCCGGAATAGTCGGAATTGAAAGCTGCATTCTTGGCAGCCAATCGCCGAGCTATTTCGCTGCGGTTGGAAAGGAAGGTTGTAAATGTGCTGCTTACGTTGTCTGCATCTGTTCCTTTGAAAAGCGTAGGCAGTGCAATTATGGATATGCTGTATCTGCCCGTCCGCATAGGAGAAAGCGGTCCTCTTATTTCGCCGTATTCGGCATCGTACTTGTAGTATGCAGAGAACATTTCGCTCTTGGTGCGTTTGAAGCTGACATCTATGTTCAATTCTTTGAATGGTTCGACCTTTACTTGGGCGTTGATGGTCTCGGTGCTTTTTTGAATCAAAGCCGAGTTCAGCATGCTGTCGGTACTCAACCACGAATTTTCGACCGCCTTGTCTATTATCGAAAGGCTTTGCGAGCCGAAGACAAAGGCAAAACCCGGAGCGAAGTTCTTGTCAGGTGTTGTACCCAACCATTTTGCAACAGGCATGAAGCCGGGCAACGATGTGCCGTCATTCAAACTGTAATTGACCGAAACGGTTTTGACACACGTTACAAAACGCAGAGAGTAGTTCAGAAGCTCTTTCATGAACTTGACGGTGGCAGAAATGCTGTCGGTGTTTGTTGCGGCAGTGTCCTTAGGCGAGGTTTTGTCTCTTTGGAGTTTCATCAAATTACGCTGCGAGCCGAAAGCGTTGTTGCTTTTCTGTGCCTCGTATGCCTTCTTTATGATAGGGACTTTGTTGTACAGTGTTGTGAGACTGAGGCTTGCAGTTGCCGAAATACGTCTGGCGTTTTCGATGTCGTTACCCAATGAACGGGTAGCCTCGGTGGCAGACATGAACTTGTATGTGCCGCTGTAAGAACCGTTTAACCTCACCCAATCCAAGTAAGGGATTTTGTTTATCGGCACGTTGAGACTGAGCTTGTAGTTTTGGGTGAACTGCTGCGCCCGTCCGAGTTCCATGACAGAAGCCCATACGGAGTCCCTTTTCTCTTTGGTGTCTATTCTTCCGCGAGGCTCTTCAATCAGAGCGTTTACCGTTGCATCGTACTCAAATTTAATGTTTGAGGTAAGGTCGTATTTGAAAGTGTAAGCCCTGTTCATGTAGAACTGTTTGTAGAAATACGGCTCCATTATCACCAAACCCTGACTCTTCGGTCTCAAAAGGGTTTCCTCAAAGTCCCGTACAACTTCGGTTCTGAAAGAGAAGGATTTAGGACAGTAGTATAGCGTGAGGTCTCTCAATATGGCAAAGGCTTTTTTCTTGAACAGCGGAACTTTTGAGAATGGTTTCCAACCCTTGGAGTTGACATCGTATTGATAACCCAGCGACCCTCTGTGCTGAGTTTTTGTGTTATGGTCAATATCTACGTCTCTTGCATAGGTGGAAGAGTAGGAGTATGAGGCATTCCAGTTCTCTATGTCATAGAAATGGCGTTTCAATGCTCTGTCGCCCAAACGATCCTTTCGTATATTCATGAAATTGAGATTTGTGCGGCTGACATAATCCTGCACAAGGTGGCGTATGGAATCCTTTTCTCGCTCACCTCGGTAACTCATAAGGTCATTCTCCAATTTTACATCGGGGTCGAGAGGGTTGTATTTGGGGTTGCTCACAGACTGTGAGTAATCGAAATGCACCGGCAGCCTTATGCCCGCTTCCTCTGGGAACAGTTTGCCGACTTCTATGTTGGTAGCTATGTCTATTGTGCCGATATTGTCTTGCGATATTTCGGAGATTTTCTGTTCTATGCCTCCGAAACCTGCCGAACGATAGGACGCAGACACGGAAACATCACCCAAATCGGCTAAATTGGCTCTTGCAAAACCTGTTGCAGCCCAGCCGCCGGAACGATTGAAGTCGGTAAGTCGCAATTCGTTAATCCATACCTCGGCAGACTTGGGCAACATGTCGTCATCGTCATTAAGGCTTTGCTTCTTGGGATTTCGTATTCCTATCATTATGACCTTTACTCCCGCAATGTTGGGCGAACCGAGTACGGTCATCTTCTTGCCCTCGTAATTCTCGTAGTACGGCAATGAGGAACTGACCGTTTGGTCGTTGGCACGAATGCGTGCATTTCTGTTCTCTTTAACCTTGACGAGTTGTTCGAGTTCTATGTCCAATTCATTGTCAGGAATCCATATTGCTTCACGATTGCTTGCTCCAACGTACCATGGAGTGAAACTTAACGGTACTTCGTATTCGTAATAGTTGTTCGTAAAGTCTGTTCCAAGGCGTATGAATAAAGAAAGGTCGCCCTTCTTGTAATCGTCAAACTCGTTTAGTTTCTCGGCATGAACAAACATCTTCAAGCGTTTGTATTGTCGCATGTCGAAATCCGTTGTCTTGTAAATGGCTCTGGCATCGCCATCGCCGAGTTCACGAACCTTTAGGCTCTGAGCCTGCTCGTTCATGCTGGTTACGGAAGTGGTGCTGAACAATTTCTCTTGCTCTATTCCAGGAGGAATGACATATGGAACCGGACTTCGCTTTCCGTTTTCTTCTATGTTCACAGATGCCACTGTAAAGGTGGTGTTCTCGCTTTGTGTGCCACTCGGATAAATTCCGGGGGTGAGGAGGTTGTCCGTATACTTTCGCCACTCTCCGCTGACAAGCTCAAATGTGCCGAATCTCAAAATGACAGGTTCTTCAAAGTCCCTAAGGAACAATCGCATGAAGCGAATGGATTGATAGCCGTGAATATCGCCTACGGTTCTGTTGGGTTCTCTTATCGGAATCTTGAATTGATACCATTTGCAGTCCGTTGTGCTGCCGTTGGGTAGCGATATGTTGCGTGCTTCCTGTATGTCGGTAATGTGATTCTTGCCGACAACCATGTTTTCGGGAGAAAGGTCGATAACATATTCATAATAGTTTTCGGCTTCCGAAAGAGTGTTGTCTTGATTTATGTCTTCAACATTCGGCAACGAAGATGACTGTGAACTATATTCGGAATTGTCGGAGGCTATCGAGGAATTGCCCTCTGCTCCGTTGTATTTCTTATAACGTTCTAATATTTTGGCATTCGTTTGATCGTAATACTGACTTCTGAAATACATAAAATCGTCTGCCGAAGGGTCGGCAACAAGGCTTTCATAGGCATCTTGTTCCAACTGTTGGCTTGCTATTTCCAAGAAACGCGAGAAAAAGGTGCGTTCATCGGCGGAGGATAATCCGTCATAGCCCACATCTTGGTACTGCCTTGCCGAAGGGTCGTTGCTGAAAGCGTTGACAATGGACTGCAATCGAGGAACCCTTCCCCAGATTGTGGTGTCCACATCGGTTACTTCCGCACTTGTCGGCAATCCGTTCTCGAAACTCTTCCTTCCGTCTCGCAATATGTCTTCCGAAATTTCACCAAGATTGAAGTAGAGCTTGCCTCCGCTGTGGTCGGGCTTGTCAATGAACGGATCCATGACCCAAAATTCTATGTATTCTATGTTGGCGGCGTCAAAATCCGTGGTTTCCAATTTTCGCATTATGCCACCCCAACGAGAAGCCGGCGAACGCAAAGAACCATCGGGCATAAGACCGGCGGAATAAGCCGAAGTGGTGTCGTAATTGTAAGGTCCCCTTTCGGAAGGATAGAAAGCAATGTTAAACTCTCGGACATTGGTGTTTTGTCCTTGCGGAATTTCCTTGTTGGGGTGAAACTCTGTTTCTTTTATCGCTCTTGTGTAGGCAAGGGAACGGTCGTCGGCGTTTATGTTTGAAGGAGGAGATACATAGAAATTGTCATCTATGTAATACCATGCCAATTTTGCCCTGTTGAATCCATAAGTCAAACCGAGGTCTTTGCGAGTCTCCGGAAAGAGAGGCTGAGCGGTATTGTAATCCTGGGGAGTTGAAGCCAAAAACCAAGAGCTTACGGCTTTCAAATCGTACGAACGTTTTGCCGATTCAAAGTCGTCTATGTATGCAGTACCTGTTTTGCCGATTACTCTCGGGTTTCCGGGAATGAAATGTGCGAACTCCCCGTTGAAATTGAGTATTGATGGCGCTTTTGTTTCGTAGAAAGGTAATAAATCCACCAACTTGGTAAGCCAAGGTATCTCTTTGCGATAGTTTACATCAAATCCCCAAATTGTGTTGCTGGTCGGTTCTTCTCCATAGTTGACTTTCTGCGTTATGGGGCTTTCGTGGAGATTCATGAAGGTCGCTCCGAGTGTGAAATCCTTGTTTACCTCATAATTTGCTCTCACTCCGAACATACGTTTCGTTACGGCGCTGAACACAGAGTTGGCTTCCGTCGATACGGTTATGGGAGTACCGGAGTTTAGGTAGCCTTGGTTGATTATTCTTACCCTTCCCATCGCGTAGTCCACGGTATAGTCTGTTCCCTCCGTCAATGTTATTCCGCCTGCCATCACTCTGACGGAGCCTTGAGGCACATTCATGGAACCGAGTGATATTTCGGAGCCGGATGAGGACTTATAACGACCCTCAAGGTAGAATTTATTCTGATTGGGATACTGTTCCGCCTGCGATTTGGTGAGGCTGTACAGAGAGTCAAAGCAGTATTTGTTTGCCAATTCCTCATCTGCCAAAGTTTCTCGCAAGTCCTTGCCGAAAGGTTCGACGGTAGGGAAGTATATCAGAGCCTTGTCTTTTTGTATTGTGCCTCCGTTGGCGGCAGCATTGTCGATAAAGTCGAACACTCCGTCGGGATACATGTTCTGATTGTTGTCCATTCTGTCTAATCCAAAGACTTGCAAAAGCGGAATACCCTCTTTGTTGCCTTCTCTGAAATATCCGGTTTGCACTCCGTCCTCATCGGCTTGGTATAGAATGTTCAAACGGAAATCCTCTTGCGAAATCTGGTATGCCTGCGGTAAACGATAAACGTTTTTCATCATCAGACGCCACATTGGGTTGCGAACGTTCAAGGAAGAACTCTTCAAAAGTTTTACGACCAAAGTATTGGGGTCTGCAATGCCCTCATCGGAAAATTCTCCAACTTGATAGGTTGTCGTATCGCCCACAATCTGATAACGAAATGCCACGGCAAGCACTTGGTCGGCTGCAAGCGATTGCGTAAGCGAAATAAAACCGAGTTTCGGATTGAGTGTATATTCGGAAGAGGAGAGTTTACGGGCGCTTTCGACCTTTTCATAATTTTGTCCCGAGATAAAGCCCAAGCCTTGCAGGTAAGAACTTATGGCGTTTATGCTTCTTATCGTATTAACGTCCACAACGCTCAACAATCTGTTCGAAAGGTATTGGTCGGGCAGGTCTCTTGCTCCTGCAATTCCGATAGAGGGGTTTTGTCCGTAAGGTTCAGCTTCTCCCAAATCGGCAAAAGCAACAAGGTTTCGGTTATTGGTTACCGCAGCTCCTATGTTCGTTCTCCAAACTTCAATTTTGGTGATTACTATATTTGAGTTTATTATTGGCAAAGTACTCATTGCCTTGTTGTAGTTGTCATAGAAATATTGGGAAAGGAAAAAGTGTCTGTTGTCGTCGTAATCGTATGCCTTGAAATTAAACTCCTGCATTTGGGCTCCTCCTTGCACCGTTACCGTGCTTGATTCGGATTTTTGTTGTGAGAAGACGGCGTCTAATGTAAGGTTACCGAATTTCAATTTTGTCTTGACTCCGAACAACGACTGACTGCCTTGAATAAGGCTCAGCGGCAGAGGAAAATTTATGTTGCCGGCTTCCAACAGCTGAATGATGTCATCTTCCTTTCCTTCGTATTTCAGTTTCAACTCATTTTCGAAATCGAATGTTGCTTCGGTGTTATAGTTGAAGTTAAGGTTGATGGCTGTTCCTATTTGAGCCAATACGTTCAACTGAAAGTTCATGTCAAAATCCAAAGATGTTGTACTCCTTTGGCTTTCGCTCAAAGCGAGGTTCTCATTGCGGTTGTTGACCACTCCGAATTTTATTTCGGCACTTCCGCTCGGACGTATGTCTATGTTCTGCCCTCCGAAAATGGTTTCAAACAGTTCGCTGTTCACTTTAAGCTGCGGAATAAGATTGCCAAGCACCCCGTCATCGGATGTTCCCACCATTTTGGAAGTTTGTGAGCGGCTTTTCCAGTAATCGTCTATCATCTTATCCAAGTCATAGTCCTGATACTCCGAAAAGGACAGCACTCTCCGTTCGATGACAATGTCGCCCACTTTCTTCAACAGCACATACTCGTTGCTTGTTTCATCGTATTCCACACTTGTTTTTATGTTCTGCGGAGAATTAAGGTACAAAGGGCTGCCTATGGTGTCGTTTATGGAATACCTAAGGCTGTCGCTTTGAGCATGCAACCTGCCGACACAGGAAAAAACAACCATGACGGCAAGCATAAATACCGGACGTGAGAGCCGGTTCAAAAAAAACTTTATCGGTATCTCCACCAACTTACAAAATTTTCAACGCCAAGCGTATCAATTCCTCAACACCATAATCCGATTTTTCTTTCAGAATCTTATCCAAAGCCTTTTCGATGAGTACTTTGTTGAAGCCAAGCGTTTGCAATGCTAATAACGCCTCCTCTTTGTTTTTATTGTGGCTTTGAGGCTCCATATCTGAGACATCAAATTTGGAAAAGGTATCTTTCAACTCTATTATAACCCTTTGGGCAGTCTTTATACCAATACCTTTTACGGCTTTAATCGCTCCAACGTCCTCTTTCACGACAGCCCGTATAAGTTCGTCCGCACTCAAAGACGACAACATCATTCTTGCCGTATTGGCTCCTATTCCGCTGACTGAAATCAATGCTCTGAACACGGTTCTTTCTTTCTTTGAAGAGAAACCGAAAAGCAACTGTGCGTCCTCCCGCACTATTTGATGCACGAACAATCTTCCGCTGTTTTTATCTTTCAAATCCGTATAGGTCGTTAGCGATATTTCTACCCTGTATCCGATTGATGAGCAGTTTACAACAATGTAAGATGGTGTTGTTTCCTCAAATCGACCCTCCAAAAACTCAAACATAAACCTTTATTTTGCCACAAAAATACAAATAATCGGCAAGTCAACGCCCGCAAAGCGGAAAATAAATAGGCAAAAGCCGGATTAAACGGAAAAACATCTGTAATTTTGCCGACCGAAACAGAACCAATGATTAAAGAAAAATGTCAGTTGCAAAAGCAAATACAAAAAGAATAACCGTAAAGACTCTGCAAGCCATGGCTGACAGAGGCGAGAAGATAGCAATGCTCACCGCTTACGACTATTCCATGGCAACCCTTGTGGACATGGCGGGAATAGATGTTGTGTTGGTCGGAGATTCTGCCGCCAACGTGATGGCGGGCTATTCCAACACGTTGCCGATAACGCTTAACGAAATGATATACCATGCATCGAGTGTGGTGCGTGCCTGCAAGAGGGCATTTGTTGTGGTGGATTTGCCCTTCGGAACGTATCAAGGCAACTCCAAAGAGGCACTTTGCTCAGCCATAAGGATAATGAAAGAAACGGAAGCTCACGCCGTAAAGATAGAAGGCGGCGAGGAAATTCTTGAATCGGTCAAGAGAATTTTATCCGCAGGCGTTCCGGTGATGGGACACTTGGGTTTGACCCCGCAGTCCATCAATCGCTTCGGCTCTTACTCCGTAAGGGCAACAGCAGAGGCGGAAGCAGAGAAGCTGATACGCGATGCCCACCTTTTGGAAGAGGCAGGCTGTTTTGGTCTGGTGCTTGAAAAAATTCCCGCAAAGCTCGCCGGACGCATAGCCTCGGAACTTCGCATACCCGTCATAGGAATAGGAGCGGGGGCAGAGGTGGACGGTCAGGTATTGGTCTTGCATGACATGTTGGGAATAACGCAAGAGTTCACTCCTCGCTTTCTTCGTCGTTACCTAAACCTTGGCGAGGAGATTACTTCCGCAATAGGAAAATACGTAAAGGACGTAAAGGACGTAAATTTTCCCAATGAGAACGAACAATATTAGAAAATCGTTTACTCTTATCAAGTATTTGTAAACCAAAGTCTCAAAAGATAGAAAGGGCTTGCCGAAAGAAATGAACGGCAAGCCCTTTTTGTTATTTTCTTTCGCTGTTTGCAAACGCCAAACGGCTTAAAGGTGTCTTAGTAATACACAACAAAAAAAATTCAAAAGCATGAGAAGATTAATTATCATCTTGTCCGCACTTCTAAGTGCAGGCGTAGCATTCGGTCAAGTTCAATACACGGACATCAATCCCGATGCAGTAGTAACAGGAGACCTTGAAATGGGTTATTCCGTTTCGGTAAGTGTAGGCAGCCAAAGCCCGACGGAACCACAGTTCTATATTCAAAATTATTGGGCATATGGTTCATCGTACCTTGCCGTATTTGGAGCCGGGGCGGGAGTGGTTATAACCGGCAGCAATGAGTTTGAAAGCGGCGTGGTTACACTTCTGTCGGAGGGAAGTCAAATCGGAAGCACTTCGAATTGGTCTTCCGGAATGTTCCCCGTGCTTCATGATGCAACCGAATATGCAACATGGGTCGGACAAACGGGTTATGCCGGTTTTAAGGTGCAGTTTGGCAGCAGCGTTTATTACGGCTGGATAAAGCTCTCGGTGAACAACGACCAAACATTCACCGTTTATGAATACGCAGTCGAAGCAACGGCAGGCAGAGCCATTGCGGCAGGCGACAAAATCGGCAGCAGCAGTATTGTGAGCGTCAAAACAACCGACCTGACGCTTTATCCCAATCCCGCTTCCGACCGTTTGACGATTGATTTGCCAGAGGGAGCAAAGAAAATCACGCTCTGCAACATTGTCGGCAAGGAAATCATAGCACTTGAAGCACACAGCGGCAAACAAACCATAGATGTAAGCAACATGGACGCAGGAACCTATCTTTTGAAACTGCAAACCGCCACCGGAACCTTGACAAAGAAAATTATAATTCGCTAAAACCCATCATCATTCTTTGCCCGATAAGTTGCAGAAATGTGATTTATCGGGCAATTCCTTTTCAGCCGCTCACCGAATCGCCGTTCGGCTAAAATGAAAGGCTGATTCAGCAAAATGAATCGCCGAAAGAAAAAAATGAATCGGCGATTCGGTAGAAACGAATCGCCGATTGGGTTTGCCAAGTGGTGTTATCTAATTTGCAGGAAAGTATCTATGACGTCTTTTGTTACGGAAGGGTCTCCCTTGGTGATAATTTTGAATTTATTCACGCCCATGTCGTCAAACCATTTGGTAAGTATTCTTTCCAATAGTTCGAAATGGTATGTGTTTTTGGGGTTGACCTCCTGCAGCAACACCTCTAAACTGTTTAATTTTTCTCTTCCCTCCAACGGATTTGCCAATTCTATGTTGGGATTTTGTTCAAGAGATATGGGGGTTACATAAACAGGTTTGCCGTTTATCGGTCGTTTGTTATCCTTATGGTAAATATAACCATCGGTAAGAATAACGAGAATGTTGCGGTAGTCGTTCCTAATGCATTGTTCGGCAGCCTTCATGCGGAAAAAGCCCCATATGTCGCTGCCCGGGTATTCCGCTTTTTGTTTTGCTTGGGCATAAACGCTGTGAAGCGTGCAAGTGTAGAGACTGTCGAGCTTTTGCAATTTTCGTTTCTGTTCTTTTTTCTCTTTTCTCGGAACGTCCATGTTTATTCTCAAATCAGTCGTAACCGAACCCAAACCATCTAAGTTTGGATTAGGATAAAACAAAATCTTGAAGTTGTCTCTGCCGATGAACTTCTCCTTCGCAATTTTGTCTTTCAGTGTGTTTGCAATGTGAACTATCAGTTGTACGTCATTGTCCTCTTGTTTTCTGTTCTCGGTGGAGTCGGTAATTCTGTCCGACAGGTCGATAAGAACGGTTATGTTCCACGGTACAATCTTGTCAGCCTGTTGTTTATCTTTCTTGTTGTTATTCCCGTCTCCTTTGCAGCTGTACAAACAAACAACTGCCACAAAGGACAACAGTATTGCCGCCATATAGAACAGACATCTTTTTGTTTTCATGTTTTTTTGCCTTTTTGATGATTTATTTAGCCTGTTTGCCTGACAACATATCGTCTATGTCGGCAGTGAATTTGTCATAAATTTCCGTTGCCCGCTTTATATCTTTTGCGTCTCTGTTTTGTATGTTCAAGAACGACAACCATCCTTTCATGAAAGAAGCCAAAGCATTCTTTATATCCGTCCAATTATAAACTACTCCGTTTTTAAGCAGTGAGGCAATCTTCTCAACCTCCCCCTCGAGCTGGGCTATCTCGTTTTTCATTTTGACAATATCTTCGTTGACCGTGTTGATTCTCTTGTCCAAGTCCGTTATTTCTTGTCCTATGCGGTTTATCTCGACGGTATGCTTATGAAGAGAAGCATAATTGCTCATCACAAAGGAGAAGATAAGTCCCCAAACAACATAAGCCACAAATCCGCAAAAGATAACCGTCCAAAAATCAACATTGCCTGCCGCCAAGGAAAAACTATACGGAGGCATCTGTTCAAGGCTCTGTTCAATCATTACATTATATATGCTCTGCGATATTTTGTAAGCCAAAAAACAATCGAAAATAAAGACCAAAGCGTAAAGCGAAAGAGTCTTCAATAGTTTGGTTTGCTTGGAATCTGTTCCGGAACCAAACTGATGCAACACATAACCGACACCAAGGAAAATAGTCGGTATGAGAATAACAAAGAAGAGTTCCGTAACACCGTCTGCCAATGCTTTGGCGAGAGCATCAGAGTCGAACATGGCTTCCGTTATCACGGTGTTGTCGGCTCCAAACTCCTTGAAAAATGCAGAATATGCCGTGGAACTGTAAAAAATGAACAGATATACGGTCAAACCCGTGAGTATAACCAAACCGAAAATGAAGTTGATTAAGGCGTTTTTGTTTGTCCTTTGATTGGTTTCAAATTCTTTTTGTTTACCGGTGAGAGCCAATTTCTGCTTTTCGTAGTCGTTCTTACGACCTTCCAAAAGGCTTAATTCGTTTTTGTCTTTTTCTATTTTCGTTTTGTAGTTGGTCTGTTCATTTTCCTTTTCTTGTCTCCATTTTGCTTGCGAACGCTCGTTTCCTGCCTGCTGTTGCTTTACTTTCTGCACAACTACTTGAAGACTTGTCTCCAATGCTGCTTCAACTCCGCCCATTTTTCCTGCAGTATCCACTCCGTCTTGTTGCCATCTGTCGGTAAAGGTATTATTGTTTGGTCTTGTGTCGTCCTTTTGTTCTATTGCTTTTGCGGCAGTGTCTTTCTCGTTGCTCTTCTTAAACAGATTACTTATACTCATTGCTTTTCCTTTCTATTGTTGGTTGTTTAATTCGTTTAATAGCTCACTTTGCGAAAGGTTTTTCTTGGCACAATCAATCAAGAACTCGACCAAGTTGGGGATTTGGCTTTCTTCCACATCGAATTTCCTTGCATAATTTTCTAAAAGCATTCGTTCCGCTGCCGGTATCACCTTGTCGGAAACCGAAATGCAAGCCAAGTCGTAGAGATACAGTATCCTGTCCTCTTCGCTCTCCGGCTTATAGAACACTACTTCGCCGCTTAAAAGCACTTTGTTTATTTCCTCGGGAGAGACATTATAAATGCGGGTACCGATTTCGTACATGCTGTTCAGCTCCTTTTGATCAACTTTCCCGTCTGCCAATATCATGCAATAGATTTGATGAAATGGGATTTTAATTTTGCGTCCATTTTTACGATTTATCAAACTCCTGTGGTTCGTTGGGAGAAATACAAAAAAGAGAAGCGTGAACCACTGTTCACTATCTCCAAATGAAGGTCCTGAGAATTACCTAAGAGCAAAGAATACGAACAACAAGTCCATGCGGAATGCGTGAAACCATTGCGATTCGCCTTCTGCTCCAATAGAAAATTTCTCAGGTTTTCATTTGCAGACGATGCACAACGCTTTCAATACGATAAAATGTGTGGTTCTGCAACCACGCTGCAAAATACGACAAATCTTTTTAAGTACCCTATGCTTCGGCACGCTTTCTTTTTACCTGTTTGCAGGAAGCGGGGATAAAGAAAGCCCGAAAAGAGGCAAAGGAGGCTTCTTCGTGCAGCCTGTGTAAAGCCTTGGCGGACAGTCCTCCTACGAATCGCCGATTCATTTTGCTGAATCAGCCATTCGTCAAAATGAATCGGCGATTCATTTCAGCCGAACGGCGAACCGGTGAAAGGTTTGTTTTGAGTGGGTTTACGAATGGGGCGGTTGACGACTGCATTCTGTGGCAGGGTAGGGTGGCGGGGGCTTTTTCGATATTGGGTGTTGATTGTTTTGAGGAAAAGTGCTATCTTTGCAGGCGGAAAAAGAGTTTAGTATTTTAAGAAGAAAGAAAGGAGAAAAGATGTCTCAAATTATTGGAATTCATTCAAGGCAAATCCTTGATTCGAGGGGAAACCCAACGGTTGAAGTAGAGGTTTATACTGATGCGGGTGCTGTCGGAAGGGCGGCTGTGCCTTCGGGTGCATCTACAGGAGTGCATGAGGCTTGTGAGTTGAGAGACGGAGACAAGAGTTGCTTTGGCGGAAAGGGTGTGTTGCAGGCTGTTAAGAATGTGAATACCATTTTGTCAGATGAATTGAAGGGCATGTTGGTCAATGAGCAGGGAGCCATTGATGCAAGAATGATTGAAATCGACGGTACGGAAAATAAGTCCAAGTTGGGTGCAAACGCAATTTTGGGAGTTTCTTTGGCTTGTGCGAAAGCGGCTGCAATGGAAACCGGACAAGAATTATACAGATATGTGGGCGGTGTTAACGCCAATACGTTGCCTATCCCCATGATGAATATCTTGAACGGAGGTTCTCATGCGGATAACAGTATAGACTTTCAGGAGTTTATGGTTATGCCGGTGGGTGCCGACTGCTTTTCGAGAGCATTGCAGATGGGAGCAGAGGTATTCCATAAACTTAAAGAGGTATTGAAATCAAAGGGGTATTCGACCAATGTCGGCGACGAGGGAGGTTTTGCACCTAATCTCGGTTCCAATGAAGAGGCGATAGAGGTTATTTTGTCCGCAATAGAAAAAGCAGGATACAAACCCGGCAGCGATATTTGCATAGCATTGGATCCTGCCTCCAGCGAGTACTACCTGCCCGAAGAAAACGTTTACCACTTGCACAAATCCTCGGGAGACAAACTTACTCCGGAGCAAATGGTTGCTTATTGGAAAGAATGGGTGAACAAATATCCTATCATATCCATAGAAGACGGTATGGCAGAGGACGATTGGAAAGGCTGGAAGGCTTTGACTGATGCATTGGGTAACAAAATTCAGTTGGTGGGCGATGATTTGTTCGTAACCAATCCGGCTCGTTTGAGAATGGGTATAGAAAAGGACGTAGCCAACTCTATCTTGGTCAAAGTAAATCAGATAGGTACGCTTACCGAAACCATAGACGCCGTAAATCTTGCATTCAGAAACGGTTACACGGCAGTCATGAGCCACAGAAGCGGCGAAACGGAGGACACGACCATTGCCGACTTGGCTGTTGCCTTGAACACGGGACAGATTAAGACCGGTTCGGCTTCAAGAACAGACAGAATTTGCAAGTACAACCAGTTGTTGAGAATAGAAGAAATGCTTGGAGAACAAGCTGTTTACTTGGGAACTAACTTCAAATTCGCAAGATAGCCGTCAGACCGGGCGCAGAAAAAGGTCGCAAAAGTTTTGTCAATTCGATAAATTTTCGGAACTTTGCAGCCCGAAACACGGAAAGTACGAATATAATAACGGTAGAGAGATGTCAAAAATTTGTGAGATTACAGGTAAGAAAGCATTGGTGGGAAACAGAGTTTCTCACTCAAATATCAAAACTAAAAGAAGATTTTATCCTAATTTGCAGATGAAGAAGTTCTACATTCCAGAGGAGGATTTGTGGATAACCTTGAAGGTAACTCCCGCAGGAATGAGAACAATCAACAAAAAAGGTATAATGGCTTGTTTGAATAATTCCATAGAAAAAGGAATTATCAGACTATAAGATAGTTGTATTGTTTTGAACGAGTAAATTGTTTTGGGGAGACCGATTGTTTCGGTCTCCCGTTTTTGGTTTGGGTATGGCAGAGATATACGGTTACGATACAACAGTAAGGGTTGAGTATGTGGATACGGACAAAATGGGGGTTGTTCACAACAGTAACTATTTCCGATTTTTTGAACGAGCCAGATGCGAGACCATGCGGCAACTCGGAATAAACTATAAGGACGTTGAGGCTTACGGAGTGAGAATGCCGGTCATTGAACAATATGCCAAATATCTTTCTTCTGCCCAGTACGATGAAATTCTGACCGTACGATGCTATATAGAACAATTACCGAGCGTTAAAATGAGGTTCGATTACAGAATTTCGAAGATTGAAAACGGCAAAGAGCGTATCCTGTGCAATGGGTATAATGTGCTGGCTTTTATAGACATACATAGTGGAAAACCTGTGGTGTGTCCGAGCTGGATAACGGAAAAGCTGCAAAAAGTTTTGCAGTTACAAGGAAAATGAATACCTTTGCAAAGCAAAATTACAGTTCAATTAGTTACTAACAACAAAAACAGAAAGAGGTATTAACCATGATTATTGTTCCTATTAAAGAAGGCGAAAACATTGAAAGGGCTCTCAAGAAATTGAAGAGAAAATTTGAGAAAACCGGTGTGGTGAGAGAATTGAGAAATCGACAAAAGTTCACCAAGCCTTCGGTAGTGGCAAGAGATCGTAAGTTGAGAGCAATCTATATTCAGAAGCTGCAACAGCAAGCAATGGATAAGTAGTTCTCCTCAAAAAAATGAAAGGCTTGCAACAACATTGCAAGCCTTTTTTGCGTTGTATACCCAAGAGACGGAAGTTAAATTTGAATAAACTACACTTTTTATGCACATAGACGAATTTGTAGAATACCTCAAGACAGAGAAGGATTACTCCCCACATACCGTATTAGCTTACACGGCTGACATAAATCAGTTCGCTGCATGTATACAAAAGGAATGTGGTGTTTCGGAAGAAAAGGATATAACAGCACCTATGATTAGGGTTTGGATGGTCGGTTTGAAGGAAATAGGCGTTTCCAATCGCAGCATAAGCAGAAAAGTTGCGACTTTGAGAACTTATTTCTCCTTTTTGACAAGAGAGGGATTTGTTTCGCAGAACCCGATGTTGAAAATAGTTGCTCCAAAAATCACTCGCAAGAATCCAAACATTGTATTGACAGATGACATGGAGCGAGTGCTTGCGGAAAGACAGCATGATACGACTTTCATGGGCGTAAGGAACAGTTTGATTTTGGAATTGCTGTATGCAACCGGAATGAGACAGGCTGAGATTTTGGAGGTTGAGGAAGACGATATAAATTATGAGACTTGCGAAATACGGATTGAAGGAAAGGGTCGCAAGGAACGAATAGTGCCGATAAGCAGCAGCTTGTTGGACAAAATAAGAGACTATATTGACAGAAAGCATTCCTTGAATATTACAACGCCAAAGCTGCTTGTCAACAGGAAGTTTGAACCTATGACAAAGAAACAGCTCTACACTTTGGTGTGTAGGGAATTGGAGGTTGTTTCATCGACGGAGCAACATTCTCCTCACGTGTTACGACACAGTTTTGCTTCCAATGTGTTGGCAGCTGGTGGTGATTTGAATTCGGTAAAGGAAATGTTGGGGCATGCGAGCTTGACTTCAACGCAGGTTTATACCCATACAACCATAGAAGAGTTGAAAAAAGCTTATAAATTGGCTCATCCGAGGGCAGGCGAAGAGGCGGAGGAATAATTTGTTCGAAGAACAGATGCGATGGAACGGTCGAACGAGCCGGGCGAATGCTTGTCTCTTGAACCGGTAGGGAGTTCCGTCATGATAAAGCAAACTTAAAAACAAAAAGGAGGTCATAATGAAAGTGGTAATCAATGCAGTAAAATTCTCCCCCGAAGAGAAATTGCAAAACTTCGTGAATGAAAAGGTCGGAAAGTTGGAAAGACTGTTGCCGGAGGCGTTACAGGCTGATGTTACCTTGAAGATAGACAAGCCTGAGACCAATAACAACAAGATAGCCGACATAAGGCTTGTGGTAAGCGGCAAAGACTTGTTCGTAACCAAGCAGGCAGACAGTTTCGAGGAGGCTGTCATGTTATCCATCGACGCCTTGAAAACTCAGATAGGCAAGTTCAAAGAAAAGAAATAGTCGACAACAAATCAAAAGCAGAGAGGCGGTCGCTTAAAACGGCTGCCTCTCTCTTTTTTTCTTTCAATCAAAGGAAGCAAACGGCAGACAAAAGAAACGAGGGTCAGAGTTTGAACTGTCCCTCGCACAAAAATAAGTCCGTTATGCTCTAATGGTTGAACATGTCCTTGTTGAAAAAATTCAATATCTCTATACAGCTGTCCCGCATTGCGAGAGCAGGTGAGTCGGGGTTCAGTTCTATTGCTCGCGTGTAGCTGTTGATGGCTTCTTTCCAATGGTTGCCACGGCGGAAAGCGTTGCCTCTGACGTAGAACGCCTCGTCCTTCAGAGTGTCTCCCTCCTCCGCAATCAGGGTATCGAGCAGGGCTATTGCCTCTTGCACTTTGTCGACTTCCAAAAGGGCTTTTGCTCTATTGATGTCCTCAATCTTTATCATGTTTCAAATCCTCCGAATACTAATTATAAATCATGAATGTGCCTTGTTCGCTTTCCAAACGGTTGGGTGCATCGTTGTGTCTGTATTTTACTTTCCAAACGTAAACGCCCTGCATCACGGTTTCGCCCTTGTGTGTACAATCCCAGGCTTTTTCTATGTTATTTGTCTTGAAAAGCATTTCGCCGTTACGGTTGAATATCATAAGTTCGTATTCCACAATGTTGTCTATCCACAAGCGGAAAGCCCTGTTCGCAGGGTTGTTGTCGTGCAGATAAATGCCCGTAGGCGCCCAAAGGAAATGGTCTCTCTTGACTCTTATAAAGGTGGAAACGGAATCCACACAACCGGCGTTGGACGTAGCAACAAGGTTTATGTCGAACCTCATGGTTGTATCGGTCAACGGGAAGGTGTGAACAAATTGTTCATCTCCGGAGGTGAATCCGTCGGACAAAGTCCAGGTTCTCGAAACATTGCCTCGTGAGGCGTCTGTTATGATGGTGGTAGGGTCTAAGGCGTCGAGTACACCGGGATTCAAGTTAATGATTGGTGTAGGTTTGGGTTCGACCGTTACAAGCACTTCATCTTGCGAAAGACAGTTTATGTCGTTGTATGCATATACCTTGTAAAGGGTCGAACTCTTTGGAGAGACTGTAAAGCTTGTTGCATTGCTTCCGTTTACGGCAGGATCGGAACTCTCCCAAACGTACAATGTTGCATCTCCGTTCACGCTTACATCTGCCGTTTCTCCCTCACAAATCAACTTGTCTTGGCTGACGCTTATCGTCGGCAAAGGCTTAACCTCTACTGTTGCCGTTTTCACCGTTTCACACATGGCAGGTGGCAGCTTGACGCTCACCGTGTATGTTTCGCTCGTTCCCGGATTGACCGTTATGGAGCTTTCGGTGCTGCCGTTGCTCCATTCAAAAACGCAATTTGCGGGATTTGACGTTGCTGTCAGCTTTGTCGAGGTGCCGGCACAAATAGCCATTGTTCCGCTTATTGTAACCTCCGGCGAGTCGTTGACCGTTATCAATACGGTGTCGCTTGCCGTGCAACCCAAGTTGTCTGTCTTTGTAAGGATATAGTTTCCCGTCTCTTGCGGAGTAAAGGTAAGTGTATCGCCTGTTGCTCCCGTGCTCCAAGACGATGTACCTGCATGTTCGTTCAGCAAATCCGTCAGAACCACTTCGTCATTCCTGCATATAGTGAGGTCTTCTCTCAACTCCACATTGAAGCTTCTGTTCATCACAACGCAAGAATCGTATCGTGTACAAACCAACGTGCCGTGTTGATCGTAGTTTTCAATCTTGAAAACATATTTCACCGAATCCAAAGTGCGGTTATTTGCCCTCGTGAAGCTTGTCTGCAACTCCGTGAGGGTGTCATCGGGGTTTGCAAAAGGGGCAATCTGGTAGTACTTTCCGTTTTCTCCGCCTCCGCTCAACACAAAATTGACATTCTCACCCCTGCACACCGTGTCTACATAAGCAACATTGCCGTTGTGCGAAACAACAATGTCCGGCATATCAATAGGGTAATACACGGCGGAAGAGTCCCAAACCTCAAACTCTTCACCGTCCTCTCGCACTATCGTATTCTTGCAGAAATACCTGTACGGACCATCTTCTGCCGTAAGGTTCACCGTTACCGCTCCTTGTGCGTCCGAAGCCACCGGCTCCATGGCTGCACCGTAGTCAAAGGCTTTTCGTTTTGTCCACTCAACGCCGTATGTCTCCAACTGACCCGACGGCTTTATTCGCCATGCCTCGTTCTGTGCAGTCCATTGCGTTGTATTGTAGCTTTGTGTTCCGTTGGTAATCGTTACTGCCTGCGTTCCGTCTGCATTGTGTATTCCAAGGGTTGCCAGTCCTGAGTTGGTAGAGGTGCAACACGGCTTGTTCTGCATGTAGAACTCAATAACGTTGGTGGTCTCATAAAGCACCATCATGTGCGTTGCTATCTCGCTTGTGTTGCCAAATAAAGGCACTTCGAAGAAACTCAAAACTATCTTTCTGCACGGATAATCTCCTATGATTTGGAAATACATGTGTCCCGGGTAAGTGGGGCGAGAAGCCAAGAAATAAATATCATGATACGGTCCATAAACGCAATTCTTGTACCGATCCGGATTTGGCAAAGGACCGCTCTGCTGCCCTTGCAAAAAGGAACAGGGGCTTTCGCAAGCCGTTGTTTGCGATTGAACGGATAAATCCCAGCTGAGAAGGGCGTTTGAACCTATCACACAGTGGGTGTAGGAGTTGCCATAAAACGAAAAACGGAAATCAGGCGTTCCCGCAGGTTCCGGCGGGCGGTTGAAACCCAAACTCATCACCATTCCCCAGCAGTCGTCTCGGGGAAGGATATACTCTGTTCCCGAATTGAACTGAAAGGGCGGTTCATAGGGGATTTGTTCATAAACATAGTTGCTCGAACCGCCGGGAGCAAAGGTTTCGGCTCCCAACATATAAACTTCGCCACACTGCATCTGAATACCGTTGTTCAGTTCCAATGCAGTAAAGTCGGCAGTGTCCACAACATTGTTGTTGATGCTGATTTTCTTCGCATACACGGCGGCACAGCCCTGCCCGATTGCCAAATTAACGCTGAACAAACAGCAGATGAAAGAGATTAAAGCTATTTTTCTCATATTATATATTGT
>CAZSFV010000012.1:0-56739 GCA_964606345.1 uncultured Bacteroidaceae bacterium | reverse complement strand
CGGCTATATAGTTTGCGTAATCTTTGTTCACCATTCTTGCCTGCGCTTTGCTCAACATGACGGAAACCTCGTTCGGATTAGATTGCAAATACATGTCATAATCCTTCACTGCAAAATCCGCTTCATTCATTTCCAAATAAGCGTTGCCTCTGCAAAGGTATGCAGCGGGTGTTGTGGTGTTCTTTTGAATGAAATTCGACAATGCTTCAACCGCCTTTTGGTAGTTTTTCAAATTAAAATGAGCAATTCCTTCATAGTAGTCCGCAAACTCCCAATTAGGAACCTCCGCTCTGCATTCCGGAATCTTTGCAAGCATTCCGTTCCAGTCTTTAGCCGTGTTGAGGCTCGAATAGGTGTCAATCCATTTGTTTGTGTTCTCTGCTTCGTTCTCTTGTGCAAAAACGCCGAAAGCAAGCATCACAAGCATGAGTGTGGAAATTGTTTTTTTCATTTCGTCTAAGTATTGATTTCTAATTGTTTATGAATTGGTGATTGTCTTTCTTCGTTTCAGTTTAATGAAACGCCGTTTCGTTGGAATGAATCGGCGAAAGAAAAAAATGAAACGCCCTTTCGTCAATCTCTTCTTTTGAACGTGGTTTTCATGTCCTTATTGCTTACAGACGGAATTTTATATACGTTATCGGTTTTCCCTCCTTGAGGTACATGGATTCGTAGAAAGTCTGTATCTCTATCACATCTTCCGAAAAATCGGAGTTATACAAATCCGCAGTGTGGTAGAGTACTTCTCTTTTTGAGGGAATAAGTACTTCGTTCAGAGTGTATTCATGAAGTTCCAAGGAGTCTGTTTTCAAGTGAAGTATACCCTGTGGCTTCAGAACCTGAGAATACAGTTGCAAAAAACGCTCCGAACTCAATCTCTTATTCGGTTTTTTGGGCTGAGGGTCGGGGAAGGTTATCCAAATCTCGTCCACCTCATCTTTGGCGAAGTAGGAGCCTATCATCTGTATGTGGGTACGGACGAAAGCCACGTTTCCCATTTTTTCTTCGTTTGAGGTCTTACAGCCTCTCCATAATCTCGCCCCTTTGATGTCGATGCCGATAAAATTTTTGTTTGGATATTTTTTTGCCAAGCCTATTGTGTATTCGCCCTTGCCGCAACCCAATTCCAAAACGACAGGGTTGTTGTTGCCGAAAAACTCTTCACGCCATTTTCCTTTCAAGGGGCATTGTCCCAATTTCGTTATTTCCTCAAACGAGAGTTGTATAAGATTTTTGAAGCCTGCATTTTCGGCAAAGCGTTCCAATTTGTTTTTTCCCATTAACGTAATCCTTTCACTTGTGAGTGAACCGCAATATAGCTTTTCAAGTAAAACGGTTCAAAATAAGCCGTATCCAAAAAATCCTTTGCCAAATAGTTTTCCCAAGCCGGTGCTGCCATGTGTATTGCCGACAGTCTGATGTCGGCATCGTAAGAGTAATTGGCTTTGTTGCCGAAAAGAGAGCGACTTTTCTCGGCTCCGTCGCCGACCAAAACCACTTCCGCCTTGTCCGCAAGGTATTCATCGTAAATATTTTCGCTTAATATATCCGCCGAACAGGCTTTTATCTCATTCATGTCGGCATCGAAGATGTTGGCGTAAACTTCCATTCGTCTGGCATCAATCATTGTCAGTACAAAAGAGCCTTTGTGTCGTGTCAATGCAGCGTTTGCCAAAATGCGAGGTGTTTCCACTCCAATCACCGGCACGTCTAAGGCATAGGCAAGCCCCTTTGCCGATGAAGTTCCTATCCTCAACCCTGTGTAAGAACCCGGTCCGAGAGACAAAGCCACCGCCGCCAAATCGCCATAGGCTGTGTTGTTTCGTTTGAGCAGCTCGTCAATCATTGTGTGCAACTTGGCAGAATGCGAGTTGGGTAAATCACTTTCCAAAAAATCCACAACACGGCTTTCTTCTGCCAAAGCGACCGAGCAAACAGAGGTCGCAGTCTCAATCAACAGTATTTTTTTTCGATTATAATCTGAGTGCATGAAGCGTTACCGAATTTCTATCGGACGGCAAAGGTAAAGAAAAAAAGTGAATAAACTTGCGATGGTTTCAAAACTTATACGTACCTTTGCAAACGCAAATGCCCGAGTGGTGGAATTGGTAGACACGCCACTTTGAGGGGGTGGTGTCGGTTTCGACGTGCAAGTTCAAGTCTTGTCTCGGGTACTTCTTTTTGGAATATGGGTAAACAGTTCCTCCGTAAGCGACGGTCGGTCGCTCTTGTGTAATAAGATGCATTCATGATAGCGTACAATGATTTTTTAGACGGCAGGCAGTTGAACAAAGTGTGCGATGCTTTGCGCAGCGGGTGCATTATGATTATTCCGACCGACAGTTTCTATTGTTTTGTGTGCGATATTGAGAACCACAAGGCGGCAACCCGATTGGCACAAATAAAAGGCAAAAAGTTGGAGAAGGCTTCCTTTTCCATACTTTGCAGTTCCATTTCGCAAGCCTCCGAATACACCAAGCCTCTGAGCAAGGAGCAATTCATGCTTTTGAAACAAAATACCCCCGGAGCTTTCACTTTTATCTTTCAAGCCTCGAACAAAGTGCCGAAAATCTTCTTGACAAAAAAGAGAACGATAGGCATAAGGATACCAAGTTGCAAAGTGGCAACAGATATTGCCGAAAACATGGGGCGTCCATTGCTTATCACGTCTGTGCCTCACACAGACGAAGAACGGGATTACTACATTAACGGGGAACTGTTGGAAGAGCGTTATGGCAAAGACGTGGAATTGGTCATAGAAAGCGATGTGCCTACCCATCAACCGTCGACCGTTGTGGATTACACGGGTGAAAAAATAGAAATCATCAGACAAGGTTTGGCGGAATTGAGCTTATGAGAGCCTTGGTGCCGTTTTTGTCCGTTCTTTTCTGCACAATTACGATGCATTCGCAAGAAGTGAGCCTTTTCCGGCAAATAGAGAGCTTGTTAAGTGATGGAAAATATAAACAAGCCGTCGATTTCATAACCGAAACACAAACATTAAATCCGGATAGTGCAGAGACCATGCTCGCAACAAAGGCGTATTGCGAATACAGGCTCAAAAGACATAAAGAGGTTCGAGAACTGCTTGCCTACATTGAGGATAACGATATTACGGATTCGGTGAGCGATGCGTTGAAACTCTATTATCTTGGTCTTGACGGCGAGGTTGAGGAGCTTGCGGAGCGGTGCAGGGAAATGATGGAACTGAATCCGCAACTGTTTCTCCGACAACTGAAAATATTTGATAAGAAAGACCTCTTGTTTATAGCCGAAAAGGTAAGGGAATACACAGATTTGCAGGAGCAGACTGAAATTCCGGATTATAAAACAACCTTGGCGATAATATTTTTCGTTGCAGAGGATTACAAAGAGTGCTACAACCAACTCTCAGACGCCGTTGAGGATTATCCTCTCGGTATTTCGTATTATATCATGGGGCGATTGAAGACACGTCAACAGGAGTATATCTCTGCCATTGCTTATTACAACAATGCAGAGGCAAGGGGTTACAAACTGCTTTCGCTGTATAAGGACAGGAGCATAGCAAAGGGCTTCAATAACGACTTCAAAGGGGCGATAGAGGATTTGGATATATGTATAGAGCATAGCGATGCCGATGAATTTTACTATTTGAGGGGAATCTGTTATATTCACCTGCTGCAATACGACAAAGCTCTTGCGGATTTCAATACCGCCATATCGATAAATGACACTGTTGCCCGATACTACAACCAAAGAGGAATAGTGTTTACCAATGTCGGAAATTATGCAGAGGCTGTAATGAACTTCCAAACCGCCTTGAAGTATGATGAGAATCTCAACTACATACACAACAACCTTGCGATAGCCTTGGAAAAAGCCGGTTTCAAAGAGCAGGCTGTGGAACACTACAAAATCAACTTGAAACGTCATCCGTACTATGCGGACTCCTACTACAATCTCGGAAGAATTGCTTACTCGGAGGGTCGATATAAACAAGCCATAAAGATGCTTTCAAAATCTAACGACCTGAATCCTAAGTTTTCTGATACCCAATACTTTTTGGGCTTGGCGTATATGAAGTCAAAAAAGAAAGAACAGGCTTGTTTTTACTTGAACATGGCTGCCGGAAATAACAATTCGGCGGCTGCGGAAGCAGTGGCAACTTACTGCAATGCCGTAGAGGAGGCAATCGATGAAGAAGAGCAGCAGTAGGGCAGGGGTAAAAGAAAAACGGGAGCCGAACCTGTGTTCCGCCTCCCGCAGTCAAAAACTATCACTTTGCAAAAAAGTAATGATTATTCTTTGTCGTGATTGTGTTCACAGCCTTCTCCGTGTTCATGGGAATGACCGTGAGAGCATCCGCTTGCGATTCCCTTGGCTGTGTTCTTGCAGCATGCAGGCAATTTCTCTATTGCTCTTTTGTTGGCTTTGAAATTGGGCGTTTCAAAACCTGCCTTAGCCAAGGCTTTCTCTATTTTCTCCTGAGTTGTCTTGTTTTCCTTGAAGGTTACCAATACCGACTTGGTTACGCCATTGATTTGGAAACTTTCAACTCCTTTTTCGTAGGCAAGGGTCTTCTCTATGATAGGGTCGGACTCTTGACAACAATACTTAGGTAACGATATTTGTACCGTCTTCTCCTGTGCCATCACGCCTGCTGCTCCAATCAGAGCAAAAAAGCAGAACATCAAAATTTTTTTCATTGCTTCTTATTTTTATCGTTAATTACTTCCTTTCAACCAAACGCCGTTTCATTGCTAACGAATCGCCGTTTGAAAAAATTCTTTCGGCGATTCATTTTTTTGAATCGCCGATTCATTTCAAGCCTACTTTATGTTAAGTCTGAAACCAAGGTAAAACAATCTTCCCATCACCGGAGCATAGACCACAGAGGCATCGAACTTGCTGCTGAAAGGTTTTTCAGCACCAAAGACAGGCGTATCTTGTTTGTAGTCCGTCAGGTTCTCCACTCCTGCATACAGGTCGAAGGTTTTGAACTTACGGGTTATTTGTGCCAACATGTATATGTACTCGGGAGCGTAGTCTTTTTTGTAGCCTACATTCAAAGGAACTCTTTGTTTGCCGTTAAACTGAGTGGTCAAATCAAACATCCATTTGTCGTATTTGGTTTTGTAAGACAAAACAACCAAGCCTTTCCATTTTGCGACATAGGGTTTTTCCATCAATTTGCCATGGTAAGTTGTCTTTACGTCGTTGTATCTGCCGGCAAGGGTTATATTAAATCTGTCGAAAGGCTCTATATTGATGTCCAACTGTGCTGCATTGGAGTAGCTTTTGCCGTCAAGGTTGTAAAATATGACTTTGCCCTGGTCTTGATCCAAATCCATTATCACTTGATTGACAAAACGTGTGTGGTAATAGTCCAAAGCTATTGTCATTTCTCTGTCTCTGCCGAGTTTTATGGTTTGGGAAATATTAAGTCCGCCGTTCCAAGCCTCTTCCATGTTGAGGTTTTCCTTTACTTCTATGTCTCTGGAAGATGCAAGTATGCCGAAATTGTCTGCAATGGGGTTGGCACTTCTGTAACCCTTTCCGCCGGCTCCGCGGAATATCAAATCATCGGTTATTTTCCAACGAAAATGTAATCTCGGTGTGATGATATGCTTTTCATAAAACGAGTTGTAGTCATATCTTACGCCGGCAGTTGCGACAAATTTCTTGTCGTATTTGAAACTGAACTGTCCGAAAACACCGGGTATTATTTCCTGTTTGAAAAAGTTGTCCTTTACTCTTTCGTCATTGGAGTTGAAAGTAACGGCACCTATGTACGGATTGCTGAAAAGCTCTTCCTTTGTGTCGGAATAGCGGAAACTTGCACCGAAATCCACGCTGTGTCCGCCCCAAATCTCGCTATTGACAAGCACATTGGCATAAACATCACCCTCTGTACCCTTGTAGTTGGTCAAGCCGTAATAAGCATCTTGTTTGAAGTAGGTTGCAGAGAGTTGTGTGCCGAAAGAGGAAGCGTTATTTATAGGCGCACCATTTTTTGTGAAGAAGTGAATACGGTCGGTAGTTCCTCCCAATCCGTAGATGCTGCTGTCGCCCCTCATGCTCTTTTCAAAATTCATATCACCGCCAACTCTGTCTTCGTGGGTGTAGTTAATCATGGTTTGTGAGCAAATTCCGTCAGGCACTTCATACGTCCAACGATTGGCAATGTTTATTTGTGATTGTTTGGGGTAGTCCATAAAGCCGTCTCCGTGTTCGAAGCCCTCTCTGCTGCCCAAATGGTCGTAGGCTTTGAAGCGGTTTGTTGTTCCGTAAACATAGAAGCCGGTGGACAATTTGTCGTTAAGCATTATGTTTGCCTTGGCACTCAACTCGCTTTTCAACTCGCTATTTACGTAAGCGTTCAAAGAGAACAAATCTCCTTTGTTCGGTTTTTCGTATTCCAAATCGATGATTCCTGTGATTGTTTCATAGCCGTGTTTTACGGTGGCAACACCCTTGCTGACTGAAATGCTTTCCATCCAATAGCCCGGAACGTATCCCAAACCGAAAGGTGCCGACAATCCCCGCAAAAACGGCATGTTTTCGAGCAACAACTGTGAGTATACTCCGGTCAAGCCCAACAGCTGAATTTGCTTGCTTCCGCTTACTGCATCGGAGTAACCGACATCGACGGAGGCTGAGTTTTCGAAGCTCTCGCCAAGGTTGCAGCAGGCAAGGTGTTTTAATCCCTCGGAAGAGATTATCTCTTTTTGTTCAAGGCTCATTTTGGAAAGATAGTTGCTTTTCATTCTTTCCTTTATTTCAACAACGTTGAGGGTTTCGGAAGTGGCTTTCAGTTCCACGTTTATCGTTGTTTTGCCCTGCACATCTACCGTGTCGTTTGCATAGCCGGTGAAACTGAATACGAGTTTGGTTTGTTTGCCGCTCTTTTTCTCTATGGCGAAATTTCCGTCTATATCGGTTATTGTTCCACCGCCGCCGGTCAACCAATAAACGTTGCAACTCGGCAGTGATTCCTTGGATTTGTTGTCAAGAACTTTTCCGCTTATCTTTTGAGCCGCCGCATCAAAGAACAAGCAGCTCAACAGCATAACAAAAATAAATCTGTACTTCATGTCTCTCGCTTTTTAGATTTCGTGTACTTAGACGAGCGGGAAACGGATTTATTACAGTGATGAGACTGAAAGAAGGCAGAAAGTTTTGTGCCGATTGTTTTATGCTGCGGAAAAACCAAAAGATTGTGTTTCTTTGTATCTTTGCAAAGCGGTTGCGAAGACTGTGTAAAAAGCAAAGTTTATGGACATAGATGTTGTACGTGAGGATTTTCCCCTCTTGAAGGAAATGGTGAACGGTAAACCTTTGATTTATCTGGATAATGCTGCCACCACTCAAAAACCGAATAAGGTGATTGAAGCCATACATTATTATTATAGCCATCAGAACGCCAATGTTCACAGAGGGGTTCATACATTGAGCCAAAAGGCAACCGATTTGTTTGAAGCTGCAAGAAGCAAGGTGTGCAGATTTTTGAATGCAAGGGCTGATAGCGAAATTGTTTTCACAAGAGGAGCGACCGAGGGGCTTAATCTTTTGGCGGAAACGCTCACTCAACAAATGAAAACCGGTGATGAAATATTGATTTCGGAAAGCGAGCATCACTCGAATATAGTTCCATGGCAGTTGGCTGCCGAGAAACGCGGATTGCGCATTAAGGTGATTCCCATCGATGATGAAGGTGTGTTGCGATACGATTTGTTGGACGATTTGCTCGGAGAGAAAACGAAGATTGTTTCGGTTGCACATGTCTCCAATTCCCTTGGTGTTGTCAATGACCTCGGAACGATTTTTTCAAAGGTTCGCAAAAAATGCGGCAAAGGGGTGAAATGTGTTGTGGACGGGGCGCAGGGAATTGTTCACAGAAGGGTGGATGTGCGGGATTTGGATTGCGATTTTTATTGTTTTTCGGCACATAAGTTGTACGCCCCAATGGGGGTGGGCGTTGTTTATGGCAAACAAGAGCTTTGGGAGAATATGCCGCCGTATCAAGGTGGGGGAGAGATGATAAAGGAGGTGGACTTTTCGGGAACGAGCTTCAATGTTCCGCCTTTCAGGTTTGAGGCGGGAACACCTGCCGTTGCAGATGTTGTGGGCTTAGGAGCTGCTTTGGATTATTTGGAAGAGGTGGGGTTTGATGAAATTTTCGCACATGAAGACGCCATAATGAATTATGCACAAGAACGCTTGTGCAACATGAAAGGGGTGAAGGTGTATGCAGCCAAGTCGCACAAGGCGGGTTGTATTTCTTTCAATGTGGCAGGTCTGCATCCTTTTGATGTTGGTACGCTTTTGGATCAGATGGGAATAGCGATACGCACGGGACATCATTGCGCCCAACCTGTCATGAAGCATTTTGATATACCCGGTACGGCGAGGGTTTCCTTTGCTCTCTACAACACAAAAGAAGAAACGGAGGCTTTCATCAACGCATTGGAAAAGGTCATAAAGATGTTGGCATAAAAACCGAGGGGAAATGGCAGATAGTTATCTGACGGTGGAAGACAGAGCCGAGATACTGTACAAGGAAAAGGGCAGTAAGTTTTATTCCTTTGTGTTTCCTGTGTCGGAACAGGGTGAGGTGAAAAGTATATTGGATGAACTCAAAAAAAAATATTACGATGCCACACATCATTGTTATGCTTATATATTGGGTTTTGAGAAAGAAGTGTTTCGAATGAACGATGACGGCGAACCCTCTTCGACGGCAGGCAAACCGATATACGGACAGTTGCAGTCGAAAAATCTCACAAATGTATTGCTCGTTGTAGTTCGCTATTTCGGAGGTACCAAGCTCGGCGTAAGCGGGCTGATAAAAGCATATAAGACGGCAGCGGCAGAGTGTTTGGCAGCGGCGGTGATTGTTGAAAAGAAAGTTCGGCTTATGTATGAAGTGGTGTTCCCTTACGAAAAAATGAATGCCGTAATGAGCATTCTGAAAGAGTTGAAAGCGGAGCAGAGACGGCATTCGTTTGAAATTCAGTGCAGCATAGAAATTTTGATTGACAACAGTAATCAAAACAAATTTGAGTCCGCTATTTCAAAGCTCGAAAAAACGAATTTTTCTCTTTTGGCAAGATTGTGATTGTTGATATTGCGGACTTTCGAAATCAATGTTTTGATTATCAGACTTATGTTTCTGTTGAAAAGATGTGCTTTTGCGGTGAAGAAAAACGGTCAAAAAATTGTTTGGGAAATATTTTTTTTGTAAGGAACGGTAGTGTCTGCGTAAATGTAGCCGAAAGGTGGTGTAAGTTCGGTTGTTGTTGGGGTTTAATAGCCACTGTGTTGGTTTTTGCTGCAAAATCGGACAAATTGAGTTGGCTTTCCTTATGAATATTTTCTGATATTGCCAAAATAAAATCGGCAAATATTTTCCACAATAAAGGGTTAATTTTGCCATGCAAAAAGGGAGTAGTTCGCCGACTTCGCAACCATTCGGAGAAGGCGGTATTCCTTTTGTGATGTGGAAAAACTAATATAACAGACGAAGCAAAGGAATATTAGATGCAACAAGATTGTAAACAAGTTTGGCAGAATTGTCTGGATTTCATAAAGGACATATTGCCGGACAGACATATATTCGAAACGTGGTTTGTTCCTCTCAAGCCCATCGCTCTTCAAGACAATGCTTTGACCTTGAAAGTGCCGAGCATGTTTTTTTGTGAGTGGTTGGAAGCAAATTACATTGGAGAGTTGCGAGCTGCCATAAAAAAGGAGTTAGGGGAGGGCGGAAAGCTTATTTATTCCATAGCCATAGACGGCTCTGCCGTTGGCAAAGATGTGCAGTTGCCTTCGAGCGACAGAACTGCTACGCAAAACAGTCCGACAACAATACCGGTAAACATAGATACGAATGCAAAAGATTTTCCAAATCCTTTTGTTATCCCGGGATTGAAGAAAGTCAAGGTAAACTCTCAATTAGACGAGAACTATTCTTTCGAAAATTTTGTGGAGGGAAGTTGTAACCGATTGGCACGTTCGGCAGGCTATGCGGTTGCACAAAAACCCGGTAAGACTTCTTTCAATCCGCTTTTTATTTATGGCGCTGTTGGTTTAGGTAAAACTCACCTTGTTCACGCAATCGGCTTGGAAACCAAGCAACGTTATCCGGATAAAACGGTTCTTTATATCAGTGCAGAGCAGTTCTTTCAGCAGTATGTGGATAGCGTGAAGAACAAAACGACCAGCGATTTTCTGCAATTCTATCAGATGATGATAGATGTCCTTATTATAGACGATATTCAGTTCTTTGCGAACAAGCAGGGTACGCAAGATATTTTCTTCCAAATCTTTAACGGTCTGCATTCCGCAGGCAAGCAGTTGATTATTACCTCGGATAAGTCGCCTGCCGAGCTGTCGGGATTGGAGCAAAGGGTCATTTCTCGATTGAAATGGGGATTGAGTGCCGATTTGCAAATGCCGGACGCTCCCACAAGGGTGGAAATCATCAAGCGAAAGCTGAGAAAAGACGGTATAAGCATGCCCGAAGATGTTATAGAGTACCTTGCATACAATGTGAACACGAGTGTCAGGGAGTTGGAGGGTGCTTTAATATCTTTACTCTTTCAAAGCTCCATAGACAAAAAGGAGATAACGATAGATTTGGCGAAAGAACTGATAGATAAGTTCGTCAAAAATTCGGCAAGAGAGATGTCTATAGAGTATATACAGAAAGTGGTCTGTGATTACTTTTCTGTACCGGTCAGCCTTATGCTGTCAAAGACCCGTAAGGGTAATGTTGTGGCAGCACGGCATATTTCTATGTTCCTATCTCGCAAACATACTCATGAATCTCTTGCAGTTATAGGTTCGAAATGTGGCAATAAAGACCATGCAACTGTACTTCACGCCTGCAAATCGGTTAAGAACAGCTATGAAACCGACCGTCGCTTTCGGGCAGACTTAGATGAGATAGAAAAACGAATAACCGAATAGAAGAGGATTGCAGATCTTCAATAACGATGCAAAGTCGCTCTTGTCGTTCAATCGAGATGGGAGCGGCTTTTTTATATTGCTCCCATCAATCGGGAGATTGCGGTGTTCAATACTTGTTTTAATTTTGCTTCTTCGCCACTTCCTTTGGTCGAGAACCTGATTAGCGGTATGTTATATAGTTCGAGTTACCGCTGTTAGGTGAAACCTTGAAAGTGGGGTTGATACTTTATTACGAATTACCGACTCTTTTGCTATCTTTGAATACCATATTAAAGGTTTGGCAATGAAAAGAAGTGTATATTTTACTGGACTGTCAGTTTATATCAAGTATTAAAACTTGGCGAAGAGCAAATTCTTCAGATAAGTAGCGGAGTAAAAACAAGTGAGGCTTATGTTAAGTGTTTTGACAGTTGTCAACATATTTGCTATTAAGGACAAAAACAAATATTGACTTTGAAAGCAACCTCTTAATATGCATACAATTCATATTATCCGAAAAGTTTTCGTACCTAAACAAACATCATTGTACCATATTTCCATACGGTACAACCCCGCAGGCCAATATCCTTTCTCATTGTTTCCAAAACCTGATAGCGTTATCTCGTCTGGGTAGCTGTAAATATGGACAGAGTCTTGAAATGTATATCCTAAAGGTGAGGTGCTTCCCGTAGATAAACGTCCATAGGTATCATATAACTTTACTTTCAATGTTATATTTTTGCTTTGCGTGCCGATGTATTGTATTCGAGGTGTTAGATACATGGTGTTTTTAGAATATATGGTTTGCCCGTAGTCTGTTTCTATACTACCGTCATGGGAAACATTCGCAATCTCTATATTTGTTATCTTTATCGGATATTTGCTTGCGAGGAACTTGTATTCTGTTCTCAAAGACTTTCGCTCATCATTCACAATACAAAACAAAACCGCTCCGGCTATAAGGATAATAAAAAGAATGGCTGGTAAATACATAAATATAGGTTCTTTCTTCCTCAGCTTCAATAGCTCATTTTTCGCATCCTTTATTTCTTCCAAACTTTTGTATTTTAGGGAGCTTAGATTTGATATTTCGGAGGAGAGTTCTTTGTGTTTGTATTCAAGCTCTTTTATTTCGGATTTTAAACGGTATATCGTAGAGTAAGCAATATGTTGTTTGAATATTCTGATGTTGCAATAGTTTCGTAACATGAAGTCTATTTGTTTTGGACTATCTTTTTCCAAAGAAATTATGGCAACTTCCTTGTCACTTATACTGTAATTCGGAGCTTCAAGGGCTTCAAAACACGATTTGTTCTTATCGAACAAATCGTCCATGAATTCCTTTATTCTTTTGATCTCAGTTTGTGAATATAGAAAATCACTTTTGAAATACATCTCAGCATTCGAATTCATATCCAACAGTATAGCCTTGCTGACGATATTGTCCAAAGTCGTTTCAAAAATATTGAATAAACGGTTGATGTCTTTGACGCGGACGGAATTGAAGGTTAGCGAAATGCCAAAGAAATCATTACTTGTTTTGCTTAGTTTGCAGATGTATGTATAATGCATCATATTCGTGTCCCTATGCACAAATATCTGCGACTGTTCTTTGATTTCATGCACATAAGTTAGAAAGATTTTCCTCATGAAATCCGTAGGATATTGATTTAGTTGACTATCTCTTATGCAGAGCAACCTTAATTCGCTATTCATCTTATTTTGTTTTGAAACGTATTATACCTTACATTATCCATCTCATATGAGAGCAAGTTGTCCAATGCATTTATGCCGATTAGCATGCGTTTATGTTATTGGCAATACAAGCTTTCACGTCGCTCAAATGTATTGTGCTATTTTATTACCTATTGTAACAATGTCGAGGCGAACAGTCTGCAAATTTACGATGCAGTTGCGTTTACTTTAAATCCTTTTTATCGTGTCTTCGTATGTTATCAATCTTTTCCCCGTATGTATTGAACTTGGTACGAAGCTGTATTATAGAAGAATAATCTACATCCAAGCACATAAAGGAACTAAGTCCGGTAACAATCACAGGTATGTAAATGCCTCTACGAATAAAGCTAACCTCAATTAAATAATCCTCGGTTTCACATGCTTTTTTGTTTCCTTGGAACTGTAAATACCCGTAATAAAGAACAATGCAACCATGTACAGTAGGCAACTTACTATTGCCGTAAGAAAAAAAAGCGTAACCCCTAACAAAGTTATTGCCAATTTAATGCTCGTTGTTTTGGCGGTTCTCAAAACTAAATGCATCATCCGCCCGCCATTTGGATGGTTCATAGTGTTCTGATTTTGTGTCGGCGATTCTTGGTGTTTCTGTTTCTGTTTGTGTATTTGACCTATTTCCCGACTGTTCCTTAGCGTCGTTACCTGTGGTTGGGGGTTCGTGTTTTTTATTCTTGCAACTATTTGCAACTAATACGATAAGTATTGTTATCAATA
This sequence comes from uncultured Bacteroidaceae bacterium, assembly GCA_964606345.1. Lineage (GTDB taxonomy): Bacteria > Bacteroidota > Bacteroidia > Bacteroidales > P3 > Onthomorpha. The sequence continues at coordinate 43,338 of CAZSFV010000012.1, read as the reverse complement.
AAAGGGTATTGAGAAATGGCAGCAATTTTTTTATGATGTCTTTTATGGTGTAATTCGTGCTGTTTTTGACAGGTGTAATTGTGTGTAGTTTTTTAATTTCGGACAGGTCTTCGGAGATGCTTTTAAGAGCTGATAGAACCTGGCTGAACTGTTGTGTAGGATTTTTTGGAGGCAGAGGTGTTTTGGCTATAATTTCGTTTAGCCTCTTATTTTCTTCTTTTAAACGATCATTCTGAAGGCTTTTTTCTTCAAGTTCTGTAAGTAATTTTTGTTTTTCCAAAGCAAATCTCGCTGCATGGCTTTGTATATTGGGCGAAATGATGACAGCTCTTACATTTTCAAGAGCATCAAAGATTTTCGGATTTGTTGCATCGTCAAAAGCGATACAGGTTTGTCCTTGGGTACTAAGGGCTTTGATAACTTTTTTTGCCATCGCATTATTTGTGTATTCTTTGATGTGGTTTTTCGCCGTTGTAATTTTTTCATCTTCATCGGAAGTAATGATAATCCTGTTGCCGTTCAACAGTGTTTCCAATTCTCCTTTCAATTTGTTCATTAGACCAAGCATATCATCCAGTACAACGGCTTCGCGTTCCTTTTCAAAAACGTATGTAAAGCCTAAGTTGCACCCTGGTCTTAGACTTAGACTTGAGCCGGTGAGGTTGTAACGCATATAAGAGTAATAGAAACGAACACCCCGCCTCTCTATTCTGAATAATTCTGAGTAGTCTCTTAACCCATCAAGTGTTGTGATAACTCCTTCGTCAACCTCCTGTCCTTTATCCGAAGGAGGAGAGACATGGAACCCCTTCGAATTCCATGCTCCATGTATGTATAAATTCTCGTAGCTCATGATTTATAAACATTTTTGAATTGCGTTCCACAAGGCTGCAGGATATATATCTGCTCCTGCGGTATATATTTTCGGTGTTGCTTTTCCAGGCTCTGCATTTTTGTAATCTTTGTCATAGCTTCCTGTAACAAATGGAATGAAATGGCAGTTGTATTCTCTCCATAACCGGGAAATCGGGTGATCATTTTTAAATAGCTCAAATAAGCCGGGATACTTTGTTTCCACTTGTTTTTTCATGGCATCAGGATTATTCACAGCTCCAGATACATCAGCTTGATTGAATATGATAATCGCTTTGTCGCAATGTTTTCTGAATTTACCGGGATTATAAACAATGCCTTGCTTTATTTTGTCTACATATTGTTGTGCTAATGTATGGTAATTCCAGTTTGGTTGAGTAAAGAACAAATAGACTTTCTTTGCATTACTGCCCATTATTGTATCAGTGTAATGTGTAAAGTCTTTACTACCTGGGGCTTTAACATTAAAGAGGTCTTCTCCAGGCGTTTCCACTATTTGGCAGATTTTATTTTGTTTATTATCCCGTACCTGCACCAGTAAAAATTCCTCTGTTCTTGTTCTATCTGCAGCGAAATCGCTGTATATAATATTCGGAAATTCATCGCACAATCTTTTATAACCGGCATCTCTTGCATCTTTGAAACTTTCATCTGCACTTACTGTATAACCATTCACATGCAACCATCTGGATAAACGCACCAAAGTCATAGTTTTCCCACATTCGGGAGGACCGAATAAAAAGATTATCGGAGTTTCGTGATCGTTAACCGTTGCATGATGAAATACATCCTCTTGTTTTATTGGATCATAATCCAAACTTTGCTCTGACCATCCGTTGTCTTGGATATTTTCATTTTGGGTTTGTTGTTCGTCTGTTTTTTGTGTAGATGTACCCGTTGTATCTACAATATCTGTAATTGGCATAACTCTTTTCTGTTTTTCTATTTACACTATATTATTTTTTGTAGAACCATACAATCAATACATCTTTGAAAGTAACTATTCCAAATATGAAACCTGCAGCGTCTACCAGCATGGAAACAAGTAACCAGGTCAAGAAACCTCTGCCTTTCCATTTTCCATAGAACCATTGTTTGAAAGTGTCTATAACACTTTTCAATTGCTGTGTATCTGAAACTTTGTTGTCAAATGTTTTGTCTTTTGCGTACTCTAAAATTAAAGGATAGGCACTTGTAAGGACATCGCATGATTTTATTATTATATCGTCTTTGCTTATTTCATTGCCTTGTATCTCACTTTTGAGATTGGTAATCTTTCCTAAGACACTGCTTATTTCATTCTTTGCATTCTCGTCAATCTTTGCTTTGTCTTCAAACTCTTGATATTTTATGTCCAACTGTTTAGTTACGTATTCTGTAATATTTTCAAGATTTGCTGTACGAGAACCTTTTATAGGATCGGGTAATTTGATGTCCAATGTATTCTCTATTTCCTTACATATAGCTGCACATCTTTCTCCAAACCCTTCTCTGTCAGGACGTGAATATTCATGAGCAAGGTCAGTTAGAAGTTCTTTTACTTTGCTGACAGTTTTATTCCATTCAATTGTTATTAACTTGCCATCTTTCAGGTCTTTCAACTTGCTTTCTGCTTCAGTTAGGTCTTTCTTGGCTATGTCTTTTGCAATCTGACTGATAAACAAGGAATGGGTATTTGTAGGAAATGAAAAGACACCCCAGAATAGAAATACAATCACAATACCTCCGATGAGCCATGAAGTCCGAGTTTTTCCGTTGAGTTCGTTATTCATGTTTAAACTGTCGTAAATCATTGCCATTCCTGCTGATGACAGAGTGAAGAACGCAAGTGATAAAACCCATAAAATCCACTTCGGCCATTCAAGAAGCAGATAAAGAGATTCTACTGTAAGGTATGCACTAAGCACACTCATTGCACCCCACAGAAAGAAGGTGCAAATTTTCAAATAATTGTTGTTTCCCATTGCAAAACATATTTTTGTTGTCCAGGAATTCGAAAAGACAATAACAAATAAATACAAAAAGAGGCGTGGAATTCCTGCTGTTATCTGACTTGAAGGTCCTGAGAAAACCCGCCAACAATATAACAAACAGTTCTTCAACGCCATGAGACGCAGAGAACTGTTGTGTGTTTCTTGTCGGCTTAGAAAAGTTCTCAGGTTTTCAAGTCAAGAAAAGCACAACGCTTCTAAAAACAATAAAATACATTTCGACTTACCGAAATGCGAGTGCAAATATACGATTGTTTTTCGGTTTAGGCAAAGGAAACTCAAATATATTTTTCAAGGTTCAATATTTCCCAAGAAACACGGAACCTAAATACTACTTTGATTTATTCCTTGATTATATGTTTGCTGCTGTATTGTTGCCAATAAAGTCGATGCGTTCGTATTGTTTTGACAGCAAGCCACCTTCTCCCTTATCCGAGCCTATGGGATTGAGAGCGGCAATGCTTTTCATGTATGCAAAAACGTCCTTTGACTTCTGCTCATCAAGACATGAGCGAACAACATCTATCTGATTGTCCGAATATTCGGCTATGCTGCCGTTACGGTACTCTATTCTCCAAAATACTTGCTCGTCATGTGTAAACTTCCAAATGTTTACATACTCACATAGCAGCGAGCCTTCCTTATATATCCTGCAAAGGCTTGGACTCACCCATTCGGCATTATAAACAAACTCCACTTTGCCCGCTCCATAGGTGTAGGCTTTCGGATTGTTCACAAAAACTATTCTATAGACAGAACCTAAGTTTTGAATGGAAACTATTTGTAAAGTTTTGGGAACGTTGTCAAGAATAATCAGCGGACGCATTTTGCAAACGATGTTATGGAACTGGGTCATAACCGCTGCCACCCCACGGATTGCATCGAATTATGCGTTTTATCGCAAGAACGCTTCCTTTTATCACGCCATGCTTCTTTATTGCCTCCAAAGCGTATTGGGAACAAGTCGGATAGAAGCGGCAGGCGGCAGGGGTGTGTGGGGAAATTGCAGTCTGGTAGAAGCGAATGAGAGCCGTAAGGATATATTCAGGAATTTTTTTTAGCGAAATTTTCATTCAATCGTTCTTCCAATGCAGAGAGAATCTCTCTCATTTTGTGTTCGGTTTGTCTGTATGTGGGCAGTTGTTTGGATACAAGGCTTATCGAAATCAGTAGTCGCTGAGGTTGCTTGCCGACAAAGTCCTTTATGCTTCGGTTGTTTAATCGATAGCTTTCCCGCAAAAGTCGTTTCGCTCTGTTACGACAAACAGAATGCTTCTGATAACGTTTGGGTGCTATCAAAAGTACAGATATATCCGCCTCTTTGTCTGCTATGCTCAAGTACCTTACGCTGAAAGGATAAGCCATGAATTTTCCCCCTTCTTGAAACAGCTTCTCCGTATCACCGTGGCTCATCACTCTTTCCTTCTTAGGAAATTCAAACATCTTTTTCGGTTTTGACCTTAGACGTGCTTGCTTTTGGTTTGACGGCGATTTTTGTTTTCGATGCCGTTTTCTTTGTGGTGGTTTTATCGGCTGTTTTCCGCGGAACTCTTTTCTTGCTTAAAATGTCTATCTCCTTCATCCACTCTTCTCTCTCTTCGGACGATAGAGACAGAAACTTGTCTATTGCCATAACCATTGAAGGGTACTCTTTCGTAGGAGCAGGTATATAGGCTTTCAGTTTGGCTGCTTTCAAAGCCGCCTGGGTGGTTTCACCAAATGCTGCAATCAAAATATTGTCGCTGTTGGCTTCGGGGAAGTTGTGTACAAAAGATTTTACGCCTATGGGGCTGAACATTGCCACCATATCGAAATCCTTTATGTTTATGGACGACAAATCCTTTACTTCCGAACGATACATGACTGCCTTTTGGAAATGTATTTTTGATTGTTCCAAGAGCTTAAAGTAGCCCAAGGAAGAATCTTCGGCACATGGGAAAAGAAATGTCTCGTCCTTGTGTTTCAAAATCACTTCAACCAAATCAGCGAAAGTAACCTTGCCATAGAATATCTTACGCTTGCGATACTGAACGTAGTTCTGAAGGTAATTGGCTATTGTTTCGCCTATGCAGAAGTACTTCATGGTTTCGGGTATTGTTACCCTCAACTCCTTTGCAAGGCGGAAGTAGTTATCCACTGCCAACTTGCTGGTCATAATCACTGCACTGTAATCGAGCAATGCTATTCTGGCGTCCCTGAACTCTCTTGTGCTTACTCCGACAACATCAAAAAACTTGAAGAAAGTAAGATTGACATTATACTTATCAATCAAGGTTTTGTACTGTGATTTTGCTATATCTGCGGGTGCAGGTTGAGAAATAAGAATGTTTTTAATGTTTGCAGCTATCGACATAAATGCTTGATTTACATTGGAATTAGAACCTTCGCAACCAAGAACAAAGGTAAAAATTCAACGATGCAAAGGTAACAAAATAAATAGATTCGAGAAACTTTTGAGAAGCTAAAAACCAAACATAACCCCCTCACTGCTCTTGTTATGCTCAGTATTGCAAACATTCCGCATGAGGCAGCTATGCAGTATTCTTTATAGTATTGTGAGGTAAACAGCGATAAAGCAATCGGCAGCATCAACACGAGGGCATCAAGAAAGAAATATATCAGTTGGTTCAGAATATAATACTTCGATATATCCTTGTTCCTGAACAGAGAACCGAAGAATTTCACAAGCAGCAGTTTTACTCCGATGAAAGCAATGCTGCATATCATTACGCCGAGGAAGATATGCCAATCGCTTGGTTTTATTCCCATTATATTGATTGGTATCTCAAAATAGCTTATTCCCGAAAATGCTAATAATGATATGAGCGGGAAAAACATGAATGAGGCGGGATAAAGCAGTGCGTTTGCCGATTTTGTCATTATTTCGAAACGCTTATTCGAAAAACAGCTTCTCACAATCTCGAAACTGCGATAACGAAAGAAACGAAACAATACGGCGACAAAGGCAAACAGTACAAAGAACAGAAGAAATACCCAATCCGAATTAACGTTGTTCTTGCTTACCTCCTCAATCTTCATATTTCGGTTGAAGAAATACGTTTTTTCTTGCAGCAAGCAAGGTTTGTAGTCAAGCTGTGGGAATGAGTCGTTCAAGATTCGGATAACATAGCTTCGGAAACCGATATTTTCCATTGAGGAATCAACGGCTGTTTCGTCCTTATATAAGTATAGCGGAACGAAGATGGTATCGGTCGAAGTGCCGGTTGCTATGCTGTCCGAAATCATTTGGTCGCTATCTTGCTATTATCAGTTTTTTTGTAACGAGGCTTTTGCCCGATTCAATGCAAACGTAATATGTTCCGACAGGCAAATTCTCGGTGTTTAGGACAACGGCAGAAGACGATACTTTCATTTCGTCTACTTTTCTTCCGTTGGCATCGAACAAAAGTACCTTGACATTACCTTCGAGTCCCGAGATTATTGTTTGTCTGTTTGATGGGTTTGGTGCGAGTGCTATATTGTCGGCAACAGTTTCATTCAAACCGAGACAAGAACCCTGCAAAGGCAGCTTGACATCGTCAATCCATGCGGCATCTGAGCCGGCTGCGTTTGAGTAATCCTTCACATACTCGAATTTGAACGTATGTTCGCCTGCACTTACAGGGAATGAGGCATACGCCCAGGCTGCGTTTGTCGTGCCGGAACGCGACAACTTCTCCGTTCCGTCTATATAGAACTTGAAGAAATCGTAATTTCTTTCGGAAGAGACCTTGAAATAAAACGAAATAGAGTCGTTTGAAACGGCATTTGTGCTGATTGTAAGCACGGAACTCTGTTGGTCGTTTATTCTACCGGAGCGGGCGGAGAATGTGCCGCTTTTGGCAGCACTGCTGTCGATTATCCACGGATTTTGATTGTCGTTCTGCCATTGCTGTGCAAAGTTGCCGCTTTCGAAGTCCTCTATTCTGTTAGTCATATCTATGTTGAATACCTTCTTTATGCTGTATCCGCCTGCCGCATAAGTAATGGCAAATTCTATTTCTTCGTTTTCTTGCACTCTGCAAAGAAAACTTCCTTTCCATGTGTCTCCGGCAGAAATCGCAGCCACATTTTCATTTGGATTTCCATCGACAGACAGTGCCGTGCAGCGGCTTTCAATGCTTGCTGTTCCCTCCGGTGCCGCCAAACTGCCGGTATTCGAAAGCGTGAAAGCTATCCTCTTGACATCGCTTTCCTCCTGCGATTGTATGTCTATGCTCTTGATGTCCAAAACAGGTGCCGTTATCTGCTTTCTTATTGTTGTGCTTCTGCTATAGTCGTTACCCTCCACATGCAACACAAAAGCAAGGCTCAATTTGTCGCTCAAACCGCTGTAAGTCTTTATCGTAAACAAATTCTCAACAGCTCTCGCCTGCTCGGGGTTTACATTGCCTATTTGGAACGAGTCATTGCTTATCAAGGAAACGCTATCGGGCAATTCTATGCGTATGGCAGCATTTTGCAGAGTTTGCGTTCCAATGTTTTGAGCGGTCAAACTGATGGTGTATTCTCTGTCGGCTTGCAATCTGTTTGCCGTTTCACCTGTTTCTCCGTCCGTGAAGACTATTTCGGACAAGCTCAAATACGGCTCATCAAGCACTACTACGTTTACGCTTCTTATCAGAGGTTTGTAAAACTGCTTGCTAAGCACAATGTTCAACACACCGACATCGGTCAAAGCATCAAATTCCAGAACGAGACTGCCGTTTTCATCTGCCTGTGCGGCAGTAATCAGCTTGTTGTTCATGCTCAATCCGACGTAGGTGTAAGGCGGAAGGTTTTCAAGGTTCAATTCGGCAGTGCCTAAGGGCAGAACCTCGGGAATAACAACGTCAAAGCTGTCTGCTCTTCCTGCATAAGGCACAAGAGAAGGGTCTCCCATAAGGGTGTAAACCTCCCAATAATATTCCGTCCTCTCCGAATTTGATAATTCTACGGCAAGATTACCTGCCTGGGTCATTTGCCCTGCCGAAACATACCACTTGTCAAACGATTCCCCGTTTGTGTGGAACATTCGGTCATAAGCCCCAAGCATGTTGCTGTTGTAAACAGGGCTGAGCGTAGGTGTTTTAGCTCCAACCGACCAATAAAAATCCTCATACCAATAAGTGTAGTCGCTTCCGCCTATAACGGCAACGGCAGCTTTGTCCTCCGCCCTCAAAAGCTTTTCGGCAAAGCATTCGTTTTCGTCATATTTACTTGAAAGACAGCAGTTGTTTATAAAAAAGCCATATTTGCCGGCGTTTGTCATGCTTCCCACATTCGACACCAAAAAAGAAGGGGAGTACCAACCGTTTTCATCACAGTGAGCCGAGTAATTAACCCAAGCCTGTCCTGCATTGAGTTTGTTTTTTATTTCAGAAACATAATTTCCGGAAGAAGGATTGTAGTAAACAGAAGTATCGAGACCGTCGAAATATTGTTTTATGTAGTTCATCTGCCCGTTCACGCATGTCGGAGCAGGATTGTTGGTCTCCACTCCTGCAACCAAAAGAATATTGTCCATGAAGGCATCGTCCGCAAACTCATATTTTTCGTAACTTACAGTCTTTGCCACTATTGCCTGCATTTGTTCGACGGAAGAAGCGGAGAAACGACCATAGAAAACATCGGGAAGCATGTCCCCGGTGTATTCCGCATAATATAAATCCGTAGGGTGGGAATCACCGTACGCAGCATAGTTGCCATCGAAAGCCGGCACTTGGGCAATATCGCCGCAAAGCAGAAGGTAATCTGCCGCCGGAGCTTCTTCCGAAGCATTATCCCAAAGAGCTTGCAGGTAATTTTTGATTTCGGTTCTTCCTGAGCCTATGCTGTCGGTATAGGCTGTTACAATCTCAAAGCCTTGTTGAGTTTTCCACTCGAAGAAAGGCTGAAGGGCTTGCTCAAACATTCTGTCCGACACCACAACCATTTTGTAAGGACGCTGAATGTTGCTCGCATGCACGCTTGCCGAAACGTTTTTGAAGTTCATCGTTCGTCCCGAAACAAAGTCCGAAAACACTCTTCCCGCCTTTTTTCTCAACGCAAGCGACTTTGCATAATCAGGATTTACGAACTTTATGGTGTAATCTACGTTTTCCACAAATTCTATTTGGTTCTCCGCAGGATTATATCGTAAAGGACTCACTGTCAACTTGGCAAGCCTTACACCGCTCATCGTGCCAACATACTCTATTGAAACCCTGTCCGAGCTGCCGAAAGATTTGCGGGCATAATAGCCCTCGTTTATTTGGAAAGGCACGCTTTCGTTCTGTTTGGATTGAGAAATCTGTCTCGGCATCACCCTCACACCCTTTTTCAAAGAGAAAACATGCTTTCCGCTTACGTTCTCTTCAATAAGCACTTCATCACAAAAAGGTACCTCAACCAAGTAAGTTAAAACAGGAAGCTCAGCCTCTGCTACCTTTCCGGAACTTACGAAATCGCCACCCATCTTCAAGACGGAATAAAGCTCACCCTCTATCAAAGTATCCTTCGCTTCAAGAAAGGAAAAGGAATGAGAAACAGACAAGTCGGTCAAAGACTCCTTTATGGTGAACATTCCGTTTTGAGAAGCATTCGTGCCTATTAGGATTTGGGCAAACGAATGAAAGGCAAATAGTGCCATCGCAATAAAAAAGACCGTTTTTTTAATCATAGGATAAAATTTTACAGTTCTAAAATCAGTCGCCAAAGGTACAAAAAACGTAGTACATGTAAGGAAATAAAGAACAAATTCCGACGAAAGCATTTTTGCAATCGTCCTTTGCCACAGGTTGAAATTCTATTGGAGACTTGTTCCAAACGAATTGGTGATTGACAAAAATCGAATCGCCGATTCGTCAAAACGAAAGGCTGATTCAAAAAATTCTTTCGCCGATTCATTTTGCTGAATCAGCCTTTCGTTTCGCAATTATGCAATAAGTGGAGAGTAAAAAGAGGAAGCGGAAGATGTTGAGCCTCGTCTAATCTGTCGGAATTATGATATGACAGCTGAAAGATAAGCATGCAAAAAAAGGACAGAGGCAGCTACATGTTCGGTAGACTGCCTCTTTCCTTTTTTTTTACTTGTTTGAGGAACTCTTTTCGGTAATCCTCAAATCCGATAGGAGTTTACGACCTATTGTTCTCTTGCACCCATTCTGTCCATTGCACAACGGAAACCTATCCAGCTTGCGCTCTTGTTTTGATCCAAGAAACGTCTCTGTCCCGGACTTAAATAGAACGCTCTGTCTTTCCATGAACCGCCTTTTATCACCCTGGCTTGGTCGTTAATCATGGAAGTCTTCTCAAAGTCATACATTCCGCTTGACATAGGTTTTGCTTCCTCTTCTTCACTCACGTCTGCAGCCGAGGCTTCCTCATCTCCACCCTCGGTTATCCAAGCATCGGTAAGTTGTGATGCCAAGTCTCCGTCCAAATAGTTGATATTGTCGGATTGGCGGTAGTTCATTCTGTTGATACATTCCTCTGTGGTTACAGCCCTGTAGGAGATTCTTCCCAAAGAGTCCTTTTCGGCTATCATGCCATCGCTATCTGTTACCTTAGTCATGTAAACGTTACCTCTGAATGGGTTCAAATCTTCAGCGTCAATGCCGGTGTTTGGTCTGTAAACGTCCATCACCCATTCCGAAACGTTGCCTGCCATGTTGTAAAGCCCGAAATCGTTAGGGAAATAGAACATTACCGGAGCTGTGTATTCCCAATGGTCGTTCAAAGCACTTGCAACGCCCATTGCATCACCGCGGCTTCTCTTGAAGTTGGCTAACATCTCGCCGTAGTACTTCTTTTCTGCCGACCTTGTGATGTGTCCGTTCCAAGGATAAATCCTTCTCTCAACCACACGCTCGTCAACAGTATTTCCAACCAAAGAAAGCGCCGCATATTCCCATTCGGCTTCCGTTGGAAGTCTGAAACGGGGCAATAAAATACCGTCTTCGGGTTTTACCTTACGTGTTCCTTGCGAGTTAGGGTCTAAATCCTCCAAATCTCTCTTTACATAACCCTCGTATTGTCCGGCAAGGTAAGCATCGGTCGTGAAAACATTGTCGCCCTGTTGGTCGGGGTCAAATTCCAATATGCCTCTGTCAATCAGAATTTTTTCGTTCACACGATCGGTTCTCCAATTACAATACTCAGAAGCCTGAACCCAACTTACACCCACAACAGGGTAATCAGCCCAAGACGGGTGGCGGAAATAGTAATCCACCATGGGTTCGTTATAGCTTAGCTTAGATCTCCAAACCAAGGTGTCGGGAAGAGCTTTCTTGTAAATGTCCGGGTAGTCATTGCCATACACCCTGTTCAACCAATAGAGGTATTCTCTGTATGCAAGATTTGTAACCTCGCATTCGTCCATATAAAACGATGAAACGGTCGCTCTCTTTGGTTGGTTGTGCCATTCGTATCTCACATTGTCCGTCATAGATCCCATAACGAACGCACCACCTTCTATAAATACCATTCCCGGAGGAGTAATTTGCTCTGTTGCATCAGCGGATTCAAATCCGCCCCATTTTGAATCGTTCAAATTCCAACCGGTAGTTGAAGAAGTCTGTTTGCCTTTGCAACCGAAGAAAAGGACTGCAACGCTTAGACCAAGAATTACTTTGCCGATGATTCTCATATTATCTGTTGTTTTATTGTTCTGCTGTTATATTTGTTACAATCTGCTCGAACGTCCGTTAGAATGAAGGACACTTTATCGGTTTTATCTTTTTACGTTTTTCCGGACAAGGAAGCTGAGCTCCCAAGGTTACCTCGTGAGCGCCGCCCGAAGCATTCGATAATTTGGATACCGTAATATCGTAACTATATCCTATTTTGAATGATTGGTATTGCACTCCGAACATCAGCACCAAGGCGTCTGCATTGGCGAAACTGATGGATTGACGAAACCAAGTGCCGACTATGAACGGTTCCCAGTCCAAATAAAGACCGTAGTTTATCATTTGAAATTTCCCTTGCATGCTATAAATGATGTTGGGCGAAATTATAGGGGCGCCAAAGAAAGCATTTGTTCTTCGTTTGTCCCTTGCAAGGTTGAATCTAAGTCCTGCATTAGCCGTAAACCTTATGGGAACTCGGTTGTAGGAGATAAAACCGTCATCGGGTCTCAAAAGATTTGCAGCAGATATTCCTGCAAACCAATTTTCGCCGTAGGCAACGGCTCCGGCTGCAATATCAAAATACGTATGCGACAAATCCTCCGGTCTTTCTGCCATAGTACTATATATGAATCCGTACCGCGGGTCAATCATATCGGGAAATGACAATTTGTCCCAATCCAAACTGCGATTTGTCAAGCTCGCTTGCGCTGCCACATTGACGTAAACATCTCTCGCAACTTTCAATCTTAGGGAATAAATCAATGCAGCATTGTTTGTTCTGTAAAACTCGCTTTGAGCATCGCTCATAATCATTACTCCGATACCGCCGCTTATTGCGTCAAAGTATTGATCGTAGCTCGCCGTAAAAGTCTTGAAAGCGTCCAATCCGGGCCATTGATTCCTGTAGGATAGGGAAAACCTCGGACAAACCACCGTTCCCGCCAACGCAGGGTTTGTATACAGCGGATTAGCATAGAATTGCGAGAAGTGAGGGTCTTGTGCCTGCAAGCCGAAACCTACACTCATCAACGCAATCGCAAGAATCAGTATTTTTCTCTTCATATTTCAATCTCTCAATTTTTTGAGGCTGTACCTTTTAGCTCTGTTTGAATTGGCAATATTACGAAAAAATCTTCATACATCGTCGCTTTCTCCCGTTTTTTTCTTCATTTAATACTGCGGAACAGGTCTAACTATCCGTGTTTTCAGAGTAAAACCACACAACCCTCGTTATGCTTGCATTTCTTTCTTATATCGTAAAAATCGATGTTTTGTTTCATTTCGCCGTTCGTGAAAAGCAAAAAAGCATATTTCATACGATGAACTGTTTCTTTGATTTTGTTTTCGGAGTACAAAAGTTTGGGTGTGGCTTCTCTGTTTTGGTTTCTATGCAATAAAAAGTTGATTTTCGGTGTTTATACTCATGCTCTTGCAGGGCGTATTTGACAAGATTAAAAACAGATTATTTTCAAATGAAACGGCAGTTGATTTGTTTGCTTTTGGCTTTGGTCGGAATTATGGGGCTGAATGCACAAAATATTTCTTATCCGGATTCTTCCGTTCTTGCACATGGTTCGTGGTATGCTGTGAACATTCCATCCAACGGTATATATAAATTGACATATGCGGACTTTGTGTCTTTGGGCGTGCCGGAGGAGGAAATAGATTTTGACAACCTTTCGATATTCGGGCGAGCCGGCAAGGCAATTTCGGATAAGAACTCGGATTACACTCAATCCGACATAGCGGAAAACGCCATCTATGTCAATGCTGCCGGAAAGTATGCACTCTTTTATGCAGAAAACACAATGACCTTAACGTATGATAAGGTAAAAGCCTGTTTCGATTTCAAACTTCACCCATATTCCGATGCCTCAACCTACTTCATAACATTTGATGCCGGTATCGGGAATAAAAAACGTATCTCAGCCAGAGAGGCTGTGCAGGCGGAGGCAACACACCAAACAAATTGTGTTCACGATGTTTTTATCCATAAAAGAGAAGTGGCAAATCTTTTGGGTAGCGGAAGAAACTGGGTTGGGGAAGCCTTGTCTTCCGGTTCGCCTGAGCTTTCTATTCCGCTCAACCTGCAAAACGTGTCAGCCGAGCAGAATACCGACATCACAATAAGGGTACTTAACCAGGCTGAAACTCCATCTTCGTTCGATTTCAAGCTGAACAATGGCAGTATTGGCAGCATAACCGTTGGTACACCGCCTACCGACTATGTGGCTTATGCGGGGAGCAAAACCTTTTCCGTCAACATGGCAAACGATAACAATACACTGAAAATCGTCTTCAGCGGCAATGCGACATCGAAAGGCAGACTTGATTATGTCAAAGTCGACTACCTGAGAAAATTGCGATACAACAATGCTTCCTTGCGGTTCTATGCAACAGAAAACATAGGTAAAAACAATATAGTCGACTACCGAATAAATAATGTAAAGGCGAGTAACGTCCAAATATGGGAAGTTCGAAATGGCAATGTGAGCTTGGTGGAGGACTATCAGAAAGACGGAGAAACCATAGGCGTGAAGGTTAAAGCCGACACCTTATGCAGTATTATCATGTTCAATGGCAGTAATTTTCCTGCACCGGTGCTTAAGGGCAAGGTGGAAAATCAAAACCTCCATGCGTGGGAGGCGACGGATTTTGTCATCGTTTCTGCACCTGCATTCTTGGAACAGGCTGAACGGCTTGCCGAATTGCATCGCCGATGTGATGGAATGACTGTCAAGGTTGCCACAACGCAGCAGGTTTATAACGAATTTTCTTCGGGTACAAAGGATTTCCTTGCCATAAGGGAGTTGATGAGAATGCTGTACAACAGATATGCGGCGACCGGTTCTGCACCTAAAAATTTGCTTCTTTTCGGAGACGGCACTTTTGACAACAAGAACATACTTAAATACAACAACAATTTTATTCCTACTTATCAAGCTGAAAGTTCTTTGGTGAACACAGGTTTTTCATTTACCACCGATGATGTTCTTGCTTATCTTTCTCCATACGCAAGCGGTAATATCAGAGATACAATGAACATAGGTGTCGGTCGATTTACCGTAAACACGCTTGCCGAAGCAAAAAACATGGTAGACAAGTGCGAGAGGTACATGAACAGAACCGATATAAGAAACGGCGAATGGGGAGATTGGAGAAACATGGTAACCTTGACGGCTGATGATGCCGACACTTGGAGCGAAAGGTACTTTATAGAGAATGCAGAAAACATATACTACGAAATAAAAGAGACCAACCCCGATTTGAACGTGGAGAAGATTTATTCAGATGCCTACAAGCAGTATTCCTCTTCCGCCGGGGCTACCTACCCCGATGCTTCCAAGGCAATAAATCAAAGAATGAAAAAAGGTTGTTTGTTGTTTAACTATGTCGGACATGGTTCAGACGACCACCTTTCGAGCGAACGGTTAATCACTATTACTGATATAAGCGGCTGGAACAACTATAACGCATTGCCGATATTCATAACTTCAACCTGTGAGTTCACACGGTTCGACCAAGTCGACAAACAATCGGCAGGGGAGTTTGTTCTCTCTTCCGAAAACGGCGGCGGCATAGCACTTATATCGGCATCGAGAAAGATTCCGTCAAGAAACGAAATAAACAAAAACCTGCATAAGTTTGCCGTAATCAAAGAAAACGGAAAGGGATTGACTTTTGGAGAGGTCTTTATGAAAGCTAAAAATGCCACATTGTTGGTTGTCGAAGAAAGGAGCTTCGGTCTGTTCGGCGATCCTGCCCTAAGGATAAGTCTTCCGCAGTACAACGTCAAGACAACAAAAATCAACGGCTTCAACACAGAACTTGCAAGTCTGCAAGATACCGTAAGAGCTTTGTCGAACATGACCATAGAGGGAGAAATAACGGATACGGACGGAGTTAGAATAGATGATTTCAACGGTAAGGTGCAAATCACCCTTTTGGACAAGGCAAGCAATTACCGCACGTTGGACAATGAGGGATTGAATACCGATATAGAATTTGAACAACAAAAGAACATTCTTCACAAAGGCTCTGCCACGGTAACCAATGGCAGGTTCGCTTATCACTTTATGCTGCCCAAGGATATTGCATACAACTACGGAAAGGGTAAAATAAGTTATTACGCCCAATCGGACAGTACCGATGCGGCAGGGAACTATACCGATTTTATAATAGGAGGCATAGACACAACGGTAAACATAGTGGAGAGCAGACCGAATGTGCGATTGTTCATAAACGATACCAACTTCCATAACGGCGGAATAACAGATGAGAATCCTCAACTTTTTGCCATAATTTCAGACTCCACAGCCATAAACACCGTGGGTACAGGTTTGGGACATGACATTATGGCTCGCTTGGACAATGCTGCCAACACATTCGTTTTGAATGACTATTTTGAGCCGCTTGGTGAGGATTTCTCGAAAGGGGTGATACGTTTCCCGTTTTCCAATCTTGCAGAGGGAAGCCATACGTTGAGCATAAGAGTTTGGAACATATTCAACTTTTCTTCCGAAGCGGAGGTGAGTTTCATAGTCAAATCCTCAAAACGCGGAGAACAGATGAAACTGAAAAATTACCCTAATCCGTTTACCGAAAGCACCGAAATAATATTGGAACACAATCAGGCGAACAGCATTTTTTCGGCAGAGTTGCAAATATTCGACAGGACGGGCAGACTGATTGTGCAGAAAGATGTTACGCCGTACATAGGTACTTACACTGTAGGGCCTGTGCAATGGGACGGAAACTCTGACGGTGGCGGACAAATGGGGAATGGTATTTTCTTTGTGAGAATGCGGTTGAAAACCAATGCCGACGAAATTTATACGGAGCCTCAAAAGATGGTCATTTTCGGCAGGGGAAAATAATAAAAGCATATCATACACGTTTGAAACAAGCACATAAACACTGTAAACAAGATGAAGAAGTTTTTAATCGCAATACTTTTTGCCACCATGGCGTCAACAGGTTTTGCACAATTAACCAACCCGGATGCGACTGTGGATTGGCTGACCGGAAAAGTGGAGAATGGTAACCGTATAATCTCGACAGGCGTTCCTTTGTTGCTGATTGCACCAGACTCAAGAGCAGGAGCAATGGGCGATGTGGGTGCGGCGAGCAAACCCGATGCCAATTCCATACACTGGAACGCTGCAAAGTTGTCGTTTATGGAAAAGCAAGCCGGACTCACCTTTACTTATTCGCCATGGTTAAGGGAAATTGTTGCCGACATCAAGCTCATGTATTTGAGCGGCTACTATCGCCTTGACGAACGTAATACATTGGGAGCGTCCTTGACCTATTTCTCGCTCGGTTCCATAGACTTTTTCAGCGAAGACGGGCAGGCAACGGGAACGTATAAGCCTAACGAATTTGCTTTTGATATAGCTTATTCCATGAAGCTGTCGGAAAATCTCTCCATGTCGTTGACCGGAAGATATATCCGTTCGGATTTGACCCAGGGTCAGAACGTCGGAACAACCCAAACACACGCTGCCAATGCCGGTGCAGCCGATTTGGGTTTGTATTACCAAAATACTATAGATTTGGCAATGCCTACGCAGTACGCTTTCGGTGTTCAGATTTCCAACCTTGGTTCCAAAATTTCATATTCCGACAATATGGAAAGCTCCTTTCTTCCTGCAAATTTGAGAATAGGCGGAAGATACAGCATGGACTTCGATCAGTTCAACAATCTCTCCATAATGGCAGACTTCAACAAGTTGTTGGTGCCTACACCTCCCGTTTACGATGAAGAGGGTAACATATTTGCAGGAAAAGACCCCAATGTGGGAGTGTTGCAAGGGGCAATTCAGTCATTCTATGACGCTCCCAACGGTTTCAAGGAAGAATTGCAGGAGGTAAGCGTGTCTCTCGGTTTAGAATATTGGTACAACAAAATACTTGCCGTTCGTGCCGGCTATTTCTATGAGGCACAGAACAAGGGAGCAAGAAAGTATTTGACCCTTGGAGCAGGATTGCGATACAATGTAATGGGATTGGACATAAGCTACCTTATTTCCACCTCGTCCCTCAACAACAATCCATTGAAAAACACCTTGCGTGTGTCCCTGTCATTTGACCTTTAAGCCTAAGTAAAAACGCACATAAAATTAGAACGGCGATTCAGCAAAATGAATCGCCGTTCTAATTTTTTCTTTCGCCGATTCATTTTTCTGAATCGGCGAAAGAAAAAAATCGTATATTTGCAGATGTAAACCATATTGAATTTATGAAGAAGAGAATTGCGTTGTTGTTCGGTATTTTGCTTTGTGCATGCTTTGTGAAAGCACAATCCGGCGATAAGGAACCTTTCCCGTACTACATAGGCAAAGATTATGTGGTTGTGGGAGTAAGTGCGAACACTTCCGACAAACAATTGTTGGAGATAAGAAAGAACATCTTGAAGTATTCCACCGTCAGGTTTACCAATTTCGATGTAATACGGGGAAAAGACGGTAAAATACAATTCCTTTCCATGGAAATAGATTGCAGAGACGGTTACAGGGCGTCCATATCCCACAGTTTCGAAAAGGGAGACAAGTCAATTCACGGATTTATCAGAGATTACACACGCAACAACTACGACAGAGCGTTTTATTACGGCGATTTGACTGTTGAGCAAGCTGGAATAGAACGAGTTAAGCGTGCAATGAGCGAAGCAAAAGAAGCGGAATGATAATTTTTTTGGTGCAATATTAGGTCAGAACAAAAAATCTAACTAACTTTGCACCCTCAAAAAGGTATATAAAATGGCAAAGAAATCGAAAGACGTAAGAGTTCAAGTAATATTGGAATGTACTGAACATAAGGCATCGGGAATGCCCGGAACTTCTCGCTATATCACTACAAAATCGAAGAAGAACACTCCGGAGAGATTGGAATTGAAGAAATACAATCCCATATTGAAGAGAATGACTATACATAAGGAAATAAAATAACAAAATAAGAGGAGTATAGAAAATGGCAAAGAAAGTAGTTGCAACCCTTAAAACATCAACGGGTAAGGATTTTGCGAAAGTGATAAGAACTTTGCGTTCTGAGAAGACGGGAGCTTACACATTCAAAGAGGAAATCATACCTTCCGACAGCGTAAAGGAATATTTTGCAAAGAAGTAACTTTGCTTGATGTTCGGTTTCGATAAACGGACATTGTCGTTTTAGGGACGTTGTTTTTGAAATAGAAGTTGTTATACTCACTCAATGATGAGCATAACAACTTTTTGTGTTACCATCTCCGCACTGATTGCTCAGTCGTTGGCGAAAAGGTGTGATTTGTGCGGATAAAAACAGTATGAGAATGGGATTCTTTTCATTTTTCACCAAGAGTAAGAAAGAGACATTGGATAAGGGGCTTTCCAAAACGAAGGAGAGTGTTTTCGGGAAAATATCCAAGGCGATAGCCGGCAAATCAAAAGTAGATGAAGAGGTACTCGATCATCTTGAACAGATATTGGTTGAGGCTGATGTAGGAGTGGAAACAACGCTTAAAATAATCGACCGAGTTGAAAAGAGGGTGGCAAGAGACAAATACCTCGGAACGGCAGAGTTGAACGGCATATTGAAGGAAGAAATAGAAGCCTTGTTGGAAGAAAACCGTAACGAGGAGAGAGAGAATTTCGATTTTCCGAAGGGAGATACGCCCTATGTGATAATGGTTGTGGGAGTGAATGGAGTGGGAAAGACCACCACAATAGGCAAATTGGCGTATCAGTTCAAGCAGGCAGGTAAAAAAGTCGTGCTTGGAGCATCGGACACCTTTCGTGCCGCAGCCGTGGACCAGCTTAAGATATGGGCAGACAGAGTAGGGGTAGACATAGTTACCCAAGGCATGGGAGCAGATCCGGCATCTGTGGCATTCGATACCTTGAAGTCGGCGGTGGCAAAACACGCAGAGGTTGTCATCATCGACACGGCAGGACGTCTTCACAACAAAGTGGGCTTGATGAACGAGCTTTCAAAGATTCGGAACGTAATGAAGAAAGTAATACCGCAGGCTCCCGACGAAGTGTTGTTGGTTCTTGATGCCTCAACCGGACAGAATGCAATAGAACAAGCCAAACAGTTTACGGCGGCAACCGATGTTAATGCAATAGCCTTGACAAAGCTCGACGGAACAGCCAAGGGCGGTGTTGTCATAGGAATATCCGAGCAATTCAAAGTTCCCGTTCGCTATATCGGCTTAGGAGAACAGATGGAGGATTTGCAGATATTCAATCGTAAGGCTTTTGTTGACAGTTTGTTCGAGTAAAAACGAGATAATAGGAAATGGATATGAAAAAAATAATTGTTGTTTTGTGTATGGCATTATCCGTAATGCCGGTTTTTGCACAGGGAAAGTTCGAAAGACATAATTTTTCGATGAATGCAGGATACTCTTTCAAACCCGGGGAGCAACATCCAAAGGAGTTTGTAAACATGTTTGACAACAGCGAGCAGTCTTCCCGCATGAAGCACGGCTATGAACTCGAATTTGACTATGATTACCGCTTTCATGAACTGTTTTCGTTCGGTTTCAAAGCCTCAATGTTCGGTTCGGTACATGGTTTCGATAAAGAAGTGCTTGACGTTGCAAGCGGAAAAATGACAAACAAGTATTACTCCGATGATATGAAGATATTCTACATCGGACCGAGCTTCAAATTTCAGTTGCCCACCATTGCAGAACACTATGACCTTTGGTGCAGAGCCACTCTCGGCTATATGAAAATGCAAAACACCGATAAAGCGGACTTATCCGCAACCTACACCGGCAGCAGTTTCGGTTACGGATTGGGAATAGGGGCAGACTATAAAATCACACGCTTTATATCCATAGGCTTGTCTGCAAGTTTTCTTTCGGGAAACGTTTCCACTCTGCACATTGGGGAAGACAAGATAGATATTTCCGATTACGAAGAGTCGTTAAGCAGATTTAATGTCAACATAGGGGTAAGAATAAGATTATAAGGCAGAAAGATGGCAGTAAGGGTAAATCTTGTAACGCTAGGTTGTTCTAAGAACCTCGTGGATAGCGAGCATTTGGCAGGCTTGCTTGGAAAAAGTACATTCGAAGTCTCTTTCGATTCCTCTAATACCGATTTCGATGTGGTGATTGTAAATACCTGCGGATTTATAGGCGATGCCAAAGAGGAGTCTGTCGATACCGTTTTGCAATTTGCCCGACTCAGAAAGGCAAAACAAATAAAGAAACTAATCGTTTTCGGCTGTCTTGTTCAGCGATATGCGAAGGAGCTTGCCGAAGAACTGCCCGAGGTCGACAAATTCTTTGGAGCCAACGACTACGAAAAGATAGCGGAATATTTGTCCAATGAGTTGGTGTCGCAAGACAGAACATTGAGGCAATTAAGCACGCTTCCGCATTATGCCTATTTGAAAATATCGGAGGGTTGCGACAGATTTTGCTCATTTTGTGCCATACCCTATATACGAGGCAGGCATGTGTCTGAACCTATTGAGAGCCTTGTAGAGCAGACAGAGGCATTAGCCTTGCGGGGCGTCAAAGAATTGATAGTGGTTGCCCAAGACACCACGAATTATGGCAAGGATATTTATGGCGAATGCCGTTTGGTGGAATTGCTGAAAGCACTTGCAAAGGTAGACGGCATAGAGTGGATACGCATTCAGTATTCCTATCCCAACGATTTCCCTTTCGAACTGATAGATTTGATGAAAACCGAGCCTAAAATATGTCATTACGTCGACATGCCTTTGCAGCATATAAACGATAGGGTGCTGCATTCGATGAACAGACATATCACAGGAAAGGAAATCCGTTCTCTTTTGAAGAGATTGAGAGAAGAAATCCCCGATATATGCCTCAGAACAACTTTGATTGTGGGCTATCCGGGCGAAACGGCTGAAGAATTTGAGGAATTAAAGGAATTTGTGGAAGAAACGAAGTTTGACAGACTTGGCGCCTTCACCTATTCCGCCGAAGAAGGAACGGCAGCATATGAATTGCCCGATGATATAACGGAAGAAGTAAAACAGGACAGACTGAATGCCTTGATAGAGCTTCAACAGCAGATTTCATTAGACTTGAATCAAAAGAAAATCGGCAAAACCTGCAAGGTGTTGATTGATCGCTGTGAGGGAGAGTATTGGATAGGCAGAACGGGATACGATTCGCCCGAGGTGGATAACGAAGTGCTTATTCCGATAGAGCAGAAGGCAGAACCGGGCAGTTTTGTAACGGTAAAAATAAATGCAGCCGAAGAGTTTGATTTATATGCCGATATTGTGGAGAACTGCAACCAAGTCGTACCTTCGGCAAAAGAGCAGAACTCGCAGCAGTTGACCGAAGACATTCTGGAGGTTTTGGAAGCATTTGTGCAGAGCGGCTATGAAAACTTGGTAAAGGAGTATCCCGATTACACGATAAAGGTATACACGACAAAGGATCACGGAGAAGAGATAGCAGAATGGGATTACACACTGAAAAACCCCGAGACCTTTCCGGTGGATGCCGAACTCGTTATGGAGAGGGTGTACTCTCAAATATCCTATTCAAAGGATTAGTCGGCAATATTAGAAACTACAACTTGATAAGCAGACTCACGTAATTCGGAGAGCCGTATTTGTGGTATTCACAACGGGAATAAGCCAAACGAAATTGGCGATAGTTGAGACCAAAGCCGTAAGACAGACCGGCTAAAGAGAAAGCATCGCTTACTTGCATTTCTCTGTTTTGCTTCCACGAGTATCCCGCCGCAAGATAGAAGTATTTAGACGGAACGAACTCCACTCCGAACTGCACATGTCTGAACATATTGTCCAAAAAGCCCGACACCTCATTCTCTTTTTCCACATTGCCGTTCAAATCCGTTTTATCCCTTGGGTTAAGCGGGTCATCTTCTCTAATGTTCCAGCGATGCAGGTTATTCAGTTCCAAATAGAGAACAAAAGGAGCATGATTCAGCTTCTTGGAAGCCGCAAATGCAAGGTCAAAAGGAAGAGAAGCATCTTCGTTTGCAAATTTCTTTATTTGAGCTCCCATATTGCGAGCCATCAGTGAGGCAGACCACGTTCTGTCATTTGATTGGAAACCTACGCTCAAATCAAGAGCAATAGCCGAAGAGGAATAAGACTCATATTTTGAGAACACCGGTTTGATGTTTGCACCTATGTAAACATTGGAATCCAACATTCTGCCCCATGAAAAGGTGAATACATAATCCGCTGCCGAGAACTTGCCGACAACATCACCGTTTTCCTCCGTCATATCGAAGTTTCCATAATTCAAATACTGAAATCCGATGGCAAAACTACCGAGTTTATCCACCGTGCGGCTTGTCGCCAAAGCCGCTTGATTGATGCCGCTGAACAGATAGGCGTAAGTCAATGAAAAAGTCTTGTGATTCAAGCTGCTTAATGTGGCAGGGTTTGTCATAACCATGCTTACATCATCGGTAAACGAAGACACAAAATCCACTCCCAAGGCTCTTGTTTTTGCACTTTGAGCAAGTGTCAGCACAGAATAAGAACTCTCTCCCCCGAATTGGGAAAAGCAATCTCCAAAGGAGAAAAACAATACCGATATTGCCAACAATAATTTATACTTCATGCCAAACCATGCCTTAATCCGTCGTCACACATTCCGAATCCCCGACAACAAAACGCCTAAGCGACAACTACGACAATATAACAGATAATTTACCATTTTATTATACACAGACGTTGCTTGCATTCTGTTTTTCGTTGTCTGCATTTCCTGTTTTAAGGCACTCGGTCAAGCACACAAAAAGAAGTTATTCCGAAACAGAAATTCGAAATAACTTCTTTGGTATGCGGATTAACCGCCATTGCCCGTGGAAAGACTTAGAACCCTACTTTTTTCAAGAACTTATCCACTCGGTTTGCCGCTTCCTTACGGGAACTTTGAGCCGTGGTGCCGTGCATCTCCAAACCGCTCAATACCTCTGCTCCTTTGCATGCGTCTTTTATGTTCTTCTCTGTTTGAGACAAGCCGCTGCCTTCGTGAGTACAGAATGGAATTATGGTTTTGCCCGTCCAGTTGTGTTTCTCCATGAAAGTATAAACCGGCATAGGCACATTGCCCCACCAGTTAGGGTAACCTAAAAAGATACAGTCGTAATCCTCCACCCTTATATCGTCTTTCAACGCAGGGCGAGCCTGTTCATTAAGTTCTTTCTTAGCCAATGCAACACACTCGTCATAAGAATCGGGGTAAGGATTGACCGGTTTGATTTCAAACAATTCACCTCCGACTTTCTCGGCAATTATTTCAGCCAAACAGTGAGTGTTTCCCTTTGTTACATTGCCCACACCGTAGTTCTCTCCCGTCTTTGAAAAGAAAACTACAAGAATTTTAGCTTTGTCCTTATTCATATCCAAATTGTTTTTTGTCTCTTTCTGGGCGCAGGAGTTTAACCCGCAACCAAGCATTGTGGCAACCAAAGTCGCCAAAAATAATTTTCTCATAATACTACTCGGTTTGAAAAACATATTCTATCGTAAATATTTTCTGTAAAACGCCTCTATCTTGTCAAAAGGTATGACCCGCATATTGTCGTAAAGATCTATATGACTTGCATCCTCTATTATCACAAGCTCTTTGTTGTTTCCTTTAAGTTTGGCAAAAGCGTCTTTTGAGAAATACACAGAGTGGGCTTTTTCTCCGTGAATCATCAGAACGGCACTGCGTATCTCACTGCTGTAAGTGAGTATCGGCATATTCATGAATGAAAGGGAGGAAGTGGTTATCCAACCGCTGTTCGAATTAAGCGAGCGTGCATGGTATCCTCGTTCGGTCTTGTAGTATAAGTGGTAATCTTTGACAAAGTACTCGGCATTGTCCGGCAACGGATCTACAACACCGCCCGCAAGGGCATACTTTCCGCTTTTATAATCTTCGGTTCGTTGCCGATTGAGTTCAACAAGCTGCTTGTAACGTTCCTCTTCGTCCATTTTATCAAAGTATCCTTTCGTCTTTACGCGACTCATGTCATACATTGTTGCGGTTACCGTGGCTTTTATGCGGGTATCCATGGCAGCGGCGTTCAAGGCAAAGCCTCCAAAGCCGCAAATACCCAATATTCCAATCCTTTCCTCGTCTGCAATCTCCAAACAGGACAAAAAATCTACCGCTGCACAAAAATCCTCGGTGTTCAAATCCGGTGAACACATGTAGCGAGGCGTTCCGCCGCTTTCTCCCGTGAACGAAGGGTCGAAAGCCATTGCGACAAACCCTCTTTCTGCCAATGTTTGAGCATAAAGACCGGAGGCTTGCTCCTTTACAGCCCCGAAAGGACCGCTCACGGCTATTGCAGCCGCTTTGCCATTCAAGTCTTTCGGCGTATACAAATCTCCGACCAATGTTATACCGTAGCGATTGTGAAACACAACCTTTTCGTGTTTCACCTTGTCGCTCTTGGGAAAAGTCTTATCCCATTTTGTTTCCAATTTCAAGTTTTCCATCTCTATTCCCTTTGTTGTTTTCTCCGTTTTCTGTCCCATGACTGTGGTTACAGAAAACAGCAATAGAACCAAAATCGACAATATTCTCATTTTACTTCAATTTGCCGTAATCCTCATCGCTCACCTTTTCGAGCCATTCGGTAGATGCATTTTCTGCAGGAACGGCTATTGCGATATGTTGAAACCAAGAGTCGGCTGCCGCTCCGTGCCAATGCTTTACCTCGGGCGGAATGTTGACCACATCGCCCTTATGCAGTTTTTGTGCCTCTTTTCCCCATTCCTGATACCAACCTTCGCCGTAAACACAAATCAAAATCTGCCCTCCGCCGTGATGTATGTGCCAATTATTTCTGCATGCCGGTTCAAAACTTACATTCGACATGGATATGTCTTTCGCAGACAAAGGGGCAAGGTAGCTGTTGCCGACAAAATATTTTTCGTATGCCGTATTCGGCTCACCAAGGGCAAAAGCCGCATTTCCCAACGGCTCCACAAGGTTTGTCTTTCCGTCATAAAGCTCTGCAATAACCTTTTCCACTCGTTTGCTTTCGGTGCTTCCTACTGTTTGTTTCAAAACATCGGCAACGGCACGTATCTGTTCAATCCTTACGCCCATATTTTCCGCACCCCTCACATGAGATTTCAACTGACTGCCCGTTCCGTCCATGGACGCCAATGCAGCAATCGTTACCATTTCTCTCTCTTGGTAAGAAAGCACATCACTCGAAAAAATATCCCCGAACAAATGTGCCTTGAGAAAATAGTCGACCGAAGGAGCAAAATCGTAGTGAAATTCTCCCTTCACGAGTTTAGACTGCACTTTTGTACCCTCAGCCAAAGCGTCATAATCCTTCGGAAAACGCTCTATGGCTTTTCCCTTTGTGTCTTTTATGCCTTGCTTTTCCCTTTGCTGCAAAACATTTTGCAGACACGCCAAGGCATTCAGACAACGCGGAAAACCCGCATAAGCATACAGTTGAGTAAAAGCCTCTTTCAGTTCATTAACGGCAACACCCGCATCAAGGGCATCGCCTAACCGCATTCCCAACCGATTAACCTCCCCGTTGGCAGCAAGAGCAGCCACGGTAACCAGATTCTTTTCCTTTTCAGTCAAAACATCTTTCATTTTATTCTGCGATTTTAGTGTTTGTACTCCGAAAATCATAGGCATGACAAGCATGACCATCAAAAAAACTCTTCTCTTCATAGATACCGTATTTTCTTTTTTGTATCTGCAAAATTACTGCTCGGGCGAGCGTTTGTACATATACAAATTACCGAAAAACTTAATCATTTTACCGAATTTGAACATGCAACGCTGCCTCTATACCCTCCAAATGCCGTTATGCTTTATCCGTATGATGCGATTCCATTCAAATTCGATTTGTATCTTTGCAGCATAAACCATCATATCGAACAATATGGAAACAGCAATACACGAAGCAACAACGGTGGACGACTATAACAAACTGTTTGGCATAGAGAGCGTTCACCCGCTTGTAAGCATTATAGATTTCTCCAAGTGCAAGCCGATGAGAAACCTGCGTTGCCGTTTCGGCTTTTATGCCGTTTTTCTGAAAGAAGTCAAATGCGGAGACCTTATCTACGGCAGACAGAAATACGACTATGGAGAGGGTACCGTTGTTTGCGTAGCCCCCGGGCAGGTTATGGGAGTTGAAGACGACGGGAAGAAGCATCAATTCAAAGGCAAAGCCTTATGCTTTTCGCCCGAACTGATACACGGCACTTCCTTGGGAAAAAACATAAGGGAATACGGTTTCTTTTCCTACGATGTCAGAGAAGCGTTACACCTTTCGGAAGAAGAAAGAAGCATGTTCAACAACTCTTTGCAACAAATAGAGAACGAGTTGCAACAATCGCAAGACAGGTTGAGCAAAAGGCTTATTGCCAAACACATAGAACTGCTTCTCGACTATTGTCTGCGATTTTATGAACGGCAATTCGCAACACGAAAACTCGCAAACACCGACATACTCAGTCGTTTTGAACAACTCTTGGACAACTACCTCACCGGAAGCAAAGCCCCCGCAAACGGCTTGCCGACGGTCAAGTATTGCGCCGCCGAGCTGTGTCTTTCCTCAAATTATTTTGGCGATTTGATAAAGAAAGAGACAGGAAGAACAGCCCAGGAGTACATTCATGAAAAAATACTTGCCATTGCAAAGGAACAGATACTCGATTCGAGCAAAAGCATAAGCCAAATAGCGTACAGCCTCGGCTTTCAGTATCCGCAACACTTCACCAAGATGTTCAAAAGCAGCGTAGGCGTAAGTCCTAACACCTATCGAAAAGGAATGTAATACGCCCAGGCAGCGGCAGAATAAGCCCATCGCAATCAACACAAAGACAAACCGATGACAAAAGGCTGATTCAAAAAAATGAATGGCTGATTCAAAAAATTCTTTCGCCGATTCATTTTACTGAATCAGCCATTTGTTTCAGCCGAACGCCGATTCTGCAAAACGGTTCGCCATTTGGTCGGGTTGAGAGTTTGAAAGCGGTTTTCAATAGTTGGTTATCAGCAGATGGGTCGCCTTTTTATCGTTGCGGTTCATGAAGCTGACAAGATATTCCTTATCGAAGGTTTGTATTTTTATCCCCTTCTTGCTGTACAGCTTGCAGATGAAATCCGTATTCTTTATAACCAGCATCCATTTTGCCCTACATTCGTTAATCATATAGTCGGCAAGTCGAGCTTGGTCTTCACGAGTAAACTCGTTTCCTGCATAGGTACTAAATTCACTGTCGTAAGGAGGATCGAGAAAGACAAAATCGTTTTCCCCCGGGCTGCAGTTCCGAAGGAAAAGCTCAAAATCCAAGTTGTAGATTTGCGTCTTCTTAAAGTGATTCAACAATGCAGGGGAGCGATAGTAGTCAAGTTTTTTCTTCATCGTTTTTGCGTTGTAGCCAATCCCGCCATAAGGCACATTGAACTCGCCTTTATCGTTGTATCTGAACATTCCGCTGTAAGAATAGTTCCTTATGAACAGAAACAACGCACTGTGAACGACATTATTGGAAGAAGATATGGCACGGTCGTTGTACAACCGGCGATAATTCATGTAAACGGCACTTTTAACGGCTGTTTCTATATTGTCTTCCAAGTCAGAGGCTGAAAGCAGGTGCTTCTTTTGTTCCAATGTTCTCATGCGTAACATTTTTCTGTACAGATTGGCTTCCATTTCGTTAAGTAGGACAGAGGGCAAATCTTGGAATTCCGGAGTCAGAATGCCCGCTATATCGCTTTGCTTCGATGTGCAGAAGTCTCTGATTTTGAGCTTTAACTTGTTTTGGCTTATTTTCTCTTCACGATATTCCAAATACAAATCCACCAAAGCTTTGTTTACAGAAAAGAAACCATGGGCATTTGTCCAAGATGCGTCTATTGCCTCGGCGTAAGAATAAAAAGCGGGATTTGCCTCGGCAATATTTTTGTACAGATATATCAATTCGGGCGATAAATCATTGATAAGCAGCTCCTCTCCGCCCATGGCAGTAAATACGGAGCCGCCACCGACAAAGGGTTCTATAAACCGTTTGTATGCAGGTATGTTAGGAATGATGTATTTCAGTTCCTTTTCCTTGCCGCCTGCCCATTTAATGATGGGAGACAATTCTTTCGTTTTTTTAATTCCATCTCTCTTTTGTGCATTGGCAAAGAATGCCGCCCCATCAAACGGAAAACTTTGATTGGAACGAGCATCGCCTTTCGTTATGGTTGGGTTGCAGTCGGTTTTGTCTTGTTTGTCAATCATCAATTCTATTCTTTGTTTTGCAGCTGCAAAATATGTTTGATTTATTTCAATGCCAATAAATCTCTGTTCGACTCCAAAGCGGCAACTACTGTTGAATCTACACCCATAAAAGGATTAAGGATAAAGCCTTCTTCATTTGAAGCAATCCTATTGTGCATATTCGCAATTTCTCTGCCATCTGTTCTTTGCGGCAGAGAGAAACATTTGAGCATTCTTTCTCTGCAAAGGTAGGCATTTTTGTTCTATTGTTCATCTGCCTTTTAATTCCGTTCGGTGCATTAAAGACGTTTGCCGAATGTTTTTCGTAAATATTTCGTTCGGCAGGAGGGAAGAGACTTCCGAAAAGGCAATTTTCAAACAGTTGTCGCTCAATAATTTGGCAAAAGGCTGATTCTGTCAAAATGAAACGCCGATTCGCTAAAATGAATGGCTGATTCAGCAAAATGAATCGGCGAAAGAATTTTTTGAATCAGCCTTTCGCCGTTTCAGTGGCAAAAAAAAGAGAAAGCGAAAACCCTTTTGAGCTGTCTGCAAGGGGCTTTCGCTTTCGTCGTTTGGTCGGCGGCACTTATGTTTTGCCGCTTTAATAGCTTGTTACATCTTCAAAAAGGCGACTTCCTTTTGATCGAGGAATCGGTAATGCCCTCTCGGTATGTCTTTTTTTGTCAATCCGGCGAAGCATACTCTGTCCAATTTTTCGACCTTGTATCCCAAATGGTTGAACATTCGGCGGACAATTCTGTTCTTGCCCGAATGCAGCTCCACTCCGACAACTTTTTTGCTGTTTGCCGTTTCTACGTATTGTATGTCGTCCACTCTGGCAATGCCGTCCTCCAATTCTATTCCGTTCAACAGGGTTTGCATGTCCGCCTTGGTAACCGGTTTGTCCAATTCAACGTGATAAATCTTTCTTGCTCCGTAGGAAGGGTGTGTGAGCTTCTTGGTCAGCTCTCCGTCGTTGGTAAAGAGGAGCAATCCGCTGGTACTTCTGTCCAATCTGCCGACAGGGTAGATTCTTTCTCTGCAAGCTTTGCCCACAAGGTTCATTACCGTTTTTCTGTCTTGCGGATCGTCAAGCGTGGTGATGAAGCCTTTCGGTTTGTTGAGCAAAAGGTATACTTTTCTTTCGTTTGAGAGTCTTTTTCCGTCGTAGCTTATTTCGTCGGTGTCTTTAACCTTGTAGCCCATTTGCGTTACCACCTCGCCGTTGACCGTAACCGAACCTGCTGCTATAAGAAGGTCGGCTTCTCTTCGCGAGCAAACGCCGGAATTGGAGATATATTTATTCAATCTTATCAATCCGTCTTCGGCATTGGCTATATCGGGTTTTGCACTGTAATATCGTTTGCCTTTGTGAAAGGTTCTGCCCGTGGTGTTTCTGTCGTTTGTGCCTCTCCTTTCAAAATTGCGTCTGCCGTCTTGGTTGAAGGTTCTTTCTGAATCCTCAAACCTGCGTCTTGGAGCAAAGTCTCGCTCTTCGTTTCGGTATGGGCGTCTGCCGTTGCCTCTGAAAGAAAGACGTTCTTCGGCTGTCATCTCTCGCCTTGCGGGTCTGGCGATACGGGGTCTTTTGAGCCGCATTCCGTTTCCTTGTTCATCGTTTCGTTCATTGCGATAAGTCCCTTCCTCTTCTCGTCTGCGAATAGGGCTTCGGTTTCCGTGATTTTTGTGAAAGTCGTTTCCGTTTCTGAAACCTCTTTCTTGTCTTTCCGGTCTTTTCCAAGAGCGGTTCTCTCTGTTGTCTTCCATCTTCAAATTATATTTTTATAAGCCGATTTGCACATCGGGTTCTTTGTTTGCCGTTCTGCCTAATATTGATAATCAGCCTGCAAAGATACGCCAAAAATCAAATGAAACGCCTTACGCAGGTATTATTTTGTGCTGATTTTTACGGAAATTGGTGCCAAAATCCTATCTTTGCAGGTTCAAAAGAGAGGAAATAATTGCAGTTCTATGAAAGCAAGAGTAAGTATTATAATGGGCAGCACTTCGGATTTGCCGATAATGGAAGCGGCTGCCAAGTTTTTGGATCAAATGGAGATTCCGTTCGAAATCAATGCACTTTCGGCTCACAGAACACCTAAGGAGGTGGAAGAGTTCGCTACCGGTGCGGATAAAAGGGGAATAGAGGTTATTATTGCAGGTGCGGGCATGGCTGCTCATTTGCCGGGGGTGATTGCGGCAATGACTCCTTTGCCTGTGATTGGTGTTCCGATAAAATCTTCTTTGGAGGGCATGGACGCTGCTTTGGCAATGTTGCAAATGCCTCCGGGAATACCGGTTGCAACGGTTGCCATAAACGGAGCTTTGAATGCAGCCATATTGGCAATGCAGATAATGGCAACGGGCGACAAGGATTTGAAGAAGAAAATGACCGAATACAAGGAGAGCTTGAAACAAAAAATCGTTAAGGCGAACGAGGAGCTTGCAAAGGTAACATATAAATATAAGGTATGATTTTGATAGGCATTACCGGCACATTGGGTGCAGGAAAGGGTACCGTGGTCGATTTTTTGAAAGATAGAGGCTTTGTTCATTACTCAGTGAGGGACTTTCTTGTGAAAGAAATCGAAAAAAGAGGCATGGCAGTGAACAGGGACAGCATGACGCTAATTGCCAATGCTTTGAGAAAAGAACATGGTGCCGATTATATTGTCAGATGCATAGAGGAGGAGGCTCTGTCCAAGGGCGCGAATTGCGTTATAGAGAGTATTCGCAATCCGAAAGAGGTTGAGCTTTTGAGAAAGAGCGGTCGGTTTTATCTGTTTTCGGTTGATGCCGATTTGAAAAAGCGATATGAGCGGATAAGGTTAAGGAAAAGTGCAACGGATAATGTGGATTTCGATACCTTTGTGGCAAACGAACAAAGGGAAATGCATTCGGCGGGTGAGAATGAGCAGAACATAGGTTCTTGCATGAAGATGGCAGATTATGCTTTTTTGAACAATTCCGATATGAAAGCGTTGAAAGACCAAGTTGAGGAAGTTCTGCAAAGGATAGAGAGCAAGCAACGCCCTTCTTGGGACGAGTACTTCATGGAGTTGGCAGATGCTGCTTCGAAGAGAGCCACTTGCGACAGAGGAAAGAGCGGTTGCGTGGTGGTGAAAGACCGTCAGGTTTTGGTTACGGGCTATGTCGGTTCGCCAAGGGGCTTGGCTCATTGCGATGATGTGGGACACCTGTTTAAGCAAACAATAGACGAAAACGGCAAGGTGAGTACTCACTGCGTGCGTACGGTGCATGCCGAACAGAATGCCATTTGCCAAGCAGCCAAAAGGGGTATTTCGTTGGACGGAGCAACTCTCTATTGCCGCATGACACCATGCAGGACTTGTGCAATGATGATAATCAACTGTGGAATTAAGAGAGTCGTGTGCCAAATGAAATACCATTCCGGCAAAGAAAGCGAAGAAATGTTCGCACAGGCAGGCGTGAAGTTGGAATTCTTTTCCGAGCAGGTTCTCAAGTACGATAAACAATAGCTTTCGCAACAGACGGAGAATTGTGATGGCTGAGCGGGGAGCGTTATTGTTGTTGCGAAGGACGGATTCGTTTTGTAACTTAGATGGGAGTGTGGTTTGATGCGTTTTTTTGCTTTTTCAGAAAACTCTGCAATAAAAGGGAGCTTTCTACGATATTGGTTTGTTGTAAAGTTTGCATTGTAGAATGAGAGGTATAGCGATAGCATTGTTGTTGAGTTTATATTCTTTTTACGGCATGGGGCAGGCTGTTTTTTCGGGAAAGGTTCTCGATGCGAAAACAGGGGAGGCTTTGCCGTATGTCAATGTTTCGTTATTCAAAAACGGCAATGTGGTGGGAGGAACGACCACTTTTGAAGATGGAACTTTCAAACTGCCTTGCAAGACGACCATAGACAGCGTTCATTTCAGCTTTATAGGATATTTCCCTTACAGTTTTGTTGCTGACGGACGAAGCTCCAAAACAATAAATGTTCGTCTGCAACCTGAGTCTGTGAGCTTGGAGGAGGCTAAGGTAACGGGAAAGAAACAGCGATACAGGAGAAAAGGCAATCCGGCTGTCGAACTGATGAAAAAGGTCTTGCAACACAAGGAATATAATCGTCCCGAGAGTGAGGCTTTTTATGAAATGAGGTCTCATATCAAAACGGAAATATCGCTTTTGGGTTTGAAAGACAGCTTGAAAGACAAGGGCGTATTCAAAAACATGCAGTACGTTTTTGACAATGTGCAAACTTCTCCTTTGAGCGAAAAGAAGTATTTGCCTGTTTACTTCATGGAGCAACTGAAAGAGTACTATTACAGAAAAGACCCCAAGAGCAAGCGTACTGTTTTGATGGCTCAAAAAGATGTGGAGGTCAGCAAGTTTTTGGATCCGCAGAGTTTGGAAAGCATTTTGAACGAAATAGTTTCGGATGTGGACTTGTATGAGGACAAAATACATATTTTGAGCAACGATTTTATTTCCCCGCTGAGCGGAGCAGGCGTTACGCTTTATCATTTTTACATGGGGGATACGGTCGACTTCAACGGAAAGCAATGTGTCAAGGTTTTGTTCAACCCTGCCAATGCAAGGGATATTGGTTTCAGCGGAACGTTGTGGATAAGCCTTGCCGACACGAACTACTCCCTGCTGCATTCCGAATTGGGCGTGCATAAGATGAGCGGAGTGAACTTCGTGGAGGAATTGTCCATAACCCAAACGTATGAAGAAAAGGAAGGCAAAATCATAAAGCAGTCGGACAACGTCATGGCAGAGTTGAGCATTTACGGTATTCAGCTGTTTTTGAAAAAGAAAACCATACTTGGGGATTATGTCTTCGGCAAGGAGAGGGATAAGAATGTTTACAGCAGTTTGGATTTGACCGAACGTGTAGACGGGTACAATAAACGTTTGGCAGGATATTGGGAACAATGGCGGATAGAGCCGTTGACCGAAAATGAAGCCAGAACCTATGCCACTGTTGCGCAGTTGAACAGTTACAAAGCATACAAGGTGGCTTTGAAAACACTGATGGCTTTCACTTCGGGCTATGTGGAAATAGACAAAATAGATGTTGGAGCGTTGGAAAACACCATAAGTTGGAATGATGTAGAGGGTTTGAGGTTGCGTGTGGGCGGTAAGACGAATATGAATTTCAGTAAGCACCTGTTCTTTGAGGGTTTCATTGCATACGGCTTCAAAGACGAGCGGTTTAAGTTCAGAGCCAAGGCGATGTACAACTTTGCCGATAAATTGTACAACCAATGGGAATTTCCGAAGAACCTGATAAGCGTTTGGTATGAGGAAAATACAAAGATACACGGGCAGAGCCTTTTGATGGGAGAGCCTGACAGGTTGTTCCTTTCGTTTAATCGTGGCAGCACAAACAAGATGTCGTTCGACAAAATCCTGAGAGCCGAATACGAAGTGGAAACACAAAGTCAGTTTTCGGTGAAATTGGGACTTCAATACCTGCAACAACAGCCTTTGGCAAACCTTAAATTCGTTTCTTATGACGGATTGAAATCATATGATTGGGTTAAAGTTCCGAGTGTCGATGTTGAATTGCGCTATGCAAAGGGAGAGAGGTTCTATCAACAGCAACAATATCGTTTAACCATCAATACCACTTCGCCTATCTACACTCTCAATTACTCCTATGGCGGAAAAATAATGGGAAGTGATTGGGAATACCACAAAATCAAGGCAATGATTCAAAAGAGATGGTTCGTTTGGACTTTCGGTTATGCAGATGTGGAAGTAGAGGCAGGAAAGATATTCGGTAATGTGCCGTTTCCACTCATGTTTGTGCATCATGCGAACCAGAATTGGGCGTATCAAGACGAGGCTTTCAACCTAATGAACTACTATGAGTTCGTTTCGGACGCCTATGCACAAGTGGTGTTCAATTACTGCTTCAATGGATACATATTTAACCGTATTCCATTGATAAAGCACTTGAATTGGCGTGAAGTATTCGCCGTAAAGGCTTTGTGGGGCGAGGTTGCAAACGCCAATTTCCCTTCTTCGGACAGGCAAACTCTTATGGATTTTCCTAATAACGGCAATCACGATTACACGACTTTCCGTTTGAACGGAACGCCCTACTTGGAGGCGAACATAGGAGTGGACAATATATTTAAGGTATTGCGTTTGGATTATGTCAGAAGGTTCACCTATTTGGACAATCCCGACATAGCAAAATGGGGAATACGGTTCAGATTGAGGTTTACGTTCTAAGAGTGAAAATAGTTGAGAGATGAATTTTGCGATTATAGCGGCAGGAGAAGGCAGCCGGTTAAAGAAAGAGGGTTTCGACAAACCCAAACCGATGGTTCGCTTGGAGGGCGAAATGTTGGTGGAAAGATTGATACGTATCTTCAAAGACAACGGAGCCGAAAGCATAAACATAATAATCAATGCCCATTCTCCGCAGTTGGAAGTCTTCCTCAAAGAATTGAAAGCCAAAGAACCATTGCTCAACCTCATAATCAAAACGACACCTTCCTCTGCACACAGTTTCTATTCAATACTCGAAACCGTTGGCTTTGAAGACAAAGAACTATGTCTTACAACGGTGGATACCATATTTGATGAAGAGGTTTTCAAAAGCTATATCTCCGCATTCGTTGCCGATAAAACACTTGACGCCCTTATGGCGACAACTCCTTATGTGGACGACGAAAAGCCGCTTTGGGTGAGTGTGGACGGCGAAGGAATGATTGACGGCTATTCTTCCGAACAAAAAAATGCCAAGCCTTTGGTTTCGGGCGGTATTTATTGCTTGCGTGCCAAGGCATTGAGCGTTGCAAAGACGGCAATGGAACAAAATGTTTCCCGAATGCGTAATTATCAGCAAATGTTGATTGAAAAATCTTGCAGGGTGAGGAGCTTCGAATTTGCCAAGGTGCTGGACATAGATCACGTTGGGGATATAGACAAGGCGAAAGCCTTTTTGGATAATGTTAAACGGAGGATTCTGTTTGTCAAAAGGGCAAAAAGGTTTTCCCCTTCTTGCGAACAGAAGGACGAACGTTTGGCTCAAAACATATGTTCCTTTCTCGAAGCGGAGGGAGTAAGGCTTTCAACTGTTTGTGAAGACGATTTGCACAAAACAGACACCGCAAGGTTTGACACCATTCTCTCAATGGCACGAGGCGATGAAGCATTGAACATTCTGCAAGACTGTGAAAATTCGGGAATAAGGCTTGTCAACTCTGTAAAAGGCAGTAGGAATTGTTTTCGGCAGAGCATGAATAATCTGCTTAAACAAGCCGGCGTACCCGTTCCCCGATTCTCAATATTGAATACAGCGGATAAAAAAATAGCATCAGAAAATAATAAAACCGATTCAAGATTCGATTTCCCACTGCCGAGCGGTGTTTGGGTTAAGAGGGCGGATTTTCAAACCGAAACAAAGGACGATGTCGTTTTTTGCAAGGATTATGCCTCAATGGAAAGGGCAATGGAAGTGTTGAACCGAAAAGGAATTGATAAAGTCTTGGTTTGTGAGCATATTGTCGGCAGATTGGTGAAGTTGTACCGCATAAGCGGAACGCCGTTCTGCAAATGCGTTCTGCCCCAAGAGGATAAGTTCGGGCAAAGTCTGCAACAATCGGCAAACGTACCTGATTTGAACGAGGAGCGTCTTGTTTCCTTGTCCGATGAGGTTGCAAAGGTGTTGGATTTGGACGTTTTCGGTATGGATATCATCGAAACAGACAAAGGAGAACTCTATATAATAGATGTGAATGACTTTCCGAGCTTTTCGAAGTACTCCCGAAAGGCAGCAGAGAGCATAGGTAATAAAGTATTGTTGTTATGCAAGGAAGTGAAAAAGTAAAGATGGAAGACTCTTTGAAGTCGCAAGATACAGAGGAGACCTTAGACATTCTGTTTTACCGTCCTTTGGGCTTCCGTTGTGCCTTGTTGGCAAGCAAGTTGCACATAACGCCGAACATGATAACCGTTTTCAGCATATTTGTCGGCGTTGCGGCAGGCTTATTGTTCTATCCTGCGGATTTAATGACCAATGTACTCGGCATGCTGCTGTTGGTATTTGCCAATTTGATGGATTCCACGGACGGACAGCTTGCAAGGCTCACAAACAACCACACCCGCTTAGGCAGGATTTTGGACGGCTTGGCCGGAGACTTGTGGTTCATCTGCATTTATTTGGTTTGCGTTTTCAGACTTTTGAACGAGGGCTTTTCTTCGTGGGTTTGGCTGCTTGCCTCTGCCGCCGGAGCGTGCCACATATTGCATGCCGCAATGGCGGACTACTATCGAAACATTCACCTCTTCATATTAAAATCCTCCACGGGCAGCGAACAAGATAATTCCAAAGCAATGACAAAGGAATTGCACCGAATCTCTTTTCGTGAAAAGCCGTTCGAAAAAATATGCATGTGGTTTTACAGGAACTATACGGCACAACAGGAGATGCTTTCGCCCAAAATGCAGGTCTTTCTTAGAGTTTTGAGAGAACGGTTTGGCGACAATATCCCCTCCGATTGGAAAAAAAAGCTACGTTCGGCAAACAAAGGCAATATGCCGTTAACAAACATACTTCAATTCAATACACGGGTGATATTTTTGTTCATCTGCTTGTTTTTGGATTGCGTTTGGTTGTATTTTGTTTTCGATTTGGTGGTGATGAATGCCGTATTGGTAGTTTTGATAATAAGAGAAGAAAAATTTGCAAGCAAGTATGCAGCCTTGTTAAAGCAGGACTAAATAAAGGGACGTGAAGAAGAAATACGAATTACTGTTTTTGGTCATAGGACTTGTTGCAATCGCAATAATGATAGCTAACATAGGCTTTGACGAGATACTGAAAAATATTCGCCAAACGGCGTGGTGGTTTATCGCCATAATAGCCGTGCGGTTGCTTGTTTATCCTCTCAATGCCCTTTCGTGGCAACAGGTTATTCTTACCGACAACGAAACCAAGAGCAGGATTTCTTTCTTGCAGCTTTTGAACATAACGATAAGCGGTTACGCCATCAATTACATCACGCCCATGATGGCACTCGGCGGAGAGCCTTATCGCATACTTCGATTAAAGGAATACACCGGCACAAAGCGTGCCACCTCCTGCGTTCTGATGTATGCCATAATGCACATACTCTCCCATTTCGTTTTTTGGATAATCGGATTTATTTTGATACTGCTCTATCCCAACACAAGCTCAACAATAAGAATCATATCCGCAGGCTTCATCATTCTTTGCCTGTTTGCAGCCATGTTCATCAGCAAATTCTACAAGCGAGGTGCAGTTATGGGGTTCTTCAACTTTCTGTGCAAAATACCTTGCATAGGGAAAAAAGTGCAGAAGGAGATGACGGAAGAATTTTGTTGCACTTTGCGGGAGATAGACGGGCAGATACAAGACCTTTACTTCAACCACAAAGCTCGGTTTTTCAAATCGCTTGCCTTGGAGACGCTTTCGAGGATTGTGGGTTGCTTGGAAATATTGTTCATCATGCATGCGATAAACATAGACGTGAATTTTCTGCAAGCCATCATCATATCGACAGGCACAAGTCTTTTTGCCAATCTTATCTTTTTTTCACCCATGCAGCTCGGAACCAAGGAAGGTGGGTTGATATTGGCATTGAAAAGCATCGGATTGCCGGCACGAAACGGTGTTTACATCGGATTGGCAATGCGAATAAGCGAATTGTTTTGGATAATCGTCGGAGTGATACTCATAAAACTGTATAAACATAAACCGGCATGAGATACGACAACCTTAAAGCGGCAGTCTTCGATTACGGAGCAACATTAGATACCAACGGAGTGCATTGGTACAACATCTTTTGCGATGAATACCTCAGGGTGTTCCCGAATCTGAAAGATGAAGACCTCAGAAACGCCTACGTCTACGGCGAAAGAATGTTGGCAAAGCAAAGAATGGTCAAGCCCGAAGATACTTTCTTGCAGGTTCTCGAAAAGAAAATATCCCTGCAAACGGATTTCCTCATGGAAAACGGTATATTGAGCAACGTCTCTGCCGAGACCAAGAAACGGCTTTGCGACAACTGCTATGCCGTTCCTGTCGGCTGCACACAAAAAGCACAAAGCCTGCTGCAAAGGCTTGCAACAAAATATCGAATAGCCCTCATCAGCAATTTTTACGGCAATATCGAAACCGTGTTGAGCGAATTCGGATTGAGGAATTACTTCGAACTTATCGTGGAGAGTGCAAGCGTCGGATACAGCAAGCCGGACAAAAGACTGTACGAGCATTGCCTCAAAGGCTTGGGCTTAAAGGCACAGGAGTGTCTCATGATAGGCGATTCCTATCCCAAGGACATCGTTCCTGCAAAGCAGCTCGGCTTCCATACCGTTTGGTTGAAGGGCAGAGCTTGGCAGCAAGGGGAAATCGTCAATGCCTCTGCGGCAGATGAAACAATAGATGACCTGCAGCAAATCGGCAGATTATTAGATTGAAATCAAGAGAATAAACATAGGATAATAACAAGGTAAAAATCAATAACAATGGAAAAAATCAGAGTAGCAATCGTCGGAATCGGAAACTGTGCTTCCGCCTTGATACAAGGCTTGGAGTATTACGGCAATCCGGCAAACAACAACACTCCGGAAGGAATGATGGCAAGCAATATCGGTGGCTATACAGCGAGCGATATAGAGGTTGTGGCAGCCTTTGATGTTGATCAAAGAAAAGTCGGCAAGACTTTGGACAGAGCCATATATGCCAAACCGAACTGCACAATCCATATTGTAGAACCTCAAAACTTCCCAAAGAGCAACGTAATCGTTGAAAAGGGTCATATATTGGACGGTATTTCGGACCACATGAAGGACTACAATACCTATCCTGTCGATACCACTTTCCTTGTGGACGAAACCACACCTTCGGTAGACATAGTAAAACGATTGCAAGAAGTAAAGGCGGACATACTCATAAACTATCTGCCTGTGGGAAGCGAAAAAGCAGCCAAGTATTATGCTCAATGTGCCATAGATGCCAAGGTCGCATTCTTGAACTGCATACCTGTGTTCATAGCTTCCGACCCCGAATGGGAGAAAAAGTTCATCGATGCAGGCTTGCCGCTTGTGGGCGATGACATGAAGAGCCAATTCGGAGCAAGCATACTTTCGCAGATGTTGCAAGAGCTTGCCTTTGCAAGGGGACACAAAGTAAAATGCCACATTCAGGAAAACGTGGGAGGAAACACCGACTTCTTGAACATGTTGAATACCTCTCGTTTGGCGTCAAAGAAGATAAGCAAAGAGAACGTTATCCGTTGTCAACACGACATCCGCGGATTGGATTCCCATGACAGCTTCTTGTATGCCGGTCCAAGCAACTATATTTCCTACTACAAGGATAACAAAGTAGCCACTTTCCACTTGGAATTGGAAGGCTTCGGCGGCTCTCCGGTAACCTTTGATGCGCGTCTTTCCGTTATAGATTCGCCAAACAGTGCAGGCGTTGTTATAGACGCAATAAGATATTTGAAAGTCGCAAGAGAGTTGGGAATAACAGGCTCTTTGCACGGAGCAAGTGCCTTTACGCAAAAAACGCCTCCTTTCCCTATGACCTTCGAAGACGCTCAATACGAATGCCGCATGTTGGCAAAAAGACAGCTCACCGAATTAACAAAGAAGCAGGTAAG
Source organism: uncultured Bacteroidaceae bacterium (assembly GCA_964606345.1). Taxonomy (GTDB): domain Bacteria; phylum Bacteroidota; class Bacteroidia; order Bacteroidales; family P3; genus Onthomorpha. The sequence continues at coordinate 3,052 of CAZSFV010000012.1, read as the reverse complement.
AAAATAATACACTCTGCCCTTGATTGGAATTGACACTCCCGCGGTGGGAGGTCAACCAATCACCGGCACGGCAAAAGCGGACACCGTTTATCATTAGATAAATAGGTGTCCGCTTTTCTTTTTCCATCGTTTCCCGAAACGAAAAGCACTGCTTCTGCCCACCGGGCAGCGTAAAACCACTTAGTGGCAGAGCCTGTTCGTTCCGCCTGCCTTTTCTCTCGGGAATGAATCGCCGTTCGGCTGAAACGAATGGCTGATTCAAAAAATTCTTTCGCCGATTCATTTTACAGAATCAGCCATTCGTTTGAGCGGAACGCCGATTCGCCGAAACGGGAGAGGGGAAAGACTTTGGCAGAGCGGCGGTGCATTTCGTCAGAACAAAAAGAAAAGGATATGCAAAAGCTGCATATCCTTTTCATTCCGCCTTGTTGACGAGTTAAAAGTGGAAACCGAGTCGCAAAAGGAACATAGACGTTCCCACCTTTCCGTTGGAGAATTTGCCTGCCTCTTCTGCCAACGAACCGATTAAAGCCCCTGCCTCTTCGGGAGAGGATAACGAACCGCTGAGTTCTGCCTTGCCGAGGTTGTAGTAGTGAACACCGAGGCTGAGGCGGTTCAATACACAAAAGCCCAAGCCTGCCTGAAAAGCAAAGGTGCAACTGTTGTCGAAATTCACAGCTGCCGAAATGTCCTTTGTGCCTCCCGACAAATCGGGTACGGAAAAAGTCCTTTCCATGTCGGTAACCATTCTGAAATTGACGCCCAAGCCAACCTCACCAAACACTTTCAACGCACCGAAAAGGGAATGTGAAACGTTCACTCCTGCCATTATCGGAATGTTGAAGTACTTCGGAGAGCTTACATCGAACAAATCGCCCGCTATTTCGGAAGGTTTTTCAATCAAATCCTTGACATCGGACTGCAAACCGTTGTACATGGCATCTGCCGTCAGCATCACTCTGACCGAAGGCAGTATAGGCATAGGTATTCCGTACTGAAGTTTAAGTCCGAGGTCAAGACCCATTGCCGCACCTCCGTTGCCGGAGTGATCTTCCGAGAAAGCATTTCCCGCTTTACCAAAACTGCCGACCGGCATCGACCCGCCGACGTGCAGAGACAAACCATTCGTTTGGGCAAAAGCAGCCCCGCCCGCAATCAACACTGCAAACAGTGTAATGAAAGAAACCAATCTTCTCATATATATAAGGTATTTACATTGCCGAAGCCTCGCCGACAAACATCATTCATTTTTTTGTTATAACGAAGAGCCATGAGGCTTGTCGGTTTGGTCGTTCTGCAAGCACAAATCGCCCAAACCATGTCTCTTCCGTACGCTTGCAAAGGTATGGATAATTTTCCAATCGTTCGAAAAGGCATTCCCAAAGTGGAAAAGCGAATAAGAAAACCCGTTTTCGTCTAAATTTCACTTCTGTGAACCAGAGGGTAAGAGCGAAGAGAACAAAAGCCTAATTGCTTGATAAAGCGAAAAATAGAAATGCGTAAAACAATCGACAACAGATGTGTGAAAAGAATTTGATAGAAGAAAAACGAAGCAAAATTCTCTCTTTTGTTTTGGAGAAACATGGAAATTTTGTACCTTTGACCCCTTGAAAAGTAACTAACAAAAAATTCAATGAGATGAAAAAATTATTATTCATGCTGTTGGCGGCAGTTCTGTCGCTGACGCAGCTGTCGGCTCAAACGACGCCGATTGTGGTTGGAACGGGAACGAGTACAAACTGGAACGGTCCTATCCCCGGTAATTACGGAAACCACCGTTCCATACAGTTATTCACAGCCTCTGAGTTGGGGTCTGTCGGAGGAACTATCGATTCTATCGGACTTGACATCGGAGTAGTTGATGCCGGTTCCGGCAGAACTTTGAGGATCTACATGAAAGAAGTAGCCGACACAACGGTGGCTTCGCAACAGATTATCAACAACCTTACGCAAGATGCCGTTTTGGTTTACAGCTCTACCGGTTTTGAGTGTACAGCCAATGCTTGGAACGACATTGCTCTTCAAACGCCGTTCACTTACAGCGGAGTGAACAGCCTGTGCATAATATTTGAAGGCGAAGGTTGTACACCAAGCGGCGGTTGTGCCGTCAATATGAAGTACGCCGCAGGAGCCGGCAAAGCCTGGACAAAATGCTGGGACGCTTCTTCGACACCGAGCATGACCACGCCTATTTCCAGCAACAATGCTTACAGAATGAACATGCGATTCTACATGTCGCCTTTGGGTGATGACTATTGCCATGCTCCAACAAACGTAACATTGTCAAACATCACCTCCGATGGAGTGGACATCTCTTGGGAGAGTGATGCCTCTTCAACAACCTTTGCAGTGGAATATAAACGCTCCACGGACGAGGATTGGACGTTCGAAAGCAACTCCATAAGCGACAATGCGTACACTTTGAGCGGACTTGCAGCATATGCAGATTATGATGTAAAGATTTATGCCGTTTGTGCCGACGACACAAGTGCGGTGGTAACAAAGTCTTTCAGAACCACGCCCGATGCATCTTTGTTCTTGACCATTCCTTATGAACAGAACTTCGATGATGCAACTGCTGCTGCCGACAAATGGCGTTTTGAGAACGGAATAAACGCTTGGTATATTGGTACGCTGCTCAACAACACCTTTGACGACGATGGCAACCTCACCGAAGGAGGAGCATTGTACATAAGCAACGACGGTGGTACAAGCAACAGCTACACTATCAGCACAGTAAACGTTTCCTTTGCCTACGCCTTTGTTAACTTGGAAGAGGACGTGCGTTATGGTGTTAGATTCGATTGGAAATGCGGAGGCGAAAAAAATTGGGACTATTTGAGGCTGTACATGCTACCAACGAATTACAACTTCTCAACAGTATTGCCTGCCGACAGTCTTGCTATTTCCGATAAGTTGAGTCTTTCGGGCGGCTGGCAAAACCATGGAATTGAAATACCAGCTTCCTATACAGGACAGCACATATTGGCTTTTGTTTGGCGTAACGATGGAAGTGGTGGCAACCCTCCTGCAGTAGCGGTGGATAATATAA
>CAZSFV010000011.1:0-56920 GCA_964606345.1 uncultured Bacteroidaceae bacterium | reverse complement strand
TTGTTGCAACCTAAGTAAAAACAAAAAAAAACTGCCGGTACGCATGGCGAGTTGCTGAGAGGAAAACGGCATAAAAGTTCAAGTCGATGAAACTTTGGGTGTTCTACTAAAAAAATCAAGCAAGAAAAAGAACTTGCCGAAGTTGGCATGCCTTTTTCTTGCTTGAAGTACTTGTGTTTTGTCTGATAATAATTGTTTTCGGATTGGGCAATTTCTCCGTTCGGCAAAAGCAGGTATTACTTTCGTATTACCTTTTTTCGTATTGTTCCGCTATCCGTATGCAGTTCGAGAATATAAAGTCCGCTATCCAAGCCGGTAAAATCAACAGAAGTATTATCGGAATTTATTTTTGTATCAAATACCTTAATGCCAAAGGAATTGAAGACCGATAACTTCTTAATGAGAACTGACGAATTTATGGAGAGCAGCCCATTTGTAGGATTGGGATAGACTTCCAAATTCGTCATAGTTTCCACATCTCTCAATCCGCTCAACGGAGTATAACAATCGGTTATGCTTTCATCAAAAGAATAATCTCTGTACGAACAAATTCCATCATATTCGTAACATCTCAAACGCACAATCGGTTCGGGGTCTATTTCTGCCATTCGTGCGTGCCAGCCAATCAGCAAACCTTCGTCTGTTCCAATACCCTCAATCCAGCACGCCACAGGTTTTTCATGGTTTGCCACTTCATAGACTATATTAAACAAGCGTCTTTGAACTCCCTCATAAACAACCGTATCTACTTTCTTGACTTTGAACAGACCCAATTCGCTCCAAGGTCCTGCCCTGAATGTATCTCCTTCAGAAAGAGAAAAGTCATATTGCAAATACTCCTCACCGGCAACCGGCTTATAAAATACTTGCTTCTGTTCGTTTTCTCTAATTCCTCCGACAAACACTGCATTGTTCTTATCGAAGGACGCACTCTGAAAAGCATACACCTTTTTATAGCTTTTACCATTTATCACGGTATCCTCATTCACAAGAGCATTTCGACTGTAAATATACTCTTCATGAGAAAAGCCGCTTCTTTCGTCAATCGTCCAGATTTGCAAACCCTCCTTAACCAAGGGAATATACTCCTGTGCCATCAAAGGAAAGGCAAGGAAGAAAAACGATAATATAAAACTGATTTTTTTCATAATGCTAAAGGTTGATGATTTGTTGATAGGATACAGGATTGCAATTTTCTATGATTAGAACATAACGTCCACTCGGAATATTCTCTATTTGAGCAAAATTATTAATTTCGCATAAACAATCTGCACTTTCCGGTGTTCCGAATTCGGTAACCCTAATTGTATCTTCATTCGTAGAAATCTAAACATTCACAGCTTGAAAACCGCAATTCACTTTCAAATTATAATGTTCAATATATATCACTCCGTTTGAGCATGAAACAGCTATAGAATCCGGACTGAAAATATCTCCTGATGAACCACTATCTTGATGAGACAAACATTTGGAATGCCTATTCTCTACCGAAATGGCGTTCTCATCTTTATCATTGCAGGCAACAAAACCCGGTATACCTGCAAATAACAATCCGCAAAGGATTGCGTAATTACTTCTTATCTTCATTTCTATAAGTATTAATTATTTGTTTATTTGATTGCCCCGTATTGTTATCTGATAGGGGTTGTCGGAGTGTACGGGAAAACTGCGGCAACCCTCCGTTTGCTCAAATTGTTTTTACCGATTTGCCAAATCCTTTCTGAGGTGTAAAAATTTACTATCATGTTTGTTGGGATTGGTTTTTGCAAATATACATATTATTTTCATACAAGCATGCTTTTGATTGGATTTTTTTTGTTGCAACCTAAGTAAAAACAAAAAAAAACTGCCGGTACGCATGGCGAGTTGCCGAGAGGGAAGCGGCAGGAGGTGGCAGGGGGATACGGAAACAGCCGCCCGCGGCGTTGTGCTTTCGGGCGGCTGTGTTGCTTTTCGTGTTTTCGAAACGGTTTATTGAAGGCTTCTCAAAAAGTCGATACTCTTATGGATAAGTTCATACATTACTTGGTCGTCTTGTACGAAGTTAACGGTTTTTCTGTACTCTTTGACGAAGTTCTCTATCTTGTCGGAGGACTTCAAGCCTGTCATCTGTTTGCGGAAGTCGAATGCCTGGGCGGCGTTGAGCAGTTCTATTGCCAAGACTTTCTCTGTGTTGTTCACCACACGGTACAGCTTTGTTGCGGCGTTGGAGCCGAAAGATACGTGGTCTTCCTGTCCTTGGGAGGAGTCTATGGTGTCGACCGAGGCAGGGGTGCAGAGCTGTTTGGATTGGCTGACAACCGAAGCTGCGCAGTATTGCGGTATCATGAAGCCTGAGTTGACGCCAGGTTTTGCCACAAGGAACGACGGCAAATCGCGTTTTGCTCCTATCAGTTGGTAGGTTCTTCTTTCGGATATTGAACCTATTTCAGCCACGGCTATCGCAAGGTAGTCGAGATTGATTGCCAAGGGTTGTCCGTGGAAGTTGCCTGCCGAAATTACCATGTCCAAGTCAGGGAAAACGGTAGGGTTGTCGGTTGCGGAGTTGATTTCGGTCGTTATGACTTCGGCAACGTGGTCTATGGCGTCTTTGCTGGCTCCGTGAACCTGCGGAACGCAACGGAAGGAGTAAGGGTCTTGAACGTGTTGCTTGTGTTGCTTGATTATTTGGCTGCCTTCCAATAGTTCTCTTATGTGTTTTGCTGTTTCTATCTGTCCTTTGTGCGGTCTTACTTGGTGTACAGGGTCAAGGAACGGTTCTATTCTGCCGTCGAAAGCCTCCAATGATACTGCCATGATTTGGTCTGCCAAAACGGACAGCTTCTTGGCTTTGATGACGCACCAAACGGCAAAGGCGCTCATGAACTGAGTTCCGTTCAACAGTGCCAATCCTTCTTTGGATTGCAGTTCTATCGGTTTCCATGAAAATCTGCGGTTAATCTCTTCGCCGCTTATTCTTTCGCCCTTGTAGTCCACAACGCCGAGTCCCAACAATGGAAGACACATGTGGGCAAGCGGTGCCAAGTCTCCCGATGCTCCGAGCGAGCCTTGTTGGTAGACCACCGGCAAGATGTCGTTATTGAAAAACTCTATCAATCTTTCAACCGTTTGAAGTTGAACTCCCGAGTTGCCGTAGGAGAGGGATTGGATTTTGTTCAACAACATTATTTTTACCACTTCGTGCGGCACTTCTTCACCCACACCGCAGGCGTGGCTCATCACGAGATTTTTCTGCAGTTGCGAGAGTTGTTCCTTACTTATGGAGATGTTGCACAACGAACCGAAGCCTGTGGTTACTCCGTAGATTGGTTCTTTTTGTGTTTTCATCTTGTTGTCCAAATACTCTCTGCATTTGGTTATTCTTGCCTTGCTTTCGGCAGAGAGTTCCAACTTCATGCCCTCATGAAGGATTGCGTCCACTCTTTCGAGGGTAAGCAATCCGGGCGTTATTTGATGTGTTGCCATATCTTTATTGTGTTTTTATTGAATGTGCAAAGGTAATGCTTTTTCTAAAATAGTTCTTGTTGTGTGTTTTTGTGCGGCAGTTTTCCGAGGTGTTCGTATGCGAGCGGAGTTGCTTCTCTTCCGCGGGCGGTTCTCATCAGAAAGCCTTCCTGAATGAGGAAAGGTTCATAGACTTCTTCAATCGTGCCGGCGTCTTCGCCCACGGCAGTGGCTATGGTGCCTATGCCGACCGGTCCGCCTTTGAACTTCTCTATTATTGCGTTCAGTATGCGGTTGTCCATTTCGTCCAAGCCGTTTTTGTCGACGTTCAACGCCTCCAAACCTTCCTTTGCCACCTCTAAGCTTATCCTTCCGTCCGAAAGGATTTGGGCAAAGTCTCTCACTCTTCGCAACAAAAGGTTGGCTATTCGCGGAGTGCCGCGGCTGCGGCGTGCTATCTCCAAGGCGGCATTGTCATCTATCGGAGTGGCAAGAATGGAGCTTGAACGCTTTATTATTTTCGACAATGTGTCGTGGTCGTAGTATTGCAGGCGGCAGGTGATGCCGAAGCGAGAACGCAAAGGGGCGGTGAGCAATCCGCTTCGGGTTGTTGCCCCAATGAGTGTGAAAGGGTTGAGACCAATCTGCACGCTTCTTGCATTGGGACCGCTCTCTATCATTATGTCAATCTTGTAATCCTCCATGGCAGAGTACAGATACTCCTCCACAATGGGCGAAAGCCTGTGTATCTCGTCTATGAACAGAACATCGTTCGTTTCGAGGTTGGTCAGTATTCCCGCCAACTCGCCGGGCTTGTCGAGTACCGGACCGGAGGTCATCTTGACGTTCACGCCCAATTCGTTCGCTATTATGTAGCTTAGCGTGGTCTTCCCCAAGCCCGGAGGTCCGTGAAGCAGAACATGATCTAAGGGTTCTCCTCTTTCCTTTGCCGCTTGAACAAATATTTTGAGGTTCTTCTTTATCCTGTTCTGTCCGGCAAAGGAGTCGAATGCCGAGGGACGCAAAGCCTTCTCGTAATCGCTTTCGTTTTTGGTCAGCCTGTCCTTGGAAGGATTCAAATTCTCGTTCATTTTTTGGCAGTTTGATACATTCTTATTACCTTTGTGGCGTAAAAAAACGGCACCGGCTCGTTTTCTTGGCTGCAAAGGTAAGAAAAAAGCGGTAGTCCGTTGTTTGTAACAATCATAAAAAGCAATGACCGACACGGCACACAAGGCGGATTGTTCCCCCTGCGAACCGAACTCGCCCTTTTCTGCACCCGGTGCGACAGAGGCGGCGGCAGGAGCTTTATCGTCTGCCGAAACCTTGACCGGCAGGGGAGAGCAGGCAAGCTCGGGGTGGGCGGCGATGCAAGCCGGTCGGCATGCCGAAACGAAACGGCGAAAGAAAAAAACGAATCACCGATTCAAAAAAATCTTTCGGCGTTTTATTTTTGCCTTTCGGCGTTTTGTCTGCCGTGCCAAAAAGATTGCCCGAACGCAATATTGCCGGGTGCAAACAAAACAAATGGGCAAAGATTTCGTTCAAGATATAAGGATTACTAACATCAAACACACATTGGAGTTATGGACACAATAGCAGTTGGAATCGATTTTTCCAAGACCTCCTTGGCAGCCATGAAGCTTGCCGGAGACATTGCCGCAAGGGCAAAAGCCGACTTATGCGTCATTTGGGTCGAAACGGCGGAGGAAGACCCCGAAACGGCAGAGTCAAAACTGCAAGGCTTTACTGCCGAATTGCAGCAAAAACTACCCGGAAACAAAGTCTCTTACCGCATTGTCAAGGGTCGCAAGATTTACACGGCATTGAATGCAGCCGTCAAGGAGTGCAAAGCCGACTTGTTGGTGATAGGAACACACGGAAACAGCGGTCCGGACGACAAATTTGCGGGAGCCAATGCCTACAAGACCATAACCACATCATACGCCCCCGTCTTGACGGTCAGGGGAGACTTCAACTTCGACAAACAGTTGGAACGCCTTGTCATGCCCATAGATTCCACAAGGGACACACGCCAAAAGGTGCCGTGGACGATAGAGTTCTCACGAATGTTTCCCTGCACCACAATCCACGTGCTTGGGATACACACCACAAAAAACAAGACCGTTTGCAGCGAGGTTGAGGGCTATGTCCGCAGTGTGGAAAAGCTCTTGGAGAAAGAGCAGATAAACTACGTTACCGACTTTGTGGAGGCGGAGAATACCACGATTTCGACCATCGATTATGCGAAAAGAATCAATGCAGACCTTATCGTGATAATGACCGAGCAGGAAAAGACGCTCCAAAACATAATCCTCGGTCCCTATGCCCAACAGATGATAAACCAATCGCCCATACCGGTTCTTGCCGTCAGCGTAAGACAAATAAACGGCGAGTCAAGATAAACAGCAGAATGAAAGACCTTCGTTTCATAAGCCCGTTTGCGTTGAGCCTTTTGCTTGCCTGCAGCCTGCACTCTCAGGTCAAAATCATTGCAGACGGCAGATTGCAAACCATACTCGAAAGACACATAGAGTACAACGAAATGTCGCACACCATTCAGGGCTACCGCATCAGGGTGAACAGCTTTACGGGCAACAATGCAAAGGCAAAAGCCTTCGAACTGAAAGAAGAGATTCAGAGCAAGTACTCCGGAGTGAGGGCATACGTAACCTTCGACGAGCCGAACTTCATAGTGAAAGCCGGGGACTTCATCACGCGTTTGGACGCTTATGCCCTGTACAACGAACTCAAAAAGCAGATGAACACCGCACAAATAATAAAAGACTGGATAAACAATCCCGTACTCTCGGAGGAAGACCTCTACACACCGGAGTACTATGAGGAAGACCTCGAAAAAGATTTCTGAACATCAAAAACAATTAAACAACAATGGATATAAAGACGTACATAGAAGAAAACAAAGACAGGTTTCTGCAAGAGCTGTTTTCGCTCATCAGAATACCGTCGATTTCGTCCATAGAGGCACATAAACCCGACATGTTGAAGTGCGCCCAAAGATGGAAAGAACTGATACTCGAAGCAGGAGCGGACAAATGTGAAGTTATGCCCACCAAGGGCAACCCTGTCGTTTATGCCGAGAAGATAATAGACCAAAGCAAGCCGACCATTCTCATTTACGGACACTACGATGTCATGCCGGTCGATCCCGTGGAGCTTTGGGAGACAGAGCCTTTTGAACCCGTTGTCAAGGACGGTCATATATGGGCAAGAGGAGCCGACGACGACAAAGGACAGTCCTTCATGCATGCAAAGGCTTTCGAATACCTTGTCAAAACCGACAGCCTGCCTTGCAACGTCAAGTTCATGCTCGAAGGCGAGGAGGAAATAGGTTCGGTGAGCCTCTATGACTTTTGCAGCGAACACAAGGAGATGCTTCGCAGCGACATAATCCTTGTGTCCGATACCTCAATGCTTGCCGCCGACACCCCTTCCATCACCACCGGATTGAGAGGACTTGGATATGTGGAGGTAAAGGTTACGGGTGCAAACCGCGACCTGCACTCGGGACTCTATGGCGGAGCGGTTGCCAACCCGATTAACGTGCTTTGTCAGATGATAGCACGCCTTACGGACGAAAACAACCATATCACCGTGCCGGGCTTCTACGACAAAGTGCTTGTCGTGTCCGACCATGAAAGAGCCTTGATGAACCAAGCACCTTTCAACGAAGAGGAATACAAGAAAAGCCTCGATATAGACGCACTTCACGGCGAAAAAGGCTACACCACCTTGGAGCGTACCGGCATAAGACCGAGCCTCGACTGCTGCGGAATATGGGGAGGCTACACAGGCGAGGGAGCAAAAACCGTCATACCGTCGGAAGCTCATGCAAAAATATCCTTCCGCCTTGTTCCCGATCAGGATTTTGAAGAAATAACGGAGCAGTTTGCCGCTTACTTCAAGAGTATCGCCCCTTCATCGGTGAGAGTGGAGGTAACTCCTCTGCACGGAGGCTACGCCTACGTGTGTCCGATAGATACGCCTGCATACCAAGCAGCCGAGGCAGCCTACAATCAGACATACGGCAAACGTCCCATACCTACACGCAGCGGCGGAAGCATTCCGATTGTGGCAGGCTTTGAAAGAATCCTCGGAACCAAGTCAATCCTCATGGGATTCGGTCTCGGCTCCGACGCCATACACTCGCCAAACGAAAACTATCCTTTGTCGCAGTTCTTCAAAGGCATAGAAACCATACCGTTCTTCTATAAGGAGTTCGCAGAACGCTTGGCAAAGTAAGGCAAACGAAAAGAACATATCGCTACATGCGGCAAGAGGGCGGCAAACCCCTTGCCGCATGTGTTTTTGCGGCATCGCCCGTCTTTTGCGGGCAGATTGCAAAAAAGGAGAAGGCTTTGTGCTTTTTTGCGGTGTGAGGATACTTTCGTACCTTTGCAGAGTTGAAAAAATGGGGAGAGAGTTGAAAATATTGAAACTTGAAGACGGCGGAGCGCTCGGCTCTTTGAGAGAAAAACCCTTTGTTACGGTGGGAATGTTTGACGGAGTGCATGCCGGACACAGGTGTTTGTTGGAAGAATTATGCACAAAGGCAAAGGCGGCAGGGGCAGAGACCGTGGTGGTCAGCTTCAGCTCGCACCCCCGTGCCGTTTTGGGTACGACCGAAGGCGGCTTCGGACTTTTGCAAACCAACGAAAGACGCTTCGAAAAGATTGCTTCCTGCGGTGTGGATTGGCTGTTGCCCTTGGCGTTCACTCGCACATTGGCAATGTTGAGTGCTTCGGCTTTCATGGACATGCTGATAGAGAGGCTCAATCCGCAGGAGCTTTTGCTCGGTTACGACAACCGCTTCGGTAAAAAGGGCGATACCGGCTTCGATGAAATAATAGCCCGCGGTCAATACCGGGGAGTGAAGGTGGAAAGAAGCAAAGGACGCGTGTTGTGTGAGGGAGCGGAGGTCAGCTCCACCCGCATAAGAAAAGCACTGCATGAGGGCAGGGTGGATTTGGCTGCCAAGATGTTGGAAGAACCCTATTATGTGGCAGGACGTGTGGAAGCAGGCAGGCGGATAGGCAGGCGGATAGGCTTTCCCACGGCAAACGCATGTTTGGAAACAGACAAGCTCGTGCCGAAAGAAGGAGTGTATGCAGTAAGGGTAAGGATTGGCAAGGCGGAATACGGAGGAGTGTTGAACCTTGGAGGCAAGCCGACGGTCGATGCTTCGGCATGGAGCTGCGAGGTGAACATATTCGGCTTTTCTGGCGACTTGTACGGAAAGGAAATAGAAATAGGTTTTGAGTCTTATTTGAGAGGACAAAGGCGTTTCGCCTCCTTGGAAGCTCTGAGAAAGCAGATAGCGGCAGATTGTGATGAAGCAAAAAAAATACTCGGCATCGTATAGCATTCTGTTGCTCCTGTGCTGTGTTTTGTGTGCAGAGACAAAGGCACAAAGGTGCTTCAAATCGATTGAAGAAGCAAAGGCATCGGGCGAATGCGTGGAATGTATGGATTTGTCTCGCAAAAGGCTGAAAGAGATACCGAGAGAAGTGTTGGAATTTAAGGATTTGAAACGTTTGATTTTGTCGCGAAACTATTTGAACGGCAACATGTCCGAACTTTCGACACTCACAAATTTGCGATACATAGACTTATCTTCCAACTACATAGACAGCCTCTCGGCTTCGCTCTCGTCCTTGCGTCCGGATACGCTCATCATGTGGGACAACCCCATAAACGCTTTTCCCGAGGAGTTATCGGAATGGAATTTGCAGTACTTGGACTTGCGGGCAATACAGATGAACCGCAAGCAACAGAAAGCCATCAAAGCACTCTTCCCAAAAGCAAGAATAAGGCTCGACCACCCTTGCAACTGCCGCTGAAAGAAAGAATTTCTCGCCCAAAACCCTGCCGTAAAGCATTAAATCGCAAAGCAGGACAATGAAAAACGGACTTGCAACGTTGTGCAGAAACACAGATTGAAAAGAAAGAGAGAATGAAGATAGCAATTTTTCAAGCAAATACCAAGGACAATCAAATTGAAGAGAACCTTGCGAGATATCGTTCGCTGTTGAAGGATTTGGATAAGGATACAGACTTGTTGGTTCTGCCCGAGATGTTTGCCGGAGGCTTCACCATGGACGAAGAATACGCCGAAACGATGGAACAATCCGCAGGTTTGGACTTTATGAAAGAACTTGCCGAAGAAAGGCATATTGCGGTTTCGGGCGGTCTTTTCATAAAAGAAGACGGCAAGTTCTACAACCGTCATTTCTTTGTAACCGAAAACGAAGTGCATCACTACGACAAAGCCCACCTTTTCTGCCTTTCCAAAGAGCCGAAGGTCATAACACCCGGCAACAAACAAATGATAGTGGAATATAAAGGTTGGAAAATAAAATTGGTTACCTGCTACGACATTCGTTTTCCGATATGGACGCGGAACAGCTTCGAGAACGGAGCCTTCGATTACGACATACTGCTTTGCGTGGCAAGTTGGACAGACTTGCGAATAAGTCAGTGGGACGTACTGTTGGAAGCCCGTTCAATAGAAAACCAAGCCTATGTGGTGGGAGTGAACCGCTGCGGAATAGACAACCAAGGCAATAACTATCAAGGGCATTCCGTGGTGAGGGATTTCAAGGGCAAGCTCCTTGTTGTGGCAGACGAAGACGGAGAACAACTGTGTTACGCCACAGCGGACAAAGACCGTTTGAACGACTTCCGCACAAAGTTCCCCGTTGCAAAGGATTGGGACAAGGTAGTGTAGAAATAAAGTACCGAAAGCGGACAAACCTTTCGATTTGTCCGCTTTCGGCACAGAGCAAACGTTCATAATTGTATCGCCCGAGGCATTTAGCTGCTCTAAGCCGTTGCTTTGGCTACTCCTTCACCAATTTCTTTTCGATTAACCCTTTATCGGTTTTGATTTTCACGATGTAAGCACCTGCTGACAGGGCGGATAAGTTGAGGCACACCTCATGCGAGCGGACGTCTTTCCGCAAAAGGCATCGTCCTGCCATATCCCACAATTCCAACTCTTTAATTTTGAAATTACTCTGCACAACCACCTCATTTTTTGCCGGGTTGGGGAATAACGAGCAAGTCTTATCCAACTCCAAGCACAACAAAGCACTTGCCGCAGGGTGCAGCTCCACAATCGGACTGAAATCGATAACAGACTTTTGCATCAAAAAATAGATGGAATCGTCTTCAAACTTTTTCCATTCTCCCAATCGTTTCAGCCAAGGGCTTTCGGTAGATTGACAACCGAGGCTTCCGTGGTTGAAGTAAGGGTCATAAATGCTGTATGTCGCATTATAAATCAAATTCGGTGAGCTTAAACCGGTACCGTGTCCGCATCGATAAACCGTATCGCTCGGATTAGTGTATTGTTCTCCCACTATAAAGAAATCCTTAGCCCTTACCGGATTGGAGAAGTAGTAATACCCCATATCTCTGTTTGTTCCGTTCTCTCTTTGAAGCCGGGACGGATACACGGCAGTGGAGGTCAGGTAGTTGAACTTTTCATCTGCAATATGGAACTTTTTATTCGGATAATAGATATCTCCCCGTACATGAGCAGCCACACCGACAATGTTAATTGAAGAGTCGAGATGGAAAGGCTGTGCAATGGCTTCGACCAAGTAGTTGTTTTTACCGAAGAACCTCCCTGCCATGGAGAACGGGTATGCGGTGTAGTATGTATTGTAAGTACTGTCATACACCTCATAAGTCGATTGAGTATGATGTACCATATTGCAATAATACGCTTCCGGGCTTAATGTTGAGAACATTGGCAGTGTTATAAGATAATCAAGCAGTGTTGTATCGCAACAATTAAACTCCGGGTGATGAAAAACCACCACCGTATCGTGGTGCTGCGACATCACGGTGTCTTCTCCCATTTGAGCGAAAGCAGCAAGTCCCGAGAAGGAACAAACAATCGCCGACAAAGCAAAAAATAATCTTGTTTTCATGGTATTAGGTTTTAATAAATGTTATTCAGATTTAGATTTTCACATGCACCGTCGCCTTTCCATCGAATGAAATCCGGCATCAAGAACTTATGCACTCCGATGGAAAACGTTTGAGGCGTCAGTTCATTTATTTCAGTTTTCGTTTCGATAAATTGGTGATTTGATGTAAGCGGTATCGAAGTTGCAGATAACTGTTTTTGTACTGTGGGGGATAATAGAATCAGCATTGAAGATTACGTTGATTCCTGAAAAATTCCCACACCGTTCTTGTTGTGCATTCACGAGAAAGGCACATGTCATCATGATGACGATTGAGATTGCTTTTTTCATACTCATACTATGTTTTCAATTTGTTATTGAATTGATTAAACTGCTCTTGTGTCCTCAAAATCTTTGGGCAGTCGGGGAAGGCGACCTGTTGGTCGGAAGGGGGTTATTGGTTCGGAGTTCTTTTGTGTGCTATCTTGTCCGAGGGTGTGGGTTGCAAATAATAATCCGGTTCTTCTTAATGTCGGGTTTTGGTTATGGTATGCAAAGCGGGCAAGACGGACGCTCTGTTTGCCTTGCCCGCTTGTGGTTTATTCTTCCACTTCTTGCACAAAGGTGCCTTGAAGGTCAAATTCCAACAGCTTGAAGTCTTTTTTCTTGCAGATGGAAACGCGGTAGGTCTTTTTGTTCCGTATTTCCACTATGTTGACTTCTCTCACTTTGTATCCGTCATAGTTGGCTTTTATGTAGTCGGTTATGTTGCTTGGTGTGTATTCCGAAGGTATTAGCCAGGCGGTTTCTACCGAGGTGTTGCGGAATTTCATCTTGACTGCGTTGTCGTTGCTTTTGAATGAGGCGATGTAGCAGTTGGAGTCTGCCATTTGCCAGTTCACTTGCTCCACATCGGCACGACGCTTGTGAAAGTCTCGGGAGTATTTCTCCGGCACTTCGTTTTCTCTTATGGATTTGTATTTTTCCTTTTGGGTTGTGGCACAGCCCGTGAGCAGTGTGATGACACAAATGGTTAAAACTGTTCTCTTCATATCTCTTATGTTTTTTACCTTGAACTGCAAAGATATGAATTTATATTGAACTGCAAAGGTTTATCGCAACAAAGTTTGAAAAATCTGTGTCAGGTTGATGATGTTGAACAGGTAGAGGCTTGTGAAAAGGATTACGGCTATCACTATCCATCGCACGAAACCGGCTCCTTTTTTGAATGCGAGGTGGGTTGCCACATACGAACCGACGAGTGTGCCTATCGAGTGCAGCAGTCCGTACTGCCAGTTGATGTTGCCGCTTTGCATAAAGACGATTATGGCAACCACGGTGTATGCCGCCATGATGCTCGACTTCATTGCGTTGGTTTTGATTATGTTGTAACCCAACAACATGCTGCCTGCCGCCATTAGAAAGAAACCTGTGCCGACTTGAACAAAGCCTCCGTAAATGCCAATCAGGAAAAAGACGGCGTATTGCAGCGGTTTGCGTCCTTGCGATATTTTCTTTTCATCGTCTTTTTCGAAGCTCTTGGGTGATGAAAAGATGAAAAAGAGCATCATCAGCAGGCTTGCTCCCATGGCGTAGGAGAAGATTTGTTGCGGAAGCACCAAGGAGAGCAGGCTGCCTGCCAAGGCTCCGAGCATTGTGAAGAGTGCAAAAAGCGGTGTGCCGGTGTTTTTGAGCAATCCTTTTTTTGCACACATTGCCGCAGGCAGGGAGCATTGCAGTATCACGCCTATGCGGTTTGTTGCGTTGGCTTCTGCCGGCGGCAGTCCGAGGGCAAGGTAGAGGGCTATCGAAATGGTTGTGCCGCCTGCCGAAAGGGTGTTGATAAAGCCCACAAAAAGACCCGAAACGATGAGTGTGATGACTATGGCTGTACTCATGGGGTTTGTTTTTCGTTTTGCATGAAACGGCTTTTTGACAGGTGTTTGCTCAAACGCCGTTGTGTTGAAATGAAAGGCTGAAAGAAAAAATCGAAAGGGCGTTCGGTAAAATTCTTTCGCCCTTTCGATTCTTTTCTTGTTCCGGCTTATTTGTCGGAGGGTTTGCCGCAGCCGTTTTTCTTGTTCTTTTGGTGTCCCTCTTTTGCCAATTCTCGGAGTATTTTGCCTTCTTCGTCAATCAGTTTGACAACCTTTTGCGGCGGAAGCACTTCCGAGAATTTTTTGATGTATTCTTCCCGAACGCTGTTCAGCTTTTTGTCTGTCTCCAAGGTGATTTTGATATATTCCTCGGCTGTTTTGTTATCCAAGCCCAACAGTTCGGTGCTTTTGAATTTGCTTTTGAATTGGTGTTCGTCTGTTCGGAGTTTGAACAGTGCTTCGTAGTAGTCGGTGTAGATGTCCCAAAATTTGTCCGTTTCCTCTTTGGTAAGATTCAAACGCTCCACATAGAGGGCTTTTTTCTTTTTCAAGATTTTTTCTTTCAAAACATCGCAGTCGACTTTCTTGTGGGAGTTTTGTGCGATGACCGCCGTGCTGAGCAGGGCAGCCGTAAGGCATAGTACAATTACTTTTTTCATTACTCGACCTCTGTATTAGATAACCATAACTCGTCTTCGTCCTCTTGGGCAAAGAACTCCATGTAAAGCAGTTCGTCCTCGGTAAACACTATTTGCTCGGCTTCTTTTTTCAGTTCCTGTTTATGAGCCTGCCATGTTGCTTTCCGGGGGTCTGCCTGCTCGGCTTTTTTATCGTTTTCGCCAAAACCGTTGAACAGAAAGGCGAATGCTTTGTTCTGTCTCAAATCCAAGTCGGTGTTTTGGAAGAATACCAACCACGCACTCAATCCCAACACGACCACGGCGGCGAGGCTTGCCACGTATTTGAACAAGCGGGGGCTTGAAACATGGCTGTCGGCGGCTTTTGCGCTGAGCTTTTCATTCAGCGAGGCGAAATAGTCTTCCGGCACTTTGAACGGGTTCTGTTTTTGTTCCATATTTTGTTCTGCGTTTGCGAGTTTAGACAATGGTTTGTTGCTAAGTTTAATCTCTTTGGAATATTTAGGAGTTGCATCAGAGCAGGTCATGCTCCTTGATGTAGTCCTCAATCTTTTGTGCGGCAATATGATATGACGCTTTCAATGCTCCCTGGCTCGTTTTGGTGATTTGCGATATTTGGGCGAAGGGCATTTCATCGTAATACCTCATTTGAAACACCGCTCTCTGCTTTGGCGGCAGCGAGAGAATGGCTTTTTGCAATGTGATATTGAATTTTTCTGCCTCAAACATTACATCGGAAGGCAGGTTGTCTATTATGCTTTCCTCAAAGCCGCTGTTGTTTTTGGACATGCGGCGATCCTTGGACTTGATGAAGTTGATGGTGTGGTTGTATGCTATTCGGTAAATCCATGTTGAGAGCTTGGAGGTGCTGTTAAACGATTCTATGTTTTCGAACACTTTTATGAATACCTCCTGCGTCAGGTCGTCGGAGTCCTCGTGGCTGTAAACCATGCGCCTTATCTGCCAATACACTCTTTGCGAGTATTTGGCAATGAGCTTGGCGTAGCCTCTTTCCCGTGTTGCCTTGTGCTTTATCAAAGACAGTATCTCCGCTTCCTCGGTTTGTGGTTCTTTTTTGCGTAGAAGGTTAAAATTCATTGTGCTTTGTTGTTTCAATCCATTGAATCACCGTTCCGCAACAAGAGGACTGCCTTGCTCCCGTTACGGAAGAAAGACAATTCACCCGATTGCAGTCTCTCAAAACGCCGAGGAAGGCAAATATCATGGCTTCTTTGTAATCTGTTATTTTTTTGTCGGCTGTCGTTATCTCGAATCTGCATTTTCGCCTTATTGAATCGAGTAGGTACCGGTTGTATGCACCGCCTCCGCTGACTATTGTCCTGCCGCAGATGTTGGCGGCGATTTGTTCGGCGGCGTGAGCGGTGAATGTGGCAAGCAGATCTTCTGTCGACAGTCCGCTCTGCTCCAACAGCGGGTCGATGTTCTCCTTTACCCATTCGCTTCCCAAGGATTTGGAGTGCTTTTCTTTGTAGTAGGGCAGGGCGTTCAGCTTTTCCAACAATGCTTTGTCCGTTCTGCCGCTTTTTGCTGTTTCTCCGTCTTTGTCGAAAGGCATGCCCTTTTGGTGGCTGAGGCGGTTGAGAACGTAGTTCGCCGGACAAATGTCATAAGCCTCCGCTTCGCCCTTGTGCTTGTGCGTTATGTTGGCAAAGCCTCCTATGTTTAAGCAATTCTCGTAGTCTTTGAACAGCAACAGGTCGCCTATCGGTACAAGCGGGGCTCCCTGTCCGCCGAGTGCAACATCGAGCGAGCGAAAGTCTCCTATGGTTTTTACCTTCACATGGGAGCAAATGGCGGCAAGGCTGCCTATTTGTGTGGTGTAGCCTGCCGAAGGCTTGTGGAAGACGGTCTGCCCGTGAGAGCTTACCAAATGAGGGTTGAGCTTATGCCGAAGAATGAAGCTCTCGGCTTGCGTTCCGAAGAAGTGTCCCAGCTCGGTGTCGAAGCGTGAGAGTTCCTCGCCCGAGGCGGTCTCCATGGAAATGATTCTCTTGCGAAGTTCATCGGAGTATTCCGCCGTTTCGGCTTGAAGAATGTCATATTTCCATTCTCCGTCCTTCTCCTCAAATTCGCAATAAGCCATATCCAAACCGTCAAGCGAAGTGCCGGACATAAGACCCAATGCTCTATAAAACATCTTCTACAATTTCCATTTTTGTTGTTCTCGATCCTTTTATCAAAATCAGACAGTCCGAGCAGGGGTGCCGCATAAGATATTCTCTCAATTCGGCAGAGCTTTCGAACCACTCCGTGCCGTTGCCCGCAAGGGCTTTGTACTCTTTGCCGACAAGCACTATTTGTTCGAAGTTCTTGCTCTTCATCAGTTCAAGGCAGTTTTTGTGTTCCTCCTCCGAGGCGTCTCCCAACTCTCTCATTGCTCCCATGAAGACCCTCTTGTGCTTTGCCTCCATGTTTGCTATAGCCTCAATCGCCGCTTTGCAGGACGAAGGATTGGCATTGTAGCAATCGAGAATTAAAGTATTTTTATCTGTTTTTAGAACTTGTGAACGCTGATTCGATGGTTTATATTGTTCCAACGACAGACGAATTTTTTCTTTTTCTATACCGAAGTGTCTGCCTATTGTGTAGGCTGCAAGCATGTTGTAGGCGTTGTAGTCCCCTATGAGTTGCGATTGTATTTTTATTCCCTCGACCGCAATGGCGGCGTAGGGGGAGGTGTGCAGTACTTCGGCTTTTGTGTCGGAGGGGTTGATTAGGGAGTAGGTCGTTTTCTTGTCGAAGTCCTCCTCTTGCAGGGCGGGGTCGTCGGCATTGACGAAAAGATGTGCCTTGGGGCTTTTGCCCTGTTTGACGCTCTCAAAGAGAGCTTTTTTTGTCTTTATTATGTTTTCACGTGTTTTGAAACCCTCTATGTGAGCCGTGCCTATGTTGGTCAGTATTCCCATGTCGGGCTGTGCCATTTGGCAGAGAAAGGCTATTTCGCCCACATGGTTGGCACCCATTTCGACTATTGCCACCTCGGTTTGGGGAGTGATGGAAAGCAGGGTGAGAGGCACGCCTATGTGGTTGTTGAGATTGCCCTGCGTTGCAAAGGTGCGGAAACCGGAGGAGAGAACGGCGTTTATCAATTCCTTGCTTGTTGTTTTGCCGTTGGTTCCGCTTATGCCGATGACGCAGACCGGCAGCTGTTTGCGATGGTGCGTTGCAAGCCTTTGCAGCATCTCCAAACTGTTTCGGCAAAAGAAAAAAATCTTTCGCCCTTTCGTTTCGCCGGAATGGCGTTCCATTCTTTCGAAACGGCGTTTCGTTTTCTCGTATTCGGCATAAGCCTCTTCGGAGTCGGAGACAACCGCCGCAGCCCCTTGTTCGAGAGCAGCAAGGGCAAACTTGTTGCCGTCGAAATTCTCACCCCTCAGGGCGAAAAATATGTCGCCGGGCTTTATTTGGCGAGAATCGGTGCAAACATGAGGGTGCAGAAGAAAAAGTTCGTACAGTTCTTCTACTGTTGCATTGCTTTGGTTATCGAGTTCCATAGTTTTTCTGCTGTTTTGTCCCAACTGAACTTGTCTGCTTGCAGAATGCCTTTGTCTATGCAGTTTTGTCGCAGTTCGGGATTGTTGTAAATATTTTCCATTGCCTGTTCTATGCTTTCAACGCTGTATGGGTCGGCATAGACTGCCGCCTCTCCGCCTACTTCCGGCAAAGAGGTGGTGTTCGATATTATTGCCGCCGTGTGGGAACGGAATGCCTCCAAAGGGGGAATGCCGAAGCCTTCGAACAAAGAGACAAAGACGCAGGCAATGCTTGCCGAGGCAATGCGGTTCACCTCTTCCAAGGGCAGGCGTGAGGTGAAGACCACCTCGGAGGCGTACTGCATGGCGTTGTAAGTGTCTTCTATTTCGCCCTTCCACCACTTTTTGTTGCCCACAATGACGAGCTTCACATCGGAACGGGTTTTGCGTTTGAACAAGTCGAAAGCCTTGAAAAGGTTTGTGAGGTTCTTTCGCTTGTGCAGGGCACCGACAAAGTAAAAATAGTCTTTGCCCTCGGTGTAGCGAGCCTTTGTCCTCAGGTTCTCTTCTTCGGAAAAAGGCTTGTAGAGTTCGTTGCCGGCACAATACACAACATCTATCTTGTCCAAGGGAATGCGGTAGGTTGAGGCAATGTCTTGTTTGCTGTATTGCGACACTGTTGTGATGCGGGTGGCTTTTCGTGCGAATATGGGGAAGAAATGTTTGTAATATTTCGAGTAAAGACCGCTGCCGAGAAAGGAAGCGTCGTGTTCGTAATTTATATCGTGAATGGTGCAGACCGTTTTAATCCCTCCCCAAGTGGGCATGTATCCGTCGGGTGAAAGAAAGAGATCTGTTTTGTAGAGCTTCAAGTAAACGGGCAGCAGCATTTCGAAGTAGACATACCACAGGAAAGGGTGTCTTGTGGGCAGGGGAATGACCACGGGCTTGACATTGGGTGCAAAAATGAACTCCCGGCTGTACGGTCGGTCGAAAAAGAAGATAAATTCTACTTCCGGGTGGCTTACGGCAAGCCTTTCCATTGTTTTGAGCGTGAAATATCCGATTCCTTCGAGCTTGTCCTTCAACAGAAGCCTTGTATTTACCCCTATTCTCAATTTTTGTTCGTTTTTTGCGTTGCTAAACCGTGGCAAAGATACAATTCTTTTGTAAATTTGCGTCTTGGAATATGAGGAAATTCTTTGTAACCAATCTGTTTTTTCTGTTGACTTTGAACATTCTCATAAAGTCATTCTGGATACTCGGTATCGACAGAGGCATTCAAAACGCCGTGTCGGCACAAGAGTACGGGGTATACTTTGCATTGCTCAATTTCACCTACCTGTTCAACATTCTGCTCGACTTCGGCATAACCAACTACAACAATCGCATGATAGCAAGGCATACGAACCTGTTGAAGAAATATTTTGCGAGGATTGTGCCGCTGAAAATGGGTCTTGCGGCTGTCTATATGCTTGTGGTGATTGTTACGGGCTTGTGTTTGGGTTATGACAGTTGGCAGACAAAGATGCTCTTTTGGCTGAGCCTTACGCAGGTGTTGAGTTCCTTTGTGGCTTATTTCAGAAGCAACATTACCTCCTTGATGCTCTTCAAGACGGACAGCGTGATTTCCGTCTTGGACAGGTTTTTGTTGATAGTGATATGCGGCTTTATGCTTTGGAACGACCGATTGAGGCAGGACTTTACGGTGGAAAAGGTGGTTTATGTGCAGTTTCTGACCATGTTCATAACCTTTGCGGCGGCTTTGACGGTCTGTTTGGTGAAGACGGGGCGGGTGAGGCTGAAATGGAACAAGGCTTTCGGCTTTCTTTTGTTGAGGGACGGGCTGCCTTTTGCCGTATTGGGGCTGCTGATGGCCTGCTACAACAAAATGGATTCGGTCATGTTGCTGTCCTTGGTAGATGACAACGGAAAGAGTTCGGGCATTTACGCCTCCGGCTTTCGGCTTGTGGACTCGGCGAACATGGTTTCGTATTTGTTTTCCGTCATTCTGCTGCCGCTTTTCTCCAAAATGATAAAGGAGAACGGCAACGTGAAAGATGTGATGAAAGCCGCCTTTCATCTGCTTCTGATAATAACCACCGCCTTTGTGGCAGTCAGTTTGTTGTATTCCCGGGAGCTGATGGAGCTTCTCTACAATAAGCACATAGAAGAGAGTGCGGCGGTTTATCGTCTGCTGAGCTTTTGTTTTGTTCCGGTGTCGATGACCTATATTTTCGGGACATTGTTGACGGCAAACGGTTCGTTGAAGTATTTGAACATTGTTGCAGGTTTGGGAATGCTTATGAACATCGGACTGAACTTTATCCTCATTCCGCTGTTTCAGCAGAACGGAGCGGCAATCACAAGTCTGGTTACACAAACCGTTACGGCTGTGTTGCAGGCGTGGTTGGCATTGAAGATATTCAAGGTGAGGTTTGATTGGAAGTATTGTTTGAAAATAGTGTTTTACGTTTTTGCGGTTATGCTTGCGGCATTGGCAGTGCGGACTGCGGTGCAGGCAAGTTGGGTTGTGAAGATTGTTTTGACCTTAGTGCTGTTTGTCGTCATGGCATTTTTGACGAGGGTACTGTCGCTCAAAGATGTAAAATCGCTTGTTGAATAGGAAAAATCCGATGGAAAAGATACTGTTTACCAAAAAGGAACTTGCAAACTTGGAGTTCTCCTTGCAGAGGGAGGTGTTGCGAGCCAACATATCCAATGCTTATTCCTGCACCACTCTTCCGAGTTGCAACACTCGCAAGTACCACGGTCTGCTCATAGCTCCGCAAGCCAAGGTGGATAACATGAACCACGTTCTGTTGTCTTCCCTTGACGAGACTGTCATTCAGCAGGGGCAGGCTTTTCATTTGGCACTTCATCGCTACAAGGACGGGATTTACTCTCCCAAGGGTCATAAATACTTGGAGTCTTACGAACTCGGCTTGTTGCCGACGCATACCTACAAGATAGGAAACACCGTGCTGTTGAAACAGATGCTGTTTCAGGAAAAGCAGGACAGGCTTTTAATCAAATACACCTTGCAGCAGGCGGAGGAAGAGGTGGTTCTGCAGCTCATGCCTTTGCTTGCCTTTCGCCAGATTCACCGTCTGTCGGTTGCAAACGATGTGGCAGACACCTCCTATGAGCAGGCACAGCAGGGAGTGTGCTATTGCATGTACCGCAACTACACCCCGCTGTATATTCAGTTCTCAAAGAAAGTGCCTTATGAGCATAAGCCGTATTGGTACTACAATTTCGAATACATAAAGGAGAAGGAAAGGGGTTACGATTACTTGGAGGATTTGCTCTCTCCCGGAGTGTTTTCCGCAAGTCTGCGATGCGGTGAGAGCTTGTTTGTTTCCTGCGGAGTGGAGGAGGCAAACCCCTTCCTCTTGAGCAGGGATTTTGTCAAGGAGACCCGTTTCCGCTTTCCCATACAATCGATGGAAGACGTGTTGAGGCGTGCGGCGAGAATGTTCTTTGCCCGTAAGGGAACGAAGGTCGATGTTGTGGCAGGCTTTCCATGGTTCGGCAGATGGGGACGCGATACTTTCATTTCGCTTCCCGGTTTGTGTTTGGCAACCGGGGACTGGCGCATGTTCAAGATGGCAATCGACAGCGAATTGGAGGATTTCCGTGAGGGCTTCTTCCCCAATATAGGTTCGGGAGCGGATTCGGCTTACAACAGTGTGGACGCTCCTTTGTGGTTTTGCTGGTGCGTTCAGCAGTATGCCTACATTAACGATGCCCGTGAGGAGGTCAGGCGTTTGTACGGCAAGGTCATCGGGCAGATATTGGACAACTTTGCCGAGGGTATGAGCAATGTGAGAATGGACAGCAACTACCTGTTGTGGCAGTCGCAGGAGGGTAAGGCGTTGACCTGGATGGACGCCATAATCGACTCTGTGCCGGTAACCCGACGCAACGGCTATGCGGTGGAGATAAACGCCCTTTGGTACAACGCCGTGATGTTTTACAGAGAGCTGGCAGAGGGTGCGTGCGACGATGGAGAGCTTGCCAAGTGGGAGGAGTTCGCCACATGCTTTCCCGAGAACTTCAAGGCTGTTTTCTGGTCCAAGGAAAAGGGTTACCTTGCCGATTGTGTATGCGGCATGAACAGAGATTTTTCGGTGCGGTGCAACATGATATTTGCCGCAAGTCTTCCCTACACCTGCCTGAGCCTGAAAATACGTCAGTTGATTGTCGAAAAGGTAAAGCAGGAGCTGCTTACGCCCTACGGTTTGCGTACGCTCTCTCCGACAGATGCGAACTACCACCCCCGTTATGCGGGCAACCAATCCGAAAGGGACAGGGCATACCACAACGGCACGGCATGGGCTTGGCTCATGGGGGCGTTTGCGGAGGCTTACATGAAGGTATACGGCAAGAATGCCGTTCCCTACATTGAACAACTCTACCGGCAGTTCGGTAATATATTGACCGATTACTGTGTGGGCAGCATTGCGGAGGTGTATGACGGCAATCCGCCTTACAGGGCGGGCGGCAGCATATCGCAGGCGTGGAGCGTTGCCGAGATTTGCAGAATGAAATATTTGACAGACAAATATAAAAACATGAAGGAGGAAAGAGCATGAAGGTGTTGATGTTCGGTTGGGAGTATCCGCCGCATATTTCCGGAGGTTTGGGAACGGCTTGTTATGGTTTGACCAAGGCTCTTGCAAGGAAAGGCGTGAATATCGACTTCGTGCTTCCTCGCCTTTACGGAGATGAGCCTCAAAACGGTGCAAGTGTGCGATCGGCAAGCCTCTTTGCCCAAGGGCTGACGCAAAAGGAGCTGCAACCCTTGATGCAGGAGGTCTCTTTCATGGAGGTGGACAGCCCGCTTCTGCCTTACGAAAGCGAGCAGGATTACAAGCGGAGAATGAATCGCCGGAATAAAAAAACGGAAGGGCGATTCGACAAATCCTTTGCCCAATCCGCAAAAACGGAATCGCCCAATGCGGAACAGCCTTGCAACATTGACCTGCACGGCGGTTACGGCGACAACCTCTTTGAGGAGGTGGCACGTTACGCTCTTGTGGCAGGAAGCATTGCCAAGCAGGGCGGTTTCGACATAATACATGCACACGATTGGTTGTGCTACAAGGCCGGCGAGGTAGCAAAGAAGATAAGCGGCAAACCCTTGATTGTGCATGTTCATGCAACGGAGTTCGACCGCAGCGGCGAGAATATCAACAGCGGGGTTTACGAAATGGAACGCAGGGGCATGGAGGCGGCGGATTTGATTGTGTGTGTGAGCCGCTACACCCGCGATACGGTGATACAGAAGTACTTTCAGCCGCCGCAGAAGGTGGTATGCGTTTACAACGGTGTGGAAATGCAAAAAGACAACGATATGCACATGCTCAATTCTTTCGGAAAGAAAATGGTGGGCTTCATAGGCAGGATTACCTATCAGAAAGGACCCGATTATTTCATAGAGGCGGCAGCCAAGGTGTTGGAAAAGGACAAGGATTTTCTTTTCGTGATGGCAGGTGCGGGGGATATGCTCGATGCCATGGTGGCTTTGGTGGCAAAGAAGCGTATTTCGAAGAATTTTTTCTTCACCGGCTTTTTGCAGGGTGAGCAGTTAAGGAGGCTGTTGCGCATGTGCGATGCTTATGTCATGCCGAGTGTGTCGGAGCCTTTCGGCATAGCTCCCTTGGAGGCCATGGGCATGGGCGTGCCTGCCATAATCAGCCGTCAGTCGGGCGTGTCGGAAATACTGAAGAACGTCATAAAGGTGGATTTTTGGGACACAGATGCAATGGCAGACGCCATTTATTCGGTCGGCAGGCGTCGAGTGTTGGCAGAAAGACTGTCGCAGAGCGGCAAAGCCGAGGCTGAAACCATCACATGGGACAAGGCGGCAGACAAATTGAAGAAAATCTATTCCGAAATGGTACATTAAAAACCGGGGAACATGAAATCGATATGTTTTTATTTTCAGGTGCATCAGCCTTTTCGTTTGAGGACTTACAGGTTCTTCGACATAGGGAAAAGGCATGATTATTTCGATGATTTGCAAAACGAGTGGATTTGCAAGAGGGTGGCAGAGAAGTGCTACAAGCCGGCAAATGCAATAATAAAGCAGTTGATAGAGGAAACGGACGGCAGGTTTAAGGTTGCTTATTCAATCTCGGGAACGGCATTGGAGCAGTTTGCGGCTTGTTGTCCCGAGGTGATAGAGAGCTTTCGGGCTTTGGCTCAAACGGGTTGTGTGGAGTTTTTGAGCGAAACCTACTACCATTCCTTGTCGAGCCTTGTGGCAGGCGGGGAGTTTGAGTTGCAGGTGGAGATGCACAAGCGAAAGATTGAGCAGTTGTTCTTCCAAAGTCCCAAGGTATTCAGAAACACCGAGCTTATTTACTCCGACCAAATAGGGGAAAGGGTAAGGAAGATGGGTTTTGAGGCTCAGCTTGCCGAGGGTGCGAAGCATGTGTTGGCATGGCGGAGTCCGAACTACCTTTACCGAAACTATCCGAAAGGGGATATGCTTTTGCTGTTGAAAAACTTCCGCTTGAGCGACGATATTGCCTTTCGGTTTTCGCAACACGATTGGAGCGGTTTTCCGCTCACCTGCGACAAGTTCGTAAGCTGGCTTAACGGAACGCAGGCTGCGGATTGCATAAACCTTTTCATGGATTATGAGACCTTTGGGGAGCATCAATGGAAGGAGACGGGCATATTCGAGTTTTTGAAGCATCTGCCCGAAGAGGTTTTCGCAAAGAGCGACTTCGATTTTGCAACGCCCTCGGAGCTGACAGACCGTTATGAGGCAAAGGACAGTGTGAGTGCGGCAACGCCCATGAGCTGGGCAGACGAGGAAAGAGACCTCACGGCTTGGCTCGGCAACGATTTGCAAAACGATTCCTTTGAACAGCTTTACGCCTTGCAGGAGGCTGTGCATAAAAGCGGCGATGCCGACATTTTGAACGACTGGCGCAAATTGCAGACCTCGGACAACTTCTATTATATGTGTACCAAATGGTTTTCGGACGGCGATGTGCATAAGTACTTCAACCATTACGACAGCCCTTATCAAGCATACATAAACTATATGAACGTATTGTCGGATTTGCGTTTGAGACTGAAAGAATATTTGTAGGCAAAGGAGTATGACGACAAAGGAAGTATACAGGCGTTTTTGCGAAGACAACCCGCAGATGACCGTTTTCTTGCAACCGTGGTGGTTAGATGCGGTTTACAGCGAGGGTTGGGAGGTGTTGCTCTACAAAGAGGGCGAACAGGTGCTTGCGGCAATGCCCTATTGCAGGCACAGAAAATACGGCTTTACCGCCATATTGCAGCCCAAGCTCACACCGGTAACCGGTTTGTGGATAGCCTACCCGGAGGAGCAGAAACGAAGCAATCGTTATGCCTTGGAAATAAAAGCAATGGAGTACTTCGCCGAGCAGATAGACAAAATAAAGCCGGCTTACTTTCAAACGATGTTGCATTTCAGCATAAGCTCGTGGTTGGGCTTTCTTTGGCACGGCTTCAAGCAGACCACGCGATACACCTACCGCTTTACGCACATAGAGGATTTGGATTACACCTTTTCGCAGTGCAACACAGAGGTCAGAAAGTGCATACGCAAGTTGGAAAAGCAGGGGTTCGAGATTCGCAACGACCTGCCCTTGGAAACGTTTTACCGTGTCAATACCATGACCTATGCAAGGCAGGGAGTGAGCTGCCCTTTCTCCTTTGAGGATTTTGAAAGAATAGAAAGGGCTGCCGCCGCAAGAAAACAGAGCCGCCGTTATGCAATCTGCGACCGGCAGGGCAGGATACACTCGGTAACATACGTGATATGTTCACAAGGCGTTTGGCATTCCATCTTTGCGGGTTCAGACCCCGAATTGAGAAGTTCCAACGCCGCAACGCTGCTCTTGTGGCATATTCTGAAAGAAGCCTCTGCTGAGGGTTGCAAGGAATATAATTTCAACGGCTCGGTACTCAGACCGATAGAGAATTTCATAAGGCACTTCGGTGCCGAGCAAACGCCCTACCTTGTGGTGGAGAAGCGTTACTCAAAGTTATACACCTTTTTGAAGTCTTTGAAGAAATGAACATAAAGCTGATAGTGGTCGGAAAGAGCGAAGAGAAGTACCTGTGTGAGGCTGTGGATATTTATCTCAAAAGGTTGCAGCACTATGTGGGTTTCGAAATGGTCGTTCTGCCCGAGGTGAAGAATGCAAAGAGCCTCCCTGTTGGTGAATTGAAGGACAGAGAGGCAGAAATGATACTCAAACAGACGGCAAAAGCCGACAGGGTTATTCTGTTGGACGAAAAGGGAAAGGAATTTTCGAGCATGGAGTTTGCAAAGTACATGGAAAAACAGATGAATGCCTCGGTCAGGAACTTGGCGTTTGTGGTCGGCGGAGCGTTCGGCTTTTCGGAAAAGGTGTATGAGCTTTGCAGGGAGAGAGTATCCATAAGCCGAATGACCTTTTCGCATCAAATGATAAGGCTTTTGTTTGTAGAACAACTTTACAGGGCATTCACCATCATAAAAGGCGAGCCCTATCATAACGAATAATGTTTGCAGAAATGGACAGTGCTTTTGAAAGAACGGAATTGCTGATAGGAGAGGAGCGTTTGGAGCGTCTGCACTCGGCACATGTGCTTGTGGTGGGTTTGGGCGGCGTTGGGGCTTATGCCGCCGAGATGTTGTGCAGGGCAGGAGTGGGGAAGCTGACTCTGTTGGACGCCGACAGGGTGAGCAGAAGCAACCGCAACAGACAGCTCATAGCCCTTTGCTCGACGGAGGGGCGGTTGAAAACGGAGGTATTGGCAGAGCGTTTGAGGGATATAAACAAAAACGTCTCGCTTGTGCCGATAAGCGAATACCTGAAAGAGGAAAAGGTGGGCGAAATATTGGAAGCGGCACATTACGATTACGTTGTGGACGCAATAGACACGCTCAGACCGAAGCTCTTTCTTACGGCAGGTTGCGTCAAAAGGGGAATCCCTTTGGTCAGTTCCATGGGCAGCGGCGGCAAAATGAACCCCTCCTTAATTCAAGTAGCAGACATATCGCAGTCTTTCAACTGTCCGCTGGCAAGAATGTTGAGAAAAAAACTGCATAAGTTCGGAATATACGACGGCTTTGCCGTTGTGTTCTCGCCCGAGGACATACCCGAGGGCAGCGTCAGAGAGGAGAGAAGCGAAAACAAAAGAACCAATGTCGGAACCATCTCCTACATGCCCGCAATCTTCGGTTGCTTTGCCGCAAGCGTGGTGATAAGAGAGCTGACGGGCGTTTCTGCCTACAAGAAAGTGAAAGATAAACGCTACTATCACAATAAAAAGACCTCCGTCTGCGATTTTGAAGAACAGATAAAGCAAACGGAAAATATCAAAAGCAGAGAAGATGGAAGAAATGTTTGAAGTGTATTGCCGTAACACCGAAACCAAAGTGTTGGTTCCCTCGGGTACGGATTTGTCGGGCGTTGCCCGCTTTGCAGGACTCGGAAAGGTGGAAACGATTCTCGGGGCTTGCGTGAACAACAAGGTGCAGAATTTGAACTATCGCATATATTCGCCCAAGACGGTGGAGTTTTTGGACATACACAGCTCATCGGGCAGACGCATGTACGCACTTTCGTTGATGTTTATGCTGTATAAAACCGTCAAGGAACTCTATCCGCAAAACGAACTGTACATACAGCACTCCATGACGGACGGATATTTTTGCGAAATAGAGAACCTCTCGGAGGCTTTGCCATCGGCGGTGGACAGAATAAAGAAAAGAATGCAGGAAATGGTCAAAGAGGACATTCCCTTTGCCCGACACATAATACCGGTTGCAGAAGCCGTGGAGCTTTTCGAAAAATTGGGAATGCACGACAAGGCAGAACTGATACGCAACAGCAACCGATTGTATGCAAACATCGATTTGTTGGGAGAAACGGTCAATGCATTTTTCTTTGAGCTTGTTCCTGCAACCTCCTACTTGAAGGTCTTCGACCTGTACGCCTTTGAGAACGGTTTCATTCTTCAAGTGCCGAAAAAGGATAACACACTCCCCGCACGGCAATCGGACAAGGGCGACAAGAAAATATTCTCCATATTCAGAGAACACAAGAACTGGGTCAAGATATTGGGAACGCCATATGTCAGCAACCTGAATCGAGCCGTCGAAATGAAGAGACAAAACGAACTGATACAGGTTTCGGAAGCATTGCACGAGAAGAAATATTCGGAGATTGCCGACTCGATATATCAAAGAAAAGAAGAGGTGAAGTTCGTTCTGCTTGCCGGACCCTCCTCCTCGGGAAAAACAACCTCCTGCCGCCGTATTGCAACACAGTTGGCAGTACTCGGTTTCAAGCCGTTGCAAATATCGTTGGACGATTACTTCATCGACAGGGAGCATACGCCCAAAGACGCAGCGGGGAACTACGACTTCGAATGCCTTGAAGCCTTGGACTTGGATTTTTTCAACCATCAGATGCGTCAACTCTTGAACGGAGAGGAAATAGAACTGCCCCGCTTCGACTTTATCGACGGAAAACGAGTATCGAGCGGCAACAGACTGAGAATGCAAAACGCTTCCATAGTCATAGTAGAGGGCATACACGCCTTGAACCCCGCATTGAGTGCCAAAATACCGGCGAAAAACAAGTACAACATCTTCGTTTCGGCACTCACACAGCTCGCCTTGGACAAGCACAACCTCATAAGCAGTAGCGACAACCGCCTTTTGAGGAGAATAGTTCGGGACAACAACTACCGGGGATACTCCGCTCAGGACACCATAATGCGATGGGACAGCGTCAGAAACGGAGAAGAAAAACACATCTTCCCCTACCAGGAGAACGCCGACAGCATCTTCAACTCCTCCTTGCTGTATGAAATAGGCGTGTTGAAGCCTTTGGCGGAGAATCTGCTGCTCGAGGTGCCGCAAAACGTACCCGCATACTCCGAAGCACGCAGATTGCAAAATTTTCTGGCAGACTTCAAATCCATAAGGACGGATTTCATACCGCCAACCTCCATAATGAGAGAGTTTTTGGGCGGCAGCAGCTTCCGATACTAAGTTTGAAAACAATACTTTTTCACAATAAAAACATAGGGTAAAGACTTGCAACACAATAGCTTGAATACAAATTGACAAAACAGCGTAATAAAAAAATCAAACAAAGTTTCGTCAGATGCGGGAAAAGTTGTAATTTAGCACCCTCAAAGACAGAGCAAAATAAAGCAATAAGTAAAAAACAAGCAATATGGAATTAAAGAAATCGGACAAAGCAAACTTGGAGAGAACCAAGACGATGTACACCCTTTTGGGTATGGTGCTTGCTCTTTCCATTGTGATAGCTGCTTTTGAGTGGAAAAGCTACGATGAGAAAGAAGAAGCCATGCAGTTCACGCAGGTTGTGCAAGAGGTTGAGGAGGTTATGATAACCCGTCAGGAGGAAACACCGCCCGAACCCGAACCACCGCAACAACAAGAGACCACAGAATTTGAAATAGTGGACGACGACCAGGAATTGCAGAACGAGTTCAGTGTGGAGAGCTTCGAAAACGTATCCAATACCGACGTTATCGTTCCCAAGGTCGAGATAACGGAAGAACCCGAAGCCGAGGAGGTGGAAGAGGTTATCTTTACCGTTGTGGAAGAGTCTGCAACCTACCCCGGAGGTATGGAAAAAATGTACGAATACATCGGAAGCAATTTGAAATACCCTCAACAAGCCAGAGAGACCGGCACACAAGGAAGAGTTTACGTTACATTCGTTGTCGAGAAAGACGGTTCGTTGACAGACGTTAAGGTATTGAGAGACATAGGCTCGGGTTGTGGCGAAGAGGCTGTGAGAGTCGTTAAATCCATGCCTAAGTGGAAACCGGCAAAGCAAAGAGGTAAGACAGTCAGAATGCAGTTCAACTTGCCTATTTCGTTTACTTTGGCAGGTTAATTCGGAGTGTAATTTTTTTTCATGATAGTTTTGGAGCAACGGATTATTCAAAATCTGTTGCTCTTTTTTAGTCTGACAAATTTATGATAAGCATAAACAAACTCTCTGTTCAGTTTACGGGAGTTTATCTGTTTGAGGATATAAGTTTTGTTGTGGGCAACAAAGACCGCATAGGCTTGGTAGGGAAGAACGGGGCAGGCAAGTCGACCTTGCTCAAAATCATTGCAGGCAGACAGGATTACGACAGCGGTTCTGTGGCGGCAGACTCCAAACAAACCATAGGATATTTGCCGCAGGAGATGATACCCTCCTCCAAGGTGAGCGTTTTGGAGGAAGCCATGACGGCTTTCGACCGCTTGAACGAAATGGAGAAAGAACTCGAAGCACTGACAACCCAAATAAGCGAGCGTGAGGATTATCAGTCCGAGGCATACGCCGCACTGCTTCACCGACACAGCGAGTTGAACGACCGCATCATCATGATGGGAGCAAACAACCGACAAGGCGAAGCCGAAAAAATCCTGCTCGGATTGGGATTCACCCACGGGGATTTCGGCAGAAAGATGACCGAGTTCAGCAGCGGCTGGCAGATGAGGGTGGAATTGGCAAAGCTGCTGCTCAAAAAGCCGGAAACGCTCTTGCTCGACGAGCCGACGAATCACCTCGACATAGAGTCCATTCAGTGGTTGGAGACCTTTCTACGCCGATATTACGGGGCAGTCATACTCGTATCACACGACAGAGCCTTTCTCGACAACATCACCAACCGCACAATAGAAATCACAGCCGGCAGAATATACGACTACAAGACCAACTACTCCGAATACGTCAAGCTCCTTGCCGAGCGAAGAGAACAACAGCTCGCCCAACTCAACAATCAGCAAAAACAAATCGCCCAAACGGAGAAATTCATAGAACGCTTCCGTTACAAGGCAACCAAGAGCAAGCAGGTGCAATCCAAAATCAAAATGTTGGAAAAGATGGAAAGGGTTGAGATAGACGAAACCGACACCTCTTCAATACGGTTTTGCTTTCCGCCGGCACCGCATTCGGGCAAGGTAACGGTCGAAATAAAGCAGCTGAACAAAAGCTACGGCGACAAACTCGTCCTAAAAAATGTGGAACTGCTCATAGAAAGAGGCGAAAAGGTGGCATTCGTAGGCAAGAACGGCGAAGGCAAGTCCACACTCTCCAAGATAATAGTCGGAGAATTGGAAGCGAGCAGCGGCATCTGCCGATTGGGACACGAGGTTTCCATAGGCTACTTTGCCCAAAACCAGGCAGCCCTTTTGGACGGCGGCAAGACAGTCTTCGAAACCATAGACGAAATAGCCGTTGGAGATGTTCGCACAAAGATACGCAGCATATTGGGCAGCTTTCTGTTCGATGAAAACGACATAGAGAAGAAAGTGTCCGTCCTTTCGGGTGGCGAAAAAACAAGATTGGCACTTGCCAAGCTGCTTCTCACCCCCGTCAATCTGTTGGTACTCGACGAGCCGACCAACCACTTGGACATGGTATCGAAGGACATACTGAAGGCGGCACTCGTCCGCTACGACGGAACCCTGCTCGTGGTATCACACGACAGAGACTTTCTGCAAGGCTTGACAGACACCATTTACGAATTTTCGCATCACCAAGTCCGCCAATTCAAAGGCGACATAGTCGACTTCTTACACTCAAAAAAGATGGTCGACTTCAAGGAATTGGAATTAGGCACCCCTGCAGCCAAACCGACAAGCGATGCAGCGGCAGGCAAAAGCAAGGCCGACTACCTCAAAAGCAAAGAAAGAGAAAGCGCCCTGAGAAAGATACGCAACAAAATAGCCTCCTGCGAAAAGGAAATAGAACAATCCGAGCAGCAAATCAAAGACTTGGACGACCAAATGACAAGCGGCGATTTTTCGAACTGTATGGAAGAAATGCAAACCCTCTGCATGCAATACGACAAGCTCAAAAAGCAGCTTGCCGACCAAATGCAGCAATGGGAGATGCTCCAAACAGAACTTGAAGAAGCAGAAAAACAATGTTGAACCGCAGCTATTACAAAGACAACCTCAAATTAGCCTATCCCATCATACTGTCCTCACTCGGTCAGAGCGTTGTTCAGTTCTTCGACACCCTGATGGTAGGGCATTTAGGCAAAGAAGCCCTGGCAGGAGTAGCCTTTTCGGCAGCCATAACCACCATTGCCCTTGTCTTCGGTCAAGGAATCGGAATGGCACTCACACCTCTAATCGGACAATCCTATGCCCGCAAAGAAACCTCCCGCATGAGCATGATTTTCCAAAACGCCATCACGCTCAACATACTCACCGGAGCGGCAATCGTTGCAGTACTCATGCTCCTTGTTCCCCTTTTGCCATACTTCGGACAACCGAAAGAGGTAACCGATGCAGCCAAAAGCTACTTCATCGTAACCGCCATATCGCTCTTTCCGGCACAAATCTTTCTTGCCTTCCGCCACTTCATGGAAGGAGTCGGCAACACCAAAACCACAATGCAGATAATCATTTCTGCCAACCTGCTGAACATCATACTGAACTACATCTTCATCTTCGGCAAATGCGGCTTTCCCGCCATGGGAGCCTTTGGAGCAGGGCTTTCGACCTGCGTAGCCCGAAGCCTCATGCCGGCAGCCTACCTGGCATACATGCTTTGGCACAAGCACTACCGCAAATACTTCAAATTCTTCGCCAAAAGGAACTTCACCCTCCATATGCACAAAAACATTCTGCGGCTCGCTCTGCCCATAGCCGTTCAGCTCTCTTTGGAATGCGTCAGTTTCTCAATGGTAACCATCATGATGGGGTGGCTCTCAACCGTAGCCCTTGCCGCCTACCAAATAGTACTCACCTTCATAACCCTCACCTTCCAAATAGCCTGCGGAATAGCCTCTGCAACAACCATATTGGTATCGCATGCCTTTGGCGTGAAAGACTCTCTGCTGTTGCGTAACCGTTCTTTGAGCGGATTGCACCTGAGCTTTGTCTCCATGGGCATAGCCGCCTGCTGTTTCATAAGCATAGGCGGCAGCATGGCAAGCCTCTTCACCGACGATTGTGCCGTCATTGCCCAAGCCCGCACGCTCTTTATCGTAGCCGGAGCGTTCCAACTCTTGGACGGGGCGCAAGCCACCCTGCTCGGAGCATTGAGAGGCATGAACGACGTTGCCAAACCGATGAAATACTCGCTTATCTGCTATATACTTTTCGCCATACCGGCGGCAGGACTCTTGGGCTTTGCCTTTGAACTCGGTCCTTGCGGCATACTCTCGGGCTTGGCATTCGGACTGCTCCTTGCCACCACGCTCTATTACCTCCGCCTCAAAACCACAATCCGCCGAAACTGTCTTGAAAAATAGTTGTTCTTACTTGTGAGAAGAGAAAAAGGAAATACATTTGATAGGATAGGAGGGAGCGATATACCGAACACAATACAGCAAAAGCGATGCAGGGGCGGAGCGTCGGCTCGTTTGCATCGCTTTGATTGTTTGCCATAACGGCTGTATCAGAACGCTCTCAACAGGTATTCGAAGCCTTTTATCTTCAACAGAAAGCCTTCTTTCTGCTTTTCAAGCGAGGCTTTGCCGCCGTCTGCCAACAGAAAGATCGTTGCTCGTTCGGTTGCGAGTGTTTCGGTGTAGCGGTATGAGCGACTGCCGAGGGCGTCGGCAATGCTGATTTGCTCATCGGATATTTCCACAAGCAGGTCGCCGTCTTTGTTTTCGGAAAGCTGTTTTGTCATCTCTTCGAAGTCTGCAGGCAGTTCGCCCGTTCTCTTTGGTTCGCATGTTACTTCAATGAGCGGTTTGAGGGTCGAGGTTTCGGCAAGGTCTTCCGCATTCAGCCTTGCACCGTCTTTCGGCAGCTCGGGCGATGAAGCCTTGTCGCTTATCTTTACCGGCTCTTTTTGCAAGTCCAAAACGGACAAACCCTCGTTGAGGCTCTGAGCGAAGACTTTGAGACAATCGCTCTCGGAGGCGGTGCTTATCTTCGATATTTCCGCCTTGTATCTGCCAAGCGGCAGATGGTCGTTTTTATTTGCGGCATTCGCTCCCGCTGCAAACAGACCGAGGGACAGTGCCAATGATAGAATGTGCTTTTTCTTCATATAATCTTTTTTTTGATTAGTCCGACAAAGGTATAATAAATCCTCGAAAGAACAAATTTTAGAGAAAGAAAATTTTTATGGCGTTTCATCAAAACGAAACGGCGAAAGAATTTTTTCTTTCGCCGTTCTACTTCACTGAAACAGTGTTGTCGTATTTGGTTATTGTTTCAATTCGGAGGCTTTCTTGAGGTCGGCGGCAGCCTTGGCGGCTTCGCCTTTTTTCTCATAGGCTTTGGCACGGTTGGCGTATGCCTGCCAGAAGGTGCTGTCGGCTTTGATGGCAGAGGTGAAGCACTCTATGGCAAGGTCGTAGTCGTGCTTGTACTCGTAGTTGATGTATCCCACATTGTGCAGAGCGTCGGCATGGTCGGGTTTTATTTCCAATATTCTTTTGTACATGTCCAAAGCCTGTTGTTGGGCGTTGTGTTCCTGGTAGAAAAGAGCCAGGGTATACATTGCGTTTATGTTCTTGGGGTTGATGTTGATGGTGCTTTTCAAGTACTCCACCGCCAAGCCGTCGCCCTTGACGGCATAAAGGTTTCCAAGTTCCTCAAAGGCTTGTTCGTAGTCGCCTTTCAGCTCCACGGCTTTTCGGAAATCGGCAACGGCTTTGAGCGTGTCGCCCTGCTCTTTCATTGCCCAGCCTCTTATGAAGTAGGCTTTCGCCTCGTTCTTGTCCAAGAGCATTGCCTGCTTGATGTTGAACATAACCTTTTCGTAATCTTTCATGTAAAGGCTCAATTCAGCCGATTTCAAGTATGCTTCCATGCATTTGCCGTTCACCTCCACGGCTTTTTGCAGCGAGGAAAAG
This sequence comes from uncultured Bacteroidaceae bacterium, assembly GCA_964606345.1. Lineage (GTDB taxonomy): Bacteria > Bacteroidota > Bacteroidia > Bacteroidales > P3 > Onthomorpha. The sequence goes on along the minus strand of CAZSFV010000011.1, from coordinate 22,679 downwards.
GCAAGGGCTGTTTCGCCCTGCACAAAAAGAATATCCGCCTGCAAAACATAGTATTCGGCACGCTTGGGCGAGAGGGCAACGGCTTTTTGAATGTTGGAGAGAGCCTCGTGGGTGTCCTCCGACTTCAACAGCACCTCCGCACGTTTGTAATACAGCTCGCTGTTCTTCGGCTCTTTGCGAATCTTGGCGTCCAAAAGGGCAATCTGTTCGGTTAACGGCAATTTGTCCAAATCGACAGGCTTGTCCGAACCTCCGCAGCCGACCAAAACGGCAGCAAAAGCCGACAATATCAAAGTTTTCTTCAAGTTCATCATCTTCTTATACCCATATAAAACGCCTGCAAAGATAAGACAAAACACAATTCCGAACAAACAAAAAGACAGGCTCGGCAAAAATTGTGGCAAAAGCCCTTGACAATCAAAAAAAATATGATAATTTTGCAAGGAATTTCGGGACGGAAAGTCCGAAGCCCGAAACGAACATATTAAAATCAAATCAAAACATGGTTAAAGCACATAACTTTAATGCAGGTCCCTGCGTATTGCCGAAGAAAGCAATAGAATCTGCAATCGAAGCAATCAGAAACTTCGATAACACAGGAATAGGTATATTGGAAATCTCTCACCGTACACCGGGTTGGGAGAGAGTGATGGCGGAAACGGAACAGTTGTGGAGAGATTTGCTTCACATTCCGGAGGGTTACGCCGTTTTGTTCCTCGGCGGTGGAGCTTCAACGCAGTTCTTTACCGTTGCAGCCAACCTTTTGAACAAAAAAGCGGCTTACCTTCAAACCGGAGTATGGGCAAAGAAAGCAATCAAGGAGGCTAAGTTCTACGGAGAGGTTGAAGTGGTGGCTTCTTCCGAAGACAAAACCTATTCATACATTCCAAAAGGATACACAATCCCTACAGATGCGGATTACTTCCACATAACAACCAACAACACCATCTACGGTACCGAAATAAAGTACGACATGGACAGCCCCGTTCCTTTGGTTGCCGACATGTCTTCCGACATCATGTCAAGACCGGTTGACGTAAGCAAATACGCCCTTATCTACGGCGGTGCGCAAAAGAACGTCGGTCCTGCCGGTGTTACATTCGTCATTGTGAAGAAAGACATCTTGGGAAAGGTTGAAAGAAAACTTCAAACCATGGTGGACTATCGTACACACATAGGCGAGGAAGCAAAGAATCGTTCCATGTTCAACACCCCTCCGGTATTCCCTATCTTCGTAATGCACGAAACATTGAAGTGGTTAAAAGAAGAAATGGGCGGAGTAGAAGGCATTCACAAGATAAATGAAGAGAAAGCCAAAATGTTGTACGACGAAATCGACAGAAACAAGATGTTTGTCGGCACAGCAGAGAAAGAAGACCGTTCAATAATGAACGTATGCTTCGTAATGGCAAAGGGATACGAAGACAAGCAAGACGCCTTCATGGCATTTGCAAAGGAAAGAGGCATGGTCGGCATAAAGGGACACCGTTCCGTAGGCGGCTTCCGTGCATCAATCTACAACGCATGCCCTGTTGAGTCCGTTAAGGCTTTGATCGCATGCATGCAAGAGTTTGAAAAACTAAACGCATAGCAGAAAAAACACAACAACAGAACCGCAAGGCAAGATTCTGATTTCCTTCGGTTCTGTTTTTTTTATTTTTCCGGGGTCGGGGGTCGGCTTCTGCACAAAAGGAAAGCCCTGCCAAGGGGAGCGAAGCGGCGTTTTGCATAGCGGGCGGACGTGCTCCCAAGAGAGGAACGCCATTGTGCGACAAGCCTTCGGCGTAGAAGGGCAGGAGCTTCGGCAGCTTGAACCGGCAAAGGGAAAAAGCAAGAAAAGAAATCAGAGAAACAAGAAAACAAATTTGAGATATGACAAAAGTATTGGTAGCGACAGAAAAGCCATTCGCAAAGGCAGCTGTCGACGGAATAAGAAAAATAGTTGAAGGAGCGGGATTCGAATTGGCTCTTTTGGAGAAATACACAGACGTTAACGACTTCTACAAAGCCGTTGAGGACGCCGATGCGTTGATTGTTCGTTCCGACAAGGTTACAAAGGAAGTTATCGACCACGCAAAGAAGTTGAAAATAGTCGTTCGTGCCGGAGCCGGCTTCGACAACCTTGACCTTGCAGCCTGCACGGCAAAGGGCATAGTTGCAATGAACACCCCTGGACAGAACTCCAACGCCGTAGCCGAATTGGCAATAGGATTGATGATTTACATGGCAAGAACAACCTTCACCCCTGCAACAGGAAGCGAATTGAAAGGTAAAAAAATCGGTATTCACGCATACGGAAACGTAGGTCGTTTGGTGGCAGAAAAGGCAAAAGCCATGGGAATGCAGGTTTGTGCCTTTGACCCGTTCGTTCCTGCCGACAAGATGGAAGCAGAGGGCGTTAAGCCTATGCAGACGATAGAGGAGCTTTATTCGAACTGCGATTACGTTTCGTTGCACATACCTGCCAACGACCAGACGAAGAACTCCATCAACTACGCATTGTTGTCCAAAATGCCGAAAGGTGCATGCTTGGTCAACACCGCAAGAAAAGAGGTCATCAACGAGGCAGACATGGCAAAGTTGTTGGCAGACCGTCCGGACTTCAAATACGTTACCGACATTGCAGCAGGCAACAGCGAAGAGCTTGCAGCCTTTGCACCTCGTTACTTCGCAACACCTAAGAAGATGGGGGCGCAAACAGCGGAAGCAAACTTGAACGCAGGCTTGGCAGCAGCCAACCAAATCGTCGACTTCATCAAGAACGGCGTTACAAAGTTCCAAGTAAACAAATAGAAACATAATTCAAGGGCGGCATTTCAAAACAAATGCCGCCCTTATTGTATACATACACAACCATCGGCGTTGGCTTTGCGGTCAGGGGCAGAGTTGCAGTTCAGCGGTTAAGGAGTGTGGTCAGAGAGGCTGCTCCGAGTATTGCCGCATGCCCATCGCCCAAACCCGACGGCTCTATGCCGATGTCGTTGCGGAAAACGGGGTAAAGAAAATCGTTGAAGTAAGCACGCAGAGGGTTGAAGAATTTTTCGCCCGCTCTGCTCAATCCTCCGGTGATGAAGATTTTTTTCGGTGAGGTGATGGCGACGGCGTTGGCAAGCCCGAGGGCAAGATGTCGAGCCGTGAGCTTGAAGCATTCTATGGCGAGTGCATCGCCTTTTTCTGCCGCTTTGTCTATTTCGGTCGCTTCAAAGGTTTTGCCTTTCAGTGCATCAAGCAGCGATGGAGCGTGTTCGCTCTCCAAGAGTTCTTCTGCCGTTCGCACAATACCCTTTGCCGAGCAGTAGGTCTCCAAACAGCCTCTTCTGCCGCAGAGGCACAAACGCCCTTGCGGCACAATAATCGTGTGTCCTATCTCTCCGGCAAAACCCGATGAGCCGTAAAGCAGTTTGCCGTTTGCGAATATGCCCGAGCCGACGCCCGTTCCGAGGGTTATCATGATAAAGTCGTCAAGCTCCTTGGCTTTGCCGTATATCTTTTCGCCCGTTGCGGCGGCATTGGCATCGTTTGTGAGGGCTATGTCGGCGGTAATCATTCGGCAAGAGAGCGATTGTTGCAACATTTTCCCTATTTCGAACACACCCTTGAAAGGAAGGTTGGGTGCAAACTCCACGCTTGCCCGACGGTAATTGCCGTTTGGGGCGCCTATTCCTATGTTTGCTTTTGACCCGTTGCCGAAACCGTGCTTGCGGACAAGGGTCTCAATATCGTCGGCAAGCCTTTCGACAAAGCCTTCTTCCGAGGGAAAGTCCCGAGTTTTGAAACTCAGCACTTCAATCACCTCACCCCGTGCAGAGACCGCTCCGCAACGCACATTGGTGCCGCCCATGTCCACTCCTATGACGCAGCCTGTGTTGTTCATCGTCTTGTTGCTTTGTGTGAACGCTCTTTTCAGTCGAGCATGTCGCCCATGCCGAAAAAGCCTTTCCTGTCTTTGAGCCAGTGTGCGGCGGTTACGGCTCCGCTTCCAAAGCCGTGCCGCGAAAAGGCTTCGTGCTTAATCTCTATTTGGTCTATTTCGCTTCGGTAGTCGATGATATGCGTTCCGCAAACCTCGCCCCTGCGTTCGGCTTCTATGCTCAACACCTCTTTGTTCGGTTGTTCGGGCGACAGCTCCCACGATTTTTTCGCCGGATAGTTGGCAAGTAGGTTTTCGGCAAGGCTGATGGCAGTACCCGACGGGGCGTCCTTTTTGTGAATATGGTGAATCTCCTTTACCGAAGGTTCGTATTGAGGGTAGGAACTCATCATTTTGGCAAGCATTGCATTGAGCTTGTTGAAAAGAAATACCCCAATGGAGAAGTTGGACGCCCAAAACATGGAACAGCCCCTTTCGATGCATTCCTTTTTCAGGCTTTCAATATGCGAATACCAACCCGTTGTGCCTACAACAATCGGTATGGCATTGTCGAAACAAATCCTTATGTTGTTCAAAACCACCTCGGGAGTGGAGAAGTCCACTGCCGCTATTCCGCCCTCCGGCTTGTTTTCGGCAGAGAGCCTTTTCAAGCCGTCCAAATCCAATCTTGCCCAATCCTCAGCCGAATCGATGCGGGCAACCACTCTGTCGCCACGCTTCAAAGCCTCGCTCTCGACTATTTTTCCCATTTTTCCGTAACCGGAAACGATAATATCCATAATGTATCTTTTTTCAAATCAAGGTTCAATCCATCTCTCGACAAGAGAACGCAAAGATACGAAATTTGTTCTCCCCGCAAGGCAAAATCCCACGCCGCCACACAAAAACGAAACGCCGAAAGAAAAAATTCCTTCGGCAATCCCTCCCCACAAACCGCCCATCTAAACCGGGAGACAATCGCATTGGAAGGGATTGGGCAGATGTAGAAATCGAGTGTCGCCTTTGTTTGGGAAGGGCGGCACTCGATTGTGTGTATTGAGGCGGGCGGAAATGATTATGGAACGATGAGTTTCTTTTCCGAACAGCCTTTTGGGGTGTGGATTTTGACGATGTAGCTTCCGGAGGCAAGCTTGCTTATGTTTACGGTGTCCTCAAAGGTGTTCACCCGCTTTTCGAGGACTTGTTTGCCGGAGATGTCGAATATTTGAACCTTTTCTATTGTGTAGTGGCTGAGTACTTTGATGTAGTCTTTCGCCGGGTTTGGGAAAAGGTAGCACATTTTTTCTATTTCGACTTGGCTCAATGCTCCTTGCGTTTTTGGAACCATGATGATGGGAACCATGGCTATGTAGATGTTGCGGTATAGTTCATAGACGGGGTCGTCCTCAAACAGAATCCACTGCCCGTTATGTCGCAGGTATTTGGGGTCTTGGAACTTGCAGAGCGGGATAGGGTCGCCCACATGTTTGAGTGCCTCGTAGTATGGTTCGCTGAACGTGCTGTATTGCAGATAGGAGTGGAAGAGGGGCGGCAAAACGCCGGGGAAGATGGTGTCGAGGTTGTATCCGATTGCAAAAACACCGCCATTTGCATCTATGGAATCTCTTAGGCATGGGGAGTAAATATGGCAGGTGTGTGCCACACGAAAAACATTGTTGCCATACATCGGCACATCGAACGCTATGCGGAAGTCGTTGATGTTGGTCAGTGCTTCGTGGTCGTTATAAGGAAAATAATATGTGTTCCAACCCATCTTGTTCCAAGGGGTGCGTTCATTCGTATAAGGGTCTATGATGTTCCATGTATGGAAAATCCCGTAGGAAAGTGTGTCGAAGTTTTGATCCAATATACAGATTTTTCTGCTGTCGTCCAAGGGGTTTTTGTTCAGCTTAATCGCAACTCCGCATACGACGTATTCTCTCGGCATGTGTTCCAAATAATACTCCTGGGCAAATGCATCTGCATATATCATAGGAGTGGAATCGTTTATGCGGTTGGCTCCTATGACATAACCCTCCATCTGCGGCAGGGTGCTGTCGCAGAATTGTCGTTTCAGGTCGGTGTGGTGCTTCAGTTCGGCGTAATAGTTGGAATATGGGGCTCCGTTGTAATGATTCTGGTACTCTTGGAAGTACTCGCTCCAACCCCATTCAAATTGAAAGCTGAAAGGGTCGTCGGAAAGAAAGCAGTTCACGATATAATTTGTGTCGAACACATACATGTAATCGTACATGTTTTCGGTCGGTTGGGGATTGAATTGGTACTGCGCCCTTGCCGTCCACCCGCAGAGGCTCAAAATAATCGTCAATAAAAATACTCTTGTCTTCATAATGCTGTTGTTTATATGTTTGTGTTCGCAAATCTACTTATAAATTTACAAACGTGCAAGCCTCCGGTCTTGTTTTTCTTTTGTGAATGAAAAACCACCTGTTGAAAGGAATAAAAAAAATTGCATCGCCCGATGCGATATTGTCGCAAAGGTGCAGGGCTTGGGTTTGGAATTTGATTGATATGTTTGTGTGTTTGCGGCAAAAGATGTAATTTTGCAATCTGATTGCAAGAAATGCCGTGATATTGGAGCGGTATTTGGTTTAAGCTTTACTACTATGATAATTGATTTTTCCATTTCAAACTTTCGTTCGATAAGAGAAATGCAGACGCTTTCTTTTGAGGCGTCCAATGACAGACATCTTGAGGATTATTTCGTCGTGAAGGTCGGTCGGTACAGGTTATTGAAGATTGCCACTATTTTGGGGGCGAATGCCTCAGGTAAAAGCAATGTTTTGAGGGCGTTCTATATGTTGGAAAAACTCTTGACAAGACCGTGTAAGGATAAAAGCTCAAAGATTGAATACGACAGATTTGCTTTGGACAGGGATTGCTTGCAGAGTCCTTCGCTTATCAGGGTTAATTTCATTGTGGGGGAGGTAAAGTATATGTATGAGGTTGAATTTGACAACAGTGTGATTTATCGTGAGTTGTTGAAATGTCATCCTTTTGATGCATTAAAAGAGCATACGGTTTATGAACGTACTACGAACAAGGATAGTTTGCTTTCGTCAATCAAATGGGGTGAAAGGTATAGATCGGGACTTAATACCAGGGTGTTGTCAGTCAATTTGTTGCATAACAGAACGCTTTTCGGTGCTTATTTGAACAGTAATGTGGATATTCCGTGGATGAAAGCGATTTTGGATTGGGTGTGTTCATACTTTATGCCGATGGTAACGACGAATAATCAAAGATTGAGGGATTATGTGAGTTATGGGGTTTTGGATAATAGGATTGATAAAAGAGATTTGGTCTCTCAGATTATGAAAGCAGATGTAGGTATCAGTAATATAGATGTCGAGAAGGTGGAAGGTGTTCGTGAAAACGAAATTGTGGACGCTGTACTGAAAAATGTACCAGAAGTGCTGAAACAACATATAAAAGCAGATCTTGACAGACCGGTTATAGATATTCGTATGAGCCATGCCGGACATCAGGAGGCTGTAAAACTTGATTACTATCAAGAATCGGGAGGAACTCAGCGTTACTATGAACTTTCGGGTTTGTTGTTGGAGGTGATAAAGGAGCCTCATTTCCTCGCCATTGATGAGTTGGAATGCAGATTACACCCCGATTTGTATAAGCATTTTGTAATGACATATGTTCTTAATGCGAAAAAATCTCAGCTTATTGTTTCCTCGCATATGAGAGAGTTTCTCGAAGACAGGGATAGTTTTAGAGATGACACTGTATGGATTACCGAAAAATCTGAAATGGGTGATACGGAACTTTATTCGCTTTCTGATTTTGATTCGAACGCTCTTCGCAGTGTCAGCAGCAGGTATAATGCTTACAGAGCAGGACGATTGGGGGGAATACCTCGTCTTGGCGATACATACGTTCAACTTTCAAACGTTTCCGAGGAATGAGAAAATCACAGAACAGAACCTTAAAAGATGCTCTTGTAGTTATTGTGGACGGTGAAACTGAAAAATGGTATGTAGAGGATATAAAAAAGCATACTTCGAACAGGAGTATGAAAGAAATGAGTATTAAGCCGGATATTCCTCAGTACAAAAGTGTGGAGAAATTATTCGATTATGCGAAAGAGAAGACCGAGAAAGGGTACAATGAAGTGGTGTTGATACTCGATGCAGATACTATTTTAAGCTCGACGGATGAATGCAAAAAGTTTAAGGTTTACTTTGAGAATTATCGAGCGGTAAGGGGCGGAAAGCAACGTAGGAGATATGTCTGGATGAGCAAGTTGCGGTTGATAGTGAATAATCCTTGTCTTGAGTTTTGGTATTTGTTGCATTTTTGCGATACGCAAAAGTTTTACGCAAACTATAAGGACATAGAAGTTGACCTGCAAAAGCACCTTAAAGGATATGATAAAAGCAGGCAATACTACAAGGATATTTTTTTCAAACTCAATGGGGAAGAGGGATTGGCTGAGGCTCGAAAGCATGCTCGACCATTTGATATTGAGGAAGCATTGAGCAAGGGAACCTCTGAAATGAATAAGCTCTTCGATCTTTTCGAAGAAATGGATAGGCGGAGAGAAAAGCAACGTTAACGGCTTTTTGCATACATATACCATTCAAGCGTTCGGAAGGGTAAACACGGCTTTTTCTTACGGTGATTTGAAAAAATGTTTTGGCGATGCGGTATTGTGAAACGGGGAAAGAGTTTTTTCTTTTGCCGAAACAAAACGAGGGGCGTCCTTGCGAACGCCCCTCGACTTTTCAGTGCTTTCTTCTACATCTGTTTTTATTCTTCCGAGCAGGTCTTGGCACATAGGAACTCGCGGTTCATGCGTGCTATGTTGCTGCGTTTTATGCTTTTCGGACACTCTGCTTCGCAGGCGTAGGTGTTGGTGCAGTTTCCGAAGCCCAATTCGTCCATTTTGGCTACCATGGCTTGTACTCTCTTGGCTGCCTCGGGTCTTCCTTGCGGAAGGAGTGCCATTTGGGATACTTTTGCCGATACGAAGAGCATTGCCGAGGCGTTTTTGCAGGCTGCAACGCATGCTCCGCAACCTATGCAGGCGGCTGAGTCCATGGCTTCGTCGGCTTTGTGTTTAGGTATAGGTATGGCGTTGGCGTCGGGTACTCCTCCGGTGGTTGCAGAGATGTAGCCGCCCTCTTGTATGATTTTGTCGAAGGCTGTTCTGTCGACTACCAAGTCTTTGATGATTGGGAACGGTCTGGCTCTCCATGGTTCTATGACTATGGTGTCGCCGTCTTTGAATCTTCTCATGTGAAGCTGGCAGGTGGTTACTCCGTCGTCAGGTCCGTGCGGGCGTCCGTTGATGTACAGTCCGCACATTCCGCAGATGCCTTCTCGACAGTCGTTGTCGAAGCATACGGGGTGGGAGAGTTTGTCGACTAATTGTTCGTTTAATATGTCCAACATTTCCAAGAAAGAACAGTCGGGCGAAATATTTTCCAATTTGTATGTTTCGAAGCGTCCTTTTGCTCGTGCATTTTCTTGACGCCAAATTTTCAAGGTTAGGTTCATTTTACTTGTAATTTCTTTGTTGAACTTTTATAAATTCGTAATTCAAATCTTCTTTGTGAAGCTCCGGTTCGTTGTCGCCTTTGTATTCCCATGCGGCTACGTACATGAAGTGTTCGTCGTCGCGTTTTGCTTCGCCTTCTTCGGTTTGGTGTTCTTCACGGAAGTGTCCGCCGCAGCTTTCCTCGCGGTGAAGTGCGTCCTTGGCGATGAGTTCTGCCAATTCCACGTGGTCGGAGAAGCGAAGGGCTTTTTCCAATTCGGGGTTCATGGTGTCGGTTGTGCCGGTTATGCGGACGTCTTTCCAAAATTCTTCTTTCAAGGCGTGTATCATCGGGATTGCACGGCTGAGGCTTTCCTTGGTTCTGCCCATGCCGACGTTTTCCCACATGATGTGGCCGAGTTGTTTTTGGAAGCTGTCTACGCTGCGGCTGCCTTTGATGTTCATCAGCTTGTTTATTTTTTCGGCTGCGTTCTTTTCGGCTTCTTCAAACTCGGGTGCCGTGGTCGGAATTGGCGAGGAGTAGATTTCTTTGGACAGGTAGTTTTGTATTGTGTACGGAAGTACGAAGTATCCGTCTGCCAAGCCTTGCATAAGGGCTGATGCTCCCAAGCGGTTTGCTCCGTGGTCGGAGAAGTTGGCTTCGCCGGCGGCGAACAAGCCCTCTATGGTGGTTTGCAGTTCGTAGTCTACCCAAAGTCCGCCCATGGTGTAGTGTACGGCAGGGTATATCATCATAGGGGTTTCGTATGGGTTTTGATCCACTATTTTTTCGTACATCTGGAAGAGGTTGCCGTAGCGTGCTTCAACCTTTTCTTTGCCGAGTCTGTCGATGGCGGATTTGAAGTCGAGGTAGACGGCTTGTCCGCTTCCCACTCCGTAGCCTGCATCGCAACGTTCCTTGGCTGCTCGTGAGGCTATGTCGCGAGGCACAAGGTTTCCGAAGGCAGGGTAGCGTCTTTCCAAGTAGTAGTCTCTGTCTTCTTCGGCTATGTCGGTCGGTTTCAATTTGCCTGCTCTTATGGCTTCGGCGTCTTCTTTCTTTTTAGGCACCCATATTCTGCCGTCGTTACGAAGGCTCTCGCTCATCAGGGTGAGCTTCGATTGGTAGTCGCCGTGTACGGGTATGCAGGTAGGGTGGATTTGCACGTAGCAAGGGTTGGCAAAGCATGCTCCTTTTTTGTAGCATTGCCATGCTGCCGAGCCGTTGGAGTTCATGGCGTTGGTCGAAAGGTAGTATACGTTGCCGTAGCCTCCGGTGGCGAGTATGACGGCGTGACCGAACCATCGTTCCAATTCTCCGGTTTGAAGGTTGCGGGTGATGATGCCTCGTGCCTTGCCTTCGACAAGAACAACGTCCATCATCTCTCTTCTTTCATACATCTTGACCGTGCCGTCTTTGATTTGTTTGCTCAATGCCGAGTAGGCTCCCAAAAGGAGTTGCTGTCCGGTTTGTCCTTTGGCGTAGAAGGTTCTGCTCACTTGCGCCCCGCCGAAGGAACGGTTGTCCAACATTCCGGCGTAGTCTCTTGCGAATGGTACGCCTTGGGCAACGCATTGGTCGATGATGTTGTTGCTCACCTCGGCGAGTCGGTAAACGTTGGCTTCTCTTGCACGGTAGTCGCCGCCTTTGATGGTGTCATAGAACAAACGTCCGACGCTGTCGCCGTCGTTGGGGTAGTTCTTGGCGGCGTTTATTCCGCCTTGGGCGGCTATGGAGTGGGCTCTTCGCGGCGAGTCGGATATGCAGAATATCTTCACGTTGAAGCCCAATGCTCCCAATGAGGCTGCGGCTGAGGCTCCGGCAAGTCCGGTTCCAACCACTATAACGTCCAACTTTCTTTTGTTGGCAGGGTTGACCAATTTCTGGTCTGCTTTATATTTTGTCCACTTCTCGGCAAGAGGTCCTTGCGGGATTTTGGAATTAAGTGTTGTCATATCTTTTTGGTTTAGTTTTCGTTTTTACTGTGTTTTTATTTGCAGAACATCACAAACAACGGTACCACTGCAAAGCCCAACGGTACGATTACGGCGTAGAGGGCTGCGAGTTTCTCTATTGCGTTGTTGTATTTCTTGTGGTTCAAACCGAATGTTTGGAATATGGAGTTGATGGCATGGAAAAGGTGTATGCCCAAAACGACCAATGCCAACAGATATATAACGGAGTACATCGGTTGCTTGAACAAGTCGTTGCACATCACATAGAAATCCGGCTCATAGTCCTTGAAGTCTTTTCCCACATAGCTTTCCAATTCTTTTTTGCCTTTGAGGTTGACCAACTCCTTGCCGTCTTTTGCTATTTTGTCGGCAGGTTGTCCGGTTTGGGCAAGTTGAAGGAACGGCATGTATTCCATTTGGAGGTTCATCATCATTTCCTGTGCCTTTGCAGGGTCAACCTTGCCGGCGTCAACTTGTTTTTGAATGTCCAACACTCTTTCTTGAATGTGTGATTGGAGTTTCTCGGTTTTCACGGTGTAGGTTCCTTCGACCAAGCCGAACTTTGCAAAGTAGAAGTTCAAGAAGTGGAGAACAAGGAAGCAGAAAACTATGCCGCCCGTCCAAATCATGTACTTGGAACCGAAGTGGGTTTTGGTCTTTGAGGGAACGGCGTAGCGCACGCTGCCTCTTGCCGAGAGGTTCTCCAAGGTGAGCAATACGGCAACGACAACGTGAACGAGTATGGTCGCCAAGAGGATTATCTCAAATATTTTGACAATCCAATTCGTTCCCATGAAATGGCATACGTTTCGGTACCATTCACCTCCGTCATCGCGTATTATGCAGAGGTTTAACCCCATGTGCATTGGCAGGAATATCAGTAGAAAAGCTCCGACAGCCGCCAAAGTCATCTTCTTTGTGATAGATGCTAACTTAACTAACTTCATTTGTGTTTTTGATTTGATTATAAGACTATTGATTTTTAAGTTTGCAAAGGTAGGGAAAAAAAGCAGACAGCGAAATAAAAAAAGGCTTTTTTTTGTCGGTTCGGAAATTTGTAGTAATTTTACCGTCCGAATTTGTGAGATGGAAAAGCGGTGGAATATTAAACAAAGGGGTGATAAAGAGTTGGTTGATGCTTTGGCAAGCCGGCTGTGTACTGTGGCACACCCTTCGAAAGATGAGTTTCATACTTATGAGATAGTGGCTTCTTTGTTGGTGCAAAGGGGGATTTACTCTTATGAGGAGGCGGAGCGGTTTTTCCGTCCCAAGTATGAGCATTTGCACGATCCTTTCCAAATGAACGACATGGACAAGGCTGTGGAGAGGATTATGGTGGCAATAAGGGCAGGGGAGAAGATACTTATTTATGGGGATTACGATGTGGACGGTACTTCTGCCGTGGCTTTGGTGTATTCTTATTTGGAGAAGTTCTACACCGAAATAGATTACTACATACCCGACCGATATAAGGAGGGTTACGGAGTGTCGAGCCAGGGTGTGGAATGGGCAGCGGACAACGACTTCAAGTTGATTATATGTCTCGATTGCGGAATAAAGGCTCACAAGGAGATTGCCTTTGCCAAGGAAAAGGGCATCGACTTCATTGTCTGCGACCATCACCTTCCTTCCGACTGTTTGCCCGAGGCTTGGGCGGTGTTGGATCCCAAGAGGGAGGACTCTACCTATCCCTACAAGGAGTTGAGCGGTTGCGGCATAGGCTTCAAGTTGGTAACGGCTTTGCAAAAGGAGAGGAACCTGCCTTTCAACGATTTGTTGGAGTATTTGGATTTGGTGGCAATAAGCATTGCCGCCGATGTGGTGCCGTTGACTGGCGAAAACAGGGTGCTTGCCTACTATGGATTGAAGAAGATAAACCTGCAACCCCGCATAGGATTGGAAACCATTCTGGCTTACAGCAACGTGAAGCACGAGGGCAAGAGCGATGACAAGCTCTACTTCAACCGGGAATTGAGCCTGAACGACTTGGTCTTTTTGATAGGTCCGCGGATAAATGCAGCCGGACGAATGGAAAGCGGCAGGTTGTCGGTGGAATTGCTGAAAGCCGAAAAGAGTTCCGACGTTACCGACGTTGCCCGACGCATAGAGGCATACAATACCAAGCGCAAAGAATTGGACAAGGAGACGACCAAGGAGGCAAAGGCAATGCTCGCCAAGGACGAACGTTTGAGGGGAGGCAAGGCAACGGTTGTGTTCAATCCGAATTGGAACAAGGGTGTGATAGGTATAGTGGCATCGAGGCTGATAGAGCAGTACTACAAGCCTACCATAGTGCTGACGCAGAGCGACGGCGATTTGATAACCGGTTCTGCCCGCAGCGTGAAGGACTTCGACATATATTCAATAATAGAAAGCTGTTCTCAATGTCTCACCCACTTCGGCGGACATAAGTTTGCAGCCGGATTGAGCTTGAAGCCCGAGTTCTTGCAGGAGTTCAAAGACATGTTCGAACGGAAGGTGAGCGAGAGCATTTCGGAACAGCAGCAAGTACCCGAGGTGGAGATAGACATGGAGATAGACCTGAAAAGCATAACCCCGCGCTTGTTCAGAATACTGCGGCAGTTTGCCCCTTTCGGACCGGGGAACAACGTGCCTGTTTTCTGCTCGAGCCGACTGGTGGGAGCGGAGCGTTCGGCCGGGGTGCCGGAGGTGAGAGTGGTAGGGTCGAACCATTTGAAGCTCTCGGTTGTTTCAAAAGAGACAACCTCCTATCCCTTCGACTGCATAGGCTTCGGCATGGGCGAGTGTTGCGAAAGAATAACCAATGGCGACATGTTCGACATATGCTACCAAATAGACGAAAACGTATACAACGGACAGAATAATTTGCAGCTGAATTTGAAAGACCTGCATTTCTGCACAACATAAACAGAAAGAAAACCAATGGCAACAGACGACAAAAAGATAATATTTTCGATGGTCGGTGTGGGCAAGCTCATACCGCCTTCAAGACGAATACTGAAAGACATCTACCTTTCCTTCTACTACGGAGCAAAGATAGGCATCATAGGCTTGAACGGCTCGGGTAAGTCCACCCTGCTGAAAATAATAGCCGGATTGGACAAGTCCCATGAGGGAGAGGTACACTTTTCTGCCGGCTACTCCATAGGATACTTGGAACAAGAACCGCAGTTGGACGATAACAAAACCGTCAAGGAAGTGGTCATGGAAGGTGTCAAAGAAGTGGCAGACCTGATAGACCGATACAACAAGCTGAACGAGAAGTTCTGCGAGCCGATGAGCGACGATGAAATGGCAGCCTTGATAGAGAAGCAGGGCGAGCTTACCGAACTGATGGAGCAGCACGATGCCTGGAACTTAGACAGCAAGTTGGAGCGGGCGATGGACGCCTTGAACTGCCCGGAGGACGACAAACCGGTCAAATACCTTTCGGGCGGAGAACGCCGCCGCGTGGCACTGTGCCGCCTTTTGCTTCAAGAACCCGACATATTGCTCTTGGACGAGCCTACCAACCACTTGGACGCCGAGAGCATAGACTGGTTGGAACAACACTTGCAGCAGTACAAGGGAACGGTTATAGCCGTAACCCACGACCGTTACTTTCTCGACCATGTGGCAGGCTGGATATTGGAGCTTGACCGAGGCGAGGGAATACCGTGGGAGGGCAACTACTCCTCATGGTTGGAGCAGAAGACCAAGCGTCTTGCCATGGAAGAGAAGCAGGAGAGCAAACGCAAGAAAACCCTGCAAAGAGAATTGGAATGGGTGAAGATGAGTCCCAAAGCCCGCCAAGCCAAGGGCAAGGCACGTCTGTCCTCCTACGAAAAGATGATGAGCGAAGACGTTAAGGAGAAAGAAGAAAAATTGGAGATATTCATACCGAACGGACCAAGGCTCGGCGACAGGGTGATAGAGGTGAAAGACGTATCGAAAGCCTACGGCGACAAGCTGCTGTTCGAACACATGAACTTCAGCCTTCCGCCTGCCGGCATAGTTGGCGTGATAGGAGCGAACGGAGCAGGAAAAACAACCTTGTTCCGAATGATAATGGGCTTGGAAAAGCCCGACGGCGGCAGCTTCGAGATAGGTCCTACCGTCAAGATAGGCTACATAGATCAGCAACATCAAGACATCAACCCCGAAAAAAGCGTGTGGGAAACCATCTCTGCCGGCAACGAACAAATATCGCTCGGCGGCAGATTGGTCAACTCCCGTGCCTACGTCTCACGCTTCAACTTCTCGGGAACGGATCAAAACAAAAAGACCGGCGTTCTTTCGGGCGGAGAGAGGAACCGCCTGCACTTGGCAATGACGCTGAAAAGCGAAGCCAACGTGCTGCTTTTGGACGAGCCTACCAACGACATAGACGTGAACACCCTCCGTGCATTGGAGGAGGGATTGGAAGACTTTGCGGGCTGTGCCGTTGTCATCTCTCACGACCGTTGGTTCTTGGACAGAATAGCAACGCACATACTCGCCTTTGAGGGCAACTCACAGGTTTACTTCTTCGAAGGCTCCTATTCCGAATACGAAGAGAACAAAAAGAAACGTTTGGGCGATGCAACACCCAAGCGAATGAGATACAAGAAACTGATAGCCGACTAATCACGGTAAAGCACTTCGTAATCCATGACAAACACCATGCAAATCGAAAACGAACACTCACCGGCAGACATGCAGCTGCTTCAAATCCGCAAGGCAAACCCCTTGCAGTGCGATAGCAGCCCCTTGTGCAGGAGAAATGCCGAGGGCAGAAAGCTGCTCATCTGCACGGGAGCTCCGCTTTCGAAGCAGAGGGACAGACGCATGGCGGAACAGGTGCAAAGATACAGGGGGAAGAAAATCATCTGCGGAGGAACAACCGCCCAAATCCTTTCAAGAGAATGGCAACGGGAGCTGACCGTCGACTTGGACACTGCGGGCGAGCTTCCGCCCATATCGCACATTGAAGGCATCGACCTTGTAACCGAAGGCGTGATAACGCTCGGCTCGCTAAGGCGTATACTCAGCCAAAAGCAACACACCCCCGCCGAACAGAAAGGAGCGGCATGGAGGATATACGAAATGATACGCCGGGCAGAGCAGATAGACCTGTTGGTAGGCACAAGAGTCAACCCCGCACACCAAAGAGCAAGCCTTGCAGGCAGATTGGAAAACAGACAACATCTGTTGACCGACATGGCACACATACTCAAAGAACAACACGGAAAAACAGTCAGAACAAGACTTTTGTAAATAAAGAGGGGCAGAAAACGGAGGGAAAGCATGAACTATAACAACACTGAGGAAAAATGTTAAAGGTAAGAATTTGCGTCGGAACATGCTGCTACATAGCAGGAGGACAGAACTTGGCAAAGATGAAGAGGAACTTACCCGATGAACTCAAGGACAAGGTTGAAATCATCGGTTCGGCATGCTTGGGTTGCCACGAACACAGAGGCGAAACCAAACCGCCCTACGTGAAAGTGGAGAACATCGTCATAGAAGAATGCACCGAAGACAAATTGCTGAACGAAATATACAGGCAACTCGGATTGGAAAGAAAATAACTAACAAACAAAATACATAAGAAATGGCAATCAACAATGCAGTAGAAATTCGCAGAGAGATATTGATGCGTTTGGCGCGTCTTATCGTGAACGACGAATTGGAAGAAAAAATAGACAGAATCCCTTTGGAGATGCGACCAAAGAAGCACGGCAGCACCGTGCGTTGTTGCGTACACAAGGAAAGAGCCGTTGTCAAATACAAGGTCATGGCACTTTTGGGCTTCAATGTCTACGATGAAACCGACGAATTGGACAACCTTTCGCACTATGTGAAAAGAAGAGAAACCGAGGACAAGACCCCGGTCATGATGACCGTTGTGGACGAAGCCTGCTCCTCATGCGTAAAGAGCAATTACATAGTAACCAACCTTTGCCGTGCGTGTGTGGCAAGACCATGCACCTACGCCTGCAAGAAGGGCGCAATCACCGTCGGCGAAAAAGCCTACATCGACCCCGACAAATGCGTAAGCTGCGGAATGTGTAAGGAGGCATGTCCTTTCCATGCCATCATCTACCAGCCCGTGCCATGCGAGGAAAGCTGCCCTGTGGGAGCAATCTCAAAGGACGAATACGGCGTTGAACACATCGACCCCGAGAAATGCATCTATTGCGGCAAATGTATGGTGGCATGTCCGTTCGGAGCAATCTTCGAGAAAACCTTCATGATAGACATCTTCCGCGACATCAAAGCCGGCAAGAAGGTAGTGGCAATGGTAGCCCCATCGTTGGGCGGACAATTCAAAGCCGACTACGGAAAAGTGCTTACGGGCATAAAGAAGCTCGGCTTCTCCGACGTGGTGGAAGTAGCCTTGGGAGCAAACATAACCACCGACAACGAAAGAGAAGAGTTCATTGAAAGAATGGAAGAAGGAGCATCGTTCATGACCACCTCCTGCTGCCCAAGCTGGATGAACCTTGTGCGTAAGCACATGCCCGAAATGCAGCAGTTCGTATCCACCACCTACTCGCCTATGGTCTACACAGCCAAACACATAAAAGAACAAGACCCGCAAGCCCTCACCGTGATGGTAGCCCCATGCGTGGGCAAGCGAAGCGAAAGCTATCTGTACAAGGACCTTGTCGACTACGTCATCAGCTACGAGGAATTGGAAGCACTCTTCAAAGCCACCGACACCGACTTGGAAAGCCTTGAACCGACAGTCTTGGATCCGAACATAGCGGGACACGGCAGAGGCTTTGCCATGATAAACGGCGTAACCGAGTCCGTCAAGCTCACCGCACCGGATCCGAACGCCGTTAAGGAAGTAATCATCGATGGTTTGAACAAACAGGTAATCCGTCAGTTGAAACAATACGCCAAAGCAGGACAATGCCCCGGCAACTTCATCGAAGTCATGTCATGCCCCGGCGGTTGCGTCAACGGTTGCGACACCATCAACAACCCTAAGACCGCAGCCCGTCAAATACTTCCTACAACCAAGTAAAGAAACACACCAACCAACCAAGCCCCTGCAGATTGAGCCTGCAGGGGCTTTTTCTTTCAACACCGTCCCTGCCTGTCGGCACAAGGCTTCGGCTTTTTGCATACAGCCCCTGCCGATTCGGTTCAAAGGATTCAAGAGCCGGAGCCTGCGGAGCAACAAAACGCCCGGCAAGCAACGGCTGCCTCAAAAGAAAGTCCGTCCTTTCGTTTTATGTTTCAAAGGCGACGTTTGTCCGCATAACTATCCCGGCAGGGCTTCGCTTGTCGGAAAAGGCTGAGGCATTTTCCCGGAACGGCAGTCCGTTTTTCCGAAACAGGCATTGCACTTCGCCTTTCTACGTGAATATCCAGGCATCAAGAAGAAAGCAGTTGAACATGTAGGCAGTCCAACAGACATTGAACAGTATTCCCGCAGCAAGAGCGAAGCAGAGCAGCCCTTTGCCTATCCGGCGGTGGAAGAACGCAAGCAAGGAGCATAGCATGACCAAATAAGTGCCGGCGCAGTCGGCTTTCGCAAAGTTATCCCTGCACAAAACCACACACGCAAGCCCAATAAGAACGTAGACCGCCTCCCATAACCGGCTCCTTTGGTTCTTCACCGTATCGAAAAGCAGAAAGACAAAGAAAGGCGTTGCCAACAGGTAGCGTGCAAGGGAATACAAACCGCCGTGTTGCGTCAAAAGCGCAATGAATACGTTCCCCGTCAGAAAGAGCAGGCAGACCAAGCGGGTGTACCGCCAAGCCGAGATTTGCTCACCCGCCTTGCGGCAGACACCACCGAGAAAGGCTCTCAGCAACACAAGCACCATGGGAACAAAATAAAGCAGAAGAAAAGGATTCGTTATACTCCTGCCCTCCGAAGACCAATCCGTGAACGGCAACGAAGGCAACGACAGATATTTTCCCCATATCTTCTGCGAAATAAAGAACTGATGGAAACTCTCGGCACCTCGCAACTTTTGGAACACCATGACACACAGCACACCCAAAACGACGGGTAGAACTCTTTTGCCGAAGCCGACAAGGAAAAGCAAGGGCTTGCGATGATAAGCAGCCGATATGATTTCCGCAAAAAGGAAGACGAGAATCAAAAGCGAAGCCGAGGCTTTCGTCATGCAAGCAAGCAGAAAGCCTGCAAAATAAAGCCAATATTTCTCTTTGACCATTCCATACAGCCCCGCCGCCATGCAGAGGAAAAACAATGCCTCGGTATAGGGCATCATGAAAACGACAAGATAGGGTACGCAAAGCACAAGCAGAAAGCCCCATGAGGGCAATTTGTCCTCAAACAGCTTGAGCATTATCAGCATTCCGACAGCAAACAACAAACAGTTGAGCAAGCCAATGCCCAAACTGTCCAAACCCGTTGCCCTCCAAAGCAGCGAAAACAGAGGGAAGAAAGCCCAACCCTCCGTTCGCTCCGTCGAATAAAGCGTTTCCTTTATTCTCTTGTAGTGTTCGGCGTCCCATGAATTCATCTTTTCCGCCTCTATTCGCTCAAAAGCTTTATCGGAATCGTTGACGCACTTGCCGCCATTGCCGTCGGTACTCACATCGTAGGTCTTGAAAACCCCTTTCAGCGGAGTATGCACAGCCGGAATCTGCAAAAGCCCGTGCATACCGAAGACAGCCGCAAAGAAAATGACCGTCGCAAAGCCCGACAGCCATATTCTCTTGTTACTCTTATCCTGACAACACCCTTTCATTGTTTTTCTTTACCCTTTCTCGACAATCAAACCATTTCTTTTCCCAAAATCGAATCCGGGCTTCCCTTTCGTCAGAAACGATAAATAACACTCAGGTTTGCCATATTGATATACGGGTCCTTATTGTAGTCCCTTGCATAAGAGAACTCAAAACTTGCACCAAAGCCCAAGTGGTAATTCGTTGCCGGGAGGAAGTATTTGTAAGCCAATTCGGCACCCCATTGGAAAAAATTCTCTGTTTGCGAAGGCAAGGCAAGGTAATTCGTCTTCACATGCACCCAACCCAAAACGACCCCGGCAGTAAACCTGTGCGATAGCGAACGATTGGTGAAATTGTATCCGAGAACCACAGAAGTCGAATAGCCGCTGTGAGCCTTGATAAAGTCTGCCGGAAGAGAACCCGCAAGCGTAAAACCATCTTCCTCATCTCTTTTATCCATCATGAGAGCCTTGAACCTCAGACTTGCAAAATACGTATTATCGAAGCCCACCTCCAAAGAAGGAATATAGTTGAGCAACAACTTACCCCTGTCGAAAGAATTGGTAGTCGTCTCATAATCGAAATCGGCAAAAGGCAAAACATTCTCTGCAACGGCAAAAGAGAACTTCCTTTCGCCATTCTGAGAATAGGAACAAAGGCTTGCAAGCAGCACAGCCGCCGTTAACAAAATCAATCTTTTCATATTTTCATCTATCTGTTTATTGTTATAACTCGACTATATCCGCCCCCGCTCGCCCCACACCGTATCCAACTGAGCATTCAAACGTGTATCGACAAACAATAACGAGAATAATGCCGCAACACCAAAGAAAATTCCGTTTTTCATATGCTTAACATTTAAAGATTATACTTGCCGCTGCTACTCCATGCAATCCAAACTCCATGTGCGTTCTAATCTCATTCGGTTGCAAACATACGAAATTATCTTTACACAGAACCTGTTTTTGAAGAAAAAGTAATTGTTTTTGTTTTAGCTTATATCAAATGGTTTACATTTATTTTCTTATACTTTTTACCCATGCCGAGAGCAAAAGCCGTTTGGTCTTTGATAATCGGCTCTTGCTTAAATATATTGCACCACCCAACAGCTTGAACTCATATCAGAAGTTTTTTGTGAGTGCTTTTCTTTTTTTTTGTTTTTGGAGTTCTATTTGAAAAGTGCTACCTTTGCAGGTCGAAAAATACAATCAGACAACCAAAGAAAAGGAGGAAGAAGAACAGGCAAAAGAAAGATGATTTTTTAGATTGCAGTTATTGCAAAATACATATTAAAGCGTTTTTGCTTATACTTGGTTATATGAAATCTGGACAGTTTCATTAAACACACCTTGGTAAAGCAGTAAACGCTCACGATACCCTATCGTGGGCTTTACTTGTTAGGTGTGTTAGGTAGTCCAGAACCTCATATAGCCAATAAGATGAAAAGTCCCACGATTTTTTTATGTCCTTGCCGACAGAAATCGCTTACAAGCAAACCGAGAACACCTACCGCCTTTTGGGACTTGGGCAGTAGGTGGGACATAAACACAAGAATAAAACAAATCAGACTTTATGACAAACGAAGACGAATTACACATATACTTCAACACGAGGGACGAATTGATTGACGTACCATTGCACGAAGTAGTCTATTTTGAAGCGGAGGGTAATTGGACACTGATATACTTTGCCAACGGCATACAATCGCAGGTATTGGCATCGCTCAGTGCAATAGAAATCCTCGTTGGCGAGAGTATCAAGCAGCAAAAGCATCAAATACATTTGCAGTTTGTCCGTATCGGCAGACGCTACATCATCAATATGGACAAGATACACCATATCGACTTGCAGAAACGCAAATTGGAACTCACCGATTTCAGGTTTGGATTTATACACGAGTTGAGTATATCCAAAGAAGCATTGAGGAAATTAAAAGACGCATACATACCAATAAAGCAATGACATACATAATAGGACGAGAGGGTAATCAGAAGACCCTTATATGTGACAATAGTGTATCGAGAAGGCACCTTGAAGTAACACCCTTGGGACAAGGTCGTTACCATATCAAAAACATAGGTAAGAACGGTACAAAGGTAAACGGACTGAACATATATGAGACCACAGTCGAAGCCACAACACCACTGCTGCTCGGAAGCTACAAAACAACCCTGCAACAACTACTTAAACTGCCCAAGCCGCTTGAACCGGTCGATATATCACATCTTGAAAACGTCTATAAACGTTACACCACCGGTAAGACACGCCTGAGACAAGACCAAACGAAGCCGATCTTTTATCGAGTCTTGGCTACAAGCATTCTTCCTCTCATTGCCATGCTTACCTATATGTTCAAATACTTGTTCAAAGATTTTGAGTACATCAACACCATACTTATCATATCCATAGCCGTACTTGTGCCGCTCGGTATAGGTCTGCTGATTTATTCAATAAGCTTACAGAAACGAATGCAAAAAGTACCAGAAAAAGAAAATGCACTGCTTGAGGAGTTCAAGACAGAATACATCTGCCCGGAATGCAAGAAATTTTTGGGCGACGTACCTGTCGAAACACTGAGAAAGCAAGGCAAATGCCCATACTGTCAGGCAAAATGGAAATAAGAATGTAGAAATAAAGATATGAAGAAATGCAAACCGCAAACGAACAACCATATTGCTATTTGTTTGACAGCCATCA
>CAZSFV010000010.1:0-56923 GCA_964606345.1 uncultured Bacteroidaceae bacterium | reverse complement strand
AGATATGCACCAAGGTGTCATTTACAACTTCATACCTGCATTCCGTCGTGTCCTTTGCATTGGTTATGATTGCCTTTTCGGTCAATTCTATATCCATCGGAAAGTAATCCTCCGGCGAAGCCGCCATCAACTGCAAAAGAACCACATTGGACAACAACTTCATCGAAGCCGAATCGTCCGTAGGAGCCTGTTCCTTGTCGTCATTCAGGAACGACGCTTCCACAGCCTCGTATTTTCCCAAGTAATCGGGACTCTTCGAGCATGATACCGCCATCACGGCAAGCAGGAATGCAATCGGTAATCGATTAATTATAGCCATGATTCAAAATTGTTTAGAATGTAATTATTTGCTGTATTGAACAAGACTGAACAAGTCGCAAAATCAACTTTTTCCCCTTTTTCATTTGTAATCTCTCCACTAAAATCTACAATAGAACCAGAATCATCTTGTTTAGGTACTCCATAAAAATGTCTCCGTTCTCCTGTTCTTGTGTTTGTCATTGTTATATCACAATGAGTTATTTGTACAAATGGAAATTTTGAACATTTGTCAATAGTAACAGTGCCTGTTATTTCCCAGTAATCACCATTATTATCTCTTACGCCAACACCTTTGGGGATTTTTACAGTTGCAGGGAATAATCCCTTAACAACACTTTCATTAGCTACTACAACATTTGCTTTATCAGAAGTACAAATGTTGTCTTCCATATCTTGTTCACATCCAGCGAAACAAAATGCTGCAATAATGCAGTACAAAAAAAAACTCTTATTCATTTTTCAATCGATATAAAATTAGTACTTTATTTATAAAATCCATACTTTCACTTAATTACAGCATGTGGATAATATACTATAAAATTGATTGAACTTGGGGTACTACGAAGATGATTCGTGAAACATATCTTCGGTAGATCTGGTTTCGTACCCCAAGTTAAACGAATTTGTTTTTGCATATATAGTATATATATAAGGAAGCATACTTCCACCTATATACTTTTTCTTTTGAACAATACAAAAAGAAAACCATAGTCATAAAACTTATATCACTGGCAAATGTACGACATTCTTTTCAAACGACAAAATTTTTTCAAAGAAAAATAATCATGTTTCTTGAAAATCGTATTTGCTTCGTGCGATTGAATGCAATATTGTATTCTTTTACTCTATTGAAAACTCTTGATATAAACGCCGTTCGCTATATCGATGAGGTGCTTTGCCGTAAGCCCTCGACCCGAACGTCGTTCGAGTGCGAATGAAACGGCGTAAGAAAAAATTCTTACGCCGTTTCATGAAATTCTTTCGGCGTTTCATTTTTCCGAAACGGCGTTCGGTTTTCGAGGGAAAGAAGATTGGCGGATAGAGTTTGCGGAAAGTCTGGTTCCTATCGGGGAAATGTTGTGGTTTTCAGGTGCCGGAGCGGTGGCGAAACGGTATATGGTATATGGAAACGGAGTAGAAAATGCAGTAGAAGGGGCAAGGTGTGTGAAAAATATTGTACCTTTGCGGATATGAATATTGCTGCATTGGTTTCGGGAGGAGTTGACAGCAGTGTGGCTGTCGTCCGTTTGAAAGAGATGGGGTTCGACCCTACCATTTTCTACATAAAAATCGGCATGGAGGACAAGGACGGTTACGTAGATTGTCCTTCGGAAGAGGACATAGAGATTACAACCTACATAGCCAAGAAGTACGGTTGCAAATTCGAGATAGTGTCCCTTCAAAAAGAGTATTGGGAAAATGTCGTCAGCTACACGATAGAAGCTGTTCGGCGAGGGCTTACTCCCAATCCCGACATGATGTGCAATAAGTTGATAAAGTTCGGCAGCTTCGAAAAGAAATGGGGACATTGCTTCGATAAGATTGCAACCGGACACTACTGCACCACCACCGAAGCGGGCGGAAAAATTTATCTTTCTACGGCAAAGGACCATGTAAAGGACCAAACGTATTTCCTTGGTCAAATCAATTACCTTCAAGTCAAAAAACTGATGTTCCCCATCGGCGACATGTTGAAGAGCGAAGTGCGAGACAAGGCGAGACAATGCCGCCTGCCCTCTGCCGAAAGAAAAGACTCACAGGGAATCTGCTTTTTGGGCAAAATCAATTACAACGATTTCATTCGCCGATACCTTGGCGAAAAGGAGGGAAAGATAGTCGAATTGGAGACGGGCAGGATACTCGGAACGCATAAGGGCTTTTGGTTCCATACCATAGGACAACGCAAAGGTCTCGGACTGTCGGGCGGTCCTTGGTTTGTGGTGAAAAAAGATATGGAGGAGAATGTGCTTTATGTTTCGCAAGGTTACGACCCCGACACACAATACGGAAAAACAATAAACCTCTCGGCATTCGAATACATTACCGAAAACATTTGGGGCGACTTTGATGATGAAAAAGATATTCTGTTCAAAATCCGCCATACTCCCGACTTCACCCGCGGAAAGTTGAGAAAAATAAATGACATCTACCGAATAGAAAGCGAGGAAAGAATACAGGGCATAGCGGCAGGGCAATTCGGTGTGATTTACAGCCCCGATGCCAAGTTGTGCCTTGGAAGCGGAGTGATAATAGAGGACTGAGCGAGGCAGAGAGAATGAAACGGAGGGTTGTTCACATAACAATAGTTCATCGTCGTTACGATTCGCGAATCTTTTACAAGGAATGCGTCGGTCTTGCAAAGGCAGGTTACCAAGTGAGCCTTGTCGTTGCAGACGGATTGGGTAACGAAAGGAAAGAGAACGTAAATATAATAGACATAGGCAGGGCAGAGTCAAGTCGGTTGAAGCGAATGATAAAGACAAGTCGCAAAGCTGTTGAAACAGCCGCAAGCTTGAACGCCGACCTTTACCACTTTCACGACCCCGACCTGCTCGTTTCTGCACTCGGATTAAGGAAAAAAGGCTGTGTGGTCTTTGATTCGCATGAAGATTTTCCGGCTCTCATGCTGCAAAGGGATTATATACCGGATTTTGCCCGCAATCTGCTTTTCCGTCTTGCACGATTCATTGAAAGCTATTCGGCAAAACGTTTATCCGGAATTGTTTGCGCAACGGAAACCATACGAAAGAAATTCGAAGCCTATGGAACTCTTCGAACAGAAACGGTGCGAAACTATCCTGTATTTGCAGATGGCGAAAACAGACCTAAGCATTGCAGACCCGAAAAGGCAGTGGCTTGCTATGTGGGAGGTTTGACAGAGGTCAGAGGAGTGAAAGAAATGGTTTTATCGTGTTATAAAGCCGGGGTGAAACTGCTTTTGGCAGGAGAATTTGACAGTGCGGATTATTTTGAACAAGTGAAAGCCATGCCACAGTGGGAGAATGTGGAATTTATTGGTTATGTGCCTAACGCAGAGGTGAAGGAAAAGGTGTATGACCGCTCCGCTCTCGGATTGGTTTTGCTTCACAAAGCACCCAATCATACGCATTCCATACCCATAAAGCAATTGGAATACATGCAGGCGGGGCTTCCCGTTGTTGCAAGTCGGGAGGTGTTGTTCTGTAAACAAGTAACACAGACGGAAAACTGCGGATTGGTGGTCAATCCTTTGGATACCGATGAGGTTGCAGAGGCAATAGGGGCGATAATCAACAATCCCGAACGGGCAAAGCAAATGTCTGAGAATGCTTTTCGAGCCTCTGCTGATAAGTATAACTGGTCAAGCCAGGAAAAACTCCTTTTGAATTTTTATTCATCGCTTTTGAAATAAGCATCACCCGCTATCTTTGCCATTATTTGGTGAGATATGCCGAGGAGAGAGCAAATCTTCGGCGTTTATTCTTCTATACGTTTCTGCAAGTGGCAATATAGAGTTTCGTGAACTTATTTGCAATGAAATTAGATGAAGAAACAAACAAACTTGCCTTTTTATTTGGAGAATAAAAAGATGTTTCGTATATTTGCCCCGTGATTTCGGTTATATCCATCTCCAAGATTTGTCTTTACTTGGAAGTCAGATACAAAGCAGATAAGAAACGAACAAAGGCATCTGCCACAAAGGCAATACGAAATCGCACGGAATTTGCACTCGCTTGCAATAGTGAATAACAATAAGGAAAGGAGGTGGCTTCTTATCACAGGAATATAATATCGATAAACAACTTCAAAGCAAGGAATGCTTTAAGTCCTTGCATAAATCAGAGAATAAATAGTTTGAACAAATAAAAAATAGAAAGCAAATGATCAAAAAGAGAATAATAATGTTGGCATCATCCGTATTAGCTTTATCGGTGATGGTGTCTTGTGAAGATTCCGAGAATAAAGACGTGGAAACTTCTGTTAAAGGTGTAACTCAGCTTAAGGTCGCTCCCGGTGGTGAAGGCTGGGGCTTGCATAGGCATTTTGTACAAAAAGGTGATGATTGTTATTGTGAAGAAGGAAAACCGTACAATTGCTTTGATGATATCGTAATCGTGGCAAAACCCATAGAGGTTAAGGAGTTAATGGACTTGAAGCCTCAACCATTGACAAGTTCCGTTGTTTGGGATTTGGTTGTTCCTTATATTGAGCGAGACCAAAAGCTCCTTGAAAAACTCAAAAGCGGAGATTATATGGTGCAATTGCTTCCAAGCAGAGATGAGGCAAGGGTTCTTTGCGGAGTATCAAAAAACGGTAAGGAAATTGAGTACACATTTCAATTTGTTACCAAGTAACAATTATCGGGAGAGCTTATGCTCTCCCTTTTATACGATGTAAATATGAACAGATTATTACTAAGTGCAGTATTGTCGGTGTTTGCAATCTGTCTTTTGAGTTGTAGTGGAGATATTGTCAGAACGCCGGAAGAGTTTTTGAAGCAAGAGGACGCCTTGCCGTGGTTTTCAAGAAACTGTATTTGTGATATAAACGGACAAGAAGCTGTGTTGTTTGCAACAAATGATGGATTTGCTATCATGAATATAGAAACAAAGAAAATTGATACCATATGTGATGGGCAGCATGCCGGAATTACCGAACTTTGCTACAATTCCGATGATGGAACGATATGGGCACAAGTGAGTAATTCTACTCATAATATTTGGTGTTCAAAAATTGGTAAGGAGATTTCCTGCCCTCCAACTAAGCATTACGGAGAAACCGTAGACTGGTTTGGGTCTGAAACAAACGATCCATTCTTTTCATTCGGTCATATACTTTATACCGGCATCAATCCCTCACTTGATTCAGACGTTGACTACGCCGATTTTAGGGCGAAGTCAAGTTTGATTGCGGCATGGGACGTTAGCAATCCCGACAGCGTTAAGTGCGTGAAGATATTCGGTAATCGACCATCTGATCAGCCGAAAGGCATGTTCATAGACGATTGTTACCAAGTAGCATTCAATGAAGAAGACTCCATCATTGTAGCAGGCACGGAGCTGTCGCAAAAAGTAGTCGTTATGACAATGAGCGGAGAGCAGATAGAAGAGAAGACGCTCAGTTCAAAGTACTATGTCAAACCACAAAAGAGAGACTTTTCCCAAAACCACTCGGCAACCGAAAAGATAAAATACTGGGAGGAGAACATGCTTTTCAGAGGGCTGTTCTACGACAAGTACAGGAAGTTGTACTATCGGATTTTGGATATGGGGAAACGAAGCGACAAGACCTCCTTCACAAAGAAGAAGTCGGATTGGGTTCTTATTGTAGCCGACACAAAGCTCAATAAAAAATATGAAGTAAAGTTTGACGGAGATAAATACAGCAGTGGACTTCGGATAGGCAAGCAAGGAGTTTACATCCGCACTGCCGACAACCCAAAGAATAAGACCATGGATTTGTTTGTCTTTGAGTAATAAATAAGTTTTGAGATATGAACAGATTATTACTAAGTGCAGTATTATCAGTGCTTACTATCTGTTTTTGTGCTTGTAACGGAGATATAGTGAAAGAACCGGAAAGTTTTCTGAAACAAAAGGATGCTTTGCCGTGGTTTTCAAGTTGCCGTATTTATGATATAAACGGACAAGAGGCTGTGTTGTTTTCAACAGATGATGGATTTGCTACCATTGATACAGAAACAAAGGAAGTTGATACCATTGTCAATGGAATATCAAAAACAATCCGTGAGTTTTGTTATAATCCTGATGGGACAATATTTGCACGATTGGAAAGTCTTGTTGTTTGGGATTCAAGGATAGATGAGGAGATACATTGTCCTCCAACAAAGTATCATGGAGAACCAATTATATGGACAGGAATTATAGGATATGAACCGTTCTTTTCTTATGGAAATATACTTTATACAGGTTTTCTCCTATCTTTCGATTCCAATGCGGATTTTGCAGATTTTAGAAAGAAAGCAAGTCTGATCGCAGCATGGGATATAAGCAATCCTGATAGTGTAAGGTGTGTAAAGATATTCGGGAAACGACCTTCCGACCAGCCGAAAGATATGTTTATCGATGATTGTTATCAAACGGCATTCAATGTCGAGGACTCCATAATCGTTGCAGGTACGGAATTATCGCAAAATGTTGTTGTGATGACGATGAGTGGCAAGACGTTGAGAGAGAAAAAACTCAGTTCAAAGTTCTATGTTAAACCAGAGAAGAAAGATTTTTCTCAAAATCATTCTGCAAAGGATAAGATGCAATATTGGGAGGAAAACATGCTCTTTCGTGGTCTGTTTTACGATAAGTATAGGAAGCTGTATTATCGCATCTTGCAATTACCAAAGCAAGAGGATAAGAGTTCGTTTACAAAGAGAAAACAAGATTGGGTTCTTATCGTAGCAGACTCAAAGCTCAACAAGAAGTACGAAGTTAAGTTTGATGGGGATAAATACAGATGGGCAATTTTGATAGGGAAACAAGGAGTATATGTACTCAAAGATAAAACCATGGATTTGTTTGTATTTAAGTAATAAATAAGTTTTGAGATATGAACAGATTGTTACCAAGTGCAGTATTGTCGGTGTTTGCAATCTGTCTTTTGAGTTGTAGCGGAGATATTGTCAGAACGCCGGAATAGTTTTTGAAGCAAGAGGACGCCTTGCCGTGGTTTTCAAGAAACTGTATTTGTGATATAAACGGACAAGAAGCTGTGTTGTTTGCAACAAATGATGGATTTGCTATCATGAATATAGAAACAAAGAAAATTGATACCATATGTGATGGGCAGCATGCCGGAATTACCGAACTTTGCTACAATTCCGATGATGGAACGATATGGGCACAAGTGAGTAATTCTACTCATAATATTTGGTGTTCAAAAATTGGTAAGGAGATTTCCTGCCCTCCAACTAAGCATTACGGAGAAACCGTAGACTGGTTTGGGTCTGAAACAAACGATCCATTCTTTTCATTCGGTCATATACTTTATACCGGCATCAATCCCTCACTTGATTCAGACGTTGACTACGCCGATTTTAGGGCGAAGTCAAGTTTGATTGCGGCATGGGACGTTAGCAATCCCGACAGCGTTAAGTGCGTGAAGATATTCGGTAATCGACCATCTGATCAGCCGAAAGGCATGTTCATAGACGATTGTTACCAAGTAGCATTCAATGAAGAAGACTCCATCATTGTAGCAGGCACGGAGCTGTCGCAAAAAGTAGTCGTTATGACAATGAGCGGAGAGCAGATAGAAGAGAAGACGCTCAGTTCAAAGTACTATGTCAAACCACAAAAGAGAGACTTTTCCCAAAACCACTCGGCAACCGAAAAGATAAAATACTGGGAGGAGAACATGCTTTTCAGAGGGCTGTTCTACGACAAGTACAGGAAGTTGTACTATCGGATTTTGGATATGGGGAAACGAAGCGACAAGACCTCCTTCACAAAGAAGAAGTCGGATTGGGTTCTTATTGTAGCCGACACAAAGCTCAATAAAAAATATGAAGTAAAGTTTGACGGAGATAAATACAGCAGTGGACTTCGGATAGGCAAGCAAGGAGTTTACATCCGCACTGCCGACAACCCAAAGAATAAGACCATGGATTTGTTTGTCTTTGAGTAGTTGCCGGTTTAGAACGGCAAAGCGGCGGCTTAAACCTCCCAAATGAAAAGATAAATGTGAGACCTCTAACCAAATAAAGAATAGGTATATGTATGTAAAGGCAAGATTATGGATTGTTTTGTTCTCAATCGGCTTTCTGCTACTAACCGCTTGTTCAGAGAACAGGGTTAATGACAAGGAAGTGTTTCTTTGGTATGCAGAGCAAATCGGTTTCAAGCTCCCCAAGGGGAAGCACAGTGTGATTATTGTGCCTACTTCTTCATGCAGCGGTTGCCGAAAGGCAGCCGTCGACTATGGAGATTTGCACAAGGACGAAGCTACGGTGATTGTATCGGGAAATATTGCATCGGACTTCGATAACCGCCGGATAGTTGTCGATGACAATTCGTTGTGCGATAACCTTAACTGGTCGCATTCAAATGTTATAGAAGTGTCGGTAAACAACGGGGAGGTTTCCGGGGTGAAGAGCTACGATGCCTTGGAAAGTATAAAAAGGTTTGCCGGGATTGATGTCTCGGCAATAGAGAACTGCACAGAAGAGAACTGTCGGATAACAAAATAACGATGTTATCCGACAGTATTATGCTTATCGATTTTTGCGAAGTAGCGGTGCGCTAATCTTTTTTCTTGTATTCCTTATACTCTTCGTTAAGTCCCTTTATTATGGCATCGGTCAAATCCATTCCCTTGTCGATGTAAAGGACGGAAGAGCCTATATAGGACTTTGCAAGAATAATGTCGAAGTTCTGATGTTTCTTGTTGTAGTCTTTGATGAAAGCATAAATGGCATCGAGCAGTTTTTTGTTGTCCGAAGCCTGCCTTTCTTGCAGTTGAGCCATCAGCTTGGGTTGCAGTTGTTGCAGTTCGTTACCTCTTTGCTGCAATTCTTTTTCCGTTTGTTTCTGTTGCGTAAGCGTAAGGTTTGCTCCGTTTTTCATGTAGTTAGTATAGTCTGTTTCGAACTTCTTTTGTTTTGAGGCGAACTCATTCTCGACTTGTTTTTGATAGGCTTTCAAGCTCTCTTCCAGGTCTTTTGCCATTTCGTATTTGGCAAGCACGCTGTCCGTATCCACATAAGCCACTTTCAAACCTCCCGATGTCAGGGTTTTGTTCCCTTTTACGGTTTTTTCTACTTCTTTTGCTTCGTCCTTTTCCGCATTTCTGCCGACAAGTATCATGACGAGCAACACGGCGGAACAACAAATCGAAAGGCAACAGCCTATCCACAAAACCTTATTGGAATTCTTTGTATCCATTTCCCATTATTATTTTTAACTCTGCAAAGGTAGTCCATTTTCTTCGTTTCATCAAACTTTCATACCGTAATTTAGCATTACTCATATCTGAAACGAATGCTTTGAACACCTTTGCCGTTCAATCAATACTTATATTCGGCTCTCAAATAGCCTATGAAAGAATCGTAATCGTTGCCGGGCTCTCGATAATATACCATTATATTGTAACAGTTTTGCGTTTCGCTGTGGTTGCCCTCCACTTCTCTGAACGAGCCTGCGGTATAACCGTTCGGAACATAAAGTATTTGATAGTTATAATAGCCTTGTTTCAAGAGCAATGCAAGAACGTATTTGTTCAATGTGTTATCGAATGTAAATTTGTTTTGTTGCGAGAACCGCCAATCGCTCAATTCTCCCACAGCATAATAGTTTCCCTCAAGGCTCAAAGGCTTTGGCAGATAAAAATATACCCATGCGTAGTCGCTGCATAGGGCTTCGTTGTCGTCAATGTCGTTTCTGATGTAGTATGCTCCTTTCAAATCCGCTTGCGATACGAAAGGGGATTTGTTTTTCAGCTCTTCCTCTCTCAATCGCACCACATTTTCCCCTCCTATGTAGTCGATGTTTGCCACATAGTTGGATCGGTGTCTCAACGATGTGAAATCGAATGAACGAAACACATTTCCGCCTTCAAAAATGTTCTCTTGCCTAAAATTGAAAACCAATTCCGTCCCTCTGTTTTCGCTTAACGGCAGCAAACGTTTTGTATCCTCTCTTCCGTTTTGCTGAATGATGACCTTCACTCTCTCGTTAGGGCTGTCGAAAAGGTAATTCGACGAGTATACTCTCACGTCCACTTCCTGGCATGTGTTTCTCAAGGCCGGTTCTCTTGCCTGCATTACCTCGGCTGCTACTTCGGCTTTTCGGTCTATACACATAAAGCGTTTGGTAAAGACGACATTGTCCGGTTCTCCCTCCACATAGACCTTCAGAATGTAGTTTCCGCTTTTGGACAGGCGGGTGGTGGCGTTGGGTATGGCTTGTTCATAATGGACAAACCTTTGCAGGGTGTTGAAAGAGTTGGCGAAGTGTTCCACCACAGCCGTTTCAAAACCGTCAATATAGTCGGAGTATTGCAAAGAACTTTCTGTCCAATCGCTGTTGCAGTGAACAAAAGTATATTCGAAACGATGTGTTTCTTCCGACAGCTCGTCGAAGGACAGCAACAGACCTTCGCTTTGATTGATGTTCAGTATAGGTACAAGCATTCGGGAGTTCATGCTCTCCAACTTGACGGTTTTGATTACCGGAGAGTAGATTCTGTCCTGCCAAACAAATTGGGCGTAAAGCGAGTTTACGCCCAAAAAGACAATAATGAAAAATAAGTTTCGCATGACTTGTTTACGACATTTGCTCTTCTATTTCGGCAACCGTCTTAGGTATGTATCGACCCAACAAACGGCAACCGTCTTTTGTTACAAGCAGGTCGTCCTCTATTCTTATGCCGCCGAAATCCTTGTATTGCTCCACTTTGTCGTAATCTATATAGTCCTTGCATTTGCCTTCGGCTCTCCATTTGTCGATAAGTTCCGGAATGAAGTAGCAGCCCGGCTCGTTAGTCAGAACGAAACCCTCTTGCAATTCTCTGCCGAGACGAAGCGATGCCAATCCGAATTGAGTTGAACGAACGTTCTTTTTGTCGTAACCGACGTAGTTCTCGCCGTAGTTCTCCATATCGTGAACGTCCAAGCCCATCATGTGTCCCAATCCGTGCGGCATGAACATTCCCATGGCTCCTTGTGCAACAGCGTCTTGCAAATTGCCCTTCATCAGTCCCAATTCTTTGAGACCGCTTGCCAAACGAGAGACCGCCGCTATGTGAATATCCGAATATTTTACTCCCGGAGCTATCAAACTCGGCACAAGGGTTTGTGCGGAAAGCACTGCTTCATAAATATCTTTTTGTCGGCTCGAAAATTTTCCGCCCACGGGTACGGAGCGGGTTATGTCGGAACAATAACCCGACGGATTTTCGCAACCGGCATCGGAGACAATCATTCTGCCTTTCTTTATCTGTAATGAATGGTCGTGTCCGTGCAATATCTCGCCGTGAGTGGTCAATATGATGGGAAAAGAAACAGGACCGCCGCCTGCCAAGGCTTCACCCTCCATGCGACCCGCTATTTCGTATTCGTAAGTTCCCTCTTTGGCAGCCATCTTCATCATTGTGGTGTGCATGTTGTATGCAGTGGCTATCGCTTTTTCTATTTCGGCAATTTCTTCCTCGCTCTTGATTGAACGCTGCTTTACGCAGGCTGCAATCAATTCCACGGAAACGTAAGCCTTCACGTAGTGGCGGTCGATATGCAACAGTTCCGAAATGAAGTTCACGTTTTCCGCTCTGTAAGG
This sequence comes from uncultured Bacteroidaceae bacterium, assembly GCA_964606345.1. Classification (GTDB taxonomy): domain Bacteria; phylum Bacteroidota; class Bacteroidia; order Bacteroidales; family P3; genus Onthomorpha. The sequence goes on along the minus strand of CAZSFV010000010.1, from coordinate 45,338 downwards.
TGGCACGAAATGCACTTTCCTGCCGGCAAACACGACGGCGTCCATAAACTTGCGTAAATCGCTTATGCTGCCGCTGTTTTCGACACCAACCTCCAAAGCTCTGTCGTGTATGCTTGGAACCGGTCCCGTCCAAATAATATCGTCCATGTCGACATCTTCTCCGAAAAGATATTCCTTTCCTTCGTCTATATCGATAACTCCGACAAGGTTTTGCAAATCATGAGCGAAAAAATACCTGAATGTGCTGTCTTGACGGAACGAATAAGTGTTGGCAGGATAGTTGAACGGACTGTCGCCGTTACCAAGTATCAAAATAACACCGCGTTTAACATCTTTCGTGAGCTGTTGGCGACGTTTGATGTAAGTCTCTTTGCTGAACATAATATATTTCTGTTTTTATGAATTAAAATCCCATTTTGTCGAAACGAAGATTCGCCGAAATGAATCGCCGATTCATTTTATCGAATCGCCGAAAGAAAAAATTGAATCGCCGATTCATTTTCTGCGATGTAAAGACTTGAAATTCAATCTGCATTTTTCAGTCTTCAAATCCTCGTCTCTGCCTGCTTTCAGTCTGCTTTCGGCAATCCGCCGCGTCTGCCTGCTTCCAAAATAGGAAGGTTGGCTTCGGTAGGTATGTAGATTACCGTTTTTTCGTTAAGATTGTTCTGATTTCTGACCCAAAGGTATTGAATGTAAGTTTGTGTCAGAGTGCCGTTTTCAATCTTTATGGCTTCTGCCGCACCCTTTGCCCTTTCGATTTCTGCTTTGGCGTTCAGCTTTTCTGCCTCAAGATTTGCTCTTGCTTCCTCAACCTTTATTCTTCTGTTCTGTTCTGCCTCTGCAAGCTCGGCTTTACCCTTCATCTCCTGCGACCAAACCCTGTAAATCGGCATGCCGAACATGATAACGCCGACAAAAGCAATCACAACGACAATGGCAATGACCGCATGCTTCAATTTGAAATGATACATGGCTTAGATGTTTTTCAAGATTTCCAAAGTATGACGCCAGAACAATTCCACCGTTGCTATTTCGAGCCTTTCCTCCGGCGAATGCACCCCTCTCAAAGTAGGACCGTACGAAATCATATCCATGTTTTCGTATTTCTCTCCAATCAATCCGCATTCCAAACCGGCATGAATAGCTCTTACGACAGGTTCTTTGCCGAAGAGTTTCTTGTAGGTGTCGACTGCTACTTTCAAAACGTGGCTGTCAGTATTCGGAGCCCAACCCGGATAACCGTCGGTATGTTCCACATCGGCACCTGCCAACAAAAAGCAGCTTTCCACCCTGCTTGCAGCAGCCACTTTGGCACTCTCTACACTCGAACGCTGCGAGGTTGTGATAAAGAAATGATTGTCCTCGGTCTTTACGCTTGCCAGATTGGTTGACGTTTCCACAAAATTCGGTATCTCCCTGCTCATGGACAACACTCCGTGAGGACATGCATACAAAACATTGAGCAAATTATCCTGGCTCAACATATCCACAACGAACGCAGGCTTTTCTATGCCTTCAATGCTTATCTGCATGTTCGGTTCTGTGGAGCGAAACTCGTATTTCAAATCACTTGCGAACTTCTCTACAAGCTGTTTCAAGTCTTCGGCTTCCTGTTCCGTTACAACCACATCGGCATAAGCCTCACGTGCTATCGCATTACGCAAATTGCCGCCGTTAAAGCAAGCCAATCGCATATCCATCTCCTTGTCAGCCTCCCACAAGATGCGGTTCAGCAACTTGTTTGCACAGCCCAAGCCCTTGTTTATGTCATCTCCCGAGTGTCCGCCTTTCAAGCCCTTGACACTTATCCTAAAATAAGCACCCTGCGGAGTGTCTTCCTTATCGAAAGGCAGTTTCGCCAAAGTGTCCACACCGCCTGCACAACCGATAAACATTTCGCCCTCATCTTCCGAATCCAAATTGAGCAATATGCGGCTTTTAAGAGCATTCGGACTTAGGGCATTTGCACCGGACAAGCCTGTTTCTTCGTCCACAGTGAACAAACACTCGATAGGACCGTGTGCTATATCATTGGCATTCAATATGGCCAAAGCCGTGGCAACGCCAATGCCGTCATCAGCACCCAAAGTGGTGCCGGTTGCCATCAACCACTGACCCTCGATGCGCGGTTCTATGGCATCTTTCATGAAATCAAAGTTCTTGTCGCTGTTCTTTTCGCATACCATATCTATGTGCGACTGCAAGCACACCCAAGGCTTGTTCTCCATTCCCTTTGTGGCAGCCTTGCGGATTATTACGTTGCCTATTTCGTCTCTTTCGTGTTCCAAACCACGTTGTTCTGCCCAATTCATAAGGTATTCCGTCATTTTTGCTTCATGCTTGGACGGTCTCGGAACAGAGAGTATCTCTCCGAAAAATTCAAATACACCTTCCGGTTTCAAACCTTTCAATACACTGTTGTTTGTCATCTTTATAATGTTTTTGTTTGTTCAAGATATTTCATTTTTGCAGCCTCAAAGGTACAAATTTCCGTCAAATCCGCAAAACAAGTCGAAGAAAATGACACAGAAAAGCACCTCGTCGCCGTTTCTAATGAGGAATCCTTTCAAGGTATACCTGTCCAAACAATTTGAAACAAGGAAAGTGCAACAGCAAAACTCGAAAACCGACACAGGAACATTGTCGCCATAAATCGGTTTGCATCAAAGTAAAAAGAAAAGTGGAATGGCGTTTCGGTATCCGCTATTTGCGGTCTATGCCATAACCGAACAGGGCAAAGTCTCCGAGGGCTGGATCGTCGGGAAATACTTCTTTCAGTCTGTTGCTTATCTCCACAACGGTTTTCATGTCGGCTTGATTGCGATTTGTGAGCTTCAATTCCTTTGCCATGCGAAAGACATGTGTATCCAAGGGAATGAGCAATTCGCTTTGCGGTAAAATATTCCATATTCCGAAGTCCACTATGGAGTCTTTGCGTATCAACCAGCGGAGAAAAAGACAGAGCCGTTTGCATGCGGAAGAGGTGCTTTGCGGTATGCCCGTCTGACCGTGAAAAAGGGATATGATGACTTGCAAAAGAGATACGCAGGAGCTGTAGTGCTGTTGCACCGACAGCAATTTGTCTTCCAATGAGGGAAAACAATCTTCTATGTATATTTTATAAAGAGTGTCGCACAACCGATAGAAGTCCCGGTAAGTGTAGAAACGATAGAGACATTGTTCGTTGTGGCAGTAAGTAGCATATGCCTTGCTTTGCAGGTAACGAAACGGAGAATCCCCAAATTCCGAGTGCAGTTTATCCAAGGTAAGCACTATTTGCTTTCGATTGCCGTATGCTATCCATGAACAGATGAGGGCAGAAATTTCAATATCCCTCTTGTCAGTATATCGGTGCGGGAAGCGGACGGGGTCGTTCTGTATAAAATCTTTCGTATTGTATTGTCGAGCCAAACATCGCAAAAGCTCCGGAGTGTTTTTCGTTTCCATTTTATTGTTCCTTGTCCTGTTGCAATGATTCGTAAATCAAGTCCTGAATATCGGTTCGTATATTCATTTGAGCCAACTTGTTACTTTTCGCATCGGGGTAAACTCGATTGGACAGGAATATGAATATGGTTTTGTTTTCGGGGTCTACCCATAGGTAAGTCCCCGTAAAGCCGCTGTGTCCGAAGCTGTCCTCGCTGCAATATCGGGAACAATGAGCCGAGGGTGAGGATATGAGGGGCTTGTCGAAGCCTAAGGCTCTTCGGTTTTGGTATTTCTTGAAATACCTGTGGTTGAAAGTAGCTATTGTTTCTTCTTTCAAGTATCGTTTGTTGTCATACACACCGCCGTTCAAAAGCATTTGACAAATTACAAACAAGTCGTTTGCATTGGAAAACAGACCGGCATGTCCTGCCACACCGCCGTTCAGAGCCGCCGTCTCGTCATGAACAAAGCCTTTCAATTCGGAGTGCCTGAAATCTACAGCTTTCAATGTGGGAACAATGTTTTCTCTCTTGATATTGTGAGACAGCGGATTGAAACATGTGTTGACCAATCCCAAAGGCTCATAAAAAGTTTCTTGAAGATAGGTATCGAGGGTTTTGCCGCTTATACTTTCAACCAAATCACCCAGCAATATAAATCCCAAGTCGCTGTACAAATATTTATGCTTGTCTCCAAGAGGGGAGGAGACTATCTGTTTTCTTATTTCGTTTTTGTAAGAAGCCTTTATGAACAGGCTGTCGCATACCTGCAAGTAAGTGCTGTCGCCATATTTGTCGTGTGCATACAAGGCTTTGTCTTGTTTCGCTTCTTCCAAGGATTCTTTCCAGAAAGGAAGAAAGGCTTTCAATCTTGCAGTGTGTGCAAGTGCTTCCTTGATGGTTATTTTCGATTTTTTTGAACGTTTCAAGTATGGAAGGTAATTGGAGAGTTTGTCATCGAGTGAAAATTTTCCCTCTTCGTATAATTTCATCACGGCAAGGGTTGTAGCCATGACTTTGGTGAGCGAAGCCAAGTCGTATACGCTTTTGTCGGTTATCTTTGCTTGGGCGTCATAAGACTGAAAGCCCGCATTCCTATGGAAAACGACTTTGCCGTCTTTGGCAACTATCACCTGCGCTCCGGGATAGGCTTGTTGTGCAATGCCGTTGTTGATTATGCTGTCGATTTTTTCGAAGCACTCTACCCTCATGCCTGCTTCGGCAACCTCTTCGTAACCCTGAGATTCCTCTTTGTCTATTCCGTATCGGCAAGGGTAGTATGAACTGCCCGTTACAGGCACGGAACCTCTGAAAGATTTGTATCCGAATAATGCTTGTGCCGCAGAGCGTTGTAAATCTGCCGTGTTCTGGTATGCCATAACCAAGCCGGTGTATTCGCACAAGGTATCCAAACTCGATAAGGCGTAAGGGTTGGCGAACAGTGCGAGAACATTTTTCTTGTTCAGAGCCTGTATCTTTGCGATTGTTTCAAGGGCGTTTTGCGATATGCCGTAGTTGTCTTTTTTTGTTTGGTTGACACCGCCGGAAGCGAGAGCCAATATGACATCGGAGTTTGACAACAAAGTCATTATGCTGTCGATTTGAGCAGAAGTGGTTTTGCTTCCAATCGAGTAGGTGGTTGCAGGGTGAAAGGTGTTGATGCTTGTAACGAAAGTATCATAATCGGAGTTGTCAAGCAGAACTACCGAAAGCTTTGCACTGTCCTGCATTTGCAAGGGTAATAATTCTTCTTCGTTTTTCAACAAAGTAATGACATTGTCGGCTATGTGGCGATTGAGTTCTTTGCTTTGACGGTCTGTTTCTTGCAGAGAGAGAGTCGGGCTTTTTGTCGGGTTTAATATTCCCATGTCATATTTCCAACGTAATACTTTTTTGCATTTCTCTCTTATTGTTTTTTCGGATAGGACGCCTGCATCTACAGCCTGCAATATTGCATTCATTGCTTGATTTGTGTTGTTCGGCATGAGCAATATGTCGACGCCGGCTTTCAATGCAAGAACTTGTGCCTGTCCGTCCGGAAAGTCGTTTGTGAGACCCTTCATGTTCATGGCGTCTGTGAATACAAGTCCGTCAAACCCCAATTCATCTATCAGATAAGCCTGTATTATGTCGGGGTTTATGCTTGCAGGGTAGGTGTATTCCCTATTCAATGCAGGCACATTGAGATGTCCGATCATAACTGCCCAAACACCTTGCTTGATGTTGTATCGGAAAGGGTATATGTCGACAGTGTCTATAAAATCTCTGTCATGGCTTATTGTTGGAAGGGATTTGTGGGAGTCTGTTTCGGTATCTCCGTGTCCGGGGAAGTGCTTGATTACTGCCATTACACCTTCGTCCTGCATACCTCTTATGTACTGTTCGGCAAGGCGTGAGACGCGGTAGCGGTCTTGACCGAATGAGCGGGTGTTTATAACAGGATTTGCAGGATTTAGGTTGATGTCTGCATCGGGAGCAAAATTGATATGTATTCCCAAGGCTTTGCACTGCCTTGCAATGGTGCTGCCCATCTCATAAACCAAGTTGTAATCCTCCTCGCTCAAAGCCCCGAGGGTCATGGCTCTCGGAAAAGGAGTTATGTCGGTCAATCTCATAGACAGTCCCCATTCCCCGTCTATGGAAACCAAAAGCGGCAGCTTGCAAACAGCGTTGTATTTCTTTATCAACGATGGAATATTCGCACTTTTGCCCTTGAAAAAACAAATGCCGCCCACTTTGTTTGAATCGATGTCTTTCAGTATTTTGTTGGTGTAGGCAGGAGTGGGGTCGCTGTCGCAGCCTATCATTATAAGCTGACCTACCATTTCACGCAAACTCATATTCGACATGATTTCCTTTACGCAGTGGTCTCTGCCTTTGCGTTTCTTTATGGGGTTGTTGTCTGCAAGGCAAATGATGCTGCATAAACACAGAATGAGAGCAAGAGCGATGATTTTCCTATTCATATTGACGCTTTTTAGCATTGCAAAGATAGCTATTTTGGTTTTATTTTGTACCTTTGCTCAACTAATTTGGAGGGTTATGATAAGCATAGACAGATTAAAAAGCCTGAAACCTGAGACTTCGTCTTTATTTGTACTGAAAAGATGCGGACATGCTGCGGTTGAGTCTAAACTGTTGCCGGAGGAACTGCTGAATTTCGTAAACAGAGAGGCGAAAGAAAATGATAGAACCTTTTTTGCATTCAATAAACTGACACATTGGGAGATTGTTGCCATTGTCGATGAATGCGAGCTTGCTTACAAACAGGTGGAAAAGCTCAGAAAGTTGGGCGGAAAGCTCTTGGACTTTTGCGATAACGAATATATAAAGCACTTGCAGTTTGTAAGCGATTTGCCAAAGCAGGAAGCATTGGGTTTTGTTGAGGGAATGTTGTTGGCAAGCTATACTTTCGATTCTTATAAGACCGATCCGAAAAGATTGATACACCCTTTCGATAAACTGAGTGTGATAAATCCGGAGGTGGAAATGCGGGACATAGAGCGTTTGTCGGTTATTGCAGGAGCTGTGGAAAAGTGTAAGGACTTGGTTAACGAGCCTTATTGCAGCTTGAATGCAGAGGGCTTGGCGGCGGCTTTTGTTAATATGTCTCATGAGGCAGGAATAGAGGTTGAGGTGTGGCATAAGGACAAGATAGAGAAAGAAAAGATGGGCGGATTGCTCGCCGTAAACAAAGGAAGTGTAGATCCGCCTACGTTTACCATAATGAAGTACAGCCCGAACAACGCAATAAATTCACAGCCTATCGTTTTGGTCGGCAAAGGCTTGGTTTACGACACGGGAGGCTTGAATCTGAAGCCCGGCGATTACATGAACGATATGAAGGAAGACATGGCCGGAGCTGCCATGATGGCGTCTGCCATTTATGCTGTTGCCTGCCTCGGATTGCCTGTAAGTGTTGTCGGCCTGTTTCCTGCAACGGATAACCGTCCTTGCGGAAATGCTTATGCAAGTGGCGACATAATCAATATGTATGACGGAACCAATGTTGAGGTTGTCAATACCGATGCGGAGGGAAGAATGATTCTTGCAGATGCTTTGGCGTACGCAAAGGGGCTTTCGCCTCAATTAGTCGTCGATGCTGCGACTCTGACAGGAGCGGCAGCAAGAGCAATAGGTTCTTTTGGAATAGCTTCTGTTCAACAAAAGGCCGAGCAATATATGCCCCTGCTTAAACAGAGCGGAGAGGCGGTTTATGAACGCATAGCGGAGTTTCCGTTTTGGGAAGAGTACGACGAATTGATTAAATCGGATATTGCGGATATCAAAAATTGCGGAGCAGCAGAAGCAGGCATGATTACAGCAGGCAAATTCCTTGCTCACTTTACGGATTATCCATACATACATTTGGATATAGCCGGTGTAGCCATGTTTGACAAGAAAATGGATTACACAGGCAAAGGAGCAAGCGGATACGGTGTAAGATTGATAGTTGAGTTTTTGGAAACACTCGCAAAAAACAGCAAAAGATAGAATTGGAATTATGACAGATACAAACAATACAAGAAGACCCTCTTTCAGACCGAGAAAAGAAAAGGAAGAAAGCAATATTCGTCTCGGTATTTCGCAAGGAGATATTAACGGAATAGGATATGAGGTGTTGCTGAAATGCTTTTCCGACAGCAGAATGTTGGAAGGTTGCACCCCTGTGCTTTATGGTTCTTCAAAAGTGGCGTCGTACCACAAGAAACTGATAAATGCAAATGATTTTCCCTTTGTAAACGTGCGTTCGGCAGAGCAGGCGGAGCCGCATAAATTCAATATACTGAACATTATCCAAGAAGAGGTTAAGATAGACATCGGACAACCTACGGAAATAGGCGGAAAATTGGCAGCGATGAGCCTTGATTATGCTTGCCATGACTTGATGCACGGAAAGCTTGACGCAATCGTTACCAATCCAATCAACAAAAAGAACATTCAAAGCGAGTCTTTCAACTTTCCCGGACACACCGAATATCTTACAAAGAAGTTCGGTGCGGAGGAAAGTCTGATGATAATGACTTGTCATGATATTCACATCGGTATTATGACCAATCACCTGCCTCTTGCACAGGTTCCCAAAGTCATAACAAAGGAGCTTATCCTTAGAAAGCTGAAAGTTATGGATACTTCTCTGAAAAGAGACTTTGGAATCCGTATGCCGAAGATTGCGGTCTTGGCATTAAATCCTCATGCAGGCGACAGAGGACTTATAGGTTCGGAAGATGACAGCATAGTTGCCCCTGCAATAAGAGAGGCTTTCGATAACGGCATATTGGCATTTGGTCCGTATCCTGCGGACGGCTTTTTCGGTAACGGCTCTATGCGGGATTTTGATGGCGTTATGGCGTTGTATCACGACCAGGGGCTTATTCCTTTCAAGTTGATGAGCTTTACGGAGGGTGTGAACTTTACTGCCGGATTGCCTTTCGTAAGAACATCGCCAGCTCACGGCACTGCATATGAAATTGCAGGCAAAAACATAGCCTCTGCTCAAAGTTTCAGAAATGCGGTCTTTTTGGCGTTGGACATTATTCGCAACCGACGGGAATTTGATGCCTTGTCGGCAAACACTTTGCGTAATGCAAGGCGTGATAACATCGTTGACGAAGATATAACGAAGGAATTGCAAAAAGATGACGAGCCTACGCTTTAACGAAGCAAAGGAAAGAGTGGAGCGTTTGCGGGAATTGCTCAATCGTTACACCTATGAGTATTACGTGTTAGACAGTCCGACTGTGTCGGATAGGGAGTTTGATGCGTTGATGCGGGAGTTGGAGGATTTGGAGAATGAGTTTCCGGAATTGCAAAGCCCCAATTCTCCAACCAAGCGTGTGGGCGGTCAGGTAAACAATGGTTTCGTTCAAGGAAAGCACGAATTTCCCATGCTTTCCCTTTCAAATACTTATTCAAGAGAGGAAATAAGCGATTTTGTCGCAAGAGCAGAAAGAGCCTTACCCGATGAGGAGGAGTTGGAATGGGTGTGTGAACTGAAATATGACGGGGTTGCCATAAGTCTTCTTTACGAAAACGGGAAGTTCGTGAGGGCTTTGACGCGTGGAGACGGTGTTCAGGGTGATGATGTGAGCGACAATATCCGCACAATAAAGACTGTCCCCTTGGAAATCTACGGAGAAAATATTCCGGAGCGTTTCGAAATCAGGGGAGAGGTGATTTATCCGCATGAGGCTTTTGAACAATTCAATAAACAGAGAATTGAAAATGGCGAAGAGCCTTTTGCCAATCCCCGTAATGCGGCTTCGGGAAGCATAAAGCTGCTCGATACAAAGGAGGTTGCCAAAAGAAAACTGGAATGCTTTCTTTACTTCCTCATGGGTGAGGGTTTTGACGAAACAAAAACCCATTATGAGAGGTTGAAGATGGCAAAGGCTTGGGGCTTCAATGTGCCTCCGTATATGGCTTTGGCGAAAAACATCGACGATATAATGAGATTTATCGATGAGTGGGACGTTGAGCGTGATAATTTGCCGTTTGATATAGACGGCATAGTAATCAAACTTAACAATGTTTCGCTTTGGAACAAACTCGGCAATACCGCAAAGAGTCCTCGTTGGGCAACAGCATTCAAATTTAAGGCAGAACAAGCTCAAAGCCGTCTTTTGGCTTTGGAGTATCAAGTCGGAAGAACGGGTGTTGTTACTCCGGTTGCGGTTTTTGAGCCTGTGTGGCTCGGAGGCACCACGGTGAAACGTGCAAGTGTGCATAATGCCGATTTTATTGCCAAACTCGGTTTGTGCGAGGGCGATACCGTAATCATTGAAAAGGGCGGAGAAATTATTCCCAAAATAGTCGGTAAAATCGGAACGGCTGTCGGTGGAAACGAATCGCCGAAAGAAAAAAATGAATCGGCGAAAGAGAAAAATAAAACGCCGATTCGTGATGAGCATAACGCCGTTGGGTCAAATTCTTTATTGAACTCCGATGACCGAATGCTTGAAAACAACCGACCGATACACTTCATAGAAAATTGTCCCGTATGTGGGGCGAAGCTCATAAGGCAAGAGGGCGAAGCAGCACACTATTGCTCTAATTACAATCATTGTCCGCCTCAAATACTTGGTCGTTTTCAGCATTTCATATCCAAAAAGGCTATGAACATAGAGTATTTGGGAGGCGAGAGAATGAAAGCCATATTGGATAAGGGGCTTGTTTGCGATTTTGCGTCTTTATACGATTTGACGGAAAACGACCTGGTCGGTATCACATCGGGCAGAGATGAAAACAAATCTACCATCAGAGAAAAGGGAGCCGCCAATATAATACAAGCAATAGCACAGTCAAAGAATGTAGAGTTCGAGAGGGTTCTCTATGCTTTGGGAATAAGGTATGTTGGTGAGGTTACCGCAAAAAAAATCGCACAATACGGCAAGAACATTGACAATTTGGCGAAGGCGACTCACGAACAGTTGTTGCAAATAGACGAGGTCGGTGAAAGCATAGCACAAAGCCTTGTGAGTTGGTTTGCAAATCCTGAAAACATTGCTTTGATAGAAAGGCTGAAAGAGCGAGGTTTGTGTTTCGAAACAAAGGAAAAGAGCGGCGGAAAAGCCTTGCAGGGTCTTAGCTTTGTGATAAGCGGCACATTTTCTTCCTTTTCGCGGGAGGAATTGAAGTCTCTAATTGAGGAAAACGCAGGACGGGTTGTAGGCGGCATATCCTCAAAAATCGATTATTTGGTTTGCGGCGACAATATGGGACCTCAAAAACGTAAAAAGGCAGAAGAGCTGAATGTGAAAATGATAAACGAACGGCAATTTGCAGAATTGTTGAATCAAAACGAAGAAGTATAAGATGAAAACCATAGCCTTCCACACTTTGGGCTGCAAATTGAATTTTGCCGAGAGTTCTTTCCTTGCCGGAGGCTTTAAGGAAGAGGGGTATACACAAGTAACGTTCAAGGAAAAGGCAGACGTGTATGTCATAAACACTTGCACCGTAACACAAGTTGCAGAAAAGAAATGCCGTAACGCCATCAGACAAGCAAACAAACTAAATCCCAACGCAATAGTTGCCGTTATCGGTTGCATGTCCCAGGTGAAAGATGCAGAAATAGAACAAATCGAAGGTGTCGACATAATACTCGGGAATGACGATAAAAGGAAGCTGATAGAGCTTGTGGAAAACCACAAGAAAAATACGGCTGTTGAGAACCACGTGTGCGACATAAGCCGCCTGCATTCTTTCTATCCCTCTTATTCATCGTCCGATCGCACTCGCTCATTCCTCAAAATACAAGACGGATGCGATTATTTTTGTTCCTATTGTGCCATTCCGTATTCTCGCGGCAGGAGCAGGAGCGGCAATATAGCAAGCACGGTTTCGTGTGCCGAAGAATTGGCAAAACAAGGCAAAAAAGAAGTGGTACTGACGGGTGTAAACATAGGCGAGTTCGGTAAGCAAAGCGGCGAAACCTTTCTTGAACTGATACGGGAGTTGGATAAGATAGACGGCATTGAACGATACAGAATTTCAAGCATAGAACCCAATCTGATAACAGAAGAGATAGTGGAATTTTGTGCCTCTTCACGTAAGTTTCTGCCCCATTTCCATATACCATTGCAAGCCGGCAGCAACAAGATACTTCACTTGATGAAACGCAAGTACGACAGAGAACTGTTCGCCGAAAGAGTCCATTGCATCAAACGCTTGATGCCGCAAGCTTTTATTGCAGCCGATGTGATAGTCGGCTTTCCGCAGGAAACACAGGAGGACTTTGCAGAAGCAAAAGCCTTTATAGCGTCTCTTCCCTTGGCGGCCTTACATGTCTTTACTTATTCGGAACGTCCCGGAACACCGGCAGCAGCAATGCCGCAGAGCGTTCCGCAGAGCCGGCGGCACGAGCGAAGCATGGAATTACAAGAACTGTCAGACCAAAAGAAAGAAGCCTTTTACGAAGCCAACAGAGGCAGTAAAACAAAAGTTCTTTGGGAAGCAGACAACGAAGAGGGAATGATGTACGGCTTCACGGAGAACTACATAAGAGTAGGAAGGAAATTCGATGCCCGGTACATTAACGAAATAACAGAAGAAATCATTGAAACCATTGACCACAAACATAAATCATATATAGTATGAGAAAATACCAAAATCAAAACAGAGTAAAACGAATACTGCTTGGGATACTTGTCATTGTGAGTTTTTGCAGTTGCAAATCCTTGGAAAAAGATTTGTTTCAGCCGGATTACAGAAACGTAAGCCTGTTGCCGAAACTTACATGTTGGATAGATCAACCGTCGTTTGAGAATGCTTATGGTGCAAATTCGTATTCGGTTAAGGTGTCTGACGATTTGAAAACACCTTACGGGCTTACAGAAACACCTTACGGCAAAGGCGTTTATGAAATAACCGACAAAACCAAACTCTATACGGCAGAAAAAAGAATACAGGACGCAGCCAATGTTTTTGTTACAGAGGTTAGTGATAATATATGCGACATGACAACCCGCAAGAAAGGAAACATTGTCATAAGAGCGGGTGACATTTACAACAAAAACAACTATAAATGGTCGTGGTTGAGCGGCTTCACATTCGGAGTACTTAATGTTTTCGGAATGCCGCTGTGTGCGAACGAGACAGAGTTGGAGGTGATAGTCGAGATATACGATACCCGGAACAATCTTGTCGCCAAATTCAACGAACGCGGCTATTCGAAGCAGTACATGGCGTTTTACCACGGATATTATGAGTTTCAGAGGCGTGCGGCAACGCTTGCATTGCAAGATGGTTTGATGAAAATAAAGGAACTTATAGAGAAAGACGCTTCAACCATAAAAATGAAATTGAAATAAGGCAATATCATGGCGGTAATAAGACAAGCAAACAGAGAAGACTGCCCAAAGATTCTGCAATTCATAAAGGAATTGGCAGAATATGAGAAAGAACCCGATGCTGTTGAAGCAAGCATTGAGGTTTTGGAGGAGTCCATATTCAACAAGAAGCAGGCAAATGTTGTACTCTTGGAAGAAGCGGGTCAAAGCATAGGTTTTGCCATCTACTTCTTTAATTTTTCTACATGGAGGGGTAAAGCCGGACTTTATCTTGAAGATCTTTATGTCCAACCTGCACACAGAGGTAAAGGTTATGGTAAAATGTTGCTGTCTTATCTTGCTTCGCAGGCAGTAAAGCACAACTGTCCGCGGTTTGAGTGGATAGTGTTGGATTGGAATAAGCCGAGCATAGATTTTTACAAAGCTATGGGAGCAAAGCCTTTGAGCGAGTGGACGGTTTACCGCCTCGAAAACGAAGCACTGCACGATTTGGCAAAGTCATATAAAGAAGAAAAGTAAAAATCAACAAAGTCCATGATGTGAACATTCGCAAAGCCATCTTTATTTCGGTGCTTTCAATTTTGTGCATAAGTCTTTCTGCACAAGATGTTCATTTCTCATCATTCATGGTTGGCGATATGTACCTCAATCCTGCGAAAACAGCATTTTTCTCCTCAGATTTCAAGGTAAGTGCGGCTTACAGGAATCAGTGGCAGACCGTTTCCGGCAGAGGTTACAATACGGCACTCCTCACAGCAGAGGCAAGATTGCTGTCTTCCTCACGTTACAAACAATCTTTGGGCGTGGGTGCAGGTTTTTTGAAAGATGCGGCAGGCAGTCTGAGCTTCGGACAAAGGCAGCTCTTCTTGTCATTGGCGTATAACAAGATGCTGTCAAAAAGGAATAACCATTTCATTGCATTGGGTGTAAACATGCAGAGTACTTCATGGTCGTATAATGTATCGAAGGCGGATTTCGGACTTTTGCCCTCAGATAAGGAGGGAATATATCTGTCAAGAACAGATGCTTTCGACATAGGCGCAGGCGTGCATTGGCAAATAAGTCCAAAGGAAGACAACCATCTTTCAGCAGGTTTTGCAATAGCACATTTGAACAGCCCCGTCTACTCTTTTTATGACAACAGCAGCATAAAACTTGCAAGACGCTATACCGCATACCTTACATACCTTTTCCCTACATCACACCAAAGTTCAGTCAGTCTCATGGGGCGTTATTCCTATCAAAATGACAACCGGGAGTTGCTTGCAGGCGGTGAATTTATCTACGATTTATCCATGACCATGTTCGATGACGAATCCATTGCCATGGGTTTGTTTTTCCGCACATTCGACGCTCTTGTTCTGACATTGCGATACCAACGTTCCTCGCTTATGGTCGGCTTGTCCTACGATGTGAATCTTTCCTCTTTGAGCAAGGTTTCGCATACCTACGGAGCCTTGGAACTTTGGGCTTGCTGCGGAATAGACACATTTAAGCACAAAAAACAAATTAAAACAATACCATGTCCAACATTCTGAAAAGTATAATCTTTGCAGGGCTGCTTTCGCTCTGTTTGACAAGTGCTTTCTCGCAAGAGAAATATGCATCGAGCTACGAAAAAAAAGGAGATAAAGCCTTTTCCAAGGGAAACTATACCGAGGCTTTGGAATACTACAACATAGGGCGGCGATTTCTTGTCAAGCCTCTTTCTTTGATGTATAAATGCGGGGAGGCGTGCCGAATGTTGAAGGATTATGATAATGCCGAATATTGGTATCAAAAAGTGTTGATAGAGAACGATACACTGAATATTAACCAGGCTTTCCCTATGCTGTATTTGAACCTTGCCCAAGTGGCAAAGTGCAACGGTAACCTCATGCAGGCACAGCATTTTCTCAACACCTGCCTTTTGGATTGCGGAGACATAAAAATACGAAAGCAGTGCAAGCACGAACTTGAAACCATAAGATGGATTTTTGATAATGAAACACCGGAGGAGAATACCCTTATAACCAATCTCGGTGGCAATGTGAACAACACTTTCTCCCAATCGGGCAGCTTTATCTTGGAAGACAGTCTGTTGTTTTTTACCTCGCCGGTTTATAAGGAGGAACACGAAGACGGAAATACCTACTATTCCGATGTATATAACAGAATCTTTGTTTCTTTCATAGATGAGGACTTTTATACTCCCGCTTGCGAGCTTGATATTCCGGAGGTAAACAAAAAGAAAACCAATTCCTCCAATTTCTTTCTCGATACCGTTTCGCAAACCATTTGGTTTAATCGTTGCACAACTAAAAACGGCAAGGAGAATTGCCAAATATGGTATACCGTGAAGAAAGAAGGCAAGTGGGCGAAGGCAAAACTGTTCGAACCGCTCTACGATAAAACCTCTTCCAACCTTTGCCCCGTAGTGGCAAGGAATGAAGACGACGGCAAAATCTTGTTGTTCTTTTCCAGCGACAGGGAAGGGGGCTTCGGAGGCTTCGATATATGGTATGTTGACTTGTCTGGCGATGGAGCTGTTCCCATAAATCTCGGTTCAACCATAAACACAAGCGGCAATGAGGTTACTCCGCATTACTGCGACGATGAACAAGCTTTGTATTTCTCCTCCGACAAACACTTCGGTTTCGGAGGCTTCGATATTTTTCGCAGTGAGGGTTGGTTGCAAAGGTGGACAAAGCCCGAAAACCTGCTTTTCCCGATAAATTCATCGGCAAATGATTTATATCCCTTTGTTTCGGAGAGCGGAGAACAGGGCTATTTTACTTCAAATCGAAAAACCGACAATGCTTCCGGCAACAAGACCTGCTGCAATGACCTTTATCGTTGGGATAAACAGCTGCCGGAGGTTTCCACCATTCAGCAGGTGAAGACAAAGGAGGCATTTAATCCGGCTTTCGACCTGCCGATAGCACTCTATTTCCATAACGATGAACCCAATCCCAATTTCACAGACAGTGTAACGACCGTAGATTATGAGCAATGTTACAAATCATACAGGGCATTGAGCAATTTGTACAAAGCGAGAGCCTCTTTCGGGCAATCCGACAGCCTTGAAGAGGTTGCAATCCGCCAAACGGAAGAGTTCTTCGGCAAAAAGTTAGATGTGGGAATGAAAAAAATAGACCTGCTTGCCCGGTTTATGTACGACAAAGTGAAGGAAGGAAAGAGCGTAAGGTTGCAAGTGGCAGGTTATGCCTCTGCTCTGTACAACGAAGACTACAATTACAGGCTGTCGCAAAGGCGAATATCCAGCCTTGTGAACTATTTCAAAAATTGGCACGACGGAGCAATGCGTCCGTACTTCCAAGCTGTCGACTCCGATGGCAATCCCAAAATAAGAATAGAGCGTGTGGCGATAGGAAAGTTAGAAAGCCGCAGCGAAAATCCCGAAACGCTTGAAGAGAAACGCCGCAGCGTTTACACCATAGAGGCTATGGAGGACAGACGTATCGAAATACGTGTGTTGGACTACAAATAGGCTTTGGGAAATAGGACTTTCGATTTGCTTGTTCATGTTTTTTTCGATAAAGTTTGCAAGAGGCATTATCTGTTCGCACTCGGAACAAAATGCCTCTTGTTTTTTGTCGGTCATCTTCCGCTTCTAAGTTTCCGCTAAAAAGAAACCGTAAATTATCGTTTTATTGCTACCTTTGCAGTCGCTTTTATCGTGTGGGGTTTTCTGATGGTGAGTTTTAATGTCATTACACAAGGGATTCTGTTCGGTCTGACGCTTTCTCTGATGGTCGGACCCGCTTTTTTTTCCCTCATTCAAACAAGCATAACAAAGGGATTTCGCAGCGGAGCGCACCTTGCCATGGGTGTATCTCTGTCAGATATTTCCATGGTCTTTATAGCATGGTTCGGCGTAAGCTCGTTATTCGCAACCGACAAGGCACAAAAGCTCATAGGGTTTATAGGCGGCATCATCATTATCTTTTTCGGTGTCTACACTGCAACAAGAAAGCACATCACACAGCCGAGACGAAATATAGAAACAGTCAGCAAATTCCAATTAAAGTATATTCTAAAGGGCTTTATCTTCAATATAGCCAATCCGGGAGTGTGGATTTTTTGGCTCATACCCATAAACGTGGCAATAAGTTACGAGAAACGCAGTGAGCAAATAACGTTTCTCGTCTGCATTCTGCTGACAGTGTTTTTTATGGACATAATAAAATGTGCCATAGCAACGGAATTGAAGCGTTTTATGACCGATAAAGTGATTACGATAATCAATCGGATTGTGGGCAGCATATTGATGCTCTTCGGTCTTTACCTTTTGATAGTTTCGTTCACCGGCATACATTTTCCCGACATGACCTTATAGGAGCGGAAAGCGTATAGGTGCTTTCATTACATTGCTTCGGATAACCGCTTTTGCGAGAGGAATCGCCCAAAGGCTGATTCGTTCGGAACGAATGGCTGATTCAAAAAAATGAATCGGCGAAAGAAAAAAATGAATCGGCGATTCGTTGAAGCCAAACGGCATTTGCTGTAAAACAAATTCTTGTTACCTTTGCAGGGAACTTATTTTAGAGTCTGTTCATGGAAAAAGGAAGAGTGTTTTTGTTCCCTACGCCTATTGCACAAGGAGATATAGAGTATTGTTTGCCGAAAAGGAATTCGGATTGTTTGAAGTTGTGCGATTGCTTTGTGGTGGAGGAGTTGAGAACGGCAAGGCGGTTTTTGCGAAAAGCCGGCTATGACAGGAGTTTTGACGATACGGAGTTCTTTGTCCTTAATGAACATACGAAAGAAGAGGCAGTGAGGGAGTATTTGCGACCTTTGCGGGAGGGAAAAAACATGGGCGTGATGTCGGAAGCGGGCTTGCCATGTGTGGCAGACCCGGGAGCAAGGTTTGTTGCTTTGTGTCAACGTGAGGGTTTTGAGGTTGAACCTTTGGTCGGCCCTTGTTCGCTGATGATGGCTTTAATGTCAAGCGGTTTTAACGGTCAGTCGTTTGCCTTTGTCGGCTATCTGCCTGTCGAAAAATCCGCAAGAGTGAAGAAAATACGTGATTTGGAGACTTTGGCATACAAATTCGGACAAACGCAAATATTTATAGAAGCACCGTATCGCAACAATCATTTGTTTGAAGCCCTGCTCTCTGTCTGCAAACCCGACACCTTGCTCTGTGTGGCGGCGGACATAGGGGAGCAAAGCATGGAAATACGTACCAAGAGCATACGCTCATGGGCTGAAAAAGGCATTGATTTGAACAAGAGAAACACGGTATTTTTGATAAGCAAACAGCAGTAAGGCAGATGAACAAACCTTTGGCAGAAATTCTCCGTCCGCATTCTTTGGACGAGTACATAGGTCAGGAACATTTGATAGGAGAGGGAGCAATTCTCCGCAGGGCAATAGAGCAAGGCAACATTCCGTCCATGATTCTTTGGGGTCCTCCCGGCGTTGGCAAGACCACTTTGGCGAACATAATTGCCAACACCCTCTCTGCCGACTTCTACCAACTCTCTGCCATAAGCAGCGGCGTTAAAGAGGTCAGAGAACTGATAGAAAAGGCAAAAGAGTCGAATAATGCCATTTTGTTTGTCGATGAAATTCACAGATTTTCGAAGAATCAGCAGGATTCCCTGCTCGGAGCAGTTGAACAGGGCGTGATACGGCTGATAGGTGCAACAACGGAGAACCCTTCCTTTGAGGTAATCTCTCCACTGCTTTCACGTTGTCAGGTTTATATTCTCCGCAGCTTGGAAAAGGCAGATTTGTTGAAGATAATACAGCGGGCGGCAACCTATTACCAAACGACCTTGGGGCGGAAGGTCGAGGTGAAAGAAACAGAGGCATTGTTGAGAATAAGCGGAGGAGACGCCCGAAAGCTGATTAACGCAATGGAGTTGGTGATATCGCAACTCAAAGGCGACTGTGTGATTGACAATGCGGTTGTTGCCTCCATTGTGCAGCAGAATTTGTCGATGTACGACAAGAAAGGCGAAAACCATTACGACATTATATCGGCTTTTATCAAAAGTTTGCGAGGTTCCGATCCCAATGCAGCCGTTTATTGGTTGGCAAGAATGATTTCCTCGGGCGAAGACCCGCTGTTTATTGCAAGACGAATGTTGATACTTGCCTCGGAGGACATAGGCAATGCAAATCCCAATGCACTGTTGTTGGCAAATGCCTGTTTCGATGCGGTTAACAAGATAGGTTATCCGGAGTGCAGAATCATTCTTTCGCAGACGGCAGTCTATCTTGCGACAAGTCCGAAAAGCAATTCCACCTATGCGGCAATCAACAAGGCTATGGAAATCGTTGAACAAACGGGAGACTTACCCGTTCCATTGCATTTGAGAAACGCACCCACGGCATTGATGAAAGAAATCGGCTATGGAAAGGGCTATCAATATGCTCACGATTATGCAGGACACTTCGTCAGGACGCAGTTCATGCCGGACATCTTGCAGACTTTGGAACTATACTCTCCGTGCGACAATGATAGAGAAAACAAAACAAGAGAGCATTTGCGCAGGTTGTGGAACGGCGTTTACAAATACTGAAATGGGAAAATGAAAAGAGTAACAGAGTTTTTGAATGCCTTGGATATGAACAACAATAAGCCGTGGTTCGACGAGCATAGGCAGGAGTATTTGGAGGCGAAGGCTTATTTTGAGGATTTTGTCGTTCGATTGATAGAAAGAATAGAGCATTTCGACGATACGATATACGGCTTAAAGGCATCGGATTGCACATATAGAATTTACAGAGACATAAGGTTCTCCAAGGATAAGACACCGTACAAGACGCATATGGGAGCATACATTTGTCCGAAGGGCAAGAAGTCAGGTTTCGGAGGCTATTATTTCCATGTGGAGGGCAGCAGGAGAGAGGGTTTGTCTTCGCACTTTTTGGCAACGGGCGCTGTTTGCATGCCGAACAATGTTATCAGAAGCATAAGAGAAGACGTGTATTCCCTTTGCGAAGAGTTTGAAGCATGTGTCGACAGTGCAGAAGGCTTCACCTTGGATACAGCAAACAAAATGAAGACAACACCGAGAGACTTTCCTAAGGAGAGCAAAGCAAATGAATACTTGAAATTGAGAGACTTTATTCTGTTGAAACCGGTTGAAGAGAGCTATGTCTTGTCGACCGATTTGTTGGACAGACTTGAAGAAGATTTTTCTCGAACCAAGGCATTTAATGATTTTATCAACAGAGCAATAGCAGCAGAAAGGGAATAGATATGGCAATATTGGGTTCTCTTTGGGTGTCTCCGGAGATTAAAGCCGAGCAGGTGGAGATGAGTTATCCGTCTTTGTTCACAAAGGGGGACAAACTGATACTTGCACCCATGCAGGGGCTGACCTCATTGTTTTTCAGAAAGGCTTTTCAAGAGAGTTTCCCCGACAGTATGGACTATGCAGTCAGTCCGTTTATATCGCTGACCGCCGGAGAAATAGAAAAGAGCCGAAAAAAGTTCAAAGACGTGGAACCGCAGCAAAATGATGGTTCTTTGACGGTGGTTCCTCAACTTCTCGGGAATGATGCCGATAACATGATAAAGTATATCGACAGACTTTGCGATATGGGATACAAAGAGGTAAACCTGAATTTGGCGTGTCCTGCCAAGACAGCCGTAAGGCACGGGCGGGGAGCCGCTTTGCTAAGGGATTATCGCGTGGTGGACAAATTATTGGGCAAGGTTGTACCGGTCATCGGCTCGTCTCTGTCCGTTAAAATCCGCATAGGATACGACACCAAGCAGGAATTGCCGGCATTGATTGACGTTCTAAATTCATATCCGCTCAATTCGGTGATTGTTCACCCTCGTTTGGCAGTGCAGCTTTACGGAGGAGAATTGGATTTTGAGGCATTTGATTTGATTGAAAAAAGGATTCGACACAGATTGATTTACAACGGAGAGATTACAAGCGTCGAAAAGTTCAATCAAATAAAACTTCGTTTTCCGAGAGTAAAAGATTTTATGATAGGAAGAGGCTTGTTGGCAAACCCTTTCCTTGCCGCAAAAATCAAGAACGTGAATTTCTCCGAGGGAATATTGAAGACATTCTTCTTCAAATTAGAAAAGTACTATGCGGAATACGCTTTCGGAATGCAACCTTCGGAAGAAGCCGATGCAGAAAAGCGAAACAGATATTCGCAAGCCCTCACCGACAAGATGAAAGAGTTTTGCAAATATCTGTTTCCAAAGAATGCTGCCTTGTTAAGCTCGTGCAGCACCATGGAAGAGCTTAACGCTAACGTATCTCAAATGTTCCGATAATGTTGTGGTCTTGATACTTGCCGAGAAACATTATCCTCTTTAATGTAGTCAGGTAAAGAGTTTGGAAGAACGGCATTTTGTTTTTCTTGGTGTCGTAAGCCTTGCTCCAGCGGTAGCTTCCATCGGAAAAAATCTGTACAAAATTCACCTGAGTGCGGAGCTTGTCCGCATTGTAACACTTCTTTGCAAGGAATGAATTGCCATCATAATTTTTCATGTGGTCGTTAAACATCATGTATATGCCGTAGCGGTCGCGTGTCATTGCGAAAGAGTTGTAGGCTTCAAGACCTGTATAATCCTTTTGACGTTTCGGAATGTATGCATTGCCGGAAACGATGCCGTTTTTGTCTATATTGGTTATCACAATGTCGCGATAGTAAACCGCTTCCTCACCCGTAGGCTTATCGCCTCTTCTTTTGGGCGGAATGATGTGGGATTCGAACTTTTGTTCGCCTATCATGATAAGATTGCCGCCAATCATAGGCACAAGAGCCTTGATATGGTTTGTCATGTTTGAGGGTTTTGGCAAACCATCTGCAACCATCTCGTCATTCTCATACTCCTTAAATTCGCAGGTTGAGGCTTTTTTCAAATGCCCTCTTCGATGGTCGTACATGAAAGAGAAACTTCCGATTGCGAGAGTGGGATTATCGTTTGCAGTTCCGTAATACCCTGCCATCAAGTAGTCGCCCTCCATATTGAAAGCACATTTCAAATCCGTAGGCCAGGCTTTTTCCAACTGCTCCTGGTACATTCTTTCCTCGTATTGGGTAAGCCAAACAAGGTGAGCCTTATCGTCGGTGTGCTTTACCTTTTTCGCAGTAGAGTATGAACGAATGGCAAGAAGGACTTCCGTACCGGAATTATTTACACTAACGTCTGTCAACTCGTAGGCGTCGTTCTGTATGTTCAGTTTGTGATTCTTTTCCCACAAAAGGTTCATTCGTTCATCGTAAACCTTTATGTCGGCAACCTTTCCGCCTGTGGAGTCGTTGTTGAAGAAGCAAAACGCCATCTTTGTCTTGTTTTCGGAAAAATTAAACAAGTACGGCTTCTCATTTTCGCCTGCAAAGTAGCGGAAAACGTTTATTTTATTCGGCTTATCCATCAATCGCATGTCTCCAAGGTGGAAATACTGTGTGTATAGGTGAGCCGTGCCGGTTTTTTCTTTTGATTCCTTTTTACGTTTGCCTTTTTGAGCGACAGGCTTATCTTCATTTATGCGACTGAGAATAAAACCTACGCAATCGCCTGCCCGCCATGTTTGCTCGATTTTGAAAGACCGGTGCGGGAAATCTATTTTCACTATTTTCTCAACGTTTCCCGATTTGTCGGTACGGGCAAAGTAGTATTGCAATTTTGTTTCGCCCTCGCCAATATACTCTTCCATGCAGTACCAAAGGTAGAATCCGCCGTTGTCTTCGGCAACTATTTGTGCCGATTTGCAATCGTCCAAAATGTCATAGAACCTTTCTCCCCATTGAATGTTGATTTGTGCATCGGCTGTCGCAAAACAGAAGAGCGATGTAAGGATTAAAAGAAATCTTTTCATGTTCCAATCGTATGTTTTTTGCTTGGCAAATATACGATTTTTTTCTCGTGCGAATTAAACTTGGTTTCTTTTTGTTGTCAAAAAGACCGAAGAAAACAATAGAGCAACACACTAAATAAGAATTACGAATTATGATAGAAAGAATGAAGATGGGATTGCCTGTATTGGTGGCAGGTTTGTTTTTTCTGTTTTTTGCCACAGACGGAATGGCTCAAACGAGAAGCACAAGGGGTTCGTTGAGCGGTTTTGTAACAGATGGGCAAAGCGGAGAAAAGATGCAATATGTCAATGTAGCCGTTTTGTCCTCTAAGGATAGCAGTTTGGTGAACGGAGTAATCACAGATGCCGAAGGCAAGTTTGAAATCAAAGCACTGTCTCTTGGAACGTACATAGTAAGGTTCAGCTTCATTGGCTACAAGGACTGTTTCAAATCGGTGAATGTGAAATCGGGCAGTACGGACATGGGAACGATAGCCTTGAATGCGTCAAGCGAGATGTTGAAAAGTGTTGAGGTGGTTGCCGAACGGCAGATGATGGAATACAAATTGGACAAGCGTGTAATCAATGTGGACAAAAATCTTGTGTCTGCGGGAGGCTCGGCAAGCGATGTGCTTGAGAATGTGCCGTCTGTGTCGGTAGATGAGGACGGAGAGGTGAGTCTGAGGGGCAATTCCAACGTCAAGGTGCTTATAGACGGCAAACCCTCGGAGCTTATGGGAAGCGACCTTGCCAGCGTATTGGCACAAATTCCTGCTTCAACGATAGAGAATGTTGAAGTCATAACCAATCCGTCTGCAAAGTATGACCCGGAGGGTATGAGCGGTATAATAAACATCAAACTCAAAGAAAAAGGGAACAAAGGTCTTAATGGAAGTGTGAGCCTTACCGCAGGAAGTGCTTTGGAGAAGTTTTTGCCGAGAGCAAATGGTTCTGCCTCTGTCAGCTATTCCACAAAGAAGTTCGGATTTTCCGCTTCCATAGATGGCAGATACAATGAGCGGGGTCGTCGTCAGGATAATATGAAACTGCTTTACGGTCAGGACTCCGATACTCTCGATGCGTGGGTGAGGAGTACAAGAGATGGTATTGAAAAAGGCTGGAGCGAGGGCGTAAAACTTGGTTTCGATTGGTATATCAACCCAAAGAATACCCTTACTCTCTCATATAACGGCAGGGGACACAAGAATCCGCAAGACAGCAACTTGATTCGCAATACGAATCTTATGGACAGCATGAGCTTCCGCAGTCTCGACCAGATAACGGACGGAAACAACAGCGGACAATTCCATACCTTTTCCTTGAATTACCAGAAGAAATTCAACAATCCCGATCAGGAGTTGATGATAGATGCGAATTGGAACATGGGTCGCTTCAATCGTGAAAGTACTCAATACATCGACTATTTCAATGATGCGTACGATACCGATGTTTTGTTCAATAAGAAAGATGTAACTGTAAACAATGATAACAGGGCGGTAGTCAGCATAAATTATTCCCACCCTTTCACCAAGAATCTTCGTCTTGAAACAGGTTACAACCTCAATTACTCCAAGCGTAATTCCGATTACGACTACTATTTGAACGGCTCTGCGGTCAAAGATGAGGCAACCAGCTATACTTTCAGCTCAACGGAATACATACATGCCTTGTATGCCACTGTGGGTTATACTTACGGCAGATGGAGCGGACAGTTGGGTTTGAGGGGTGAGCTTGTTACCAACGATGCGGTTAAGGAAATGGTAAGCAAAGAGAACACTTCGTTCAAGAAGGACTACATCTCGCCTTTTCCAACCCTGCATTTGTCCTACCAAATCTCACAAACGCAGTCTGCACAGTTATCATATTCCCGCAGAATCAACCGTCCGAATATGTTTACCATGATGCCGAACGTGGACTTGTCCAATCCTGAATATATCCGCTTCGGAAATCCGGATATAGATCCCGAATATACCAATGCCATCGAGTTCGGGTACTCTAAAATCTTCAGTAAAACAACGGTGTTTGCCTCTGCATATTACCGACAGACCAACAACAGAATTTCATGGTTCAATTTCATGTGGACGGAAGCCAATGCAAGGCGTTACGGCTTCGATTGGGTACTCGACATTGCCGGAGATGAGGTTGACAAGGGCAAACTTGCCATGACCAGCCTCAACATAGACAAGAGTTCCAACTATGGTATTGAATTGATAATAGATCAACAGATAACAAAATGGTGGAAGGTGAATTTGAGTGCCAATTTCTTCGGAAGCTATACCGATGCCACTCTTGTCAACGACAACGAAATAAATTCGTTCAACTGGGACGCCAAACTAAATTCCACAATGAACCTGCCTCGTTCGTGGGTCATTCAATTCTCTGCCCAATACTCTGCACCGAGAAAGACCATACAAGGCGAGCAGGCTTATTTCTTCTTCTCAGATGTGGCGATAAAGAAGTCGCTTAACAAAAAGGCTTCTCTTTCACTTCGTTTCACAGATATTTTCCGCACGATGAGGCGTCAGGGTAAGACAATCACCGATGAGTATATAGCATTCAATTTCGGAAGACCTTACCGCCGAATGATAACTCTTAACTTCAGCTATCGTTTCGGTAACGATGATGTCAACAAAATCAAGGCCAAGAGAACCAAACGACTTGACAACGGAAGCGGCGGCGAGACCGGTGCGAGCGAAGAGGATCAATAGATGAAAGTATTTGATATTATAAGAAAGCAATATGTCGAACTGACTCCCGAGGAGGAAGTTCGACAGCATTGTATTCATACTTTGATAGAACGGTATGCCTATCCTAAATCTGCCATTGCCGTAGAGGGCTGTTTGAAGGTCAATTCCATGCAGCGGCGTTTCGATATACTTGTGTATGACAGGTATTTGCAGCCATTCATGCTTGTGGAGTGCAAACGGAAGGAGGTGAGCCTCTCTCAAAAGACTTTGGATCAGATTGCTTCCTACAATTACGCTCTTCAAGCTCCCTATCTGATGATAACCAACGGGCTTTCCACTTATGTGATTGCTTACAAAAACAATACCTACACCTTCTTGAACGGAATACCACCCTACAATTCCAAAGACTGAACGGTTGGTTATTTACGTACGCTTTTGAAAGATTTTTCCCTTTCTTCGTATTGCGGAGAGGGAAAAACTTGTTACCTTTGCAGCTCGATTTAATAGGGTTATTAAACTCTGATGATAGCAAAATGAAAGGGCATAATGCCGAGTGAACCGGCTGTTTGGCAGAACAAGAAAGGCAGAAAAAAGATGACTTTTCAATGATTGAATAAACAGCATGTTGCAAAGCCTCCGGCGAATCGCCGATTCAAAAAAATGAATCGGCGAAAGAAAAAAATGAATCGGCGATTCATTTCGGCAAAACGCCGATTCGTTTCAGCGGGGCAAAGGGGCGGATTTTTGTGTGTGTTTTCGCATGAGAATAGGGCGAACAATAGTTGCGTTTGTTTGCTTTTTTGAATGGTTTTTTCGGCAGAAGAGATGCTTGTAAATACAAAATAGGGTAGAGAATGGAAGAAAATGAAATGGAAAAAAGGATACTGTCGTCGGCAAAGGAGCTGTTTCTGAAACACGGCTTCGACGGCGTTTCCACAACTCAAATTGCAAAAAAGGCGGGTTGCAATCAGGCATTGGTACATTACTACTATCGTACCAAGCAAAGGCTTTTGGAGAGAATATTGCAAGAGGAAACGGCAACGGTGTTTGACTCTTTCTCAATCATACCCCATGACGATTCTCCTTTTGTGGAAAAAATATCCAAGATGGTGGACGCTCATTTCTCTTTTTTAGAGAATAATCCCGGAATACCGATGTTTCTGTTCGGCGAAATGAGGAGCAATCCGTGGATATTCCATAACTTTCAATCCATTTTTAAGGAAAAGGCGGATTGTCTGTTGACCGAGTTACAGAAAGAGATAGACAAGGAAGTCGCTTGCGGTAAAATAAAAGCAGTGGAGGCATTCGATTTGATGTTCGATATAATATCGTTTGATGTGTTTTCCTTCATGGCAAAACCTTTTGCCGACATATGGGAATTTTCCGAAGAACAAAAGCGGAATTTCCTTGTAAAAAGAAATCAGCATATCAAACAAATACTCCTTTCGGCTTTAAGTCCGAAAGAATAACGGACAAACGGAACATAAAAAAGACAGCAAAGAAAAACAATGTACAGATTAGGAATGGATATAGGCTCGACCACGGCAAAAATGGTGGTGAAAGATGATGGTGAAAAGACGGTTTTTTCGAAGTATGTAAGGCACAATGCCGATATTGCGGCATGTCTTGAAGCTGTGTTGCAGGAGTGTGAAAATGTTTTGGGTGATTGCCCGGCGGAGGCTGTTATTACGGGTTCTGCCGGTTTGGGTATTTCGGAGCGAACAGGCTTGCCTTTTGTGCAAGAGGTGATTGCCGTGTCCAATTTTGTGCAGAGCTGCAACATGAACGTCAACACCCTTATCGACATAGGGGGAGAGGACGCCAAAATAATATTTTTCAACGAGGGACAGCTGCCTTTGATGAGAATGAACGGTAATTGTGCGGGAGGAACGGGTGCATTCATAGACCAAATGGCAGTGGTGTTGGGAGTGAAGGTAGAGCAGCTCGATGCTCTTGCGCTTAATGCCAAACATATTCACCCCATAGCATCGCGTTGCGGTGTGTTCTCCAAAACCGATGTGCAGAACCTTGTGGCAAAAGCGGTAAGTAAGGAAGATATTGCCGCCTCCATCTTCAATGCGATAGCCTTGCAGGTGATTTCGTCTCTTTCCAAGGGCTTGCCGATAAAGCCCCGAGTCCTTTTTTGCGGAGGACCGTTGACCTATGTGCAGTCGTTGCGAGAGGCTTTCCGAAGGCAGCTCGACCTCGGTGAGGAGGACATAATACAACTTGACTATTCCAACCTTATACCTGCAATAGGTTGTCTTTATTCCAAGGTTGAAAGTCCTAAAATCCTCAAATTAAGCGAACTTCGCAGCAAATTGAAAGACAATGCAGGGGCGGCGAAAACCGTGCAGGGGAAACGCCTGAGAGCAATCTTCCGAAGCGAAGCCGAATTGAACGAATGGCAAAAGCAAAAGCAGAGCAGAGGTCGGTTCAAGTCTCTTGATGGATTTTCTTCGGAGGCTTTCCTCGGAATAGATTCGGGTTCCACCACAACCAAAGTTGTTTTGACCGATGCGGAAAACAACATTCTTTTCTCCGATTATTCAAAGAATGACGGCAATCCCCTGAAAGCCGTGCAAGATGCCTTGGATCGCTTGCAGCTTGAGTCCAAACGCCGCAATGCAAAGCCGAACATTGTTGCCGCATGCTCCACCGGCTATGGCGAGGAACTGATAAAGGCAGCCTTTGGTTTGGATTATTCCATGGTGGAAACGATTGCGCACTACAAGGCAGCCAAAATTCTCTGCCCGGAGGTGGATTTCATTTTGGATATAGGCGGGCAAGACATGAAAGCCATGTACATAAAGGACGGAGTGTTAAACAAAATAGAGCTGAACGAAGCCTGCTCCTCGGGTTGCGGTTCATTCATAGAGACTTTCGCCGCCGGTCTCGGATATAAAGTTGCAGAGTTTGCCCACCTTGCCGCTTTGGCAGAAAATCCATGCGATTTGGGAACACGTTGCACGGTATTCATGAACTCGAAAGTGAAGCAATATTTGCGAGAGGGGGCAACGGTGGCAGATATTGCCGCAGGTTTATCGTATTCGGTGGTGAAGAACTGCCTTTACAAAGTGCTGAAAATAGGTTCTGCCGACATAGGGAACAGAATTGTCGTTCAGGGAGGAACAATGAAGAACGATGCCGTGGTGAAAGCCTTTGAGAACATGACCGGAAAGGCTGTTTACAGAAGCTCGGCTCCTGAACTCATGGGTGCATACGGGTGTGCGATAAGTGCTTGTGAGAATTATGGAAAGGATACAAAGAAGCATGCTGTGAAAACGGCATCGCAGCTGCATGAGTCGGCATATACCGCCAAGGAACTGCATTGTCGCGGTTGTGAAAACAAGTGCCTCGTAACCAAATACGTGTTTGACAATGGCAAAATATATCATTCGGGCAACAAATGCGAAAAGGTGTTCACCTCAAAAGCCGTAAGCGAAAAAGGAGATGATATTTATGCCTACAAACTCGGCAGAGTGTTTGAGAACAAAGCACCGAAAGAGCCGGTTTTGACACTCGGCGTGCCGAGAGTTCTGAACATGTTCGAGGATTTTCCTTTTTGGCAAGCCTTGTTTGCTGCTTTGAACATAGAGCTTGTGCCAAGTGATTTATCCACATACGAGAACTACGAAAAGGAATTGCACGATGTGATGAGCGAGAATATATGTTTTCCTGCCAAATTGGTGCATTCGCATGTCAAAAACCTTACGGATAAAGGCATAAAGGAGATTTTCTTCCCTTATGTGGTCTATGAAAAGAAAGACGATGAGACAACGGCGGACTCTTATAATTGTCCGATTGTTTCTTCCTACAACACGGTTATAAAGAACCAATTCAAAGTCAACGGAACGGACGGTTGCAGCATTGACAATCCTGTATTTAATTTCAAGGACGAGGATTTGTTGTTGGAAAATATAGTTTCGTATGTGGAAGTTCTTGAAAAACGTCATTCCTCACTCATAAAGGCAGACAGAAAGAGGGTAAAGGCGGCTTTGCAGGCTGCCTTGTCGGCTCGAAAAGCCTGTGAAACGGATCTTAAGCATAAGGCAGAGGAGTATTTGCAAAAAGCACAAAAGGCAAACAGACCGGTGATAGTGCTTGCCGCAAGGCCCTACCATTGCGACAACCTTATTCAGCACAAACTCAGCACTATAATTTCGGAACTCGGTGCAACGGTGATAAGCGATGACCTTTTGCGGGAGGTTTCTGACGAGGCAATGAAAGATACCTACATGCGGTCGCAATGGGCTTACATGAATCGTATAGTGAAAACGGCAAAGTGGACGGCAGAACAAAAGGACAATGTAAACTATATTCAAATCACTTCGTTCGGCTGCGGTCCCGATGCTTTTCTGCTCGATGAGGTGGAGAACATATTCAAACGCTACGGAAAGGTTTGCACCATTATCAAAGTGGACGACATCAACAACATAGGTTCTATGCGTTTGAGGGTGAGGAGTCTGTTGGAAAGTCTTCGTTTGAAGCAGGAGGCGGAGCATTGCAAGCCGTCTGCATTTGTGAACACAAAGACTTTTGAGCTTGAGGACAAGAAGCGGACAATTCTTGCCCCTTTCTTTGCCGATTATGCTTCCCCTTTCTTGCCGCAGGTGTTCGAATTGAGCGGTTACAAGTTGGAGGTATTGCCCGAAAGCGATGAACAATCTATTGAAACAGGTTTGAAGTATTCCAACAATGAAGTTTGTTACCCGGCAACGCTCATTGTGGGGGATTTGATAAAGGCCCTGCAAAGCGGGAAATACAATCTTGCTCAAACGGCAGTGGGAATTACTCAAACCGGAGGGCAATGCAGGGCATCGAGTTATTATGCCGTCATACGCAAGGCATTGGTAGATGCAGGTTTTGAGCAAGTTCCGGTCATCAGTGTAACCATGGATTCGGCAGTGAGCAACAATCAGCCGGGTTTTTCATTGTCATGGTTGAGGATAGTGCCGATTGCTTTTTCTGCTTTGTTGTTCGGAGACGGACTTTCATTGCTCTATCATGCCACTGTCGCAAGAACGGAAAACAAGGCGGAAACCCGAAAACTTAGAGATAGGTTTATTGAGGCGGCAAAGCCTTTGATACTCGCACGAAACAGAAAGGCAATACTCAAACTCTTGGAAGAGGCTGTCGACAAGTTCGAAAAACTGCTGCCGAACAAAGAAGTAAAATGTAAGAAGGTCGGTATAGTGGGAGAAATCTTCCTCAAATTCAACGGCTTTGCCAACAAGAATGTAATCCAATGGTTGATAGATCAAGGCATAGAGGTCATTCCGCCAACGCTGACACCGTTCTTTATGCAGAGTTTCGTCAATCGCGAAGCCAAGTTGGAAAATAAGATAGACAAAGGCTCTGTTCCGAAATTCGTTTATGGTCTTCTATATAAATTGGTAAAGAAAGAGATGGGCAAGTTCAATAAGGTGCTTTCTCGTTTTAGCTGTCCGGTAGTGTTGGAAGATATTTATGAGTTGGCAGAGGGGGTGAAGGACGTTGTGCCTTTGTATACACAATTCGGCGAGGGGTGGTTGCTTCCTGCAGAAATAATATCGTATGCAAAGTCAAAGGCAGATGCCGTTATAAGTCTTCAACCCTTTGGTTGCATTGCAAATCATATCATAAGCAGAGGGGTGGAAAACAGAATAAAACAGCTGTACCCGCAACTGAATCTTTTAAGCCTCGATTTCGATGGCTCGGTGAGCGAAGTCAACATAACCAATCGTTTGCTTATGCTGAAAGACTCATTGAGGTAAACAAGAGGTGCGCAAACCCATGCGGTATGCAGCTCGTTGGGAACTGCATACGATTTTTGAAGCACAGAGATAATTCCGCATATTCTGCGGAGTTATCTCTGCAATCAGGGATTTCTTCTATGAAACGGCTTGAATGACGGCTTCTTTTGCGACCGGTTGGTCGTAGATGCCTTGTCCGAAGTCTTTTAAGAGGACGAAGTTGTAGTTTCCGTTCCTATTCTTTTTGTCGTTTTCCATGTAATGGAACAATTTTTGTGTATCGTTGGCAATTTTCGCAATTTCGTAATTGGCGGAAAGGTAATCCTGCAAACGCTTTCGGCAGTCTTCATCAATCCCTCTCGAGAGGTTGGCAGCGTAATACATTCCCGATGCCACAGCCTCGCCGTGCATTATATCCATGCCCTCTTCCAATGCCATGCTTTCGACGGCATGACCTATCGTATGACCAAAGTTAAGCAGTTTTCTTTCGGCTCTGTCGAACTTATCTTTACGGACAATATCCTGTTTTGCCTTTATGCATTGTTTGATGAGCTTCGGATTGCGTCCTATTTCCAAAGGAGTCATTTGCATCATTTCAAGAGCGAGTTCTTTGCTCGAAATAAAAGCTGTTTTCAGCATTTCAACAGCTCCATTGGCTATTTGCCTTGCAGGTAATGTTTCCAAGAAATCCGTATCAATGCAGACGAGTTCCGGCGTACGGAACAAACCTATTTGATTTTTTACGTTTCCGACATTCAATCCGCATTTGCCTCCAATGGCTGCATCTACCATGGCAAGGGTTGTGGTAGGCACGAGACATGTTCTTATGCCTCGCTTGAAAGTTCCTCCTACGAAATTCGCCATGTCGCACACAACGCCTCCGCCCAAGGCTATCAATGTGGAGTTTCGGTCGATGCCTTGCTCCATGAGAGTATCTACAATCGACCGATAGGTGTCAAAATCCTTGGAACTCTCGCCGGGTTCCAATTCTATGACCTGGGCTTCGCTTAAAGAGTCTACACTATAAATTAAGTTCGGCAAACAGTGTTCCAATGTATTACTGTCTGCAATTATCACGCTTTGCGATTGGGGACTTTGGGCAAGTAGTTTTTCCAACAGTCCGAGACTTGCAATTTTTTCCACAATGCTATTGTCCGTATTTGGTAAGGAATTGTATCCTCATCAGCCTTACCTCTTCTTTTGTATATTCGTTTTCGCCG
Organism: uncultured Bacteroidaceae bacterium; assembly: GCA_964606345.1. Lineage (GTDB taxonomy): Bacteria > Bacteroidota > Bacteroidia > Bacteroidales > P3 > Onthomorpha. The sequence goes on along the minus strand of CAZSFV010000010.1, from coordinate 12,686 downwards.
AGTTCGTCCAAGACTTCGTCCACATCGTCGGTTTCCATGTCCATTAGGGCTGCATTTATTTCTTCTTGGTGTTCCGGGTCTATGTTTTCGTCAATATAGTAGCTTATGTCGAGCTTTGTGCCGGAGGAAACGATGCTTTCTATTTCGGAGAGCAACTCATCAACGTCCATGTTCTTTGACTCGGCTATGCTTTCCAATGGGAGTTTTTTGTCGATGCTCTTTATAATGAAGACTTTCAGCCCCGACTTGTTGACAACCGACTTTATAACCAAATCCTGTGGTCGTGTTATGTCGTTTGCTTCAACGTAGGACTTTATTGCATCGATGAATGGTTGGCCGTATTTTTGTGCTTTATGAATTCCGACGCCGGTTATGTTTTTCAGTTCTTCGGCAGTAATGGGATATTGTACGCACATGTCCATCAAGGAACGGTCTTCGAATATTACGTATGGCGGCAAGCCTCCTTCCTTGTCGGCAGTCTGTTTGCGTATATCCTTTAATATGTTGTACAATACAGGGTCTGAAGACGCATTTGAACCGCTTACGGCTTGGGTTTCTTCGGAATCGTCGCTGAAATCCCTGTCCATTGGAACTTGTACGGGGAAAGGTCGCTTCAAAAAGTTTACTCCCTCCTGTGTGAGTTTAAGACGACCGTATTTTTCGATGTCTTTCTTCAATAGATTTTTGATTATGCACAACCTGGCAACGGCTTTCCAAAAGGTTTCGGGGTACTGTTTGCCTATTCCGAATGATTCTAACTTGTGGTGGCGGTTTGTTTTTACCTCGGAGGTTGTTTCACCCATTAAAATGCTTATTATGTATGCGGGTTTGTATTGCTCCTTGGTCTCAATAACCACATTGATGAACTCTTTTACGGCATCGGTTGCTTCGATAAGCGGTTTTGGGTGTACGCAATTATCACAACTGCCACAATTCTCCTTTTCGTAATCTTCGCCGAAGTACTTCAACAGTATTTTACGCCTGCACTGTGAACTTTCTGCATAGGAGATTGTCTCGTCTATCAGTTGCTGCGTAACTTCTCTTTCGGATACGGGTTTGTCTGTTAGGAATTTCTCCAATTTTTCCATATCCTTTTCGGCGTAAAAGGCGATGCAGATGCCTTCTCCGTCGTCTCGCCCGGCTCGCCCGGTCTCTTGATAGTATCCTTCAAGGCTTTTTGGCATGTCGTAGTGTATGACGTATCGAACATCCGGCTTGTCTATTCCCATGCCGAAGGCTATTGTTGCAACAATTACGTTTATCTCTTCACGGATAAACATATCTTGATTCACTGCACGCACACCGGCTTCCAATCCTGCATGATAAGGAAGAGCTTTTATGCCGTTGACAACAAGCGTTTCGGTCAATTCTTCCACTTTTTTTCGACTGAGGCAATAGATTATGCCGCTTTGGTCGGAATGGCTGTTGATAAAGCGGATGATTTCTTTGTTCAACAGCATCTCATCTTTTGGTTTCGGTCTTATTTCGTAGTATAAGTTCGGTCTGTTGAAAGAGCTGATATATATCTTGGCGTCTTGAATTTCGAGATTCTTCAAAATATCTTGTTGAACCTTTGGTGTGGCTGTTGCCGTTAGGGCGATTACGGGAACATCTCCCGAGATGTTTTGGATTATAGGGTGTATTCGTCTGTATTCTGGACGAAAGTCATGTCCCCACTCGGAGATGCAATGTGCCTCATCTATTGCATAGAAACTTATACGTATGTTTTGCAGCAATTCTATGTTCTCTTGTTTGGTCAAAGACTCGGGAGCCACATACAGAATTTTGGTTCGTTCGTTCAAAAGGTCGTCTCGAACCTGTGCTATTTCGTGCCGGTTCAGCGTTGAATTAAGAAAGTGTGCAATAGCAGGGTTTGTACTGACGCTTCTGACGAAGTCGACCTGATTTTTCATCAAAGAAATTAACGGAGAAATGACTATGGCGGTGCCTTTCGAAATAAGGGCAGGCAGTTGATAGCATAAGCTCTTGCCACCGCCCGTCGGCATGATGACGAACACGTCTTCGCCATCGAGCAACGATGTTATTATTTTCTCTTGATTACCTTTGAATTTGTCAAATCCAAATAACCTTTTCAGTGCCGAATTGATGTCTTCCTTGAAATCAGGCTTCAATGTATCAATATGCTTCATCAGATATTTTGTAACTTTGCTGCGCAGAATGTTGAGCGAGCTTGTTTCGTTTGAGTATGTAAAAGTACGACTTTTTTTGCACAGAACAAGCCTCTTGCACAAAAATTATAATGGTGAAAAGCGATATTGAGATTTTAGAAACAGCAAAACAGACAATTAGAACAGAGGTTGTTTGCATAGAAAGTTTGCTGAATTATGTTGATGAGGAGTTTGTGGAGGTCGTAAAACTCTTGTTTGAATGCAAAGGAAGGGTTGTTGTAAGCGGCATAGGCAAGAGTGCTTTGATAGGCAACAAGATTGTTGCCACATTAAATTCTACAGGCACGCCTTCCATATTTATGCACGCTGCCGAGGCTATACATGGCGATTTGGGAATGATTCAGCCGGAGGATGTGGTGATTTGTATTTCCAAAAGCGGTAATACGCCGGAAATAAAAGTGCTGATACCTTTGATAAAAGCAATGGGGAATAAATTGATTGCAATGGTTGGCAGCGAGGATTCTTATCTTGCAAACAGGGCAGACTACAAAATAAATTGTTTTGTGGAAAAGGAGGCTTGCCCTAATAATCTTGCACCAACATCAAGCACAACGGCGCAGTTGGTGATGGGTGATGCTTTGGCTGTATGCCTGCTTTATTGCAGAAATTTCACGGCTGCCGATTTTGCGAAGTACCATCCGGGAGGAAGTCTCGGGAAACGGCTTTACCTGAGGGTGTCAGACTTGTATCCTAAAAACGAAAGACCTTGCATAACCAAAGATACGTCCATAGCTGAAAGCATAATGGAAATTTCAAGCAAGCGATTAGGTTGTGCAGTTGTTGCAGAAGAGGATAAAGTCCTCGGAATAATAACCGATGGTGATTTGCGACGAATGCTGAACGACAACGAGGTGATAGATACTCGTAAACAAAAGGCAGGAAGTATAATGACTAAGAACCCGAAGAGCATAAATGCAGATGCTTATGCCGTAGAGGCTTTCAATATTATGCAGCAGTGGCACATAACACAGTTGGTCGTTACAGACGATGAGGATAAATACTTGGGCATTGTTCATATTCATGACCTAATAAGCGAAGGTATCATATAAAAGACAAGTTATAATTTACCATGGAACACAGAGCAGGTTTTGTAAACATAATAGGAAACCCCAATGTGGGTAAATCGACCTTGATGAACGCCCTTGTGGGCGAGAAGGTCAGCATTATAACCCGTAAGTGTCAAACCACACGACACAGAATCTTGGGATTGGTCAATGGAGAGGACTTTCAAATAGTTTTTTCCGATACTCCCGGTATACTGAATCCGCATTACAAATTGCAGCAATGCATGCTACAGCAAGTGGAAGGGGCATTGTCCGATGCCGATGTTTTTCTTGTGGTTACCGATATGGGCGAAGAGATAAAGAATAAAGGTATATATGAGAAAATATGCCGCAGTAATATTCCTGTGGTTGTTGTAATAAACAAAATAGATTTGGCTTCGCAAGATAAGGTTAACGAAGTAATGGAGCATTGGCAAAAAGAAATTCCGAGAGCCGACATTGTGCCTTGCAGTGCCTTGCATTCCATGGGAGTGGAACGGGTTATGGAGTTGGTCAAAAGCTACTTGCCAAAATCGCCTGCCTACTATGATAAGGATATGCTTACCGATAGAAGCATGAGATTCATAGTCAGCGAAATCGTGCGTGAAAAAATACTTCTGTTTTACGATAAAGAAATTCCTTATTCCACCGAAGTGGTAATTGAGGAGTTTAAAGAAGACGAGCAGATAAACAGAATAAAAGCTGTTATATACACAGAAAGAGAAAGCCAAAAGAAAATCCTTATCGGCAAAGGCGGAAGCATGATTAAGAAAGTGGGAACCGAGGCAAGGAAAGACATAGAGAATTTTACGGAAAAGAAGTGCTTCTTGGAGTTACTCATCAAGGTGAAGAAAGACTGGCGGAACAGTGAGCGGGATTTGCAAATCTTCGGTTATGAATCCAAGAAATAAGCCCCACAAAGCAGACATACTGATTATAGGAGGCGGTGCGGCCGGTTTGATGGCAGCCAATCGTTTGTGCGGAACAAGGCAGAGGGTGCTTGTATTGGAGAAAATGAGACAGGCAGGTTTGAAACTGCGTATCACAGGCAAGGGACGGTGCAATCTTACCAATACTTTGCCAATAGACGACTTCCTTTCGCACTGCTCAAACGGCGAAAGCAATTTGCGCAGTGCCGTTTCTTTTTTTTCGAACAGAGATACAATAAATTATTTTCAAGACTTGGGATTGCCACTTGTCGAAGAGAGGGGACGCAGGGTGTTTCCTCGCAGCGGCAAAAGCCTTGACGTATTCCTTGCATTGGTCAAAAGAATAGAGGCTTCTCAAAATGTAGACTTGATTTGCAACAAGCAAGTGGATAAACTATTGATAGAAAACAACAGAATTTGTGGTGTCAGATGTTCCGATGGCGAAGTGTTTCATGCCGATAAAGTATTGCTTTGTTGCGGCGGGCAATCATACCCTTCAACCGGTTCGGACGGAAGCGGAATAAGGCTTGCGCATCTTGCAGGGCATAAAATTACTCCCACAATGCCCGCCTTGGTAGGCATAAGGACAAAGAACGCACACCCTGCAAGCCTTCAAAACTACACCGTGAAGAATATCCAAGTCGCTATTCTCAACACCAAAGAGGAGGTAGAGGCGAGTGATTTCGGTGATATAAGTTTGGACGAATACGGTATAGCCGGTCCGGTTATTTTGAGGCTCAGTCGCAAGATTGCAGAACGACTCTATCGCAATGAACGTTTGTTTGTATCCGTTGATTTTAAACCAAAACTGACCGAAGACAAGCTTCAAAAAGAAATAGACAAGGTGTTGCAAGACAGAATAGGGCAAAGCACCGATAACATCTTGCGGGCATGGCTTCCTGAACCACTTGTCAGAGACTACAAATTTTGGTTGAAAAAGCAGAAAGAAAGCAAGAGCTTGCAAGGACAGCGATTGACAAACAGAGAAGCAATATTACACTACCTTAAACACAACAAAGACGAAATAATAGGCGATATGGGTTGGTACGAAGCCATTGTTACCAAGGGTGGGGTGGCATTGTCCGAGGTCGATTGCCGCAGTATGCAGTCTAAAATAGTGAAAGGATTGTATTTTGCAGGGGAGGTGTTGGACTTTGACGGAGATACAGGTGGTTTTAATCTGCAAATAGCTTTTTCTACGGCGGCATTGGCTTGTCAGAATATGCAATAAAACCCGTATGAAAAAGATTCTCTTACTTGTTTTTTTGTTACACCTAATCGTTTGCGGATTTTCGCAAGTCAAATACACACCCATAAACGATGAAGACTTGGAACGGGCAGGCAGGTTGCTCATGCAAGATAAATATTCCGATGTTTTGACAGACAAATACGTAGCGACAGGCTTCATGGATTTCGGTCCCTTTGAGCGTTTCATCAGTTATAATCCGATAGAGGGTGTGAGAGCAAAACTAAGTGGCAGAAGCAATTCCAAGTTAAGCAGAAGGTTTGGATTTAAGTGGTTCTTTGCATACGGAATCGAAGACAAAAAACTGAAATACGGGCTTTCGGCAGGCATAAGTTTCAAGCACAGACCGACCTCTGTCTATGCTTTTCCTGCAAATACCTTGACCCTTTCATACGAAGAAGATACCCACATGCCGAATACGGCGAACTATGATATATTTTACTACTCTTTTGCACCATGGCGGAACTACTACCTCTCCTACGAAAGAATCCTTTCAATGACCTACCTTTACGAACTCCATTCCGGGCTTGGTTTTTCGTCCGTTGTGGGGCTTTTTGACTTATACTCCAATGTTTACTACAATGAAAAGACAAGTAGTGAAACGCTTGAGCAGGATTACAAGTATTTGAACACCGGATTGGAAATATTTTTCTGTCCGTCAAGGAAACAGAAAGACAGAAAAAGGTTGAATTTTCGTTTAAACGAACTGCCGACCAAGCTTTCAGTCGCTTACAATCACAATTTTCTTATCAATGACTACAAGGAAACTTATGCCGCTGTGTCGTTCACAATGTCTGAAAGGGTATTTGTAGGCAAAAGAATGGCAATGGATTTGGTGCTGAAAGGCGGAAAGATAATTGGAAACGCCGTTCAGGCACTGTATTTCACGCCCATGCAATCTTTTGGAATAGTATCCGATGCTTACGGCTTCAATCTGCTTGCTTTCGATGGACGATTCTACAGAAAAGAATACCTGCAATGTTTTTTGCAAATCAACTCCGGAGGTTTCTTTTCCGATATGATACCTTTCCTGAAGCAATTCAGAATGAACGAATTTGTATACGGCAAAGCTCTCTATGGCGAATACAAACCATACTACGAAGTGGGATTGGGCATTGACAACATATTGTCATGCCTTGGGGTGGAAGTCATACGTTCTTTTTCCACGGAAGAAAAAAGCGACAATGGCTTTTGGGGGTGTCGTTTGAGATTGAAATACTGAAAAACGAATTTTGGCGAACCCGTTCAGTGAACCGAGTTCCGCACTAAATCCTATCCAAAACCAAATCAATCAAATCCTCCATCGAACGATGATAGTCCCTGCTGAAGTTGCCATTTGTTCGCCCTGCTATAACATTGCACAGGGTCAAAGTCTTGTGTCCGAGCATTGTTCCGAGTGCATAAAGGGCAGAAGACTCCATTTCGTAGTTAGTTATTTTGAATCCCTTGAAAGAAAAACTCTTCATTCTTTGTTCTATCGCCTCATCGGCAAGAGGAAGACGTATTTGTCGCCCCTGCGGACCATAGAAGCCTGCTGCCGTTACTGTTATTCCTTGGTGCAAACCAGTTGCCAGCTTGTTTAACAGCGAGCTGTCGGCTTCAAGAGCGTAAGGCGTAGGCAGATTCTTTTTCCATTGCATTTCCTTGACGAATTTTTCCGTCAACTCATTGCAATTTAAGCGTTCCATGTCCTTGTAATAGTAAGCCAAACCATCTGTTCCGATTACATAACGAGAAACCACACAATCCCCCACATTCAAATCCTCCTGCAAAGAACCGCATGTTCCTATTCTAATCAAGTTCAAGCTTCTATGTTCAGGCTTCAAGCTCCGTGTTTCCAAGTCGATATTTGCGCAAATATCGAGTTCCGTTACCACAATATCCAAACAACCCACCCCCATGCCGGTCGAAATAACCGTCAGTTGCCTGCCTTTGCACATTCCCGTGCAGGAGACTATTTCTCTGTTGTTTGTTTGAGATATTATTTTGTCGAAACGTTTGGAAATAAGACCCACCCTCGCCGGGTCGCCGACAAGTATAATGTTATCGCTCAATGTCTGCGGGTTTAGCCTTATGTGATACGGCGTTCCATCAGGAGCCAACACCAATTCCGACTCTTTTAGGCGTGATTGCATAATACACATTTTTGGACACAACGTTCCACTCAATAATTTATTTTCTTTTCGACTAATATGTTCACTTTATTTCACTAACTTTGCAGCCCATTTTCCTCGGGAGAAATTTTAATTCGATGACAAGGCAAAAAATAGAGATAATGTCCCCTGTCGGATCTTATGAGGCGTTGTACGCAGCAATAGAGGCAGGTTGCAACAGTGTTTATTTCGGTGTCGAGGGACTGAACATGCGGTCTCGTTCGGCGAACAACTTCACCATAGACGATTTACGCAAGATAGCTTCCATAGCGAGCGAAAACCAAGTAAGGTCTTATCTTACCCTGAATACCGTTGTTTACGATGCCGAAATGGACTACATGAAAAGCATCGTCAGAGCTGCAAAGGACAGTGGAGTGAGTGCAGTCATAGCAGCCGACTTGTCGGTTATTCAATATGCCAACGAAATCGGTTTGGAAGTTCACCTTTCAACCCAATGCAACATAACGAACAGCGAAGCCGTTAAGTTCTTTTCAAAATATGCAGATGTCATAGTAACCGCCAGAGAGTTGAGCTTGGAACAAGTAAAGGCTATCACGCAGTGGATTGAAAAGAATGACGTGCGTGGACCGGGCGGAAGACTTTTGGAAATAGAGTGTTTCGTTCACGGGGCTTTGTGCATGGCAGTAAGCGGTAAGTGCTATATTTCGTTGGATAATGCCAACAGCAGTGCCAACAGGGGAGCCTGCTTGCAGTTCTGCCGTCGTCCGTACAAGGTAACGGACATGGACGGAGGTACAGAACTGATGGTGGACAATCAATACATAATGTCGCCCAAGGATTTGAAGACCTTGGACTTTTTGGACAAGGTTTTGGACGCAGGAGTAAGAGTTCTGAAAATAGAAGGCAGGGGACGCAGTCCCGAATATGTCAAAGTGGTTACCAAGGTATACCGTCAAGCCGTTGACGCATGGCTTAGCGGGGAGTGGAATGATGCAAAACTCGAACAGTGGAACAAAGAACTCTCTTCGGTTTACAACAGAGGTTTTTGGGACGGCTATTACCTTGGTCGCAAGGTGGGAGAATGGAGCAAAGGATATGGCTCACAGGCAACCACAAAAAAGACTTTTGTCGGTACGGTTACCAATTTCTTCAAAAATATCGGCGTTGCAGAAATACGAATGGAAACAGGACGGTTGAAAATCGGCGACAAAATATATATAATGGGAGCAACAACCGGTGTGTACGAAGACACATTGGTAGAAATAAGGGTCGACTTGAAACAAGTTAACCAAGCAGAGAAAGGCGAAATGTGTTCCATTCCCACAAAATCCGTTGTCAGACGTTCGGACAAGGTGTATTTGATAGAGGAAACGAATGTTGAAAATGAAGAAATTTAATCTGCATTCCCATTCCTCCTTTTGTGATGGCAAAAACACCTTGGAGGAAATGGCTCTTGCCGCAATAGACAGAGGATTGTGCTGTTTCGGCTTTTCGGCACATGCACCCGTGCCGTTTGAAAACACCTTTGCACTGCGGGAGCAAGATGTTGCGGCTTACTTATCGGAAATCAGCCGTTTGAAAGCAAAATACGCAGACAAAATCCACCTATACGCCTCAATGGAATTCGACTACATAACAGATACCGTCGAAGACATAAGACAAAGAGCCGAAGCCTATGGTTTGGACTACATTATTGCATCTGTTCATCAAGTAAAAGAGAAAGGCAAAGAAGCGATGTGGTTCATCGACGGAGGAAAACAAGAAACGTGGGATAACGGTTTAAGAGATGTTTTTGGCGGAGATGTCCGTTGCGGAGTAGAAACCTTTTACTCACAAAGCGTAGCCATGATACATAAGGTGAAACCCGATATAGTCGGACACTTCGACAAGGTGAAAATGCACAACAAAGAACGCTGCTTCTCCCAAAACGACCCATGGTACAAGGAATTGGTGATGTGGCTAATTGAAGAGGCAGCAGCCGAAAATCTTATCTGCGAAGTGAATACGCGAGGGCTTTACAAAGGACGGACGGACGATTTTTTTCCTTCAACCGAATGGATAAGGGAAGCAGCCATAAAAGGTTTGCGAATGACAATTTCCACAGACTGTCATAAGACAGGAGAAGTCGATTTGCTTTTTGAACAAGCCGTTCAAGCCATGAAAGAAGCAGGACACAAATACGTATGGCTTTTTGACGGAGAGTGGAAAGCCGAAAAATTATAAAATTTCCCGTTCCCGATGTAACCATTTTTGGGAGAGAGCCGTAATAGAAACAGTTTTTCGTTTGAAAATAGAGCAATAATGAGACAGCTTAAGATTACAAAGCAACTTACGAATAGAGAGATAACCTCTTTGGATAAGTATCTGCAAGAGATAGGCAGATTGGAGATGATTTCCCCCGAAGGGGAGGTTCAGCTTGCCCAAAGGATAAAAGCAGGGGATCAAATAGCGTTGGAAAAGTTGACCAAGGCTAACCTGCGGTTCGTCGTCTCTGTTGCAAAACAATACCAAAACCAAGGATTGAGCCTGCCCGACCTTATAAACGAGGGAAACCTCGGACTGATAAAAGCTGCTCAGCGTTTTGACGAAACACGAGGCTTCAAGTTTATATCCTATGCCGTTTGGTGGATTCGTCAATCCATATTGCAGGCATTGGCAGAGCAATCCCGTATTGTGCGACTGCCGTTAAACAAAATCAGTTCGCTGAACAAAATTACCAAAGCATACGCCCAATTAGAACAGAAGTACGAACGAACGCCCAATGCAGGCGAAGTGGCGGACGCATTGGACATTCCGCTTGCCGAAGTAAACGAAAATCTTCGTAACGGAGGCAAACACCTGTCTATGGACGCACCTCTCGCTTCCGACGAAGAGAATAACATGTACGACTTCATGAAGAGCGAAGACGGCTCCACCCCGGAGTCGGAATTGATGTACGAAAGCCTTAAAAAGGAAATCAATCGCGCACTTTCGACTCTCACACCCAAAGAAGGAGACATAATAAAGATGTTCTTCGGATTGGAGGGTTATCCACCCATGACGCTTGACGAAATAGGAGAGAAGTTCGATTTGACAAGGGAAAGAGTACGTCAAATCAAAGAAAAGGCAATCCGCCGGTTGAAACACACTTCTCGCTCCCAGATATTGCAATCCTACTTAGGCTAAGCAAAGAACCCTTTCTACGAAACACCGTTCCGCCGGAACGAAAGGCTGATTCATTTTCACGAATCAGCCTTTCATTTTTTTGAATCAGCCATTCGTTTCAGCGAATGGCTGATTCGGTTTTCGGGTATTCTATTCTTCGTCTTTTGTTTGCTGTTCGTATGTACTCAACAGCTTGGTTTGAACATCGGAAGGCACTGCTTCATATTCGGCAAAGTGCATGGAATATATTCCTCTGCCCGAAGTGATGGAAGATAGTGCCGTGGAATAGCGATAAGTCTCTGCCAAAGGAATTTTTGCACGTATTACGGTGTTCATTCCCTCTGCATCCATGCCTGTAACTATCGCTCTGCGTGTCTGCAAGTCTGTCATAACTCCACCCATCAACTCCGACGGAACCAGGATTTCCATGTCGTATATCGGTTCAAGTATTTTGGGAGCCGCATTGCGAAATGCGTCCTTAAAAGCGTTGCGTCCTGCAAGCTTGAATGCCAATTCGTTACTGTCCACCGGGTGCATTTTGCCATCGAACACGTTAACCACTATATCTCTTGCATAAGAACCGGTCAACGGTCCTTCTTCCATCTTTTCCATTATTCCTTTCAATATGGCAGGCATGAACCTTGCATCAATCGCTCCGCCGACTATGCATGTGTTAAACACTAATTTTCCGCCCCATGCCAAAGCTACCTCTTCGGTATTGCGTATCGGATATTTCTTTTGCTGTGGCATACCCTCGTAATACGGTTCTATCATCAGAGAAACCTCTGCGAACTGACCGGCTCCGCCGGATTGCTTTTTGTGGCGGTACGAAGCCTCCGCACTCTTGGTTATGGTTTCTCTGTAAGGTATTTTGGGAGCCGAAAATTCGGTAGGAATTTTATACACATTATCCAAATACCACTTCAATGTATTGATATGATACTCACCCATTCCCTTTACAAGGGTTTGTTTCAGTTCTTTGGCTACATCAACCCTCAACGAGCAGTCGTTGGAAGCATACTCGTTCAATGCGATGCCGAGTTTTTCCTCATCGGAAGCCTCTATCGGTTTGATGGCAGTCGTATATATAGGTTCAGGGAACTTTATGGCGTTCAACTTATCGCCAATATTCTTTGCCGAAGTGAGAGTTGCATTTGTTCTGACGTCTTTCAACTTCATGCTTGATACAATATCGCCTGCCGAGACTTTGTTTATCTTTATTCTTGTCTTGCCCGAGTTGACGAAAATCTGAGATACTCTTTCTCTGCCTTCGTTATCGGAGTTCACAACGTCCATTCCCTCCGTCAATTCGCCGTTCATCACTTTCATGTAAGCAATATTGCCGACGTGGGCCTCGTTTGCCGTCTTGAAAACAAAGAGAGTTGTCGGTGAAGCCTCGTCATATTTTATTTTTTCACCGGAAACAAGCGTCTTTGTGTGTAGAGCCTCCGTCGGAGACGGCACATTGAAAGTTATAAACTCCAATAATCTGCCCACACCTACGTTCTCCTTTGCCGATACGCACAATACAGGGAACACATTCCTTGCTGCCATGCCAAATCTCAAACCCCGTCTCACTTCATCTATTGCCAAATCGCCGTTATCGAAGTATTTCTCCATCAAATCGTCTGAACCGGAAGCCGCATTCTCGACCAATGCCAATCTCAGTTGCTCCGCTCTTTCTTTTTCGCTGTCCGGTATGGGCGAAATCTCGGGACTGCCGCCGCCCTTGGGGTATTTGTACATCTTTTGCATTATAAGGTCAACGAAACAATCGAAACCCGCTCCCTGATTGACCGGATACTGAACTATTGTTATCTTTTCACCGAAGAACTCTTTCAATTCCTTGATTTGTTCCTCAAAATCGGATTTCTCATGGTCGAGTTGGTTCATTGCAAACATCAAAGGAATTGCCAACGAGGACGTATGGCGGAACGCAATCTCCGTTCCCACTTCCACACCTATTTGAGAATTTATTACAACCACCGCAGTCTCAACTGCATTCAGTGCAGCCACTGCCT
>CAZSFV010000009.1:0-59881 GCA_964606345.1 uncultured Bacteroidaceae bacterium | reverse complement strand
TATAAGTTTCTCTTTAAATATCTCAAGGGCTCGTCCCCTGTGGGATATTTTGTTCTTTTCCTCCATGTCAAGCTCTGCAAAACTCTCGCCATAGCCCTTCGGCATGAATATGGGGTCGTATCCGAAACCACCCTTGCCATATCTCTCCGTCAGAATGCAACCTTCACATTTTCCCTCAAAAAAGACCGGTTCGCCGTTTTGAATCAAACAGATTACCGTGGCAAAACAAGCCTTGCGATTGGTCTTGCCGTTCATGTTTTCCAACAGCAAATCCATGTTATCGTCAAAACTGCATTTTTCTCCTGCATAACGAGCGGAGTAAACACCGGGTTCCCCGTTCAGAGCTTCAACCATAAGCCCCGTATCGTCCGCAAAGCAATCCTTTCCATACTTGTCCCAAACGTATTTGGCCTTTTGCAAAGCATTCTCTTTCAAGGTACTGCCCGTTTCCGGTATTTCCTCCTTACAACCCAAGTCTCCAAGACTTATGATTTTCACTTTACCCCTCAACAATCGCTCAATCTCTTCAATCTTGTGCTTGTTGTGGGTTGCCATTACCAATTCCCTCATTAGCGTTTATCTTTTTCTCAGACTGCAAAGTTATATCCTTTTGCCGTAATCTACAACTTATAAACATTTCTTTTGCACTTGGGAGATTCGAAGCCGAACAACAATTCCTTCTCTGCTATATCTTCAAAACGATAGCTTATCCGTTCCGTCAGTTCGGCACGATTCAGAGCGTTTTTAGCGTTCGGCACATCGGTTATTATGACTTTCCCCTCTTTTTTATCCTTGCGATATTGTTCTTTTGTGTATTTGTCGGCGTGCAGCAGCTTTGGCAGATTGTTTTTCCCGTATCTATACAGGCAGATGTTCTCCACCATGGGTTTGTTGGTCAAAACAAACACAGCATCGGGGTATTGCCTTGTCAATTCGGCTATTTCGTTCTCCGGTTCAAGGTGAAACATTTTGTTCGGATAAAGAGCAAAGCATACATTCCATACAAACAGCCCGGTCGAAAACCAAACCACGGCTCTCGAACCATTGAAATAGTAAGCGAACAGAGTAATCGACAAAAACGGTATTATGACCATGAACTCCGCATTGCCGTTGGAAAAAGCAGCGAAAGCAACAGTAAGCAACAAAACGCCCCAAAGCATTCTCACAAACCGCCTTTCCTGAAACAGTTTCAGCCGTCTTCTCTCTATTTTTCGCAAAGCAACAATACCCAATGCAAAAAGCACTGCCACTATTGCCGCTATACCGACACAGATTGCAGTATGGTCGGCAATCAGAGCGAACACATAACCATGAACCTGCACAAAGGTACGCACCAAGCTCACAGCCGTCAACATAACGACCTGTTTCAATTCCGGCATTTCTGCCTCGCCGCTCAGGTAATCGTGCAGAGCAAACTCCAACGTGCCTTGCAACGACAACTCACCGGTAATACCACCCGCTGTAATAAAGTATGCCAAAGGAACGGACAAACTTAAAGCAAGGAAAGTCAAAAGATGCCTCTTGTGTCTGTCGAATACAAACACCATAAGGATACAAAGCCAAACAAGTATGGAAATCTGATGAAACAAACAAGCCAAGCAAATGCACACACCAGCCTTTATGACCCTGCTTACCGAATTTCTGACAAGAAAGACCTGCACATAATACATAGCGAGCAAGCCGAAGAACAACGGAACCACATAGCACTCGTTATCGGTGGCAAAACGCATGAATCCGAAGCACGAACCACAGAAAGCAACCGCAGCCGAAAGAAAGGATTCATCGGCATTCACCCTCTTTATCATACGTCGCAAGACCAACAGACAGCCACCTGCCACCAAAGCATTCGCATACTGCAACAGCACAATGGGTTCTATGCCCGTAAATCCGAAAAACCACAACAACAGCCTGCCATAGAAACAATACAAAAGATGGTGCGGACGAAACAGCTCCTCACCCCGCAAAGACGAATAAGCGTTCGAAAAAGCATCTCCCACCGGATTGGCACTCGGGAAAAGCAGATACACCGCCACAAAACACAATATAAAAACATAGGAATACTTCTTCCTCACCAAATACAGCAACCTCATACAATTCATTCTCTATCCCACTACAAACGCACAGCTTCGGCAAAACGTATACACGCCCCGACAAACAATCAAAACACCATCACAAAACCATACTGTTTTTCAACGCTCCAACGAAAGGCTGATTCAGCAAAATGAATGGCTGATTCGTGAAAATGAATCAGCCATTCGTTTTGGCGGATCGGCGTTTGGGTGGAAGCAAAAGAAAAGTTGTGCTGTGGGAATGGCTTACAACTTCTTTACGTGTTTGAGTATCAGGTGGTTCATTGGGTTGGGTTCTAAGCCTTCTATGTTCTTTTGCATAAAACGCAGCACTTGGTCGTAGTAAAGCACTACAACGGGCGATTCTTCCATGAGGATACGGTTCATTTTGCGATATATGACGGCTCGCTTTTCGGCATTGCTTTCGTTCCGTGCTTCTTCGTAGAGCTTGTCATACTCTTTTGAGGAGAAGGCGGTGTAGTTGGCACCCTTTGGAGAACGATTCGGCGAATAGAAAAGGGCAAGGTAGTTTTCCGCTTCGGGATAGTCGGCAATCCAACTGCCTCTGAACCACTCCGATTTGCCTTGTGCCATGCTCTCTCGCAGTGCGGCAGGTGGACAAACGTCCAATCGAACTTTTATGCCTGCCAATCCGAGTTGTTGCTGTATGTATTTGCACAGGTCAAGGTAGGAGGCGGTTGTGGATAAGGTGATTTCGGGCAAGCCTTTGCCTTGCGGATAACCGGCTTGTGCAAGAAGAGCCATGCACTTTTGAGGATTGTATTCGTAGCTTGCAGTGCTGTCGAAACCCGAAAGCGATGGCGGAAGTATTCCCCAGTGTCCGGCTATGCCGATGTTGTTACGCAGGTATTTTATCATCTTTTCCCTGTCGAAGCCATGGTTTATAGCTCGGCGTATTCTTTTATCTTTCAAAGGTGTGTTCTTATCGTCTAAGCGAAAGCCGAGATACTCCGTATTGAGATAGGCTTGCGTCATCAGCTTTATACGATTCCTGTATTTGGGTTGCAATTCTCCTTTGCGGCTTAGCACTTCGTCTTTGTAGTTGGGGTCTATGCCTGAAATAAAATCGATGTTCCCTTTCACAAATTCCAAAAAGACGGATTGTTTATCTATTATGAAGCTGACCGATACGGCATCTAAGTAAGGCAAAGGGTGTCCGCTTTCGTCCTTCTCGAAATAGTCTTCGTTTTTAAGCAGAACGAGTTTTACACCCTCTTTCCACATTTGAAATTTGAAAGGACCTGTTCCCACGGGGTGCTTTCGGAAATCTTCTTTGTAATACTCCACAGCCTCCCTTGGCACAACACTTGCATAAGGCATTGACAATATTCCGAGAAAAGGCGAAAAGGCTTCCTGCAATCTTATGCACAAGGTACTGTCATCGGGAGCCGTTATGCTGTATGTGTTTCCTTTTTTTTCTATGCAGGTAAAAAAGTTCCTGCCGGGGGAAGCTGTTCTTTCGTCAAGCAACCTGTCCAGACTGTAAACAAAATCCGCTGCCACAACACGCCGTCTGCCATTGTCAAACACCTTGCTGCGATGAAAATATACGTCATTTCGCAAGTGGAAAACATACTCCCTTCCATCGGAAGATATTTCCCAACTTTTGGCAATGCAGGGGCGTATGTTCAAGTCCTTGTCTGTTTGAACCAAGCCGTTATACAGCTGCAGATCTGCCCAAATCATTGCCTGGTCTTTTGCAAAAGCGGGATCAAGCGAGGCTATGCCTGCGGCTTCATTGTAGCGGAATACTTTCTTGTTACCGATTTCTTGCGGTTTTCCACAAGAAAAGAAGATGGAAAGGGCGACAACGGTCGGCAGAAGTAAATAAAGGTGCCGAGACATCAGTTTTTGATATCGTCGAAGTTCTTACCGTAGACGCCTTGTGTTTTGGCAACAGAAATGAAAGCGTTGGGGTCGATAGCTTTTACCAATCTCATGATTTGCACCTTGTCGTTCTTTCGAGCAATGACAAGCAACACTTTTTGATCTTGCTTGCTGTACCACCCCCAGCCGTTAAGCAGGGTTACGCCTCGCTTGACTTTTTCGCCTATTGCGTCGGCAATCTGCTCATTCAGGCGAGACATGATGGTTATTTGGTATGTCTGCTTCCTTCCTTCGACCACCAAGTCCAAGGAATAGGCGTACACACCCAACACAATGTAGCAGTAAACCATACCCTCCAAGCCGAGACTGTCCGGTATCAAAATGGTGCTGGTTATAACCAAGGCATCGACGAACAGAATAACCGTTCCCGGGGATATGTTACGGTATTTGGTTACAATAAGGGCTATTATATCGCTTCCGCCGGAGTTTCCCCCGTTGGCAAAGCAAAGACCTATACCTATTCCTGAGAGTGCGCCTCCCAAAATGGCTCTCGTAATCATTTCCATGTTCTCAAACTGAAACGAAGGCATCTTATCGATTTGCAAAACCTGCTGAAAAAGGATAAGACTCAGCGAGGCGGTTGTCATTCCGACTATGGTGTTGATGCCGAAACGGCTTCCGAGAATTTTATATCCCAATGCAAGCAACAGCACATTGATGACAAAGTTACTGATACCCATAGGAATACTTGTAAGGTAGTAGATAATGGACGCCAAGCCCACTACACCGCCGCCGATGATATGCTTGGGAACAAGGAACACCGTCCATGCGAAGCAGTAAAGCATAATGCCGATAATAATCAAGGCGTACTGCACTACGATTTGCCAAAGAGGGATTTTCTTGATGCGGTTGAGAGTATTCATTGTGTATTTATTTTGATTGTTTTGCCGATGTTTTGTTTGCCAACTTTGTGTCGATGGTGTTCAGCATGCTTTCAATGGACTGAGTCTTTGAAATGATGACCCCGTTGCGGTCTATGAGTATGTATTGCGGTATGCTGTCTATGTTGTAGAGCTTAACCACGCCGGAGTTCCAGCGTTTATGTTCGCTGAGGTTGCACCAGTGCATGCCTAATGCCTTTATGGAGCTGTGCCATTCTGTGGCATTGTCGTCCAACGAAATGCTGATGATGTTAAGGCGTTGTTTGTTGTATTTTTTGTAGAGATTGCGAAGCTGCTTGATTGCATTGACGCTTTTCTGCTCCCAAGGAGCCCAAAGGGTTACAAGAGTGTAGTCGCTCTTGGAGGCTTCGTCCAAAAGGCGTACCTCTTTACCGTTTTGATTCGGCATGACTAAGTCTGCAATACGTTCTCCGGTTCCTTCGTTTCGGCTAACAGTCTGTACATGTTCCTGCAACAAAGCGTATTGATACATGTTTGTGGCTGCCCCTGTGAGTGAGGAGACAAGCGAGGCAAGGTCTTCATCACTCAGATACGGCGCCAAATAGGAGCTTATGATGAAGGGAGTATAGATGCTTGCGGGCTGTTCCAAGGCATAGTTCATCAAGCACTGCATAGGGTTGTTGCGGTTGTTGCATTTTGCGGAAAGTTGCTGAAAACCGTCGTTTGTAGGGCTGCCTTCTATGTGCAGTTGATTTGTTCCCTGCATACTGCCGCTTATGGATATGTGTTCGTTGTCCATGAAGAAAGAAATATCGCCCCCTTTGGCAGGTAGATGCAGGCTTGCCATGCATGGGTGCGGAGTATAGCCTTCAAAAGAGAAAAGTCCGTTTGTTATCTTGCTTTGGAGCCTCGTTTTCTTCCCGCCTTCGGCAAGAATATCCATGGTGATTATGCCTTCGTCTATACCGTCTATGCTTCCGTCTATGCGATAACCTTGTTGTTTGGTGCGTTCATATAAGAAGTCTTTTACATCGTCGAGTTCGTCGGTGGTAAGCTCTATCTTGTTTTGTCGGTTAATGAGTACGTATGCAGGAATGCTTTTAATGTTGTATGCTTTCAGTGCAGGGCTGTTCCAAGCCTGTGGTTCGTGGGCTTGCAACCAGCTTATGTTATCGGCTTTTATTGCCTGCTTCCATGTATTGGGGTCTTGGTCTATAGAAATGCCGAGTATTTCCAAACCGTGTGCCTTGTATTGCTTATAGAGTGCAGCTATGGCAGGTATGGTGGCACGACAGGTTTTGTCGGATGCCGCCCAAACGCTCAGCAACGTGTAATTATGTTGTCGGCTTATGGAGCTTAGTCGCACGCTCTTGCCTTTCTGATCGGTGGTGGTGAACTCGGGTGCAGTACTGCCGGCTTGCAATCTGCTCATTTGCGACAAATATTGTTGCAAATGGCGATAGTGATAGGTATTGAGGGCTTCGCCTTGCAGGGTATTGAGGCTGCGTTGCAGAGTTTCGTAATCCCAAGCATGGGCAAGGTAAGTTGCTATCAAGTCGGGGCTGAACAAGTGGTCGGGGTGGTTGTTGACCCAGTTGTTCAAGCGTTGCAGGTGAACGTTCTTGTCCTCCTTCCCATCGGGAGCGACAAGTGCCTGCCAAGCCTCGGTCATCGGGCTACCTTTGATGCGAAAGGACTGCTTCTTACCCGGCTTTATTTCAATATTTATAGTGCTTTCAGGGCTTATATACAGGCGATAGCTCCGCTTGCTGTTGATGGTGAGCAATGCGGGTATGGTTTCTTTGACCGGTCCGCGGAAACTGAAGCGACCTTTTGCGTCTATTTGTGTACTGTCCACTTGTTCGTTGCCGTCACGGTGGTACAGACGAAGGGTGGCATGTCCACGGCTGCTGCCTTGCAACACCATGTCTATTTCATAGCCTTGTCCGAACAGCTGCGGACTCAACAAAAGCATGGCTATGACTATTATGCGGGTTCTGATACTTTTCATCGTCGTGTTGTTTCTGTTGTTCGTACTTATCTTGACTGCATGCGGCGTTGCAACTCTATGTTTGTCTCTCTCTGCTTGATACTTTCTCGCTTGTCATAAGTGTGTTTGCCTTTGCAGAGACTTATTTCCACTTTGGCATAGCCGCGATCGTCTATGTAGAGCTTGGTTGGAATGAGTGTGAAGCCCTTCTCTTTGCTTTTACGTTCCAATTTGCGTATTTCTTTCTTGTGCAATAGCAACTTGCGGGTGCGTTTCACCTCGTGATTGTAGTAGCTGCCGAAGCGGTACAGACGAAGGGTGGCATGTCCACGGCTGCTGCCTTGCAACACCATGTCTATTTCATAGCCTTGTCCGAACAGCTGCGGACTCAACAAAAGCATGGCTATGACTATTATGCGGGTTCTGATACTTTTCATCGTCGTGTTGTTTCTGTTGTTCGTACTTATCTTGACTGCATGCGGCGTTGCAACTCTATGTTTGTCTCTCTCTGCTTGATACTTTCTCGCTTGTCATAAGTGTGTTTGCCTTTGCAGAGACTTATTTCCACTTTGGCATAGCCGCGATCGTCTATGTAGAGCTTGGTTGGAATGAGTGTGAAGCCCTTCTCTTTGCTTTTACGTTCCAATTTGCGTATTTCTTTCTTGTGCAATAGCAACTTGCGGGTGCGTTTCACCTCGTGATTGTAGTAGCTGCCGAAGCGGTACTCGGCAATGTGCATATTATAAACCCATGCCTCGCCTTGCTCAACCATGCAATAGGCATCGGTCAAGCCTGCCTTGCCCTCGCGTATCGACTTTATTTCGGTACCACGCAACACCAGACCGGCTTGCAGGCTCTCTAAGATATTGTACTCAAAGTAAGCACGTTTGTTTTTTATCTCTATCAGATGCTTCGCTTCCATTCCTTTTGCAAAGGTAGAAATTTATTCATTATCTCAAACAAATCATTCACTCTTTTTACCCTCTCGAATTCTCTTTTCGCAATACGTCTGAAACGAATCGGCGTTCCGCCAAAACGAATGGCTGATTCAAAAAATTCTTTCGCCGATTCATTTTGCTGAATCAGCCTTTCATTCCTGCGGAACTGCGATTGGTTCAACAGGGTTAGGAGTGTGCGATTATGAAATCTGTTGCGATTGCTGCAACACGGGCAAACGTGCAAGGATTACGACCGAAGTCTATTTTCTTTGTCTGCAAACTATCACGGTGTTCAATTTCTGTTGCTGCAAAAGTGTTTTTGAAGGTTTTTACCGCTGTTCGGACAATTGTTTTCGCCGAGTTGGCATAACGGAATGTTCATAAGCGAATGTCTACCTGCCGCCTCCCAATGCGTGATATAGGTTTATGATGCTTTGTATTTCGTCGAATCTGTCTTGTGCCACGGTTTGTTGCAGTTCCAACAAGGATTGTTGTGCGGTAAGCACTTCTAAGTAGTTCACCGAGGAGTGAAGCATTAGCAGTTCTGTTTTTCGGACGGCTTCCTGCAAAGAAACTATGCTCCGAGTGTTTATTGCCAATCTTTCTCTTGCGGTTTGCAGTGATATTAGGGCGTTGTTGACTTCGTTGCCGGCTTGCAGCAATTTTTGTTGAAACGCCAAACTTGCCGTTTCTTGTTCAGCCTTGCTCTTTTTCAGGTTGGCAATATTCGTTCCTTGGTTGAAAAGTGGTTGCGTAAGCGAACCTATTGCATTGAACAGCCATTGCCCGGGGTCGAGGACAAGACCTCCGCCGTTGTTTGTCCAACCTGCATTGCCGGACAAGTTGATGGAAGGATAGAATGCGGCTCTTGCTACATTTGTTGCATAAAAAGCCCTTGCCAAAGCCATCTCGGCTTCCTGAACATCGGGACGGTTTGCCAATAACTGAACGGGTATTCCTATGGATATGGTATCGGGAAAGATTTGCTCGGAAAGTTTTCCTCTTTCTATGTCGCCGGGCGTTTGCGAAAGCAACAAGCACATCGTATTTTCTGTTTCTTTGAGGCTTTTACGCATGCTCAACAATCTTGCTTCGAGGCTTGACTTGTTCGCTTCGGCTTGAAGCACGGCTGTTTCATTGGTGTTTCCGACCCGCATCAGTGCTTGCAAACCCTGCACCGTCTGCTGCCAATTCTGTAAGGTTTTCTCAGATATTGCTATCTGTTCGTCCAACATGAGCAAGGTGTAGTATGTTGTTGCGACTGACGCAATGAGGGAGGTCTGCACCGCTTGACGATAAGCACAAGACTGCTCCAAGGTCGCACGAGCTTCACGCTTGGCCGCCGTCAGCTTGCCGAATATGTCTATTTCCCAACTTGCAGCACCGCTTATGTTATAGGTTTTGCTTACAGCTCCACTCAGTCGGCTCATTCCGCCTTCTGCTCCCAAGTTTGCGGAAGGTAGATAGGACAATCGGGCAGTAAACAAATCGGCTTCTGCCTGCTCCACCCGCAGACGGGCAGTCCTTAAATCGGTGTTGCGCACCAGTGCCGTGTCTATCAATCGTTGCAGGCGGACATCATGGAACAATTCCCTCCACGAAAGTGTTGCCACGGAGGTTGTGTCCGAGCTTGTATTTTCTTTGCCATACAGATTTTTGTCGACTTCTGTCGTCGGTTGAAATTCCTTATAGACGCTGCACGATGACAAGACTGCCATTATCAGTGTGCTTATAATTATCTGTCTCATTGCTTTTCGTTTTGTTTCATTTCTTTCAAATGCTTCATCAATGCCACTCTTTCCATTTCGCCCGCTATGGCAGGGTCTGCTTGTTTGGCTTTTATGGGTTTGATTCTCTCTTCTATTGCATAGAAGAACATCCACAGGGCAGGAATTATGAACAAGAGTACCAACGTGCCGACCAACATTCCGCCTACAGCGCCTGTGCCAAGCGTGGAATTGCCGTTTGCCCCAACGCCCGAGGCGAACATCAACGGCAGCATACCGAATACCATGGTCAACGCCGTCATCAAAATTGGTCTCAAACGATTCTTTGCCGCTCCTATTGCCGACTGAGCCAAGGACATTCCGCTACGACGACGTTCTCCTGCATAGTCTGTGATAAGAATGGCAGTCTTTGCCAACAAACCGATAAGCATGATAAGTCCGGTTTGCAAATAGATGTTGTTTTCCAAGTCGAATATTTTGGCGAACAAGAAACTGCCCATCAGACCGCAAGGTACGGAAAGGATAACGGTGAATGGAAGTATCAGGCTTTCGTACATGCCGCTCAATATCAAATAAACAAGTACTATGCAGAGGGCGAAAATGATGATTACATTGTTTCCGGTACTTGCTTGTTCACGGGAAATGCCGCCAAGTTCATAACCGTAATTCTGTGGCAACACCTCATCGGCTGTTCGTTCTATGGCTTTGAGGGCATCGCCCGAGCTATAACCCGAAGCCGCATTGCCGTTGATTGCTATGGAATTGTAGAGATTGAAACGAGATACGGACTGAGGCCCGTAGGTTTTTGTCAGCTTCACAAACTGCGACAAAGGTGCCATTTCTTCACCCACACGTATATAGAAGTGGTTAAGCGATTCTTGTGTAATTCGTTCCTTGGGGTCTGCCTGCATCATCACTCTGTACAGCTTGGAAAAACGATTGAAGTTTGAGATATAACCTCCACCGTAATACCCGGACAAAACGTCCAAGACCTGCGATGTTGTAACACCTGCACGTTCACATTGTGCGGCATCTATATCCACCCAGTATTGCGGGTAGTTGTTCGCAAAGGAAGAGTATGCCATTTCTATTTCCGGGCATTTGTTCAAAGCCGATACAAATCGGTCGCAAACCTTTTTGAACTCTGTCAAATCTCCGCCGGCTTTGTCTTGCAGGTACAGCTCAAAACCTCCACCCATACCATAGCCGGGAATCATCGGAGGCATAAGCACAAACATGTTTGCGTCAGGCACATCGGCAGAAATGCCGTAAATCCTTTCTGAAAGTTCTTCCGCAGATTGTCCCCTATCTCTGCGTTTATCCCAGTCTGTGAGCTTGATAAAGTACATGCCCATTGATGGACCGGCACCGTTGAACGAATAACCGGACACACCGCTTGAATATTCAATTTCGGGAAACTCTGCCAATTTCTTGTTAATCGTCTGCATTATGCGATTGGTCTCATTCAACGAATTGCCCGGCTTGGTGTCGAGACTTATCATCAAAGTTGCCACATCTTCGTCAGGCACAAGCCCTGTGGGAGTGAACCTCATAAGGACAATTAAAGCAATCAAACCAATGGCGAGCGTTCCCCACATAGCCCACTTGCGACGAACAAAAAAGAGAACACCGTTTTTGTAATGGAAGAGCAGGGTTTTGAATGCTATGTTATACGCCTTGCGAAAGCGTGCGGCAAAGTTATCTTTCACCTCTCCGTTTTCATCTACATAGGGTTTCAGCATCATGGCACACAGTGCAGGCGACAAGGTCAGGGCGTTAATGGCAGACAAACCCACAGCAACAGCCATCGTAATGCCAAATTGAGTGTAGAAAGTGCCGGAAGTTCCTCCCATGAATGAAGTAGGAATAAATACCGCCATAAAAATCATGGTGGAAATAATGATGGCAGACGATATTCCGCTCATTGCATCGTTCGTTGCCTTGTATGCCGACTTGTATCCTGCATCGAAACGACTCTGCACCGCCTCCACAACAATAATTGCATTGTCCACCACCGTCCCAATGGCAAGCACAAGAGCAAAAAGCGTAAGCAAGTTTATGGAGAAGCCGGCTAAAGCCATAAAAGCAAATGTCGCAATGATGGAAACAAATATAGATATGGTCGGAATCAGGGTTGAACGTATGTCCTGCAAGAACAGATATACCACAAGCACAACCAACACAACAGCCAAAAGCAACGAAAGAACTACTTCCTTTATGGAGGCATACAGGAAACGGTTTGTATCGCTTAAAGAAACAAATTCAAGTCCTTCCGGCAGGTCTTTACTCATTTCTTCGAGTGCTGCATCTATCTCGTTTATTACTGCCGAAGCATTGGAGCCTGCCGTCTGGTAGGTCATTGCAAGAGCGCAAGGTTTACCATTGATTGTGGATTGAAAATTATAGGATTCGCTTCCCAATTCGACCCTTGCAACCTCTTTCAAACGGAGAACATCTCCATTGGGAAGAGACCGCAGCACGAGATTCTCAAATTCTTCGGGAGTGGAAAGCCGCCCTCTGTACTTCATTGTGAACTGAAACACATTCTCATTATTCTCTCCGAAAGACCCGGTGGCTGCTTCTATGTTTTGCGTGGCAAGAGCAGCCGATATATCTGACGGTACCAATTTATATTGTGCCATCTTGTCGGGCTTTAACCATATACGCATACTGTAATTAGCCCCGAAAAGCATGAATTTACCGACTCCGCAGATACGCTTAATGCGAGGTTCAACATTAATCTTCATGTAATTGTCGAGAAACTTGTTATCGTAACGTCCTTCGGGGTCGTAAATGGCAAAGGTCTTTAACTCGGCATTCTGTTGCTTCTCGGTGTTGATGCCGACTTGTACCACCTCTGCAGGCAACAGCCCTTGTGCAGCGGCAACTCGGTTCTGCACATTGACGGCAGCCATGTCGGGATTGGTTCCTTGCTTGAAATAAACAAGCAGTTCAACATCTCCGCTGTTTGAAGCGGTAGATGTGATGTATGTCATACCCTCCACTCCGTTTATGGCTTCCTCCAACGGCACCACAACGGCTTTCTGCACGGTTTCGGCATTGGCTCCGGGGTAGTTTGTGTAAACAGCCACGGTCGGAGGGGCAATATCGGGATATTGTTCTATTGGCAAAGAAAACAAAGCCAACAATCCCATCAACACCATTCCGACGGAAATTACAATAGACAGAATGGGACGATCTATAAAATACTTCAGTTTCATGATTACCTCTTTTACTTGTTATGCTTTACTTTTATTGGCATACCGTCCTGCAACATGGCAACACCTTCCTTAACCAATATATCACCTTCCTGCAAACCGCTACGCACAATATATACTTGACCGTTATTCAACTTGTCCACCTTAATCTCTATCGACTTTGTCTTACCATCAACCACCTTGTACACATATATCTTGTCCTGAATCTCATAAGTAGCACCCTGAGGAACTACTATCACATCACGTTCCTTGTGAGGCAAAAGTACATTTCCCACACTGCCACTGAACAAGAGTCGCTTTTCATTGGGAAATACGCAACGGACAGATGCAGTGCCTGTCTGTGGATTGATTATCCCGCTTATTGTTTCAATACGACCTTTGCTTTCATATAAAGTACCGTCATTGAGTTTCAGTTCCACATCAGGCATTTGTCGGATAGTCTCATCGGGGGAGCCGTATTGACGAATAAGATTGCGGATTTGGTTCTCACTCATTGAAAAATAGACGAACATTTGTTTTGTGTTAGACACCCTTGTCAGCGGTTTGGCGATAGTCGGACCGACCAACGCTCCTGCCCGAAAAGGAAGCGTACCGACCACTCCGTCAACCGGAGAATGTACTTCGGTATAGGACAAATCATTTTTAGCCTTAGATTCATTTGCCTTGGCTTGTTCCAAGTTTGCCTTGGCTACAGCCAAGGTGTTTTTTGCCACAGAGAGCTCATATTCGGAGATAACCTTTTCCTCAAACAAGATTCGTTTGCTGTCATAGTCAAGTTTTGCCGTTTCAACTTGTGCTTCGGCAACATGGACATTTGCGGTTGCTGTTCTTAATGCTGCGATGTAGGGAACCTGATCAATAACAAAAAGCGATTGTCCTTTCTTCACTTTTTCGCCTTCTTTCACCCTCAAGCTCGAAATAGTCCCCGAAATCTGCGGATAGATTTCAACATCTTGACAACCCTCTATTGTAGCAGAATAGGACTCCACTATGTCGACCGATGTTTTGACAACCGTGAATACAGGATATGTTTGCTTCCCGTCGGAAGCCGATTGCTTGTTCCCACACGCCGCAACGAATGCTATACACGCCGATAAAACAACTGTTTTGAATTGCATATATTCCTTTTTTATTTGTATCTGAAAAAGCGGGTGCAAAATTAGTACGGCTATCCTTGTATTCGCATATCTTTATTCTGACAAGCAGGGTACTTTTTCGGATAACGGTAGTACTGCCTCTAAATAAATGTACTATTTTTGCAGCCTACATGAACAGGAGCAAGTACAAACTATGGGAAATAACCCGATATGCAATGTCGGGAGAAACAAACCTTAAAGCCGGTGTGGGCAAAATTGTCGACATCAACGGTTGCACCCTGCTTTTATGCGATAAGGGACACGGTGTTGTCAGCATTGATTTTCGGAAAGTGAAAGTCGTTGCCGGTTGTCTGGTTGTTCTCACAGGGGATTTGCCTTTTATTCCGATTGAACTGTCAAAGAGCTTTCACGCTTACTACATCTCCGTGCCAAAAGAGCTTGCCGATGAAATGTTCTACAAGGTTGCGTCCTCTTTCTGGGATTTGCTCTACAAGTATCCCTCTCTTGCCACAACGCCGGAGCAAAACAGCTTGCTTACCGCTTGGTTCATTCAAACCGATTGGGTAATCAACTATTGTGATATAAATCAAGCTAAAGATATTGTGAGGAATAACTTCTACAATCTGTTCGTTGTAATAGACAATGAAATGAGAAGAATGGGCTTAGGCGAAGTCTGCGATTTTCCGAAGAACAGAAGCTGGAAGCTGTACAATGATTTCTATGTTTTGCTGACCAAACACCACGGCAGATGCCACGATGTAAAATTCTATGCCGACAAACTGAACATAACACCGGACTACCTATACAAGTTGGTTCATAAGATTGAAGGGTTATCTCCCAAAGAGATAATAGACCGATATGTAATCGTCGCAATCAAAACTCTGTTGCAGAACACAGATTTGTCCATTAAGAACATAGCCGCCGAATTGCATTTTGACGACCCGCCTTACATGTGTCGTTTCTTTCGAAGAATGACAGGAATGTCTCCTTTGGAATATAGAGACAGCTCAAAGAAATAAAACCAAAAAGCATTCCGAAAATTTCACAAGCTATTTTAGTGTGTTTGTCGCCCGCTTCCTCTTATGACAAATTCAGAAAGAGTTGACAAGCCGGCAACTTTAAGAACAAAATCCTTGTTCCTCGGCAAGTAAAAAGCTATACTCCTCAAATGAAAAGTATAGCTTTTTAATATTTTCGCTACCGCTTTGCTACAAGTCTTCGGAACGAAGTATGCTCATCTGATTTTAGAATGGCAAATCGTCCTCTTGATTTGCACTCTGCGAGCTAAACGCATCTCCACCGCCTTGAAAGTTGTTTTGTGTACCGTCATTCTTCCATTCTTGTGCTTGTGCGTCAGGGTAAACCTGCGGTTGCTGAACCGGTTGCGGTTGTTGGTACACAGGAGCTTGCTGTTGGTACGGCTGTTGCATAGGTTGTTGAAAACCTTGTTGCGGGTACGGTTGAGCATATCCCGGTGCAACCGCATTCTGATACGGCTGTCCGTAAACGGGAGCTCCCTGCATAGGCATGGGTTGGTTATATGGCTCAACCCTGTAACAACTCAGATCCGTATACCAACGGTCTTGATACTCTCTTGACCTTATCGAATACTGCACTCTCACCGTAGAATTTTCGGGAATGCTTTTTATCGAGTTTATTCTGTTCTCTCCGAAGAGCGTAAAGGCTGCATTTGTAGGATAGTCTCCGTCTTGATATTCTATAACAAAACCACCTCTTACCCATTTGCCCTTTTCGCTTTCTCCCGAAGTATCCGGCAATTTTTTAATCAGCTTTCCAATTATTTCCATCTCTGTATATGTATTTACTATTCATTTTTGGACGGCGAAAACAAGCAGATGAGCATACATGCCTTGCAAAGTCTGCCACTTGTCGTCCTGCCATTTATTTCTTTTACTTTTTCAACCATTTATCCAACCAATCGAAGAAGTTCCGCTGCCACAATATGGCGTTTTGCGGCTTCATCACCCAGTGGGTTTCGTCAGGGAAGTAAAGGTAACGGGCAGGTATTCCCCTTATGATGGCTGCATTATACGCCGCCATGCCCTGCGAAGCCACTATTCGGAAGTCAAACTCGGAATGTATCACCAATATAGGTGTATCCCACTTGTCCACAAACAGATGAGGTGAGTTTGCATACGATTTTTGAGCCACCTTGTTGCTCTTGTCCCAATAAGCACCGCCCAAGTCCCAATTAACAAACCACATTTCCTCCGTTTCGAGATATTGTTGTTCCAAGTTAAACATACCGTTGTGGGCTATAAAGCATTTGAAACGCTTGTTGTGATGACCCGCAAGCCAATACACCGAAAAGCCTCCGAAACTTGCACCCACAGCTCCAAGTCTGTCCTTATCCACATAGCTTTCCTTGCTCACCTCATCTATTGCCGTGAGATAGTCTCGCATACATTGTCCGCCATAATCCCCACTTATTTGCTCAAGCCACTCTTGCCCGAAGCCCGGCAAGCCTCTTCTGTTCGGTGCAACAACAATATAGCCGTGCGAAGCCATGATTTGGAAGTTCCAACGATAAGACCAAAACTGCGAAACAGTGGATTGAGGACCGCCCTCGCAGTAGAGCAGTGTAGGATACTTCTTTGTAGAATCAAAATCAGGCGGATAAATCACCCATGTCTGCAAATCCTTTCCGTCTGAGGCTTTCAACCAGCGTTCCTCAACCTTACCCCACTTGATTTTCGCCATAAGCTCATCATTACAAGCCGATATTTTTTTCTGTTCCTTTGTTTTCTCGTCTATCGACCATATTTCGTTAGGGTGCGACATGCTCATGTTTTCACCTATCAGTTTTCCATCGGCTGCAAAATGAACAGACGTATAATCGTGAACCCCGGAGGTTATTTGCTTTATGGCTTTGTCCTCTATGTTTATCTTGTATATGTTATCCACTGCATGATAGTCGGAAACGAAATAAATCCACTTGTTATCCTTTGAGAATTTCAGTCCGCCGACATTTTGATCGAAGTCGGGGGTGTAATACTCCGCTTTCTTTTTCTCAAAGTTGTAGACCATAAGGCGTATCTTGTCTGCCTCATATCCGTCTCTCTCCATACTCTCCCAAGCAATCATCTTACCGTCTGACGAGAAAGTCGGATTTTGGTCATAGCCCATCATTCCCTCCGAAAGATTCTGAGTTTTCTTTGTATCGATATTGTAAAGGTAAATATCGGAATTGGTAGAGAAAGCATAGTCTTTGCCCGTTTTCTTGCGACAAGTGTATGCTATGGACTTGCCGTCGGGACTCCATGCTATCTGCTCCATTCCTCCCCACGGTCTCATAGGCGATTCAAACTCCGTTCCTTCCAACAAATTTTCTCCTTTGCCTATTGTCTTTCCGTCAAAATCGGCAATAAACGGCTGCGGCACCGCATCAACCCATTGATCCCAATGCCTGTACGCCAAATCTTCGTTAATTCTTCCCGTTGTCTTATCCAAGCCCTGCTTTAAGCCGGCAAACTTATCTTGTTTTGGAACAGCCCTGACGTATACCACTCTTTTGCCGTCGGGAGAGTAAGAAAAGCCTTCCAAATCACCTTCCTTGAAATCGGATATCGCCCTACGATTACTGCCGTCCGGGTTCATCTCATAAATATTCACGCCACTTTCATCGGCATAAATAAACCCAATCTTGTCGCCTTTCGGATTCCAAATCACGTTCCATTCGCTCGAAGGAGTTGTTGTCAATCTTTTCACATCGCTTCCATCGGTGTTCATGGTGTAAATTTCTGCATTTCCCTTGTTCTCGCCAATGCTGTAATAGGTCAAAGTGTACAAAATTTTCTTTCCATCGGGCGATACCGACACCTCACCAATTCTTCCGAAGCTCCAAAGCACCTCAGGACTCAGCTTTCCGTCCTTCACCTCAACATTCGGTTTATCTATCACGTTTTCCTCACCGCCCGAACGCTGTTTGCAGGCAGTGAACGACAGCGTTGTTGCCAACGCCATAAGAATTATTTTATTCCTCATAATGATTGATTTTTTGATTATTCGTTTTCCTGCTTTCATACGCCACTGTCATATTTGGTAAAAGAAATACTTACAAATCTCTTTCGAAAGGAAATTCCTGTCCAACTGATCCGAGGCTTCGCAAATCTCTTTCACGCTTCCGTCTTTGAACAATATATTTATTCCTGTGTCGTCGAAGCTGTACGCCTTGTTATGCAGTTTTGCCGAAGCTGTGAAATATCTCTTTTCTTCCTCGCTTTCGTAACGGCAGAGGTTGCATTTCTGACTTTCATCGAAAGGTTTGTCGCTTATCACAATCTTTCCCAAGGAACGATTCATCAAAGAAGTTGCAAGAAAGCCGAGTATCTTATCCCTATGCTGCGACCAAGTCTTCACACTGCTCCAAACATCAGAATCGTCAAGCAAAAGATAATGTTGCACAGCCTCTTTGTCGTCAAGACTTCGCACTCCGTTCGCAAGAAAATAGCTCAAATGACTGCTCACCTGGTAGTCCTGCAACGACAATCTGCCCTCCGATTGCAAGTCTTTCGCCCTTGTCAGCACCTTGAGCATAAGATTGTCCGCCGCAACAACCGTCTTGTGCATATACACCTGCCAATACATCAACCGCCTCGAAATAATGAATTTCTCTATCGAGTAAACACCCTTTTCGTCTACCATCAACTCATCGTTGCTCACGTTGAACATTTTCAAGATACGCTCTGTGCCTATCACCCCTTCGCTGACCCCCGTAAAGAAACTGTCCCTTGTCAAATAATCCAACCTGTCCGCATCGACTTGAGAGGAAACGAGCTGATGAAGAAAACGCTTATGATATGTATCGTTGAAAATCCGTTGAGCCGTTTCACTCACTCCCAATTCCTGCATGAACCTCAACGACAAATCCTCGTGAGAACAATCGAAAAAGAAATGCTCCAAACAATGCGAAAAGGGCGAGTGTCCCACATCATGCAAAAGAATGGCAGCCAAAGTAGCATTATACTCCTCATCACTTATCTCCACACCCTTCTGTTTCAGCACCTCCAAAGCTTGAATCATCAAATGCATTGCACCCAAAGAGTGAGAGAACCTGCTATGTTCCGCACCCGGATACACCAAACTACTCAGTCCCAACTGCTTTATACGCCTCAACCTTTGCAAAACAGAACTCATAACAAGCTCATAAACCTCCTCGTTCGGTATACTTATGAAGCCATAAACAGGGTCGTTAATGATTTTCTTCTTGTTCTGAGTTTCCATATTTCAACATGCAAAGGTACAACTTCACCCCAACAAAACCAAACTTGAAACAAAATATTTCCCGAGTCCAAACCCGTTTCCCAAGCCACAAAAACACAAGCCCCCAAAGCCCCGCCAAGACCGCTGCAACGAAACGCCGAAACGTTTACAACGAATGACTGATTCATTTTCACGAATCAGCCATTCATTTTTTTTGAATCAGCCTTTCGTTTCAGCAAAAAGGCGTCTCTCAAAAGAGGGACGCCTTTTTGGGTGTTGCGACTCTCGGTCGCAATGCTTTGTGAGTGTTACTTCTTCGCAGGATTCATTGCTTCCGGTTTCAAGGCAACTCTTACATAGCCATCGTGTTTCAAGTATTTTTGTGCAGCTGTCTTCAAATCCTCTATCGTTAGGGCGTTGACTGCTGCCGTGTACTCTTCCAATGTTTGGATTTCGTATCCGTACCATCTTGAACCTGTTATGGCTCCGCTCCAATAGCCGTTTCTTTCCATCTGTGTTTTACGTGAAGAAATCAACTGCTCTTTTACTTTTGCCAAATCAACTTCGGTAGGTCCGTTTGCTATGATTTCGTCCAATACTTCGAATGTTGCAGTGGTCAATTTGTCGACTGTAGACGGGTCGCAAGTGTAGTAGCATACAGCTGTTGCCTCTGCCTTAGGGTATTTGTCGTAATCAAGGCTGAATGAAGGGGAATAAGTTCCTCCCATCTTCTCACGGATTACTTCCGTAAGCTTAATTGAACAAACATTGTTCAAGGCTCTTGTTGCCAAACGGTCTTTTTCGCTCCATGTGAACGGATTGGTGAAAGTGATTGTCATCAAACCTTTGTCTGCTTCACCCTTGTAAACGTTCTTGTCTACAATTCCTTTGGCAAATTCTGTGGAACGGTCTTGCCATTTTTCGGCTTTCTTGCCGTTTGACGAAGGAAGACCGCCTACATACTTCTCTATCAAAGGCAACATTGTTGCTTCGTCTATATTTCCGACAAATGTGAATGTAAAGTCGGACGCATCGGAGAATCTTTCCTTGAATATCTTCAACATTTTGTTGATGTCCAACTGCTTCATTTGAGCTTCGGTTGGAAGAATTATGGTTCTCTTGTCGTTAGGGTGCATTGCCTTTATCCATTCTTCTTGGAATGCAAACTCAGGCATGTTTTTGTACATGTTGATTTGGGTTTTCAACTTATCGATTGTATTGTCCAAAACTTCTTTTTCTGCTCTTGGAGCGGTGAAGAACATGTACATGTATTGCAATTCGGTTTCAAAATCTTTTGGCGAGCAACTGCCGGAAAGGTATTCTCTCAATTCTCCTATTGAAGGGGTCAAACCGAAGCTCTTTCCTTTCATGAACTTCATCAACTGAGTGTGGTTGTAGTTGCCTATACCGCATTCGTCTATTATGCTTGCCGCAAACTGAACATTTATGATGTCTTTGTCGGCATACAAAGAAGA
The DNA here is from genome assembly GCA_964606345.1 of uncultured Bacteroidaceae bacterium. Lineage (GTDB taxonomy): Bacteria > Bacteroidota > Bacteroidia > Bacteroidales > P3 > Onthomorpha. Next base: position 39,394 of record CAZSFV010000009.1, on the reverse strand, counting down.
ACCGCCATCGCTGGCTATCGATACAAGTATTTCATCGTTCTTGAAGTCTGTCTTTTTGATGAATACCTTTGCTCCGTTGGATAATGTGTATTCGGTATAGTCGAATTTGTCGTCCTTTTTGCTCGAAACGATCTTACCGCCTTTTACTTCTTGCGCGAAGAATGGTTCGTTTTTGGTGTTATCTACCCAAGCCTTTGTGTTGGCTTTCTCACATTTTTTGATGAGCTTCAATACGTCTGCTTCGCTTGGAACTTTTATGCCTTTCTTTTCAGGCATGGATATGGTACATACGAAGTTCTCTTCGGTTATCCACTTGTTGATAAGTGCATTTACCTCTTCCAGTGTTATGTCGTCCATCAAGGCTTTTGCCCATTTGTTTTCCAAGATTGCTCCCGGCATAGGGGTATTTTCCAAGAAATAGTTTACCAATTCGGCTGCTATGCTGCCGCTTTCCGTTTTGCTTTCCTCTTTTGCTGCTTGTGCATATCTTTCCAACAATGCCTCTTTTGCTCTGTCTAATTCGGATTGCAAGAAACCATGTTGCTGTAAACGTCTGTTTTCCAACATAACGGTTTCTATTGCATTCATTGCTTTACCCTCTTTTGCATTGATATAGATTTGGTATGCGGCAACCGGACGAGCCAAAAATCCACCGTAACCGGCGTAAGCCGCCATGTAAGGACATGCTTTCTTTTCTGCCAACTCTGTCAAACGTTCGTCGAACATTGTTTCGAAAAGGTTGTAAAGTAAGTATTGTTCACGAAAATCGCCTATGGTTTTAACGTCCTTTGCAGGGTGCTTGTAGAACATTTGGATTGAGGTGGATGTTGCCTCTTTATCTGTTGCCACGCATACAAGCGGCTCCTTGTTGTTGTCTATTGTGTAAACCGGTCTTTGAAGTGGTGTACAAGGTTTTTGTACCATTGTGAAGAAGTCGATTATTTTTTGCTCCATTTCGTCTGCATCGAAGTCTCCCACCACTATAACGGCGATATTATCAGGACGATACCACTTGTGATAAAATCCTCTGATGTCGTCATAAACGAAGTTTTGAAGTCTGTCCAATGTTCCGATAGGAAGTCTTTCTGCATACTTTGAGCCTTTCAACATGGTTCCCCATGTTTTTGCTCTAAGACGTTCGCTGCCGCCTTGTCCCATTCTCCACTCTTCTATAATGACACCTCTTTCGTTGTCAATTTCCTCTCCTGTCATCAAGGCACCGAAAGCCCAACCGTCAAGGATTTTCAAGCCCATGTCAAACAACTCTTTGTCGTCTGTAGGCAAGGTTAAGGTGTACACTGTTTGGTCGAAACCGGTGTAAGCGTTGATTTCTCTGCCGAAAACAATACCTTTCTTTTCCAATTCGCTAATCATGGAATTGCCGGGGTACTGTCTTGAACCGTTAAAGTTCATGTGCTCGGTAAAGTGTGCCAATCCGACTTCGTTAGGCTCTTCCAAAACGCTGCCCGCATTGACTGCGATTTGAAATTCCGCCCTGTTTGCGGGTTTGTTGTTGGATCTGACGAAATAAGTAAGACCGTTTGCCAATTTTCCGGTCCTTACCTTTCCGTTCAATTTGATTTGCTCATTAAGGTCTACCTTTGCAGCCTTTTTGTTTTGAGCGAATCCCGTTGTGATTAAAGTAATGCACAACGCCAATGCTAAAAAAACTCTGTTTCTCATAGCTGGATGTTTTTGTTAAACTTGATTATTATTTTTTGTTGTTACTTTCATCGTCTTCGTATTCCAATATGTCCCCCGGTTGACAGTTGAGCGCCTTGCAGATAGCCTCTAATGTAGAAAAGCGTATAGCCTTTGCTTTTCCTGTTTTCAGTATAGACATATTGGCAGGGGTTATGTTTACCTTTGCAGAAAGATCTCCAAGGGAGATTTTCCTTTTTGCCATCATGACATCCAAATTAACCACTATCCCCATTTCTTTTATCTAAACAGTTAAATCGTTTTCTTCCTGCAAGTGCAGACCTTTCTTGAATACCTCTATCATGACAGTAAACAAAAGACCAACCAATATATATTCCCACGAAATGCTGCTCGCACCGTCTGCAGGAATAATGGTCAGACCTTTGATGTTGACATATTGGGTCAAGAAATATTTATCTGCAAAATAGTTCAATAGTTCCACAAACGGTATTATCATAAAACCGTATGCTATGTACCGCAAGCGAAGTATGTTTTTATGCGAAAAAACATGGTGAGTTATGCTGCCGTTTTCGGCTTTTGCTCCGAGACAAACGCTCTTTATTATGTTCCGTATCTGAAAAAACACAAAGATTACGAAGAGCAACCAAAGGTTAAGGGTAACCAAATAAAACACCTTGCATATAACAAAGAGCGTTTTGTGCTGCTCCGAAAATACCTCATAGATTACTTTCACTCCTTCGGGCTTCAATGACAATTCTACACCCGGAACCTCCGACTTTATGTTCCCTGAAAGGATTATTGGCTCTGTATTCTGCTCTATTAACGCCAATCCCGAAACTCCACGTCCGCTCTTTCCAAAGTCCAAGACCGAAAGCACAATGAAAAGCACTATAAGCGTTATCAACAACCATAACACAATGTCGAATAACAGCTTTATCGTTTTCAATCTCAGTATTGTTTTCTTTGCATCCATGCGAACATCAACTTTGATGCGGCAAAGGTATGAACAATCTACGTAACCGCCAAATTATTTATCGTTTTTTGATATATTTTTTCGCTTTATCGGTAAATTCAACCGATGTACAGGTCAATTAAACCCTGTGGGGCGTTTATTCTCATCAGCTTTTGGCTTCTGTTGACTTGCTTGATTATGGAATCTATTGCAGGCATAAGGATTTCTTTTCCCTCAAACTCTATAGACAACAGCGGTTGTGGAGTATTTTCATAGACCCCGACAATTTTTCCTATCATTCCCTTTTGCTCATCTTCCACTTCGAAGCCGATTATCTCGTGAAAATAGAAGTTATTTCCCTCCAATTCCGGCAAGCATTCCAAAGGCAGATATAGCGATTTACCGACAAGTCGGCTGACATCTTCGTTTGTAACGTCTGTGAACTTCACAACTGCCTTGTTTGTCTGAATCCTGATACTCTCTATTTCATACAAAACCAGCCTTTTGTTTATTTCTACGTACACTTCTTCCAATTCCGAATATTCTTCCGGGAAATCGACGTCCAAGAACACGTTCACCTCTCCCTTATATCCGAAAGGCTTTGATATTTTCCCCAAATAAAAGCAATCTTCTTTCTTCATCGTTTATTTCATTAAAACAAAATGGATCTGCTTTCGTGTTTACCGAAAACAGATCCACTAAATATCAATCCGCTATGCAATTATTCTGCCTCAGCAGGCTCTGCTGCTTCTGCCGGAGCCTCTGTCTGCTCGGCTGCAGCGGCTTCTGCTGCTTTTGCAGCCTCTGCCTCAGCTTTGGCTTTGGCTGCTTCCTCTCTCTTCTTTGCAAGCAATGCGGCCTTTGCCTCTTTCACCTCTGTTTCTTTTGCCAATTTTGTTTTTGCGGTTTCCTTGTAAGCACTTTCACAAGCCATTTTCTTTGCTTCTATCTTCTTTGCTTTTTCTTCTTGCCAAGCAGCAAATTTTTTATCCGCAACTTCTTGTGTTATTGCCCCTTTTTCGACTCCTATTTGCAAGTGTCTTTTTAGCAAAACGCCCTTGTACGAAAGTATGTTCCTTACTGTTTCGGTTGGTTGAGCACCATTCTTCAACCATTTGCAGGCACTGTCGATATCCAACTCTATCGTAGCAGGATTTGTCATTGGATTGTAAGTACCTACTTTTTCAATAAATTTTCCATCACGTGCTGCACGAGCATCCGCAATAACGATATGATAAAAAGGTTGTCTCTTCTTACCATGACGTTGCAATCTGATTCTTACTGACATCTGTTCTTATGTTTTTATTTTTGAGTTGCAAAGATACGTACTTTTCTTTGATTGACAAGGACTTTACCAAAAAATCGTCCAATTTTCTTCTGTGTCCCACGACTTTCGTATGCTCACAGGCTTGTCTAACATCAAAATTCTTTCCGAGGGTTTGGCTTCATTGAACGAAGCTCCGTCCCATTGTCCGTTGGCATTTTCATCAAGCACTGCTTTAATTCTGTACATGCCTTGTTCTATACAATCGAACACAAGACTGCCCTTGCCTGATGAGACATTTATCTGTTTCAACACCTCGGCTTTCATATTGCATAAATAGAAGATATGCGGTTTATCGATAAACGCACTGTCTTCATAGTGCAGTATAAGTCGTCCGTAGTCCGCCTCCTTGGTCAAATAAAACGCCGATTCAAAAAATTGATTCAGCCTTTCATTCAAATCTTTGACCATTCCGCTATCCACAATCAGGCGATAGCTTCGTCCCCTTTCCAAACCCTCAGGCAAACAATACTTTGTCAATCCCTCACACAGCGACAGGCTTGTTGTCATGGTATCACCTGCCGAAATAAGTTTTGCAGGAATTTGTTCTGCCTCTGTTGGCAATCCTGCAACAAGGTATTTTCTATCAAAATACGGCACGGTATCCTTCCTCAAACTGCGGAATACAAAACTCGAATCCGATTCGCTTCTCTTTTTACCCCCATCAATCTGCTTCACTATCTCGTCCTTAAAATCCCCATCGGCAACATGCAATTCTATTGTATCGAAATTCACTCCTTTGCCTGCAAAAAAGCTTACCGTGTCTCTATTGACGGACAATTCATGGAGAATTTGACTTCCGTTTTCAGGCTTTACAAAGTTAAAAGAGAAACTGTCGCTCAACGGTTTTGCAAATGCCACGGTCAGTATGCCCTTATCCGCGAAACGAACGTTGACAACAGATTGGATGCTGTCTGCTGCTTCTTCGTAAAAAAATAAATTGTTCTTATGAGACGCTGTGTCTGTACTGTCGTTACAATAAGGTCTTATTCCATATCTTGAAAATCCGACACCCTCCGAGGGCAAGTCATATCTTTTATTCTGGTTTTTATCATCCAAAACCAACAACCTGTATGTGCCGTCTGCCAAATTTGAGAAAAAGAAGTGTCCGCTGCTGTCCGTCCTTGTGATATAACTGCAATCTTTGTCGTACAAATTCGCCAAAACGGTGTCGGCGTATAACAACACCAATTTGTTGGCAACATTTTTCAACGAAAAGCCCTCCAAAACCCTACCTTCGTAGCACAAACTGTCTATTTGGTTTCCTGTGGAAAAGGCATATTTGAAATTTTTCAGTCTGTTCCCCTCATTAAAATCGGTTATTGCATCTGCAAAATCAAAGATGTAGGTTGTGTTTTCTGCCAAAGAATCCAATCCTTTCACATAAAGCTTTTTCAATCTTGCGGTAACATCAGGCTTTGTCCTCAAAGGGGGAGACACTAACAGCTTTTGACTCACATTATCCAAAACAATGTATTCATCAAACTCGACAACAAACTGTTTTGCTTTGAAATTCAAACTATTTTGCTTTGGTTCGGCACTCATTTCCTTTGGCGGAATTTTGTCTGTCTCACCACCGCTCGGAGTAACAATCCTCGCACAAGCGGCAAAAAGGAGAACCATCAATAGAAACACAAACTGTCTAATCATCATTCTGAAATTCAATTAAACAACATAGCATAAGAACTTATGCCATCTTTATTCTCGGGTCAAGGATTGCATAAACAATATCCGTCAATATATTTATAACGACCAGCATAATGCAAATAACAATCAAAGTCCCCATAAGAACAGGAAAATCGTACTTTTCCAAACTGTCGACTATCACAACCCCAACGCCTTTCCAATCAAAAATATATTCCACAAAAACGGCACCGGCAAGCAAAGAGGCAAACCAACTGCTTATTGAACTCACTACGGGATTGAGAGCATTTCGCAAAGCATGGTTTTTTATAACCTTAAACATAGATAAGCCTTTTGCCTTAGCCGTTCTTATGTAATCCTGCTGCAACACCTCCCTCATGGAACTCTTTGTAAGCTCACATATAACAGACAACGGTCTTATGCCGAGCGTAAGTGCAGGAAGAATTATATTCTTCAAATCCACATATTCCCCTCTGCCGAAATCATCTACACTGTATAAGCTTCCGAACATCGACAAGCCGGTATAATCTGCCAAAAGAAAGGCAAATACCCATGCAATGAGAATGGCGGCAAAAAAAGAGGGTAAACTCATTCCCAAAGAAGTAATCAAAAGAACAGCCTTTTCAACCCATGTGTCTTTGTATATCGCTGCAATGGAACCGAGTAAAACACCAAGAAAAAAAGCCATCGTTATACTGACTGCCGCAAGCAGTATGGTATTTGGGAAAGCCTCTGCAAGAATGGCAGAAACTGTTCTGTCGGATTGATAGCTCCGTCCGAGCTCCGGCAACTTAAAACCAAAACAGCCTTCGGCATCAATACCGACAGGACTTAAATCATTCAAATAAACAATGTAACGAACACCGAGCGGCTTATCCAAGCCAAGCTGCTTGTGAAGCATATCTATGCTCTCTTGATCGGCGTTCTGTCCGAGCATCATTCTCGCAGGATCGCCCGGAAGTATGTTGAACAGTATAAATATCAGGGTTATAACCCCCAACATAACCAACAGACCATAGGCAATTTTCTTTACAATATACGTAAACATCTATTTGAAATACTCCGTTGGTTCAGGCAGACTTCTCCACGACCATTTATCTGCCACTTTGCCCTTGCTGATTTTCACAACGCCCGGATTGGAACGCAACATTGTCTTTATCGCCTTATCGTCTGCCGAATAAAATACTATATTGCCAACCTTATATTTTTCGATGAACGCATCACAGTTGGCAACGGACGATGCGGTTACAAATATCACTCTCGCACCCGTTTCAACAGCCTTGTCGCCAAATGCCAATACTCTTTTCATTCCTTTTCCCGAAGTTTTCCGAAGATCATATGAGCTTATCATATATAGGTCGCTCGTTGTATCGGAAAGTATCTCCATCGTTTCATCTTCTTCAAAGCCCAACGCTTGCAAAGAAAAGCCGTCGGCAGCCACGGTATTTGTATTTTCCACTCTCGAATCCATAAAAGACCACTCAGAAGCAAAGTTCGGATTTTTCCGATAAGCCTCCATCAAATCCTCCGTTTCGAATTCTTTCACCTCTCCCGTCGCATTGTTCTTGTAAGTAGCAAAACTAACCGGCGGCATCCTTTCATCACCTACGGCAACCATTTGATTACCTATCTTCCACGCCCTAAAATCAATCACCGGTTCGTAAACAGTGTTGTAAACCGCAAATGCCAACACAGCCACAGAGAAAAAAGCGGTAAGAAGTTTAGAATTGACAGGAGATGTTGCAAAACGCATCTTCCTTTCGCTAAGATAAATTCCAAGCAAAGCAAAGTCCAACACTACATTCTTCCAAAACGTTTCCCAGTTCGATAGTTTTATTGCATCACCAAAGCACCCGCAATCGCTAACCCTGTTGGTTAATGCATCTATAAACGTTAACACGGTAAAGAAGCTCATGAACACCACGGCTGCAGGCTTGACCACCTTGCGAAAAAAGCCGAAAAACATAAGCACTCCCACCATGAACTCCAAACAACACAGTATCACCGACACCGTAATAGGCAGAAAGGAAATTTTCTCACTCAACCAACCCATGGAAAAAGCCGAGAAATACTCTTCTATCTTGTAAGCCGTTCCCCAAGGGTCGACAGCTTTCACAAATCCGGAGAACATAAATACCGCTCCGAAGATAAGCCTCAATATGGTACTCACAAGTTTCATTTCTACGACAATTTAATGCATGCAAAAACCGAATAATTCACAATATCCTCGTAACCGGCCTCAACACCCTCGCTGACCAAGGTTCTGCCTTGATTATCCTCTATCTGCTTCAACCTGTAAATCTTCATCAAAATCAAATCCGTTATCGAACTCACCCTCATCTGTCGCCACGCTTCTGAGTAATCGTGATTTTTCTTTTCCATCAAGGACTTTGTTGTATCTATATATTTATCGTAAAGTTCCAAAGCCTTCGTCTTTGTCAGTTTTTCATCCATCGGTTCGTCCTTTAACTCTATTTGAATCAGAGCAATGATGCCGTAATTTATCATTCCTATAAACTCTGAGAAGACTCCTTCGTCCACAAGGTTGACACCACTGTCTTGAATGCTGCGAATGCGGTTGGCTTTAATGAAAATCTGGTCGGTAAGCGAAGGAAGCCTCAACACCCTCCACGATGCACCGTAATCCGAAAGCTTATCCTCAAACAACTTACGACTTATTTTCACGACATTGTCGTATTCCAAACTTGTGTTATTCATAAAAATTATTACCTTTGCTTGTTGAAAATCACTGCTATGAAAGACACCGACAAAATTACAAACAATTCCACTAACAAAACACTGCTTTGCGGCAAAAAAATTGTCAGCCTGTCCACTCCCCTCGTTATGGGAATAGTCAACCTTACCGATGATTCGTTTTACGATGGCGGGAAATACAACTCCTTCGACAATGCAAAACAAAGGGTTGACACCATAGTGTCGCAAGGTGCAGACATAATAGATATAGGAGCTTGTTCCACCCGTCCTGGTGCTGTTTTGGTTTCTCCACAAGAGGAAATCAAACGTCTTATTCCCGTGATACGCTACGCCAAAAGCCTCTATCCGCACATTCCTGTATCGATAGACACTGTTTGGAGCGAAGTTTGCAAGGCTTGCGTTGCCGAAGGAGCTGACATAATAAACGACATATCCGGCGGAAGTTTCGATGCCGAGCTGTTCGAAACAGTTGCCGACCTACAAGTGCCATACATACTGATGCATACTCCTGCAACACCGGATAAAATGCAACAAAACCCGCACTATGACAATATTTTCCTCGAAATATGCGACTACTTTTCCACACGTTTGAAGCGTTTGCGGGAATTGGGAGTGAAAGACATAATCTTAGACTTGGGTTTCGGCTTCGGCAAAACAATGGAACATAATTACGAATTACTGCGTCGTCAAAAAGAATTTCAAGTTTTCGGTTTGCCAATACTGACAGGAATTTCACGAAAAAGCATGATATACAAACCTCTCGGGATAACACCCGCACAAGCTCTATGCGGAACGAACTTCCTTCATGCCTTTGCTCTGCAAAACGGGGCAGACATACTGCGGGTTCATGACGTCAGAGAAGCCAAAGAGTGCATCAAACTGTTTAACCTCTACAACAATAAGACCGTATGACAATACTCTCCGCCATACAAGGGCTGCCGAGCTTTCGAATAATTGATCTAATCGACATATTCGTCGTTGCGTTTCTGTTCTATTACTTTTACAAGTTACTGAAAGGCACCAATGCAATCAGCATCTTCGTTGGTTTCATATTGGTCTTCTTTGCGTGGAAAGCCGTTCGCTTCTTGGACATGAAATTGCTCAGTGAAATATTTGATCAGTTCATTTCCGTCGGAGTGATTGCAATAATAATAATTTTTCAAAGCGAAATACGCCAATTCCTGCTGCGTCTCGGTTCGCAGGCTCACAACAGACGTTGGTTGAAACTGCTGCACTTGAAATCTAAAGAAGAAAACAACACGCTTGATGTAACTCCCATAGTGCAGGCTTGCACCCACATGTCTCAAACTCTCACCGGGGCATTATTGGTCATTTGCAAAAGCAATCCGTTGGACACAATCATTCAGACAGGAGAAGCTTTCTGTTCCCAAATCAGCGCCCAACTGTTAGAAACCATCTTCTTCAAGAACACACCTCTTCACGATGGTGCCGTCATTATATCGGGAAATCAAATCAAAGCCGCACGCTGCATACTTCCCGTAAGCAAAAACCCCGACATACCAATATCCATGGGATTAAGACACCGTTCCGCAATAGGCATAAGCGAACAGAGCGATGCAATAGCTGTGATAGTAAGCGAGCAGACCGGCAAAATATCGGTTGCCAAGCAAGGGGTTGTCAAACAAGGCTTAACTCCAAACGAACTGCAACAATACCTCAACAGGGAATTTAACGAATAGTACGTTGTCAGACGGGCAATAAATCCAACTGTCCTCACTTTCCTTGCGGTCTTTGCCCGAAAGAAATGAGTTTATCCACAAACAAAAAAAGGGACTTATCCTCCGACAAGTCCCCAAGTATCATTCAAATATAAAACCCACTACACTGTCATACCGCCATCAACAGACAACACTGCACCATTGACGTACGAAGCTTCATCTGAGGCAAGGAAGCAGAAAGCGTTGGCAATGTCTTCCGGTTTTCCAAGTCTTCCGACAGGAACCTTGGCAATCATTCCCTTCAAAACATCTTCCGGCATTTTAGCAACCATATCTGTTGCTATAAAGCCGGGAGCAACTGCATTTACTGTTACACCTTTCTTACCCAACTCTCTTCCCAAAGTCTTGGTCATTCCAATAACTCCTGCCTTTGTGGCAACGTAGTTGGTTTGTCCGAAGTTTCCATACAAACCTACAACGGAAGAAACGTTTATAATTCTGCCCCAACCGGCTTCAACCATGTATTGGTTAACAGCCTTGGTGCAGTAGAACGTTCCCGTAAGGTTTATGTCAATTACAGACTGCCATTGCTCCGGTGTCATCTTTTTCAAAGTGGAGTCGTTGGTAATTCCGGCATTGTTAATCAATATATCTATTTTGCCGTTTGCATCAAACACTCTCTTTGTGGCTGCAACAACCTGCTCATAATTAGATGTATCAACCGCATCAAAGCATATTGTGTAACCTTCCTTCGCCATTTCTGCAACAAAGGCTTTTCCTTTTTCGGCATTTCTTGCCCAAACCGTTACCTTTGCACCCTCTTGTGCAAACTTTTTTGCAGCGGCTGCACCTATACCGGCAGTTCCTCCGGTAATGATGGCAACTTTATTCTCCAATCTTTTCATTGCTGTATGTTTTTGTATTGTTAAAATCTTTCTGTATGCATAAGCTTAGCCTCGCCCGTGATTACTTCCTTACCTGTGGCTTTTTCAACCAAAGTAGTCTTAATAAGCCCGCGATGTTTCACCGCATCTGCTTCCAAAACCTCAAACTTGGCTATGTAATCGTTTTCCACAAAAACGGGCGCACGAAAACTCATCTGCTGACTCATGTATATCGTTCCTTTACCCGGCCACATTGTGCCGAATACTCTCGAAAACACCGCACCGGCAAAAAAACCATGTACTATCGGTTTGCCGAAAGGCGTTTTTGCTGCGTACTCCGCATTGATGTGAATGGGGTTGTTATCCAACGAACATGCTGCAAAAGCATTCACTTGTTCTTGTGTGAAACGTGTTACAAGTTCATAGCTGTCTCCTTGCTTTATCTTTTCCATATGTTCAAAATTTTATTGCAGCATCGGCTTCAAATCCTCTGCTATTATCAAATCAGCCTCCGTTGCAGCTTTGACTTGTTCAACGGTAAATTCTGGATGGATTTCTTTAAGCACTATGCCCTTTGGAGTAATCTCCATAACACCCATCTCGGTTATAATCATGTTAACCTGTCCTTTGGCTGTAAGTGGAAGCGTACACTTTTTCAATATTTTCGGATTACCTTTGGCAGTATGTTCCATTGCAAGTATAACTCGCTTTGCTCCTACCAACAAATCCATTGCACCACCCATTCCCGGTATTTTTTTGCCGGGTATCATCCAGTTTGCCAAATCACCATGTTCATCAACCTGCATGGCTCCAAGAATGGAAGCATCGACATGACCGCCTCTTATTATTGCAAACGAAGTAGCCGAATCAAAAGTGGCAGCACCGTCAATCATGGTAACATGTCCGCCACCTGCATTTATGAGTTCGGGATCTTCCTCTCCCGGTTTGGCATCGGAATCCATTCCGATTAAACCATTTTCGCTTTGCAACAATACTTTCACACCCGGTTTCAAATAATTGGGTATCAAAGTCGGTATGCCTATTCCCAAATTAACTACGAATCCGTCTTGAAGCTCCAAGGCTGCACGCCTTGCTATCACTTCTCTCATCTGATTTTTTTCCATAACTGTATGCTTGTTATTTTTATTCTTGTTTTTAGCCTTACGGAAGCATGCACCGAACGATAGAACGCCTTTCTTTCCTTTTATTGTGCAACCTTTCCTATCGATTGCATTATCAATCCGGCGAAAGGCTTCTTTCGTTCCTCGTTATGTTATTTGCCCATACGGCGTGCCAATTCCTCCGATATGTAAGAAGCAACATCGTCCGCATAAGTGTTCATGCCGAAGCCTGCATCGTAACCCAATTCTTTTGCAAGCTCATGAGTTATTCTCGCACCGCCGCAACACAATATCACTTTATCTCTCAACCCCTCTGCCTCCAACATTTCGACCAATTCCGTAAGGTTTTGTATATGTACATCTTTTTGAGTAACCGTTTGCGACACCAAAAGAGCATCGGCTCTCATTTCCAAAGCCTTTGCAATAAATTCCTCGTTAGGCACCTGCGCCCCCATATTCAAGGCTTCTATCATTTCATAACGCTCCAATCCGTAATGTCCTGCATAACCTTTCATGTTCATGATTGCATCTATGCCGACGGTGTGGGCATCTGTTCCGGTAGAAGCTCCAACGATTACTATCTTTCTGCCGATTTTTTCCTTTATGAACTCATCGCACTCGTGCATGTCCATCACATTGGATTCCACTTTCGGCACATGTATGGTTGTGTAGTCCACCGTATGAGTGGTACTTCCGTAACAGTTGAAGAAAGTGAAGCCCTTGGTCAACTCTTTGTAGAAGACAACCTGCGGGTTCTCGAAACCCATTTTCTTCATCAGCTGTTTGGCAGCCTCTATGGCTTCATCTCCGCACGGAACGGGAAGGGTAAAACTCAACTGTGTTTTACCATCATTCATTGTGTCGCCGTATGGCTTTACTTTGGTGAGGTCAAGCTCCGTATCGAAGTTCTTTGCCTCCATTGAATATAGTCCGCCGCTCATTATTGTTGTCCTCCTTTTCCTTTCATTAAATCGATAAACGGATTGTAGTAATGCTCTCCTTTTTCGAACACACCCGCCAATCCTTTTCCTCCGTTACGCGGACGCTTTATGTCCGCAAATATACCTTTTTCCAATGCAGAGAATAAGCCCTCCTTTGTCATTTTCTCCAATAGGGCAATAGCATCGTCCAACACCTTTCTTGCTCTTGTCTGCATTATTCCGTCTTTCTTGAATTCCAAATCGTCTCCAATATTTCTCATGTTGTTGAAAATATATTGAGCATTCTCTATCGACAAATAACGATCCGACATGAACGGGGTATGAATTGCCTCTGTCATCATACCCAAGAGTTGCAAGCCCTGTCCTGTCCATATAGATATTGCGTTGAACAAGGCGTCTTGAATATGTCCTCTGAAAATATTTCCTGTCATAAACTTTGTGGGAGGCATGTATTTCAAAGGTGCCTTAGGAAATATTTCCCTTATCATCTGCGCCTGTGCCAACTCATAAAGGAAGCCGTTTTCCAAATCCGGCGTCATCTCGAAGGCGTGTCCCAATCCCATTTGTTCCTCAGGCAAACCCGCTGCAAAGGCAAGCTGTTCGTTTATCAAGTCGGAAGCCAAAACGGTGTGTGCTTCTTCAAAAGCATCTGCCGTTGTGAGGTAGTTATCCTCTCCTGTATTGATTATGACACCCGCAAAGCCGTTTATCACTCTTGAAAAGTATTGGTCGACCAACGTTCTTTGCATGTTGATGTCTCTGAACAAAATTCCGTACAAAGCATCGTTCAACATCACGTCCAAACCCTCCAATGCTCCCATCACGGCTATCTCCGGCATACACAAACCGGAGCAATAGTTACATAACCTTATGTAACGACCGACTTCCTCGCCCACTTCGTCCAACGCTTTACGCATAATGCGGAAGTTCTCCTGCGTTGCGAATGTACCGCCAAAACCCTCGGTTGTTGCTCCATAAGGCACGTAGTCCAAAAGCGACTGACCCGTCGTTCTGATTACCGCAATAATATCCGCTCCTTGCCTTGCACCTGCCTGAGCCTGCACAACATCCTCATAGATGTTTCCCGTTGCAACAATTATATATAGGTATGGCTTTTTGCCCTCGCCTATGGTTGCAATGTAGTTTTCTCTGCGTCTTCTGTTTGCCGAAATTCTTTGCATGGATTGGTCGATAAAGGGTTGCAGAGCCGCTTTCGCCTTCTCTGCATCGCCTTGCGGAAGGGAGCTTATGTCCAAAGTGCCTTTTGCAACAGCCTCTGCAATTTCGTTGGGCGTCTTTCCCGTCTGCAAAACCACATTTCCCAACACCGGCAACACACCATTGGCAAGCATACCCTTGTCTTTCAAATAATCTACCAAAACATTCGGCAACGGAACGCCGCTTTCATCAATTCCGTCTATGCCCATCAATCGGCATAACGTTCTCTCACAGGCAACAGTCGAATAACCATCTACAAAATCCTGCACCTGATCGGAAATGGTCTTCGCAAGTTTCTTTGCGTAAGCCACTTTCGTAAAATCTAAGCCTATTTTGCTTTTTTCCATATCTCTTCAGTGTACTTATTCCTTATATAAGCAATCTGTCCTCTCCCCTCCGCCGTTTTGCGGCAAAGACAGAGACAGCCAAAATCAAATTGCAAAAGTACGAAAAAGGCAGATAATTTCAAAGAACTTTTCGGGAAAAGAAACAATTAAACTTTTACATTCTTATTCAGCAACTTCAAGAATGCCGAAGACACTCACGCCGCACCCGCTTTTTGTATGATTTTGACGAAACGCCGTTTCACTCAAACGAAAGGCTGATTCAAAAAAATAAAAGGCTGATTCGTGAAAATGAATCAGCCTTTCAATAAGTGTTTGATTGCTACTTGTTTATTCGAATTGAATTATGCCAAGTCGAATGTGTGAAAATCATTTGTCCGAAGGTCGAAGCAAAGGAGTTTGTCCATAAGTGTATCGGTGTTGCCGATGAGGTATTTTATTGCTTCGTTGGTTGCTATGCAGGCAGTTGTGGCAGGCAATACACCCATCACTGCTTTGCTCGGATTGCTCTGTGTGGCGAGTTGCTCTGCTTCGGGAAAGAGGCTGCGATAGTTGCTTTTCCCCTCATGCGGCGAGAACAAGGCTACTTGTCCCGATGTTTCGCTTATGGAACTGTATACGAATGGTTTTTGCAACTTCATACAGGTGTCGTTTATTAGGAATCTGGCTTTGAAGTTGTCCGTTGCATCCATCACAATATCGTATTCTGATATGATTTTTTCGGCGTTTTCTTCGTTCAGAAAGCACTGATAGGGAACGTATTCGCAACCTGAGTTCAGCTCTTTGAGGTTCTGAACCGCCATAAGGGCTTTGGGCTGATTTTCTTGACTTTCCCGATAGAGTATCTGTCTTTGAAGGTTGCTTATGCTTACCGTATCGTTGTCCGCAAGTCCTATTTTGCCCAAGCCGGCTGCTGCGAGATAGATTGAAATGATGGAACCCAATCCGCCAAGCCCCACAACAAGACAAGAGGAGTTGAGCAGGATTTCCTGTCCTCTCTCTCCGAAGTCCTGCAAAAGTATCTGCCGGTTGTATCTTGCCTTTTGTTTTTCGCTTAACATCAGTTCAGAATTTTATCCCAGTCTTTGAATATCACATCGTAGCCTTGCGACCTGACCATCTTTTCCATTTCTTCCACGCTTCTGTCGTCGTTGATATGGAATTGCTCCAATTCGGTGTTGGGGTGTGCATATCCGCCCGGGTCTGTTTTGCTGCCTGCACTCATTGAGGTAACTCCGAGGCTCACGAAGTGGTTTCGCATTTGCGGAGTTTCTCTTGTGGACATTGCAATCTCTACATCGTTATCGAAAATGCGGAATGCCCAAATGGTTTGTGCAAATTCTTTTTCGTTCATGTAGAAATCCGCCTGATAACCACCGGCGGCAGGTCGCATTCTCGGGAAAGAAACGGAGTATTTGGTCTTCCAATAATTTTTTGTCATGAACCTGAGGTGCATTGCCAAGTAAACCATCTCCGTCCGCCACTCTTCCAACCCTATCAAAGCACCCATGCCTACGCGATGTATGCCGGCTTGCGCCAAACGCTCGGGTGTGCCGAGACGATAAGCGTAATTGCTTTTCATTCCTTTGGGGTGATAGTGTTTGTAACGTTTTTCGTTGAACGTCTCTTGGTAGACATAAACGGAATTGGCACCTGCCTTGATTAAACGCTCGTATTGGTCGACATGCATGGGAAAAACCTCAAGATTTATGGTCGAAAAGTGCGGACGACACAGCTCTATGGCATGCTCTATGTACTCCACACCGGCATGTCTGGGGAACTCACCGGTCAGCAAAAGCACATTGTCGTATCCCATAGACTTGATTACGTTTATTTCTTCCATAATCTGCTCGTCGTTAAGGGTTATTCGACCTATTGCATTGTTGTGATTGAAGCCGCAATAAATGCAATGATTGCTGCATTCGTTGGAAAGGTACATGGGAATATAGAACTGCATGACCTTTCCGAAGCGTTTTTGGGTTATGCAGCGGCTCATTTGAGCCATTTGTTCGAGATATTTTTCCGCAGCAGGAGAAATCAAGGCCTTGAAATCCTCTATATCCGGTCTGTTCTTTGCCAATGCTCTGACAACATCGCTTTCCGTTTTTGAGTAAATGCTTTTAGTAACCTTCTCCCAACAAATATTTTTGATGGTATCGTAAAATGTTTCTTTCATTTCAGTTCCTGGTTTTTTGATTGTTCCTTCGGGAAAGACTATTCAATCTTTCCCGCTCCCGAAACCTCGCGAGAAATCCTCATTGCACAGAAATTAGGTCCGCACATGGTACAGAAAGCCGTGCCGTGAACCTTTTCTGCTCCGTAGTACTCCCTTGCTCGTTCCGGATCTATGGAAAGATTGAATTGATCGTTCCAACGGAACTCGAATCTCGCCTTGCTCAATGCATTATCTCTTTCCATGGCAGAAGGGTGTCCCTTTGCAATGTCGGCAGCGTGTGCCGCTATCTTGTAAGCCATTATACCGTTTCTCACATCTTCCTTGTTAGGCAGTCCCAAATGCTCTTTCGGCGTTACGTAGCAAAGCATTGCCGTGCCGAACCAGCCAATCATTGCCGCACCTATGGCAGAAGTAATGTGGTCGTAGCCCGGAGCAATATCTGTGGTCAAAGGTCCCAAAGTGTAGAACGGAGCATTGTGGCAACACTCCTTCTGCTTTTCCATGTTTTCCTTTATTTTGTGCATGGGAACGTGTCCCGGACCTTCGATAAGGACTTGCACATTATGCTTCCAAGCCACCTTGGTCAACTCACCCATTGTTTCTAATTCGCCGAATTGAGCCTGGTCGTTTGCATCGTGAATGCTGCCGGGGCGTAATCCGTCTCCTATGCTTATCGCAACGTCGTATTGAGCCAACAATTCGCAGATTTCCTCGAAGTGAGTGTACAAAAAGTTTTCCTGATTGTGAGCAGTAATCCATTTTGCCATTATCGATCCGCCTCGAGAAACTATTCCGGTCAAACGTTTTGCCGCATAAGGAATATGTTTCTGTAACAAACCGGCATGTATCGTGAAATAGTCGACACCTTGTTCGCATTGCTCGATAAGGGTATCCTTGAATATTTCCCACGTAAGGTCTTCCGCCTTACCGTTAACCTTTTCCAATGCTTGGTAAATAGGCACGCTGCCCATCGGAACGGGACAATTACGGATTATCCACTCCCTTGTCTCGTGTATATGCTTGCCTGTTGACAGATCCATCAATGTATCGCCGCCCCATCGTGAAGACCAAACGGATTTTTCCACCTCTTTCTCAATATCGCTACTCAATGCCGAATTACCTATATTGGTATTTATCTTCACAAGGAACTTACTTCCTATAATCATTGGCTCAGCCTCAGGGTGATTTGGGTTTGCTGGTATCACGGCTCTTCCCTCTGCCACCTCGCGACGCACAAATTCGGGCGTTATGTAGCTGTTTTCAACATTTCCCGAGGCGAGGTTTTCCCTTATTGCAACGTATTCCATCTCCGGAGTGATGATTCCTTTCTTTGCTAACGCCATTTGAGTTATCTCACAACCCTTTTTCGCTTTATAAGGAAGGTTTTTAGGCTGAAAACGCAGTGCTTCCAATGCAGGGTCGTTAAGTCTCAATTTGCTGTAAACCGAAGTGAAATCATCAAGCTTTTGCAAGTCGTCCCTCTTGCTAAGCCACCTGTCGCGAAGTCGCGGCAGACCCTTCTTCAAATCAATTTCCACAGCATCGTCTGTGTAGACGCCGGAGGTGTCGTAAAGTCTTACACTTCCGTTCTTGTGTCTTACTCCGTCTATCACAGTGTCGGTAAGTTGCACTTCCCGCATGCCGACGCTGATGTCGTGAATCTCACCTTTGACATATATCTTCTTTGAAGCCGTATAGGCTTTGCAAATATCTTCTGTGTGTTTCATTGTATCAACTCTTTGTTTTATTGCACCATTCTATAAATTCAAAAAATCGGTTAAAGGAGACGAGGCTTGGGCTGTTTGAAATCTTGCTGCCAAACCG
Organism: uncultured Bacteroidaceae bacterium; assembly: GCA_964606345.1. Classification (GTDB taxonomy): domain Bacteria; phylum Bacteroidota; class Bacteroidia; order Bacteroidales; family P3; genus Onthomorpha. The sequence goes on along the minus strand of CAZSFV010000009.1, from coordinate 20,910 downwards.
CTTTCGTAAGCAGTCCTTCCCGCTTCGACAGCCTTGGCAAAGGCTTCTGCCATTTTCACAGGGTCGCCGGCTATTGCTATTGCGGTATTCACCAAGACTGCATCAGCACCGCATTCCATTGCTTCGGCTGCATGGCTCGGCGCACCTATGCCTGCATCTATCACAACCGGCACATTGCTCTGGTCGATTATGATTTCCAACAATTCTTTCGTTACCAAACCCATATTTGTTCCTATTGGCGCTGCCAATGGCATGACGGTTGCCGCTCCCGCTTCTTCCAACTGCTTACACAAAATGGGATCAGCTTGAACGTAAGGCAACACAACAAAGCCGTCCTTTGCCAATTCCTCTGTAGCTTTCAAGGTTTCAATCGCATCAGGAAAGAGATGCTTCGGATCGGGGTGTATTTCCAATTTCAGCCAATTTGTTTGCAAGGCTTCTCTTGCAATTTGTGCGGCGAATACTGCCTCTTTGGCAGTTCTGACTCCCGAAGTATTTGGTAATAGCACCACTTCATTTCTGTCGATGTGCGACAGCATATCATCAGTGTCCGAATGCTCCACATCAACCCTTTTCAGTGCGGTGGTAACCATTTGTGTGCCGGAAGCCTTTATTGCTTTCCCCATAATCTCGTTTGAAGGGAACTTACCCGTTCCGAGGAACAATCTCGAACGGAACTCTTTCCCTGCTATTATCAGCTTTTCCATTTGAATGTTTTTATACTGTTTATGTTGTTTTCTCTGTTCAGTGTGCGTCGCTCTGCCATTTTGCCATCTCTTGTTGCAGATGCCGAATAGTCTTCTCGGGTTCCGGAGCTTCAAGAATAAGCGAAGAAACCGCTATTCCGTATACTCCTGCTTCCATAAGCCCTTTCACATCGTCAAGACCTATACCTCCGATGGCATATATCGGTATGTTGATGCGGTGCTTTCTGCATTCGGCAACCAAGGCTCTGTATCCCTCCAAACCGAGTACGGGACTGAGATTTTCTTTCGTTCGAGTAAATCTGTATGGTCCCACGCCCAAGTAATCTGCCCCTGTTTCGACAGCCTTAGAAACTTGTTCAAAGGTGTTGCATGTAAGACCGATGAGTTGTCCTTCGGTCAGTTTTTCTCGTGCTGTGCCGATTGGCTCGTCTGTTTGCCCCAAGTGGACTCCCAATGCCCCTGTTTCGACGGCAATTTCTGCGTAATCATCAATTATCAACTCCGCTCCGAAGCTATCGCACTTTGCCTTCAACCTTCGGGCTGTCTGTCTCACAGTCTCCAAATCGCAATGCTTCATTCTCAACTGTATCAACCGTATTCCGTTGTTCAGTGCCAATTCCGCACTTTCCTCATATGAGTATCTGTCATTTGCATGAGTTATGAAGTATAGCTTGTCTGTGTTTATTTGTTTTTTCATCGGTACATTCATTTTACGTTTTTCCACAAGCTTCCCATCATTGCCGCTGCCGAAAAGCCCATCTCTTCCAATTCGCCGAACTTTCCCTCGTCTATTCCCGAGAGAGCAAAGACTCTTTCGTCTATCAAACCCTCCCTTGCCGCTTGTTGCAAGATTGCTTTCGGGAATTTGCTTTTATAACCCTGCTTGCTGATGCTGTCAAAAACGGGAGAGAGGAAAACATAATCAAATTCCTTTTTCTTTATACGTACTTCCTCCAAACTATGACAGCTGCAACTTGTTCTGCCTGCGAACCCGCCCGGGACAATGCCTCCGTTTCGTTTATTAAGATGCACCCCGCCTATGCCGAATTGCACGGCAAGCTCCACGCAGTCCTGCAAGCAGAGCCTTTCTCTCAGCCTTGCGGGAAATTTTTCAAGCCACGATGCCATATCAATCACAGAAAACGATGGTTTCCTTACATGAAAAAACTCCAATCGCCCGCTATCCAACAACGAAACGATGGTTCGTCGCTCCAAATCGGCATCTTCAAACTCCGGCATGCTTATTCCTATCAACCTCCGCATGTGGCTCTGATAAGCGTTACGCAATCACCCTCTTCAAGTTTGTGCGTTTCCCATTCCGTCTTGCGGATTACCCTTGTCCCTATGGCTATGGCTATGTTTCCTGCATCTTTGCCATTCACCATTTCTGCCAACTCTTTGACCGAAAAGCCATCACGGACTTCCATTTCCTTTTTATTCACGGTTATCTTCATATATCACGAGTTTTTCAGGGTTAAAAAAATGATTCAAACTGCCGTGTCCATGCCCCAAGAACAAGTTCTTTGCATTCACGATGGCATTATGAACAAATGTTATGGCTTTGCCGACTGCGGTGCTTAAATCATATCCCATTGCACAATAGGAAGCAATGGCAGAGGACAAGCTGCAACCGGTTCCATGCGTATTTGCCGAGTCTATTCTTTCAGAGACGTAGTCCTCAAAACTCAGAACACCGTCTTTTTCTTGCAGCAGAATGTCTGTCAATACCGTTGTGTTGTCCAAATGCCCGCCTTTCACGAGTACAGCCTTTGCCCCCAAATCCGCAATCCGCTTTGCGGCTTCACGCATTTCTTTCTCCGTTTCGATTTTCTTCATTCCCGACAAGATTGCCGCCTCATGCAGGTTGGGAGTTACCAAACTTGCCATTGGAAACAAGTGCTTTATCAAGGCATCTTTCAGATTCTCCACCGCCAACGAGCTTCCGCTTGTGGCTACCATAACAGGGTCGAGAATGATTTTGCCTTTGAAGTCGTTTTCGTGCAGACAATTTGCTATGCACCGGGCAACAGCTTCATCGTGAACCATTCCTATTTTTATGGTCTTTACAGGCAAATCCGTCAATACCGCATCTATCTGCCCTTTTACGTATCTCTCCCCCATTGGCAGCACATCGCTCACTCCGGTAGTGTTTTGACAGGTAACAGCCGTTATGACACTGCAAGCGAACACCCCCAAAGCCGACATTGTCTTTATATCGGCTTGAATACCTGCACCTCCGGAAGAATCCGAACCTGCAATGGTCATTGCCATGTACACATCATTCATACGCGACAAGCATTTTTTTTGAACTCATGCGGTTTTGCAGCCGACAAGAGTACACATCACTAAAAACAAAAAGGGGTGGAAAATAACCCGCTCCGCATTACCGTAACGGTTAAAGGGTATAATCTCAGCCTATGAAAATAAGCACCCCATGCAATAAACGAAAACAGCATGCCGTTTTCAATTCGGTGCAAAGATATAAAAAAACACCGAACCGAAAGGTCGGAAAAGATTTTTATTTCGTGTTTTCGTTGCGATTGTTCCTCGAACGGCAACAGGCGGCACAAGAAATGAGGAAATAAAACTAACAAATAAAAACACATACAGATGAAAAGAACATTATTTGCAGCAGCTTTGGTAGCCGTAATGGCATTTACAGCCTGCACAAACAAAAAAGCAGAGGAACAGCTCATAACCCAAAAGGCTCTTCAAGACTCCATAGAAGCCGTTTTGGCGAGCAAAAATGCAGAGGTCGAGATGTTGTTCCAACAGTTGAACGAAATAGAGGAAAGCCTTACCGCCGTAACCGGCAAATACGCCAATGTCTCAAAGTTGAAAAACAAAACAGGAGAAGTGAATGCCGATACCCGCAGCAGGATAACGGCACAAATCCAAGACATAAACGAAATCCTAAATGCCAACAAGCAGAAACTCGACCGCTTGAACGGACAGTTGAAGAAAAGCAACAAGAGCAACAAGGAATTGACGACCTTCGTAGAAAACTTGCAGAAGAGAATAAGCGAACAGGAGGAGGAAATACAGCTCTTGACAGCCGAACTGCAAAAGAAGAAAATCGTTATAGAGAACTTGAACAAAAATCTTGACGAATTGAGCAAGCAAAACCAAGACAAAGACGAGCAGATTGTACGAATAGAAGATGAAAAGAACACAGCATACTACATAGTCGGAACACGCAAACAGTTGGTTGAACAGAAGATAATCAACCGCAAGGGCGGTTTCTTGGGAATAGGCAAAAGAAGTGCGGTAAGCAGCGACAGCGATTTGCAACAATACACCAAGATAGACATACGTAAGATAACCGAAATCAAACTTTCGGGCAAGAAAATAAAGATTCTTACCTCGCACCCAAGCTCTTCATACACATTGGAGGGTGAAGCGAAAAAGCCTACCGCAATTCAGATAAGCAATCCGGCAGAATTTTGGCAAAAGAGCAAGTTCCTCGTAATTGAGGTGGACGACTAAAAAAACAATAATTCGAAAACCATAGATAAAAGGGAGATGCGGCACTCGCACTCCCTTTTTTTGCTTTCTCTGATGCCGGTTCGAGGTATGCATAATCCATTGCATTTTCCCGAATCACCGATTCGCTCCAACGAATGGCTGATTCAAAAAAATGAATCGGCGATTCGTGAAAATGAATCAGCCATTCGTTTTCGGCTTTGCAAAAGGTTGATTGTCAGAATTGCAGAAGTGGGCTTTGGTGTTGTGCGGTATTGTGGCGGAAGGGTGTTCGAAAAGTTGTTCTTCTTCTTTGTGGGACAAGTGGTTGCAGGTGTATTCGGCGGAAAGTGGCATTTGCAAATTCTCATGCCTTTGAAACGGTGTGATGTGCGGCATTGAATGAACGGTTCGCCTTATTGGGAAAAGGCGAGTGGGTGAAGCCTTGTTTTTCATCGAAAGGGTGGGGCTGTTTGTCGATTTTCGGCTTCCTTATTTTGGTATATCGAACAAACTGCATACCTTTGTAAGTTGAATAATTACAATTTTGAAGATATGAAAGCAAGAGCATTAGTATTTTTTTGTGCCTTTGTCCTTTGCTTGGGATTGAAGGCGTTTTGCGTTCCGGCGTATCCTCGTCCAATCAGCTTCACTCAATCCGATAAGTCGGTTGTGAGTGTTACTCTTAAAGGGGACGAGAAAGTCGCTTGGGCAAAAACTTCCGATGGTTATACGCTGATGAGAGCGGAAAACGGCGATTTTGTTTATGCAATCCCCGATGGTAAGGGCGGTATGAAGCCTTCATCGGTTTTGTCGCACAATCCGACAGAGAGAACAAGCGAGGAAGTTGCCTTTGTTGCCACTTTGGATAGGTCGTTGTTCTATTCGTCTGAACAAATTTCTTATTTGAAGCAGCTTTGGGATATTTCGGAGAACTTCAACGAAAAGACAATGCACAAAAGTGTTGATGCAAACGGTGTGGAAACTTACAAGATGCTTGTCATTCTTATGAGCTATTCCGATCTTGCCTTTTCAATGACTCGAGAGGACGTTGATGCTCTGTTTAACCAAATAGGTTATTCCGCAAACGGTCATCAAGGAAGCGTTAAGGACTATTTTATGGCTTCGTCTTTTAATAAGCTGAATGTGGAGGCAACGGTTGTCGGTCCTTATACGGCGGCTCACGAAATGAGTTATTACGGAGAGAACTATCCGGGTACCAATACCGACATGAGGGCTCGCGATTTGGTGATAGAAGCCATAGAGGCTGCCGATCCGGAGGTCGATTTTTCGCAGTTCACCAACGGAGAGGGTGAGTATGTTTCTTGCGTTTATGTTCTGTATGCAGGTTTTTCGGCTGCTGCGGGCGGTGGTGCAAATACTATTTGGCCTCATCGTTCAAGGCTTTACTCGCCTTATTCTGTCGATGGGGTGTATGTGTCGGATTACGGAGTGTCTTCCGAAAAGGAAGGTTCGCCCTACTACTCCAAACCTATGTCGATAGGAACTATATGCCATGAGTTTTCTCACGTGTTGGGGCAAGCCGATTATTATGATACCGATTACGAAGAAAACGGCAGTTTCAGCGATCACGGTCCTTGGGATTTGATGGCTTCGGGCAACTATAACAACGACGGATTTTGTCCGCCGCTGTGGTCGGCTCACGAAAGAGAGGTCAGAGGCTATATTGATATAGTCGAGCTGACCGATTCGGGTAACGTAAGCCTCCCACCGTTGTATTCGGACAATGTGGCATACAAGATGAGCTTCAATCAAAATGAATATTTCTTGTTGGAGAACAGGCAACAAGTCGGTTGGGACTACTATCTGCCCGGACACGGCATGTTGATTTACCATGTAAACAAGAGCGTTCAAGGTTGGAACAGCAACTGTGCCAACTGCAATCCCGACAATCCCGGCTTGGACTTGGAAGAAGCCAACTCAAATGTTAACAATAGGGCAGGCAATCCTTTCCCCGGAACGTCTGCAAATACGAGCTTCACGGACAACACAACGCCCAACAGCAAGTCTCGTGCAGGTTTGAACCTTAATCGTCCGATAAGCAACATTGCGGAAAACACATCGACAGGCGGCATTACCTTTTTATATATGGATACCGACAATGCAAGACCTGTTGTAACGACACTTGGAGCAGAGGCATTCGCAGACAGCATAAGGGTGAATGCAAGGGTTAACGACGCCTCATCTTCGGCAATAATAGAGAGAGGTGTTTGTTATTCAACCTCGGTTCGCATTCCGACAACAGCCGATAACACGGTAATTTCGACTGCCTCTTCGAATCAATTTGCAGTAGTGTTGGATAATTTGCAACCAAATGAGGAATACTATGTCAGAGCCTATGCAAAAACTGCCGACAGAGTCGGTTACGGAGAAGCAATCAAGGTCAGAACGACCTGTGTTCCCGAAATCGAAATGCCTTTTGTGGAAAGTTTTGAAGCAAACGATACTCGCTTCGATTGTTGGACGCAGGAATTTGATGTATTCGTATCAAACAAATGGACTTTAACCGATACTGCTTACGAAAGCGGAGCAATGGCAACTGCCGATGACGGTTCTCGTTGGGCATTTATTCGTTCCGATTGGCAAGGAGGTACTCAAACGACCAAATTGGTGTCTTTGCCTTTGAACCTTTCAAACATCAGTCAACCGGCATTGAAGTTTTCTTATGCCCTTAAAGCGAAAAACGGCAGGCAGGATTACCTGAGAGTGTACTACAAAACATCTGCCGATGGAGAATGGACTCTTCTGCAATCCTTTACTTCGGCGCAAGAGACTTGGAGGGAAACAACAATCAACCTTCCTACACCTTCTGCCGACTATTATGTGGCGTTCGAGGCTACGTTGAGAGGAGGGTACGGAGTATGCGTAGACGATGTGGAGGTATTTGAAACAGATTCAACGGCTTTCCCGGAAATAGTAATCCTAAACTATGACATGGTTACAGATGTTGCGGCAAGGGTAAAGTTCTGTTTGGAGTCGCAAGGCAATAATCGCGTTCTCGATTTTGGAGTGTGTTACGCAACCCACCCCATGCCTACATTAGAGGACAGTACCATCGTAGGAACTCTTTCTCCTATCATTCAACCCGGTGGTTTAGTTCCTTCGTTTGGGAATTTAACCGGTTTGGAACCAAGCACAACGTACTATATCAGGGCATATGCAAGGAACAGCGGACACTTGCGATACGGAGAAGAGTGGCAGTTTACGACAAAATGTGCAAGAGTTTCGGAATACCCCTACACAGTTGCTTCCTCTTGCGTCGACACTAACGGCTGGATGTTGACCGAAAGCGGCGTATACGAGTTTAATGGCTCAATGAGCGGAGAAAGGGACACTCTCGTTTTACCGATATTAAATCTTCAAAATTTCGACAGCACATTCATCAGCTTCGACAGGCTGCAAACATTCTCACAAAGCACTTCTGCGGTCGATACTCTGAATATTCTTTACCGCAAAGGCGTATCGGAAACTTGGAATACCTTGAAAAGTTTTACCACATCGGCACTTACATACACGAGAGACACGGTAGAGTTGAGCGATTTGAGCGAAGAGTATTTTATTGCTTTTGAAGGTGTGTCCAATATGGCATCATTGTTTGTTAAAAACATAATCGTGAATGCGGTTTTGCAGGTGCCGATTGTGAAAACGAACGTTGCAAGCCTTGCTTCGCACAATAGCATAAGTGTATCAGGCGAAGTAACTTATGAGGGATTGAGCAGTGTTACAAGACGAGGCTTTTGTTGGTCTGCAACAAGCAATCCTGATATTACAAGCAATGTGATGGTAACAGGTGCAGGTCTCGGAACATTCTCTTCCACCATAAGCAATCTTGAAGAGAACACTACATATTATGTAAGAGCTTTTGCCGTAAATTCTTTCGGCACTTCGTACGGACAGGAGTACAGCATAACCACACCATACACACCTATATTTGACAATACCATATCCCAAGATCAGACAGTCTGCGAGGGTGTGGTTGCAAACACCCTTGTGGGCAGCACTCCTACCGGAGGAGATGGTACATATGAGTATCAATGGATTATGAGTACCGATGGAGAAAATTGGACAGAAAGCACATTGAGTTCTCTTGCCACAGGAAAGGATTTGGAGATGCGACAGTTGTTTACAACCACCTATTTTTGCAGAGTGGTTCGTTCAAACTCCGTGGTTGACACAAGTAATGTTGTAACCATTTCCGTTGACGCTGCAACAAGGGGCGGTAACGTGTTCCGTGTGAGCGACAGCCCTGCTGCGAATCGGGAGGTGAGATTGCAACTTAGAGCATACGTTGGGGAGGTTCTGTATTGGGAAAGAAAAAGACCCGATTTTAACTGGGAAAGAATGGAGAATTCCGAAGACAGTGTTTACTTTACCGATGTTCCGACGGAGAGCGGTGTATACAGTTACCGTGCGGCGGTTCAGAACGGAGTATGCGAAATGAAGTATTCGGGTTCTGTGAACGTTGATGTGGCAGAGGGTGTCGGTCTGGCAGAAGTCGATACAGACAAAAACGCAATAAAACTTACTCCAAACCCTTCAAACGGAAAGGTTTTCATCGTTTCGGAGAAAGAATTGCCGGTTGCAAGAATTGAAATCATTACAATGAACGGCAGCATTGTTCAAACCTTAGACGGGGTGCATATCTCGAAAGGAGAAAACGCCTTGGATTTCAGTCAACTTGGCACTTCTTCCTATGTGATGCGAATTTCGGCAGAAGGCTTTTCTTGGAAGAGTATACTGATAATCAGCAAACAGTAATGGAATTAAACGAACAATACATAGAACAGCACATCCTCTCCGCTCTTAAAGAAGATGTAGGAGAGGGTGATTATTCTTCATTGGCGTGTATAGCTCCTTCGGAGAGAGGAAAGGCTAAATTGGTGGCAAAGCAGGCTTGTGTGATTTGCGGAATAGACATTGCACGTAAGGTTTTTGAGTTGACGGATAAAGGAATTGTTTTTACACCGCTGATGAAGGACGGACAAAGAGCAGAGAAAGGCGATATTGTGTTTAGGCTCGAAGGTTCGGCGGCATCTATACTGACAGGAGAAAGAACGGCTTTGAATTACATGCAACGCCTTTCGGGTATAGCGACTACAACAGCCAAATACGCGGATCTTATCAAAGGAAGCTCGGCAAGACTTTTGGATACGCGTAAAACAACTCCCGGCATGCGGGCGTTCGAAAAGTATGCGGTGAAGACAGGAGGCGGAACCAATCACAGAATGGGCTTGTATGACATGATAATGTTGAAGGATAATCATATCGATTTTGCAGGCGGAATAGAGAAAGCCATAGACAAAACGCAGCATTATCTGAAAGACAAAGGGCTTGACTTGAAAATAGAAATAGAGGTAAGAAACCTTGAAGAGTTGCAACGTGTGCTTGCTCACGGCGGCGTGGACAGAATAATGTTGGACAATTTCAGCATAGAGGACACCCAAAGAGCCGTGAAGATTGTTGGACACCGTTACGAAATTGAAAGCTCGGGCGGAATAACCTCAGAAAATATATTATCCTATGCCCTATGCGGAGTGGATTATATCTCTGTCGGAGCATTGACACACCATATAAACAGCATTGATTTAAGCTTGTTGGCAGACGAATAGATGAACGGCTCAACCAAAACTAAATATCTGCGAAAGCTGATATATTGGCGACCGGTCAGAGAGGTGTTGCATGCTTCTCGAATGTTGGTTATACCCGGATTTCAGGGCGTTCCGCTTTTTGATGTTGCAGTTTTCTTTATCAAAGGCTTGATGAAAGGAGTGCTGAACCAAAGGGCAGCCGCTGTTTCTTTCCATTTCGTTTTGGCAATCTTTCCTTTGGTATTGTTTTTCTTCACTCTGTTACCCTATTTCGATACAGCGTATTATGCAGAGCAGCTTTTCTCTCTGTTGAAAGAGACTTTACCCGAAAATGTCTATCCTGCAATAGAAAAAACCCTTGAAGACATCTTACATCGCAAGCATAACGGGCTGCTGTCCATAGGTTTCATTTCTTCTATCTATGTTGCCTCGAGCGGTATCAATGCAATGCTTGTTTCTTTCAATCAATCCCACCACAGTATCGAGAAACGCAAGTGGTTAAAGCGACGATTGCTGAGTATTTTGATGGTTTTGATTATTACGATTGTGGTTCTGATCAGCTTCACCTTGATTGGCGGCTTCCGAATCTTTGTCAAATATTTGGAACAAGGAGGAATATTGGACACGACCGCCAAACTGATACTTCTGAAAAGCCTTAAATGGGTTCTTCTCATAAGTATAGTCTACCTCATGTTCGCTTCACTGTACTATTGTACTCCTGCAAATCGCAAAAACTATACTTTCTTCTCGGCAGGTGCAAGCTTGGCTACACTGCTATTCATTTTGACAACTCAAGGCTTCAATTTCTATATACTGCACTTCTCTCGCTATAACGCTCTCTATGGTTCAATCGGAGTGTTAATCATTTTCCTACTGTGGACTTACCTTAACTCCTTCATACTCCTAATAGGCTTTGAACTAAATGCCAGCATAGCCGAGGCACGTACCGAAATGTACAGTTCCGATGACAAACAAATGTTGAAACTCAACCGAACCTCCCGAACGGCTTCCCCTCTGAAACGCTGGAAACGCTGGCAGCATCGCCGTAAGCTGCAAAAGGCACGTCGCAAGCAATAGAAACTGTTATGCTTTCCCTTGGATAAGCATTTCTTTTGGAGAACTTGTTTTTCGACTTTGTTATTCCCGGAGGAGGGGTTGCAGATGCCTGCAAATAAAAACACATCGCAAGAAGATAACTTCACATTCCGGCGAACGGAAGCTACTCTCTTGCGATGCGTTTTTGTAATCAGAGATTACCTATTAGTACTCAAAATTCATTCCTTCGTCTGTATTGAAATCCGTATCTGTTGAAGAGGATTGGCTTCCTCCCGTTCTTTCACCGTTTCTCTGCAAAGAAACTATCATTGCACCAACCATCTTTGTCATTTCCACCAAAGTCTCTCTGGATTGGTCGTATTGAGATTGGTCAAACACTCCATCTTTGTATGCCAAAGTCGAAAGCACCACACAACTTCTTATTGCACTTTTTGCATCTTTCAAAAACTGTATGAATTGCGGCTTGTGCCTTGCTGAACCCTCTGCTATATTTTCCGCAATCTTTGCAGCATAGGTCGATAAAGGTTCAAGAATGACCTTCTTTTCAAATTCGCTTGCCGTTTGTGTTTGTTGCATCGTCCATACGAAGTAATCCAATGCCTTGTCGTAAACCCTCAGATCTTCAAATCTGAAAAAGCTGACTGTTCTGGTCTGATTTTCCATAAAAATTAAATTGTTTGCTTAGTTAATAGTCTATTTTATTCCTGCGAAATACTTCATGAATTGAACACGATGAAAGGCCGACGAATTATTGTTCTTTTCCACGGCGAGTTTACCCCGAAACTCGTCTATCGTTTTGAAGTTCTTTTCTTCCATCCAGCTTTTGAGCAAAGTGTTTGCCTCTGATATAAACTCCGTACCTTGTTCGTACAGTGCCGAAACGACTTGAACGGTTGATGCTCCTGCCAAAAGAAGTTTTATGACGTCCTGCGGCTTATGCACACCTCCGCCCGAGGTCAAGGTGCAATGTATTATATTCGACAAAATGGCTGTCCATCGTATTACACGCGGCAAATCGCTTGGCGAAGAAAAGACATTCGCCGGTTCTGTGCATATCTTGTCAATGTTTATGTCCTGCGAGGCAAAACGGTTGAAGATATGCAGATTGGAGATGCCCATCCATGAAATTTTTTGTGCAAAACGAGCAAGTGAAGAGAAGTAGGAACTGATTTTGATAGAAATAGGTATCGTCAAGGCACGTCTTATGCTCTGTATAACGTCCTCATAAAATCTTTCGACATCGTCCGTGGTCAAGTTAACATCGGAAGGAAGCACAAACATGTTCAATTCCACACCGTCTGCACCCGCCTGTTCCATTCTTCCAGCAAAAGAAATCCATTGCGATGCCGAAATGCAGTTCACGCTTGCAATGATTGGTATCGACAACTCGCTTTTGGCAGTTTTTATCAAGTTCGTGTATTTGTCCAATGACTGTTCCTTTGTATGGGAAGCCACATAATCATAAGTTTCGGGAGAGTAACCGAAATTGGAAGACATATTCAGGGAGTTTGTCATCTCTTGCAAAATCTGTTCTTCGAAAACAGATTTCAGAATTACAGCACCTGCTCCGGCTTGTTCTATTTTTTTCAGCGTGGCAAGGTCGGAGGTCAAACCACAACTTCCAACAACAACAGGGCTCTTAATCCTCACCCCCATGAAATTAGTCGTAATATCCATAACTCCGAATATTTAGAGGGCAAAGATATAAAAACATTTCTTCTTAAACAAGCAATCGCTTGAAAATCTGCAAAAGAAATTCGCTCCAATGCACAAACAGCGAAAAAACACACCATGGCGTTACAATTTTCACCCAAAAGAACTCTCTTTTCGAGAAGAAAATGTATCTTTGCAAACTGAAAAGAAATAACGAGAAACAAATTGAACAAAATGGATTCAGAGAACAGCATCAAAAACACGGAAAACCAAGAGGAGAAGAACTTTAACGTCGGAGCATTGGTAACAGATACGGAAAGGTTTTTGGAGAAGAATCGCAAGGTGATAATAATTGTGTTGGCAGTTGTGGTTGTCGGCATTGCCGCTTACTTCGGTTACAAGCATTTGTATGCCATGCCAAAGGAGAAAAGCGCACAAGCGGAATTGTTTGCGGCACAACAGTATTTTCAAAACGAAGATTTCGACAAGGCTCTCAAAGGAGACGGCAAGCACTCGGGCTTGATAAACATTGTAGAAGAGTATGGCTCCACAAAAAGCGGCAAATTGGCAGCTTATTATGCCGGTAACATTTATCTTCAAAAAGGAGAGTACCAAAAAGCAATAGATTATTTGAGCAAGTTCTCGCCTGATGACATGTTGATGAAGTATCAAGCCAAAGCACTGATAGGCGATGCTTACGCAGAGTTGAATCAGTTGGACAAAGCAATATCCGCCTACAAAGAAGCGGCAAAAGCAGAGAACGACATAACAACACCATTCGTTCTTTTGAAGTTGGGTCAAATTTATGAGATACAACAAAAGAACAAAGAAGCCTTGGAATGCTACAAAAGCATAAAGAAAGACTATCCGAACTCGATGGAATTCAGAGAAGTTGAGAAGTACATTTCCAGAATGGAAGCATTGATGAAATAAAAAGGTTTTAGATATTGCAAAGAAAGAGGAACAAAGCATTTTGTTCCTCTTTCTTTTTTATCCGTACACCGTTTGACAAACATATGTAAGTCAAGCCCAAAATCCAAACGCTGATTCAAAAAAATGAAAGGCTGATTCGTGAAAATGAATCAGCCATTCGTTTTAGCGGAACGGCGATTCGGTTTCGGGAATGCCGATTTCTATTTTCTTCGAACCATGTTTGTTCTTGTCATGGCTGTTAAGCATGGACGCAATGATTGATTATTAACGAATGGGACGCTATCTGTTTTGCTGTTCGTATGACTGACAAAATGCCTTTTATTGAATGACCTGACTTTTGTCCATTTCTCGTTGAACAAGCAGCAAATGAAGTCTGTAAGTTTTGATACTATCAATTCGTTCTCGACTGTCTGTCTCTATCATATAGTAGACGAAGGCTTATAATTTCATGATGAAATTCATTCTCGACCGATTTATTGCCTCCATTGCCATAAAGACTGTCAAGAAAGCGAACCAATTCTCCGCAAATTGGCAATATTTCCCAAGGATGAGCATAAAACACCTTAGTATATCATTGATCCTTTAATCGCTTTTACAAACCCGAAAGTCAATACTAATGTAATTTGCTCGTTGGTTTTTTGCATTACAGCCAAAGTGGATTGTGATATTTATCTGAGTTCCTTTGAATAGCATCTGTATGATTAAACTGATTTCAAACCCGTCCAATTGCTTTATATTCCTTATTGCATGCATGGGCATAAATGGTGATAACCTGAAACACAGCATGAGTTTATGGCATTGTTTCATAAATTCAAGTCTGAACAACTTACTCCCCTCAGTCTTGTTTTGCTTATTTCTTTATTTCCATTTAACAAGGGTATCCGTTCTTTCTTATTCAGACCTGATAACACACGAATCAACCAAATAAGTTGCAATTTCGCTTAGTTGCTTTCTTGTAAGTTATAATGTAAGTTATTGATTCATGAATTGTACTCAATAATTTCCATGAGCAATAAAAAAGACAGAATGCATCACCATGTCAACCTTATCAATAAGATGCAGACCATATCGGTGGAACTGATTAGACTATGCACTTAAACTTCTCTGAATACAAATCACCCCTAATACTTTGCCCCTACACCACCACACCCCTACTATATAAGAAACTTATCTTCAAATCTTATGCTATTCAAAATTCATTAAGCTCTATACCTATTTATCTGATAAAGAGTTCTCATAATGTTCGCAATAAAATTTCTTCGAAGTATAAAACACTTCCTCAATAAAACGAAGATGATTTTTTATTTGCACCGATCCCCATCCTTCGTTTCTAGTTATACTATAAATTATTTGTCTGTTTGGAGCAAGGTTTGCATTGTTACCATAAATTACTACCTTGTCTTTTGGATTTTTATCAGACATTCTGGAATTTGATGATTTACTTACGAGAAACACATTCCCAAGACAATTAAGTTCAAAAGGCGTTACGCCTTCATCAGTAATCTCTTCCGTTCTGTTCCGTGGGTAATGATGTTCCACGGAATTCCAATATTGAAAGCGAAAATCCTTAAGATCATTTAGTTGTTTCCATTTTGTTTCCTCTTCGCCGATACTAAGACTATGATTTTTATGTATATCCCAAAGCAAGTAATCTATGTAGTCAAGTACAGAATGACTGATTTTAGTACCTTGTAAATCCGGACAATATTCAGTAAGTCCAAAATATCTTTCATTTGCAATGAGGTCTTTGAGTATCCAGCCTTTTATTTCCTTTAAGTAGTCATTGGCATTTTTATCTATACTGCCATCTTTAAACCAACCTAATATATCCTGAAGGTAGTTTTTGTAGTATTTCGAAGGGTGGCAAACTTGAATGCATGATAATGCCTTTACGACTAAGTCTTGTTGATTTTTATCATCAAAGACATTTACAAATTTCAGCTGCGTTCTTCCATTGCCTGGATTTTTATAGCATTGAGGCTTTAATAGAGACCACTCTTGTTCTTCTTCGTCTTTGTCATTTACAACACTGACTTTCACAATATATCTATCAAAAATAGTTCTACATCTAAGAAGCCTGTAAACAAATTCTGTTGCATCAATATCTTCTTCTATGGCTCTAAATGCTTTCAGCAAATATTTATCATGAAGCCTTACTCCATCTTTACCATTAGCAGCAGTTAGTTCGTTATCATAGTACAGCTGCATCACATGCATTAAGAAGTTTGGAAAATCAATGATTGATACCTCGCTATTCACCTCAGGTACATCTTCATCATTTGCTTCAAATGATGGAGTCAGCGTATCAATAGAATCATCTTTCAAAATCAGGGAAAGCTTTTCGCCACAGGTGATGTTACTACATTGTAATTGTATGTCTGAAAAAATCTGCACGTATGTCTCGTCGTTTGGAATAAAATCATCGTATTGTTCTCCAAACAATGATATACGCATTTGTTTTGTAAACGATTTTTGAATACGTTCATTCATCTGAGAGCATGCATCCCAAATAGTTGAGCATACTTGACTCAGTCCCGGATTATCTTTTAATTTTTCGAGAAGAAGCCCTTTGACGATTTCATGTTCTTGTAACTGTTCTCCACGATTGTTCATTATTTCAAAGTAAGCAGCCACATCTGTATCAGATGGCATCACCTCTCTAACCAAGTACACATTATTGCAGGTAAATATAGACAACTTATCGTTGAAGTCTTTCTCCGATT
This sequence comes from uncultured Bacteroidaceae bacterium, assembly GCA_964606345.1. Lineage (GTDB taxonomy): Bacteria > Bacteroidota > Bacteroidia > Bacteroidales > P3 > Onthomorpha. The sequence continues at coordinate 4,767 of CAZSFV010000009.1, read as the reverse complement.
GTTGGTGCTCTCTAACGTATTCTTTCATTATTTCTATTGCATCGCTAAAATGCTGAACGAAGACGTCTCTGTTAGTTGGCATTCGACCCGATGCGATAGATTTTAAGAACATCTCCACCTCTGGCCTGGAGTCATAATGAAGTTTTATTTGTACGTCAGATTGAAGAACGTATAACAGTAGAGCAAGCGTGGTCAATCGCTGTTGTCCATCGATAACCTCATATTCTCCGTTCTTGCGACAAATAACCACAAGAGTGCCTATGAAATATTTTTGCTCACCTGATTTAATACTTTCGTATATATCATCAAGCAGTGTTATTATTTGTTCTTCTCCCCATGCAAAGTTACGTTGATAAAGAGGAATAACATATTCTGACTCAAAGATTTGCTCCACGTTGAGAACTGCTACACTTTCATGTCCCATAAGAACGCTAATTTTTTATTCGTTTGTTTTTATTTGCTTGGTAACTTCCTCATACAAAGGGAAGTCATATCCATCTTTAATTTCCCATTCTATTTTGTCATTCAACATTTTTAGATCATGTTCTGTCTTTGCATGCAATATGGTTACAAATAATTCTTGAGGGTGATTAGCCACTGTTTGATAGAATACTCTTTTGTTTTTTCTTCTAACAACATATGTAAGCATATACAAGACTTTATAGTATTTATTCAATACCGCCTCTCCAAACCTATCAAACAAGAATAATATTATTGATTTATACATTTCACGCACATAATTATCGCCTACTCTCCAATGCCCATCATATTGAAGGCAATACTTCTTGTAGAATTGTTTAAACTCTCTCAATTGGTAAGTGTCAAGCTCTATAAAAAGACGTTTGTATAATTCTACGTAGGTTTGTATGTACGTAAAAAAGGCTTTTCCATTGACTATAGGCTGACTAATGCTGATAAACGGATTAATGTTAATATCATCATTGTCGGAGAACCTTGAGCGTATAGGTATCATTCCTTGCAGAAATACACCATATAACTTTTCTGTTATAAAGAGAAGCTGTTGATGATTTTGAAAAGGATATTCAGGAGGATTAGATTTATTGATAAGCATACCCTTAAATTCTCCGATTTGCTTCTTGGTGAACTTCCGAGCACTCTTATTCCTGCTCCACAGTCTGCTTCTAAATAGTTGTTCATCGAACAATTGTTTCAGTATGTCATGAGTGTTTGTCGAGTTGTGCGACCCAGAATACCTTGCAGCCGATTCCCATGCTCTATCACACTTAATTTTTTCCTCTGACGGCATATCGTTCATTGCTCTAAGGTGGAATGCCTTGAGCAAATTGTATGCTTCGAGTTGTTTTCCTCTTCCATTTTGAGAATCAAAAAGCTTGAACGCCATAGATAAACTATCCTCCCCTGTAATTTGCAGCACGACATATTCGCAATGTTTGTCCAAATACTTTGCAAAATCATTACAGTTTGATAGTTCGGATAACCACTGTTTGATGTAACTAAAATTTTCTTTCAGATGTTTGAAAGACAAAACGTGATTATATCTTAATTCGCAATCATCAGCATAATCCACAATACCTTTATCTTGCAGAGCTTTGCGAATTAAGGATAGTGTCGTTATTCGCTGTTGTCCGTCGACAATATCATTGTTGTGCAGTATTATGCTGCCTAAACGATAGTTCTCTTTGCCTTGCGTCATGCTGTTTCTTATGTCAGAAAGCATCTGTTCAACGTTGTTTTCAGTCCATACGTAAGGTCTTTGATAAATGGGTATGGATAGATGCTTTGTTAACAGCTCAGATGTGTTCTGCACAGATGCTACCACCTTAATATCTGTATCTTTTGCCATTGAAAGCCAAGAGTTTATTGCTCTCCATCAGTGTTTTAGTTATTTACAATTAAAAACAATAGAGCCACTCCATGCGGAGTGGCTCTATTGTTCTACTTTCACGAGGTCTCTTCCAGAGTCGAACTGGAGTAAACGGTTTTGCAGACCGGTGCCTAACCTCTCGGCCAAGAGACCATTTGCTTTTGCGTTTGCAAAGGTACAACTTTTTGTTTGATTACCAAATTTTTCGTGAACTTTTTCCTCTTTCCCTATGCTCAAAAAACGACAAGAGGTGTGTTCACTGATAAATAATTACCCTCTGCTCTGCTGAATCTCAACAAATAAGGCTCACAAATTTATCATATAGCTGTTTGCTTACTTTCTTCATGTCGATTGGTTCACCGAGTTCCTTTTGCATTGAAGTTACTCCTTTATCGGTGAAGCCGCAAGGGTTGATATAGCCGAAATATTCAAGCTTTGTGTTGACATTGAGTGCAAATCCGTGCATGGTTATACCGCGGGAAGCCTTCACCCCTATGGCACATATTTTTCTTGCTCCCTTGCCGTGAGCATCTATCCATACCCCCGTTGCACCTTTCAACCTTTCGCATTTTATGGAATAATCGTCCATCAGTCTGATGACGCTTTCCTCTATGGTGTCTATGTAGCTTCGCAGGCTCAAACCTATGGCGTCCACATCTAAACTCGGATACCCGACCAACTGACCGGGACCGTGATAGGTTATATCGCCACCGCGGTTTATGTGATAGAACGAAGCTTCTATCTTTTCCAAAAACTCTCTGCTTGCCAAAAGATTTGCCTCCTTGCCATGCTTGCCGAGAGTATACACATGGGGGTGTTCGCAAACTATGAAGTCTTGCGATATATTCTTCTCTAAGAGTAATTTTTGCCTTACCTTGTCATTGAAGATTGCCTCCTGCTCTTGCAAAGCAGAAGCATAATCCTTCAATTCCCAATCGATAAAATTGATTTTCACTTTCTTGACTCTGTTATTTATCAATTCCTGCGGCTCTTTTATGCAGCATGATGCAGTGATACAAACCACAAGACGAAGCAAAAGAAACCACTTCCGTTTCAACGGCGTGAAAAAAGAAATATTGCTTTTCTCGTTCTTGAAACATCAAAACCATTGCAGACGGAACAAAAGCGGCAGTAAGCAACAGTTAATGCGAAAAAGCTCTTTCGAACGACAAGAGAAAATTCATCTTGCAACACCCGAAGAAACAGCCTCTTGCAAAGCCAAAAATGAATCGGCGATTCATTTTCACGAATCAGCCATTCATTTTTTTGAATCAGCCTTTCGTTTCGGCGAATCGGCGATTGGTGGAGGGTGGGTGTGGAGCGTGGGGCGGATTGTGCTTGGCAGGTGTTTGCGAAAGGGTTTTAAAATGGCGTGTATCGGTATCGGGTTGAGGCCCTCTTGTCGATTTTTTCGTACCTTTGCCCAAAATCGTATGCAATGAACGGAGTTTGCTTTGAGACTGACAGGTTGTATGACGTGATATGCGAGAATTTCAAGTTGTTGTGTGTGGTGTCTCGCTTCGGTATAGGTTTCGGTTTCGGCGATAAGACTATACGTCAGGTTTGTGATGAGAAAGGGATTGATTGCAATACTTTTCTTGCCGTTTTGAACTTTCATTCAAATGCATGGCAATACCCGCAACAGTCGGTCAAATTGTCGCTTAAGTGTTTGTGCGACTATCTGCAAAACAGCCATGCTTACTATCTTAATTTTATTCTGCCTTCAATCAGACGCAAACTGCTTGAGGCTCTCGGCTCGCTGACGGAGAATGAGGCGGCTTTCATGATTATACGCTTCTATGACGAGTATTGTGTGTTCGTTCGCAATCACATGGAGCGGGAAGAGAAGGAGGTGTTCCCGTATGTGGACTCGCTTTTGCAGGGAAAGAAAACCGGTCATATAAGTCTTGAAATGGCTGTTATGCATCGTTCGCCTTTGGAAAAGAAATTGGCGGATTTGAAGAGGTTGATAATAAAATTCTACGACCGACAGGCTGATCGTACGCTTTTGAGTTCGGTTCTGTACGATATATTCCTTTTTGAGGAAGATCTTATGTGTCATTGCAAGATGGAGACCATGCTTTTCACCGAGGAGGTTAAAAGATTGGAGGAGCTGAACCACAGGAGCAGCCCGAGCGTTGGGGCAAACAAATCGAATGAAACGGAGGGACTGAGCGACAGAGAAAAGGAAGTGATACGCTGTGTGGTTCAAGGTTTGAGCAATAAGGCAATAGCCGATAAGTTGTTCATATCCGTGAACACCGTAACCACACACAGACGAAATATTGCAAGAAAAACAGACATCCACTCTTCGGCGGCTCTTGCCTTGTTTGCAATCATGAACAAGCTCATAACCATGGACGAAATCGATTTGCCGAACACGCTGAAAGAATCCCGATAGCTCCCCAACTCTTTCGCCGAAGCTATAAGCGAAACTCCTTTTGTATAAAGACGACAGAGGCTTTTGTTTCCTTTTGTTTGAAGGTTACTTGTCCAAATTCTAATAAGGATAAATCGAATACGGATTAAATTCTATGATAAATAAGTTGGAAGTAAGGGAAAATATACTTACCTTTGCTTGCATGAAATAATCTTATTACAAACTTAAAAACGGAGTAGATATGAAGATTTATCACACATCGGAAATTAAGAACATCGCCCTTTTGGGTGGAGCAAAATCCGGCAAAACGACCTTGGCAGAAACTATGGCTTTCGAAGGAAAGGCTATAAGCCGAAGAGGTGTTGTTGAAGATGGTAACACGGTTTCGGATTACAGAGACATAGAAATCGAAAGAAAGGGTTCGGTGGTTTCGAGTCTTATGTATGCCGAATACAACAACAAAAAGATAAACATCATAGACGTACCCGGCTATTCGGATTATCAAGGCGAGGCAGTGGCTGCACTGAATGCAGTTGAGACT